>NZ_CM002692.1:2202379-2918914 GCF_000632515.1 Parageobacillus genomosp. 1
CACCGATAAGGTAGTGTCATAATTAAGCACGCGCGACACCGTCGCCACCGATACCCCGACTTTTTCCGCGATTTCTTTTAACGTCGCCATTGGTTAAAATAGATCCCCTCCTTATAATTCATACTTACCACATCGATGGACATCATTCCCATTCTTAGCCAATGGCTATCCCCCTATTTCCATATGAAACCACCATGTAAATACGGCCTTTGGCTCGACAAACGAAACTTTGCGGATGGCGTAAGCGACAGACAAATTGTCGTACACCCCGGTGCATGGTTCGAGCGCCAAATTATAGTCGCCGCGATAGCCGCCTTGCGTTTTCCAGACTCCTAAATACGGAATTTTATCAGCTGGATAATGATACATTAGCTTTCGTCCCGTGTTTTCTTGAACGATGCCGCACCAACCTTCCGAAACGCGCTCGGTAAAATAAAATTTCTCACAGTTGTTCGCAGATGGCGGCTCCATTTTTGATAAATCCAACGGCTTCCCCGTTTTTTTCGACATGGTAATGGGATACGGATGGATTGTCCCCCATTCGCCAAGATGTTCCGTCTGATGCTCGACGGTCATCACACTATTTAAACCGTCGGGAACAACGATTTTCGTATATTCGTCACATCGCAAAAGCGCGTGTGGTGTCCAAATAAAGTAGAACCGTGTATCACCATCATTGGTGACCGCATAATCAAAACAGAGCCGATTCTCTTCTAGCCAAACCCGTTTTGTCATCGTATACGGAAAAACAGGGCTTTTGACCGTAAAAACAATTGTCTCCCCTTCCAATCGATATTCCCACGGAAGCGCCCATACTTCTCCATGGTCAGGGATCAGCTTTCCCGTTACAGGGTCAAAACAAGCATCGATGCTTGGAAATACTTCATCGAATCCACTAGAATCATAGTCGCTAAAAACAGCGCCGTAGCTCGGTATCGAGAGCGTATCGCTTTTTGCTTGAAACAGCCATTCTTCATTCGTTTCTTTATCGATGAACGAAGCGAGTTTACTGCCGTACTCAGGCAAAAAGGTTGCCTTCATGTAATGATTTTCTAAAATGATACTTTTTAATCCTTTGAATATCCCTTCCCGAATCATGACAACTTCCCCTGCACTTTCCGCAAAAAGGTGTGAAATGCCTGTTTTCCTTTCTCATTGCGTTTAAACACGCCGGCATGTTCTAGCACGGTGATAAAGCGCTGTCCTACTTCGTGCTGCAAAATGCCCGATACATTTTCTTCTGTAATATTCGGATAAGCGGCACGGATTTGCTCGTACCAATCCCAATGTTTTAACAGCGCTTCGTCCCACTCTTCTTTTTTCGTATTTCGGACAAGATATGTTGCCAACGCATCTAATTCGCCAGCAAGTCTTCCTGGAAGCACGGCGAGCCCCATCACTTCAATTAAACCGATATTTTCTTTTTTAATATGGTGCAATTCTTCATGAGGATGAAAAATGCCGTATGGATGTTCTTCCGATGTCCGATTGTTGCGCAATACGATATCCATTTCAAACAAATCGCCACGGCGTCTCGCGATAGGAGTGACCGTATTATGCGGAACATCGCCGCTGTTGGCATAGATGTCGACACTCGGATCGCTGTACGTCCGCCACGTTTCGTAAATGCAATCCGCTGCTTCGAGCACTTCTTCTTTTTTGCCGCGAAGGCGGATCACCGACATCGGCCAGCGCACAATTCCTGCCGTCAATGACGGAAAAGCAGGAAAAGAAATATACTCTTCGATTTCCGCTTGTTCCATCGCAAATGTGTAGTTTCCGCCTTGAAAATGATCGTGTGCTAAAATCGAGCCCCCGACAATCGGCAAATCGGCGTTCGAACCGATAAAATAGTGCGGAAATTTTTCAATAAAATCAAGTAAGCGGGCAAACGTTTTCCGTTCCATTTTCATCGGCACATGCTCGGCATGGAATACAATGCAATGCTCGTTGTAATATACGTATGGGGAATATTGGAAATACCATGTTTCGTCCAACAACGTAATCGGGACGACGCGGTGGTTGGAACGCGCCGGATGATGCCACGTTCCTTCGTATCCTTCATTTTCTTTGCATAATAAGCACTGCGGATATGATGACGCCGGTGCGTCTTTCAGCTTGGCGATTTCTTTTGGGTCCTTTTCCGGTTTCGATAAATTGATCGTAATATCGAGCTCCCCATACGCCGTTTTTACTTTCCATTGCTTATTTTTGGAGATCCGCGCTGTTTGAATGTAATTCGACGCTTTACTTAAGGAATAAAACCAGTCTGTTGCTTGTTTTGGATCTTGGTCATATTGGTTGTAAAATTCGCGGATCACTTCCGACGGACGCGGCATTAAACAGTCCATCAGCTTGGCGTCCCATATGTCCCGCTCCGTCGTTGTATTCGTTTCCAAAAGACCGCGTTCATACGCCCAATCTAAAATCGTCTCTAAGATCGGAGAAGGGGAGGCAAAGGACGTGTCCTTTACCTCCACTGGCTTCCACTCCGTCAGCCGTAGCGCCGCCAGCAGGCGATTGCGCGCGTAAACAATATCTTCGCTTGGAAGCAGGCCACGTTTTACCCCGTATTGGATCAGCTGTTCTACCGCCGTCAAAATGTCTGGCATCGTCACACACCCCGATATCCGTTCGGTTTCGCCTGATGCCATTCCCATGCAGAAGCGACAATATCGATAATGGATGTGTATTTTGGTTCCCAGCCGAGTTCGCGTTTCGCTTTTTCCGCAGAAGCGACAAGCTTCGCCGGATCGCCCGGGCGCCGCGCCATGACTCGCGCCGGGATCGGATGACCGGTAACTTTCCGCGCCGCTTCGATCACTTCTTTAACGGTAAAGCCGTTGCCGTTTCCTAAATTGTACACGTTGCTTTCCGCACCGCTTCGCAGCTTTTCCACCGCCAGAATGTGGGCGTCAACAAGATCGAGCACATGGATATAGTCGCGAATGCAGGTGCCGTCATGGGTATCGTAATCATCGCCAAAAATATGAATCGCTTCACGTTGGCCAAGCGGTACTTTTAAAATTAATGGAATAAGATGGGTTTCCGGGTCATGATCTTCACCAATCAACGTGCCATAAGCACCGGCGACGTTAAAATAACGCAGCGAAATATAGCGAATTCCGTAAGCGCGGTCGACCCATTTCATCATTTTTTCCATCGCCAGCTTCGTTTCCCCGTACGTATTCGTCGGCATCGTTGGGTCGGTTTCTACAATCGGAATTTGCTTCGGCTCCCCGTACACCGCTGCCGTCGAGGAAAACACGATTTGCTTAACACCAAACTCGTTCATCACTTCTAGCAAGACTTGCGTGCCGTACACATTGTTATCGTAATATTTGAGCGGCTCCTGCATGCTTTCGCCGACAAGGGAATTGGCGGCGAAATGAACCACTGTATCGATCTCATGCTTGCGAAATACGTCGCGCAAAAACGCGCGGTCGCGAATATCCCCTTGATAGAAGACCGCTTCCGGATGAACAGCCTCGCGATGACCTGTTTGCAAATTATCGACAACGATAACTTTTTCTCCTTTTTCGATCAAGCGGTATACCGCATGGCTGCCGATGTAGCCCGCGCCGCCGCAGACAAGAATCATACGCTCATCTCCTTTGTTTCTGCTATTTCTCTCGCTCCGTCACCAATTTTCACGACATAAAAACTAGCTTCATAGCCGATTTTTCCCGCATATTCTTTTCCTACTTGTTCAATAAAAGAAGGAATGTACACATCTTTCACGATATTCACCGTACAGCCGCCAAAACCAGCACCAGTCATGCGGGCTCCAATCGTTCCTTCATGCTTCCACGCCGCTTCGACAAGCGTATCTAGTTCCATTCCTGTTACTTCATAATCATCGCGCAGCGAAATGTGTGACTGCTTCATCAGTTCGCCAAAGCGGACCAAATCTCCCTTTTCCAACGCTGCCGCCGCCTCTACCGTCCGCTCGTTTTCCGTCACGGCATGGCGGGCGCGCTTTTGTTCAAGCGGAGAAAGGAGATGCTTGTATTGCTCCAACTGCTCGCTTGTCAAATCACCGAGTGAGGCAATATTTATATGTTTCTGCAATTTCGCCAAAGCTGCCTCGCACGTCGCCCGCCGTTCGTTATACGCCGAATCGGCCAGACCACGCTTTTTGTTTGTATTGGCGATGACAATCGAACAATTGTTCATCGAAACAGGCAAATAGCGGTACTCTAACGTTTGGCAGTTTAGTAGCATTGCATGGTTTCGTTTTCCCATTCCGACGGCAAACTGATCCATAATGCCGCAGTTGACGCCAACATACTCATTTTCTACTTTTTGACTCATTTTCACAAGCTCAAGCATATCGATATGCTGCGCGAATAGTTTATTGAGCATGACCGCTGTTGCCAGTTCGATGGAAGCGGACGACGATAATCCGGCGCCGTTTGGGATCGTCCCGTAATACAAAATATCGAGCCCCGTCTCGATCGGACAAAACGACTGAAACGCGGCAATAATTCCTTTTGGATAGTTCGCCCATCCATGTTGGTCTTGGTAGGATAAATCATCATAAGATACCGTAATGATCCCGGTTTCTGGAAAATTTTTTGAGTAAAAGCGAATAAACGGATTGGCTATTTTGCGTACGAGTGCATACGTGCCGATTTCCAAGGCGCATGGCAGCACATGACCGCCGTTATAGTCGGTATGCTCGCCGATTAAGTTGACGCGGCCGGGGGAGAAAAATATCCGAATCTCCTCATTCCTCCCACCAAATAGCCCAATAAACTCTTCTTTTAATTTCGCAATCATCGTTACGCCTCCTAAAATAACATCTCTTTATAGTAAATATTTTAGTAAAAACTTTACTATAGATCAATGAAAATTAAAATTATTCTTTCCTTCATTAATTGCGCGAATAATATCAAGATTAATTTTTGGCTGGCGGTCATAGGTTAGCAAACCGTTAATTTCCTGCCCTATTTTATTGAGTTATTTACCGAAACAAACTTACTGTAAAAAACGTATAATTAGCCATAATGAATGTATCCTATAAATTAGAAAAAAATATGGAGGCCCTCGAAGAGATGGATATTAGACAGCAACTACTGGAAGAGTTGAAAAAGATTGAACATTGGGAACAAGACCAAAAAGACTTATGGTTTTGGGAAAAGCTTGGACGGCTGCCGTTTAAATTGCTCGATAAGCTTACGCCAAGCATCGTACATAAAAAACTGGGACAGCTGTTAGATGAGCTTGGCAGCTATATACAAAGCGGCGGGCAATATTTGGTGAAAGAAGAAAAAATATTGGAAAAGCTGCATGTCTCGACATTAGAACAAGCGGCCCAGCTGCCGCTTGCGACCATGGACCGCGTTTGTGATGAGTTGATTGACGCGCGCGTGACGTTTGCCCAAATTCAAGGTGCAACGACAGGCGTTGGCGGAGCGTTGACGCTGGCGGTCGATATTCCTGCTCTCCTCGGCCTCGCGTTAAAAACGCTGCAGGAAATCGCCATCGTCTATGGCTACAATCCGAAGGAGAAGAAAGAGCGAATTTTTATTGTGAAATGTTTGCAATTCGTCTCCTCCGATATTGTCGGCAAAAAGGCGATTCTCGATCAGCTTACTTCTTTTTCCGACCATCACCAACAAGTCTTTTCCCAGCTTCAAGGCTGGCGTGAAGTCATGATGACGTTTCGCGATCAATATGGCTGGAAAAAGCTGTTTCAATTCGTTCCGATCGTTGGCATTGTTTTTGGCGCAATGTTTAACAAAGCGTTTATCGAGGACATTGCCGAAACAGGAAAAATGCTCTATCGGAAGCGGCGGATTTTAGAAAAACTCTCACAACTAGAAGCCGGTGCCTAGCCGCATGCTAGACACCGGTCTTTTTGTCCATTAACGAGCTGCTTTCAACCGCCACATGACACTAATGAAGTCGCCGCGTCGCTGTGGCACATTTAACCCTGCATACATCAGTTCATCGCCGCCATACACTTCGCCGCTGCCAATAATTTCGTAATCTTTATTTGGATCCAGTCCTTTTAACCGTATGAACGACAGCGGCGCATTCGCTTCCGCCAGCACGCGGAAATAGGCAACCAATGCTTCCGATTGGTCCTCGGATACGAACATCCACGCCGCCTCATTGCCTTCAAACGGGCTGAGTATCCGATAAAACGTTCCGAATTGGACAAGACGGCGAATTTCTTTGTAAAATGCCACTTGTTCTTTTACTTTTTGTTTTTCTTTCTCACTTAGTTTTGTTAAATCGAGCTCATAGCCAAAGTTTCCCGACATCGCCACATGACCGCGCATTTCCAACGATGTAATGCGATGAACTTGGTGGTTCGGCACCGCTGACACGTGCGCGCCCATCGAGATGATTGGATAAACAAGGCTGGTGCCGTATTGGATTTTTAAGCGGGAAACCGCGTCCGTATTATCACTCGTCCACGTTTGTGGCATGTAGTACAGCATGCCCGGGTCAAACCGGCCTCCGCCGCCCGAGCAGCTCTCAAACAGAACATGCGGAAAACGGGATGTTATTTCTTCCATGACGCGGTACAACCCTAACATGTAGCGGTGAGCCGTTTCGCGTTGCCGTTCCGGAGGCAGGGCGGCAGAGCCGATTTCCGTCATATGGCGGTTCATATCCCATTTGACATACGAAATCGGCGCGCTCGCTAACACATCGGAAATGACTTGAATAATATAGTCGCACACTTCTTGGCGGGAATAGTCTAATACAAGCTGGTTTCTTCCTTCCGAGCGCGGGCGGTTCGGCACATGGAGGCACCAGTCCGGATGCTGCCGATACAGCTCGCTGTCGACGGAAACCATTTCCGGTTCTACCCATAGACCAAACTGCATGCCCATTTGGTTAATGTTTTTTGCTAGCCCTTCCAGTCCATTTGGCAGCTTCTGTTTATTGACGAACCAATCTCCTAACGAACTGTGATCATCATCGCGTTTGCCAAACCATCCGTCATCGAGCACAAATAGCTCAATCCCTAATTCCGCTGCTGTTTTCGCAAGGCGCAAAATTTTTTCTTCATTAAAATGAAAATATGTCGCTTCCCAGTTGTTAATAAGAATCGGGCGCTCCCGGTCGCGGAACGCCCCGCGCGCTAGGCGGGTGCGGTATAGCTGATGATAAGTTTGCGACATTCCATTCAATCCTTGATCGGAATACACCATCACCACTTCCGGCGTCTGAAACGACTCGCCCGGTTCTAACAGCCACGTAAAATCAAACGGATTTATTCCCATAGATACACGCGTTGTCTGGAATTGATCGACTTCGACCTGAGCGAGGAAATTGCCGCTGTATACAAGGCTAAAGCCGTATACTTCCCCGACATCTTCATTTGTATTTTTCCCCAGCAAGGCGATAAATGGATTTTGCTGGTGGCTGCTGGCGCCGCGACGGCTTTCTACCGACTGCATGCCGGTGACAAGCGGCCGTCTTTCCACTGCTCGCTCCCGCCCCCATGCTCCCGGGAGATGCAGCCATTCATAGTCAGCATGCGGGAAATCTACATTCATGCTTAACGCCCGCAACAGCTTGATCCGTTCCGCACCGTGGTTTTCAAAGCGGGCAGAACGCGTCACCACATTCCACCGCTCATACACCGTATAAAGCAGTGTGACGTGTAATCCGATCACGCGGTCTTCCAATACGATTTCTAATGTTTCCGCCTCGTTTTCGCGTTCGACATAGGTGGCCGGCAGCCCTTTTAACTTTGGCTTTCCTTTATAAATGCGATGCGTTTTATAGCGCAAATCCGAGATCGTCGCCCCGTTTTCCAATTGCACTTGATACGCCGGCGCGCGAAAATCCGTGTTGCCATACGCCGGGTATTCTTGCGGCAGCGTATCTAAAGAAAATGTGCGGTCGGATGGATCGGGATTAGGGGAGAACGGGCGGTCGAAAAATTGGAATCTTCTTGATCCATTTGCACTTCTAATCTTTTTTCCCCAATAAAGATGAGATAAATATCCTGATCGAACGAGCTGCATCACATAGCTTGTATCGTTTGCTTGTAGATGAAAGGTTTTGTTTGTTGGATCAAATACAATTGCCATTTCTTGTCCTCCGTCTTTTATTTTATTTAATCGATCCTCTTGTTACCCCACTAATAATCCATTTTTGTGCAAATAAATATATAATGATCATTGGTGATAACGCCATCAAATAAGAAGCAAACGCTAAATTATAATCGGTGCCAAATTCCGATTGGAAAACATATTGGACTAGCGGAAGTGTCATATCAGATTGATCGCTTAGTATAATTAACGGCAATAAAAAGTCATTCCATGCCCATAAACAAGTTAAAATCGCAACCGTTGCATTAATCGGAGCCATAAGCGGGAAAATAATCCTCCAAAACACTCCCCATGTACTGCATCCATCGACAATCGCCGCTTCTTCCAGCTCTTTTGGAATCGAACGAATATATCCGACATAAATAAAAATGTTAAACGCAATTCCGTACACAACATATAAGAAAATCAATCCACTTGGATTGTTCATCCCGAATGCCGACGTTTGCTTCACGATTGGCAACATAATAATTGGAAACGGAATAAACAAAGCGCTAACAAAATAGTAATACAAAAACTTAAAAAATTTCCGATGCATATGTCGAGCGATAGCGTAAGCAACCATCGAGTTCGTTAAAATCGTCAAAATCACGGTTGTTACCGTAATAAACGCACTGTTTTTAAACGCTTGAAAAAAGTTCGTTGCCTCAATAGCTTTTGCAAAATTTTCAACATGCAGGCCAACTGGCAGGGAAAGCACGGAGTCTGCCAATTCCTCCGGCGTTTTTAGCGCAATGGACACGGCCATATACAGAGGAAATAAAATAAATAATGCACCAATAGCTATCAAAAACGTGACAAACCAATTTGTTTTCTTTTCCATCACATATCCACTTCCCGTTTTTGTAAAAATTTAATCTGCATAATGGATACAATCATAATGACGATAAAGTAAATGACAGCGTTAGCCGATTGATACGCAAACTCCCCACCTTGGAAACCACCATTGTAAATTAATAGAGAAATGGATTGTGTCGCCCGTCCAGGCCCTCCGCCTGTCAAGGCAACGACGTGGTCGAATACCATCAAAAAGTTTTTCATCGCCAGCACCATATTGATCGTGAAAAATGGTGCAATCATCGGAAACGTAATATGCCAAAAGTTTTGCCACTTGCTCGCTCCATCGAGACTGGAAGCTTCATATAGCTCCGATGGAACGGTTTGCAGCCCCGCTAAATATAAGATCGTATTAAAGGCACACGCCTGCCATACAGCCACAATCACGATACCAATCCACGCTAATTTTTCATTTCCTAAAATATTGGTTGATAGCACATCAATCCCTAGCTTTTCGCCCCAAACAGGAAGAACGTTTGCAAACAAATAGTTAAAAATATAACCGACAATGAGCACGCTTAAAACGTTAGGCAAAAAATAGACAGCGCGAAAAAAGTTTTTAAACTTAATTTTTTCGTTCAAACCAATCGCGATGGCCAAACTTAATACATTGACTAAAATTGTTGAAACAAGAGCGAACTTAAATGTAAATAAGTACGAATGCAATACGTTCTCATCTTGAAACAAATAGTAATAGTTTTTCAGTCCGACAAAATCGTACGTCAAGCTTAGTCCGTCCCAATTGGTAAAGGAATAAAAAATACCTTGGATCGCCGGGAATGTATGAAACATCGCGAATAACACCACAGCCGGAACAGTCATCAGGTAAATCGCTATGTTTATTGGTTTTTTTACTTTTCGATGAACCGGTAAGAGGATGTTTCTTTCTTTGGCAACAATAATCTCCTTCCGCATTGTATCGCCTCCTAAGGAAAGAGAGAAGAAAATCGGAGACCTCTCCTATTTTCCTCTCTCCTCTTTTTATTTACGCCCTTGTACTTTTTCCCACTCGGAGTCCATCGTCTTTAAGAACTTGTCCACATCTTGATCATGAGTGAATTGTTGCAAAAGGTTAGCTAAATCGATACTGGCAGGAATATAATGGTCTGGAAAGTCAACGAGTGCTCCTTTGGCAAAGCTTTCTTTTAGCCCTTCTAACGTAGGATCGTCTTGTGTCAACCCTTTAATGGCAGAGAAAGCATTTTGTTCGGTAATATACGTTTTTGCATTTTCTTCATTTAGCAGGAAGTCGACGAATTTTTTCGCTTCTTTCGGATGTTTCGACGTTTTCGAAATAGCTAAAAGAAGATCGACGCCAGATACTAATTTTGTTTTTTCTGGGTGATTCGTTACCGGATACGGAAATACCCCAAGTTCTATATTTGGATTAGCTTTTTTAATTTCCGGAATCGCCCAAATTCCTTGTAAATACATCGCCGACTCACCTTTGGCAAACGCGACATTGCCATCTGCGTATCCTTTGCCAAAATTGTTTTTATGGCCGTATTCTAGTAATTTTGCAAACTTTTCAACAGCTTCTTTATGCCCTTCTTTAAAACTTGTTTTTCCTTTGTTTAAATCTTGGAAAAACGTTTCTCCTTGCGTGTTTGCCGCGAGTGCATTGTAAGCCGGTAAGGTTGTCCAAGCGTCTTTAAACGTAAAATAGAACGGCGTTTTTCCAGCTGCTTTTACTTTTTCTGCCACCGCAATCAATTCATCCCATGTTTTCGGAACGGTTAGACCAAGCTCTTTAAAAATCGCTTTGTTATAAATGATCCCATCCGCGTTCGCCGCATACGGTATCGCATATACTTTATCTAACCCTGTTACATCTTTTAACATTTGAATGTAAGCCGACTGAATGTTGTCAAGTTCAGGAGCTTCTGTTACATCTTCAAATACGCCTGCCTTCGATAATTCCGCAAATGTTGCATCCGCGCCAATTCCAACCACATCTGGGACATCACGTTTCGCCGCGCGTGTTTTTAATACTGTTTCCGCTTCCGGCGGGTTAGCATTCACGACATCAATGTTCGGATTTTCCTTTTCAAATTTTTTAATCAATTTATCAAATGTTCCTTTTGCCTCGGATTTATAATGGAAAAATTCAATTTTTACTTTTTTTCCTGATTCACTTGTGGTTTGTTCGGTCTTACTACTACAAGCGCTAAGCATGGAAAGGACTAATGCACTTGATATAACGAATGCGATTGTTTTTTTCATATAAAAATCCCCCCGCTTCATTTTTGTTAACGCTTACTTTTTCGACGATTGTTTGCCGCCAGTCAGCTTGAATGCTCACCCCCTTTACATAACGATAACGTCGTGTTCACTGTACAACTTTCGCGAATAACGAGCTTTGCCGGGGTAAGAATTTTAATTGGGATATCCCTACTGCCAATAATACGTTCATACAAAGCGTTTGCAGCCAGTTTTCCCATTTCATACGCATATATTTTCACTGTAGAAAGAGGCGGATTCAAAAATGCCGCTGCATCAATATCATCGAAACTAATAATGGAGATATCTTCCGGAACTTTGAGGCCTGCTTGATGAATCGCATGCAAGGCACCAATAGCCATCGGATCGCTAGCGATAACAAAGGCACTTGGCAAATCGTTTGAATCAATTGCCTTTTTCATTAATTCATATCCCCCTGAAGGCCCCCAATCACCAATAAACACACGTTTCGGTTGATAAAGCCCCATCGTTTTCATCTTTTTTTCAAACGTTCGCTTTCGTACGTCATCGATTTCATAACTTTTTCCGCCATTTAATTTCTTAATTGTTTCCGATCCACCAATATAGCCGATTTCCTTATGACCAAGCTCGATTAGGTAGTCTAATATATGTTCTGTCGCTGTTTCCAAATCGGAACGAACGACATCATATTCGTCGATGCGGATCACTTGTGTGACAAATACGACATGGTCGTTTTTCGGAAAGTAGTGCTTAATGTCCTCCGGATCAATGCCACCGATAACGATTAAGCCGTCAAATTCGCTTAAATCTTGTATTTCCGCTGTGCCATTCACTCGAATAACAGAAGAAATATGAAGCGGTAATTGCTCACACTGTTTTTCAATACCTTGACGGATCGAAACAAAATAAGGGTCCGTCGTTTCTTCATGCTGAGATACTGCTAACAGAAGGGCTATATGGTATAATTCAGGTTCTTTATTCTTTTGTTGATTAGTTCGATTAGAATTTCGTTTTCGGATCGGCTTATAACCAAGCTGTTTCGCAATACGAAACACGCGTTCTCGCGTTTCCTCCGAAACAGAAAGAGTGGCATCGTTATTTAAAATTCTTGATACTGTTGCGATTGATACATTCGCTTTTTCCGCAATATCTTTCATCGTAATCATTGTACCACCACACATAAATTTTTAGTTAAATTAACTGAAATTTTAAGTAAAATATAACAAAAATAATGGTAAAAATCAATGTTGTATTTATAATTTTCAAATACTTTATATAATTTTTTTATAAAAAGACTAATTGTTGTTTTTATTTTACTTAATTTAACTAATGAAAAACGGTGTCTAGAGTTAGACACCGTTTCAGAAAAAGTCATTTCCTACTCGGTTTTTATTGGTTAATCAACCGCCGGATATGGTCGTTGTCTTCGCTATGATCGCCTCCCGCAACGCTTTGTCCAGTTCCGCTGTATAGGCAGCGGTTTGTTCTTTCGTCCACTGCAAATAGTTTGCCATAAACGCAATGACACGGTCTTTCTGACGGCGGACGGAAGCGATGTCAAACAAGAGCGCGCCGGTGCGGCGGATAAAGTAGTCAATCGGCTTTGCCGCCATTTCGTAATCGATAGCGTATAAAAGACGGACAAACTGCTCGCGGGAAAGGCCGCAGGAAGTATCGTATTGTTTGCTTAGTTCGAATAATTGATCGACGTTGGTGCCGTATATTTTTGCTAAACGTTCTCCCTCTTCTTTCGTGAACCCGTAGCGCACCGCTTCTTCGGCTTTTTTCGCGATAAAAGCCGGCAATTGCTGTGAGCCGCCGACATCCCCGCCGGAGATCGGCAAATGTTTCGTTTGGCATGGACGGAACGTTCTTCCTTCTTCTTCCGCCAATAGTTTTGCCACTAAGTCGACAACCGTTTCCGCCATTTTCCGGTATCCGGTTAGTTTTCCGCCGGCGATTGTAATTAATCCTGTCGGCGATTGCCAAATTTCATCTTTGCGGGAAATTTCCGACGGATCTTTTCCTTCTTCGTAGATGAGCGGCCGGACTCCCGCCCAGCTTGATTCCACATCAGTGGCAGTGATGTGGACGGACGGGAACATATAGTGAATCGCGCGCAGTAAATAGTCACGGTCTTCTTCTGTCATCGTCGGGTTGGCAATATCTTCATTGTAAAACGTATCGGTCGTGCCGACGTACGTTTTCCCGTCGCGCGGAATCGCGAATACCATGCGGCCGTCCGGTGTATCAAAATAAATCGCTTGCTTTAATGGAAACCGTTTTTGGTCGATGACGATATGAACGCCTTTTGTCAGCTGCAATCGTTTTCCCGTTTTTGAATGGTCTTTTTCACGCAGCGTGTCGACCCACGGCCCAGCGGCGTTGATCACTTTTTTCGCACGGATTTCATACGTTTGGCCGCTAAGCTGATCGCGGCAGCGGGCGCCAATGATTTTGCCGCTTTCATTGTACAGAAATTGTTCCACTTTTGCATAGTTGACGGCATCGGCCCCCAATTCCACCGCTTTTTTGATCACTTCCATCGTCAAGCGGGCATCGTCGGTGCGGTATTCGACGTAATAGCCGCCGCCACGCAATCCTTCCCGTTTCAATAGCGGCTCTTTTTGCAGCGTCTCTTTGGCGCTTAGCATCTTGCGCCGCTCGCTTCGTTTCACGCCGGCTAAATGATCGTACACCCAAAGACCGATCGACGTACTCCATTTGCCAAACGTTCCACCTTTATGAATCGGCAAAAGCATCCACTCCGGCGTCGTTACGTGCGGCCCGTTTTCATAGACGATCGCCCGCTCTCTGCCGACTTCGGCGACCATTTTCACTTCCAATTGCTTCAAATACCGAAGCCCTCCATGAACAAGCTTCGTCGAACGGCTCGACGTCCCCGCCGCAAAATCTTGCATTTCCACTAGTGCCGTTTTCATGCCGCGCGTGACGGCATCTAGCGCAATGCCGCATCCGGTAATTCCTCCACCTACCACTAAAACATCGTAATGCTGCTTGCACATTTCTTCTAAACGCTCACGCCGCTGTTTGCTCGAAAAGGGTGTCGCTGTCATGAAAAACTCCTCCTTTTATAAAAAGACAAAAAGAGACCATCGCAAACACGATAAGCTTTCGCCTACCATGCATGCATGGTCTCTCCTTGTCTCCTGACTGATTATTAACTTACTTTTATTATAGCGAAAAGCGGCTTGTTTGGCTAGTGAAATGCGGAAAGTTTCTTAGGCAAGAACCATTTCCTGCTCGCACGGCTTGTCCTTCAACATTAACGATCTTCATAATGTTTCCACAACTCTTTATTGGAAGTAGTCACCGCAACCGCTCCCGCTGCAAGGGCGCGCTCGACTTCCTCTACAGTGCGGATCAATCCGCCGGCATAAATCGGTTTTCCCGTCCGTTCCTTTACTTCGTGGATCATATGGGGCATTGCTCCTGGGATTACTTCAATGCAGTCGGGTTGCGTTTTTTCAATCAGCTGGTAACTTTTTTCAAGCGCATGTGAATCAAGCAAAAAAATGCGCTGAATCGCCAGCACCTTTTTTTGCTTTGTCTTTATGATGACATTTCCCTTTGTGGAGATCAGCCCATACGGATGAAACTCCTGGCATAAATATTCGGCCGCATACTCGTCATGGCTTAGTCCGTGAATCAAATCAGTGTGAATAATCAATTGTTTGCCTTGCTGGCGCGCGTAATGGAACACGCTCTTCAATTGGGAAATATGCACTTCTAACAGCACCCCATACGTATAGCGGCTATTTAAAAACTTTTCAAAATCTTTCATCGTTTTCAGCGCCGGGATGATCTTCTGACAGTGAATATCCATTGTTTCTCTCCCTTTTTAAGCTCTGTTTTTTCCCGTCTCCTCTAAGCAAGATAATGACATCATAATCCGCGGCTTGCAAGTGGCGATTTTCACGCCGCGTTTGCGAAATTTTTCAACCACGTACTGAATATTTTTTTTCTGCATCGCCGTTCCTTCGTGAAGATGTTCCATCGTCTTTCCCCTTTCTCTACTCTGCTTTCGGGATTGCCAGTTCAACCGTTGTCCCTTTGCCTACTTCGCTATCTATCGCAATTTGTCCATCATATTTATCGATGATTTCCTTGGCAATAGCCAAACCAAGGCCGACACCTCCCTTTTCGCGGCTACGCGTCTTATCAACGCGATAAAATCGCAAAAATACTTTTTCTAATTCCGCTTTTGGGATTCCGATGCCATAGTCTTTGACAGCAATCGTCACAAACCGTTTTTCTTCCTTTATCAAAATCGTCACCTGTTTAGCCTGTTGAGAATATTTTACTGCATTATCGAGCAAAATTAACAGCAATTGTTCAAAATGGTATTTCGTCATGCGAATGCGCGCTGTTTGTGTTGCTGAATTGTCGATAGTAAACTGAAAATCCGGATGCAAAACACGGAAGTTTTTCACGACTTGTTCAACCGCTTGTTGTGGATCAATCGACACAATATCGTTTGGAACGTTAATCGCCTCAGCGCGCGACAAATCTAAAAGCTCCAGCACTAGTTTTTTCAAACGCCCCGTTTCCTGTATGGCCGCCTGCAGCGATTCTTCCAAAATGGCGGGATTATGTTTTCCCCACCGTTGCAATAACGAAAGATGGCCTTCTAAAATGGCGATCGGCGTGCGCAGCTCATGAGAAGCATCTTCGACAAATTGTTTTTGCTGGTCAAACGAGCGTTCAATTTCGTCCATCATTTGATTAAACATCATCATTAATTCCGACATTTCATCATGGGAAGCCGGAACATCGATGCGCTTTTGAATTCCTTTGTTTTTAATATCCACCATCGTTTTCGTCAACGCTTTCAGACGCCCGACAAAATTTTGCGCAACAAGCCGGCCGATAAAGGCGCTCGTAATCATGGCCGCGACGCCGAGAGCCGTCATAATGAAAAACAGTGTATTGGTCATGTGCTGAAATTTTACAAGACGGCGCGCTATTTCGATCGTTCCGTGTATTGCTCCGACATGCAAAGGTTCGCGCAGCATAATAAACCGTTCGTTGTTGATAAAATGATAGTCCATTTGCAGTTCTTTTGGAGCAGCGCTTGGCGCCAAGGAAACCGAAGCGCCGTCGGAAACCGAGACAACGACGTTTCCTTTGCGGTCAAGCACGCGAATCAATTGATATTTTTCATTTAATTTTTCCAACAACGGCTGGCTTTGGCGAATATCTTTCCATGATATATTACGTTTTTCCCCGTAATAGGTTTCAATTTCTTCAATGATCTGTTTCATTGCTTTTTCTTCTTCGTTCAGCAGCCACTGTTTCACAATATGGTATTGCAAAAAGGTAAAAATAAAATAAGTAATAAAAATCGCCACCGCGGAAAGAAAAGTAAGCTTCCATTTTAATGAGACGTTTTCAAGCCGAAAAAGTTTCATGACCGCATCACATACCCAGCGCCCCGCACCGTTTGGATATACCGCTCTTTATCGTTTTCATCAAGCTTATGGCGCAAATAACGGACATATACATCAACCACATTCGTTTCGACTTCCGTATCAAATCCCCATACTTTGTTAAGCAGTGTATCACGGGTAAGCACAATATTTATATTTTGCAAAAACGTGACTAATAAATCATATTCGCGTTTCGTTAATTCAATGAAGCGGTCGCCTTTTTTCACCGTACGGGCGTTCAAATCGACGGTTATATCTTTAAACGTTAGCACATGCTCTTCGGTGGTCGGATGAACGCGGCGAAATAGAGCGCGGATACGAGCAAGCAACTCCTCGATTGCAAACGGCTTCACTATATAGTCATCCGCCCCGTTATCCAACCCCATGACACGGTCAAAGACGCTGTCTCTTGCCGTAATCATAATAATCGGAGTCTGTTTGACCGCACGGATGCGCCGGCACACTTCCATGCCGTTTAAACTCGGAAGCATGACATCTAATAAAATTAAATCCCACTCTTCAGAAAGTGCCAACTCCAGTCCCTCTCTGCCGTCATGGCTCACCTGTACTTCATATCCTTCATGGGATAAATCAAGCTCAATAAATCGCGCTAAATTCGCTTCATCTTCGATAACTAAAATGCGGTTATTCATCTTTTTCCCCTCGCTTGTTTGGTTGTTGCATATCCCTCTTAGTTATATCATATCAAAAGAAAAGCCAATCGCCGGATGCGATCAGCAACGGAAAACAATTGGTTCGCTTCACGAATGACGATCGACTAGAAAGTCAATAATCGCTTGGACAATTTCGACTACCTGGTAAGAGAGAAGCGAGACAGCTGTTCCCGAGAAAAGCAGGGTAACAAACCAGTGAAAAATATGCATTGCTCCTTCCCCCTTTAGTTTGCTGGCAGCTTTTTATCGCAAGGGCCAGCAAAACAGTTTGCTATTTAGTAGTGTCATTATATTTCCACCGTGTTAAAAACACATTAAAAATTCCTAAAAAAATAACAGTGACTTTTTCCATTTCGTTACATACATTTAAAACTAAGAAATGACCGAAAGGAGAGCTGCAGGAAAATGAGCGAACATTTTCAACCGCCGATGAAACATGGAGGAAATGAGAATCCGCTTGCAAATTTGTGGAAAATGTTCGATCAATTTTTAGATGAACGACCGCTAAAAAAAATGATGGAAACGATGGATGAATATTTCCAGCAAATGCTTTCCCACGCCTATATCCCGATCGATGTCCACGAAACAAAAGAGGAATATACGATTATTGCTTATCTCCCGAACGTAAAACGAAACCAAATCGAACTGCAATTTATGGACGATTATTTGCAGCTGATCATCCATCATCATGAAACAGTCGAATCAATGGATGAAAAGGGGCATGTATACCAAAAGCGGAAAATGCAAAAGCATATTTCCCGCACGATTCCACTGCCTTACCCGGTGAGCGAAAAAGATGTTAAAGCGTCTTTCCAAAATGGAAAGCTCGTCATTCGCCTGCCGCAAAAACGGAAATTCATCGAGATTGATTGAACTACCCCCCACTTACCGGCTCATGCCGGTGGAAGTGGGGGATTCTTGTTTCCTCTGGCCGTAGTTGCTCAAAGGTTCCAAGAACCCCCTCCGTTCAACGAGAGGAGTAGCCATACGAGATGTCCGAAGTGTCCTTTCGGGACGACCAGCTATATGCCTATGAAAGCACATATAGAAGGTACACCATCTTTCATTCGTATGGCATCCAAAGAACGCATTGCAATGCACCCAGCTCCTAGAATCGCCATCTGCTCCGGTGACGAGAGTAAGATACTGGTACAATGCGCTCTTGAATGAACAACATTTTTATATTAATTGTTGTTATGCCAAAGTTTTTATTAGTTGCCGTTTTTCTTCTTCTAACATGGATGGATGAAATACATCTATTCCTTGGTGTGGTTGGTCCACGTTAAAAAGATGGTACAGCGTATGTGTACGAACAGAAAACTTTTTATCTAAAATAGACCAATGCTTCCAATGGTGAGAAACATCTTTCGGGACATACTTTTTAAGCACCTTTGGAGCTTTTTCTTTATATCCTAATCCTCGACGGCCAATCGTAAATGCAGCTGCTTGGTGGATAGAGATACCGAATTTGCGCATATATTTCAGTTTCCCAGAGACAGAAGTAAAAGCCGGATTCACTTCTATCACAGCAACTCCCATTTTATCGGCACGGCTTTTGATTGCTTGTATCATTTTCCGATACGCGAACATACTCTTCATCCGATTTACTTTCTTGTTGCCGTATCGATTCCCTGTTTTGGATAAGGTGGTATCCAACTTTTCCAAAACAATAGGTTTTTTCTTTCGAACCGCAATATCCACTAAAGCAATGGCTTCTGCTTCCATGATTTTCGTAATCTGACCAGAAGTTTTCCCTTCTATCGAAAACGTTAATTTTCCACTTTCCAAAAAGTTACCATCTTTCGAAACATTTGTCCAAGCGATGTGATGGTAGTTGCAATCTACTCCGATCACTCCGTCAGAGGTAGAAAAATGAATATATGGATTCGATTCTACATCCACCAAACATTTGATGATATAGTATCCCCCATGATCTTCCACGGACCAAGAGATTGGTTTTCCGTATTCTTTTTTGTTTTTACATTGGATTTGATCTGTCACTGTTTTATCCACCATTTCTTGGCCGTAAGGGAATATTACTCCCGGAAAGGTAACTACTTTTCCTGTTATCGAGTTCATATGAAGTTCTTTTGTAATTGGATTATAGTGAAACACAAAGTTTCCAGAACCGGCATCTTTCCGCCCGGAGATGATCATTGCTTTATTTCGGGCAGCTAAAAAGAGCTTTCTCCAAGCTTCGTGGTCCTTTATAAATTCTTCTTTCGTAAATTGTTGTTTGAATAGTTTTTTACCGCCAAAAACAGCACTTGGAATATGTTCTTTTAATTTGGTTTTCTTTTGTTCTAATCGATCCAAACGATGTGTTAAACGACCGATTTTGGCTTTGGTTCGTTTGATTTCTACATCGAGATAGCAATGTTCAAAAAGATATGTGTTCCTCCAAATGAAAGAACGGTCTTTTAATCCTAAAGAAATGATTCCGCTCTTATGCAAAACAAAGTTTGTATTTTTCGGAAAACGTAGGTTTCCTTTGATACAACTTTCTTTGATTTTGCGTAATTTCGTCAATTTGGTTCGTTCTGTTTTTAGTTTTTTCTTCACATCTTTTATTTTTTCTTCTGTCTGTTGAAGGTGCATTTTATTTAATTCCATTAGAGAAGAGAAAAGAGCATTGGCTTCTCGAACGGCACTGTTGGCAAAATAGTCATTCAGTCCGTATTTTTTCTTCACAACGATATGCAGACTTTCTTGATGTAAATTTCGTCTCCATCGCTTTTCCCGGACCAGCGTTTGAAAAGCGAAACGTTTCGCTTGATTAAATAACTCTAATGCATAAGATGTTTCCGTCACATGAAGAATATCTATTTCGGATTTATACAATCTTCTTGAAAAATACGCTTTTTTCATCTTTTCACCACCTCTAACAGAACATAAGTTCGGTATATTTGTTTATATTTTATGACAGAAGAAGAATGTTTTTCAACTATTACGATGACTAAAAAACAAAAAACGCCGATTCATCCCCCGCCTACGCTCCGCTTAGAGGTGGGGGTCTTCTCGGCAAAAAAGATAAAAGAAGAGGGCTTGCCCGAAACAAGCGGGCATCCCTTTTTTCTATGTCTAATTTTTATGCGACTTGCTTCCATATTTATTGTTGTTTTCTGGTGTTGGATCCTTCTGGATATCCCATTCTTTTGCAATTTCTTCCCGGTTATGTGGATATTTATTTTTCCGTTCGCGATTGTCATTCCGGTTCGTCACCGTCATTCACCTCCTAAACGAATGGTTCTTTGTTAGCTTATGCCGTTTTCTGCTTCATTAACCGCTTCTTGCGCTATACATACTTTTGTTTTGCTTAACCCACTCTACTTATAGGAGGTGGCGAATCATGAAAAATCTGCCCAATTTTAAGCAATTAGCAGACCGGCTTATTAATGAGCCATCTGACGAACCGATGTTAGTGATTAAAACGAATTTGGATCCGAAACACGTGACAGAAGAAAACTCTTACGCGCAAGGAAAGAAAAACGTCAGCAAAACGTTCGAAGCGTTTTTCAAAGGGGAGGTAACGTAATGGAGAAGACGCTGGCGTATTTACGGGAAATTTTATCCAACTATTTGGAATATCACGATGACACCCCTCGGCGCATTTATAAAAAGCTGCTGAGCAAAACGTATAAAAGCGAAGGGGAATTTGTTCGCGACCTTTCGGAAGAAGAAAGCGCGTTTTTAGACCGCATTTTGCCTCATGAAATCCGCTACGCGATGGATGAACGCGATTTTGAACGAGTATATCAGCTGAATGAAGTGTATGAACTGCTAATTTAAAAAGCAAACTCCTCCGGACAGGTGCGGAGGAGTTGATTATTTTTTAAAGGTGCTAATTAATCCTTTCAGCACTCCGTTTACTTGGTTGACAGTGTTCACCATTTGCCCTATCGTGTTCATCATTTTATTGATATCGTATGTGCCGTCTGGTTTTTTAAAATGCGCCATTAATGATTGAATACCAGGCGGCTGCGCTGCCAACAACGGGCCTGGTTTTGGGTATGGCGTTGGATACGAAGCGGCAGCGGGATGTCCTTGATGCGGGACGGGCCAATGGATTGGCAGCGATGGAGCATAGGAATATGGCTGATACGGATGCCATACATGGTGATATGGCGCAGGAGCAGAAAACGGTGTAGAAAACGGGCGCGGATACCTATACATACGCTTCTCCTCCATCCTCTAGGCTGCCATTAGTATATGTATAAAAGCGGAGAAACGTGAGAAAAGGACATGTCAGCAATTGTCGGAAGTTTTAATTTTCCGAATTCATTGTTCTCTTGTACTTTCGTGGTACTATGTTATAAAAGGGGAAGGGGGAAAGCAGGATGAACATGGCGGAATTAAAAAACAAATTTATTGCTGTAAAAAACTACGAACCAGCTCATGTGAATGAGTTACTCGATTTCGCGCGCCACATGTATTTGCGCGGGGAAATCACCATCGCTCAGTACCGCGACCTTGCCCGCGAGCTCGAACTTGCCGGCGCTGATAAACCGGACTATAAAGGCGAATATGTTGGCTGATAATGGAAGGGGTGCTTTTCCCCTCTTTTTTTTGCATATTTGGCGGCTGCTTACCCCAAAGTAATATCAAGGGGGTGTTTGCCATGGGTCGAGGCGTTCATTTTCAACATAAGTTAAAAGGCCATGACCACGAAAAACCGAAGCATGGAAACAATGTTCCGCCAAAGCATACGGAACGCGTCGAATACGAAATTAACACCGTTGCCACGGAAAACAGAGGTCCTGTTTCCGTGAAAGTGGAAAAAGATTTATAACAGTGAAAGCTGTCTTCTTTCATACAGGAGACAGCTTTTTCAATCATTATTGCCGATTGTGGCACTCTTGTTCCAAACGCTCCAATAAAAGCGACAGCGTATATTCAACCGACCGGCAAAATTGTTTGATGCGCCGCTCGGAAGCGGATGGGTAAAACGCTTCTACACTTATTTTTTCGATATTTTCCCCCACCGTTTCGATTTGGATCTCATGAATATGCTTCGGCCGCGCTTTTTTTACCCATGAAATCGCCATTTCTTTCCATTCATCCAACGCTTGTTTTACTTGATCAGCAAACGGCTTTACCTCCGCAAAAAAGTCAGGCTCCTGTTTCCGTTCATGAGCCTGCCGGGAAATTTCTAATATTTTTTGATTATAGTCCAACAATTGCTCCGTTAGCATTTTTAATGGTCTTTCCACGTCCATTTCCCTCCAAGCGTACACTTTCACTATATCATACCATTTGCGCCTGTGTGAAATAAATTACACAAAGTACAATTTCGAGGGAAGCGGAAGTTCCGGTTCGTGCTCCGCATCGGCACGATGCAGCTGGCGCTCGACATTGGTCAGCTGTTCCTGTAATTGGTCAAGCTGCATTTTGCTTTGTTCGTATCGTTCCTCAATCACTTCGGCGATCACTTCTTCCATTTTTTCATCCACCTGCTGGATCAATTGAAAAATTTCCTGCAGCTGTCTTTCCACTTCCTCTTTTTTGACGAACCGCTTGCTCATTTCTTGTCTCCCCCATTCTTCATGCATGATGATAATCAATTCGCGATGGAACGCCCGCTCCCTGCCTATATGACAAAACTAGAATTATTTCGGCAAAGAAAGTAGCAAACATCGTAACTTCGAACAAATTCGACATATCCGCTTTGCAGCATACGGTCAAGAAAAACGATCATTTGCGTAATGTTGTATGTAGAGAGATAATTTCGATATTTCTCGAATACACCCTTTTTGCGCTCTCCTGTGGTATAATAAAAAACATTCAAAGGAGATGAGGGTGATGGTGTTCAAATATCCTGGCGGAAGGATATATGGGACAAACGAAACGAAGAAATCCGTCCGTCCCTTTCAAGCCCATTACGGAAATCGGGGGATGACGCTCGAAGAAGATTTGAACGCAACGAATGAATATTATCGGGAACAAGGGATCGCTGTCATTCATAAAAAGCCGACACCGATACAAATCGTTCATGTCGACTATCCGAAACGAAGCGCCGCCGTGATTAAAGAAGCGTATTTTAAACAAGCTTCCACCACCGACTACAACGGCGTATACCGCGGCAAATATATTGACTTTGAAGCAAAAGAAACGAAGAATAAAACATCGTTTCCATTAAAAAATTTTCATGAACACCAAATTCATCATATGGAGCAAGTGATGCAGCACGGCGGAATTTGCTTTGTTATTTTACGGTTTACCACACTGAATGAAGTGTATCTTCTCGATGCGCATCATTTAATTGCTTACTGGCAAAAACAGCAGGCGGGCGGAAGAAAATCGATTCCGAAACGAGACATCGAACAGTATGGCCATTACATTACACTTGGCTACCAACCGAGAATTGATTATATTAGTGTAGTAGAAAAAGTTTACTTTTCTCATTGATGAACCGACGCAAAATTCCTAAGAAAGGCAGGATTCGCTTATGTCTGGTGAATATCGTTCTCGTGTGGAACGAAAACAAGCTGCAAAGCAGACAAAACCAAAGAAAGCGAAAAAGCAAAAGGGCGGATCGCTTTTTAAAAAATTAATTATTGCTGTTTTGCTGTTGATGATGGTAGGAATGGTTAGCGGAATTGCTACATTTGCCTATTTTCTGAAAGATGCGCCGCCGCTTGATGAAGCGAAAATTAAAGATCCGATGTCGTCCACTGTCTATGACATGGACGGTCATAAAGTGGCAGAACTTGGCGGCTATAAACGCACATATATTTCTTATAAAGACATTCCAAAAGTGTTAGAAGAAGCTGTGTTGGCCACAGAAGACGCGCGTTTTTACGAGCATCACGGCGTCGACTTGATCCGGCTTGGCGGAGCGGTTGTCGCCAACATCAAAGAAGGTTTTGGCGCAGAAGGTGGGAGCACGATTACCCAACAGGTCGTGAAACTTACTTTTCTGTCGCCAGAAAAAACGTTAAAACGAAAAGCACAAGAGCTTTGGCTTTCGCTGCGTTTGGAGCAAAAATATTCGAAGCATGAAATTTTAGAAATGTATTTAAACAAAATTTATTATTCCGACAACATTTATGGTGTCGCTAGAGCGGCAGAATATTATTTCGGGAAAACCAATTTAAAAGATTTGACTCTTCCAGAAGCGGCGCTGCTCGCCGGGATGCCGCAAAGTCCAAACAACTACAACCCGTATGATCATCCGGAAGCAGCGAAAAAACGCCGCGATGTCGTGCTGTCGCTTATGGCAAAACATGGCTTTATCACAAAAGAAGAGGCAGAAAAAGCAAAACAAGTTCCGATTAAATCGATGCTGGTTGAACGGAAAAAGCATCAAAATTCCGTTCCGTACGACGCATTTATCGATGAAGTGATCAAGGAAGTCACCGATCAAGCGAACGTCAACGTCTTTGAAGACGGACTAAAAATTTATACAACATTAGATCAGGATGCGCAAAAACATGTAGAAGAGCTATTAAATTCAGATACGCTATTTACTAATAAAAAAGATTTGCAGTCAGGCATTGCCCTAATAGATACAAAGACAGGAGAAATTCGCGCGCTCGGCGGCGGACGCCATCGGGAAAACGTGAAGTTTGGGTTTAACTATGCTATTCAACCAGTCGGCCAGCCTGGATCGTCCATTAAGCCGATTTTGGATTACGGCCCGGCCATTGAATATTTAAAATGGTCGACCGCTCATCAAATTGTCGACGAACCATACACTTACTCGAACGGGCGACCGATTCGCAACGCCGACAGAAGATACTTAGGACCGATTACGATGCGCTATGCGTTGGCACTATCGCGCAACATTCCAGCTTTAAAAGCGCTCCAAGCCGTTGGCAAAGAACGTGCGCTAGAATTCGCCAACCGACTCGGCATGGGCTTTGACAAAGTCGAAGAAGCGTATGCCATCGGCGGCCTCGAAAACCGCGTTTCCCCGCTGCAAATGGCTGGGGCATACAGCGCTTTTGGCAATAACGGTGTTTACATTAAACCGCATGCCGTCACAAAAATCGTCTTCCTGGACGGCACGGAAATGACCTTAAAACCAAAGCCAAAGCAGGTAATGAAAGATTATACGGCTTACATGATTACCGATATGCTAAAATCGGTCGTCCAATATGGAACAGGAACGGCGGCTAACGTCCCGGGACTCCATATTGCCGGCAAAACGGGAACGACCAACTATCCGGCTGAAGTGGCAAGACAATACGGCCTCTCGGATCGCGCCGTGCCGGACAGCTGGTTTGTCGGCTACACGCCAAACTATACAGCCGCTGTATGGACCGGCTTTAGCAAACGAAGTAGCACCGCCGATTTATCACCATGGGAACAGCGCATTTCAAAACTGCTGTTTAAACAAGTCATTTCTCATGTCGATGACGGCGGCAGCGACTTTAAAATGCCAAATAGCGTGGTGAAACTGGCGGTTAAAAAAGGTACAAACCCGCCGAAATTGGCAAGCAAATACACGCCGTCAAGCGAAGTTATATACGAATGCTTCGTCCGTGGTACGGAACCGACTGAAGTGGCGAAAGATGAACCAGAAACGTTGCCGTCCGT
Source organism: Parageobacillus genomosp. 1 (assembly GCF_000632515.1). Classification (GTDB taxonomy): domain Bacteria; phylum Bacillota; class Bacilli; order Bacillales; family Anoxybacillaceae; genus Saccharococcus. The sequence continues at coordinate 2,228,159 of NZ_CM002692.1, forward strand.
GACGGATTTGCAGGCAACATACGACCAAGGAACAAATGCCATTTCCGTTTCGTGGAAATACAGTGATAAACATGACAACACCTTTTTTGAAGTGCACATTAAAACCGACCAAGGCGCAACGAATGTCATGACGACGAAAGATGAAACGATTGCGTTCGCTAACCCAACTCCAGGTGCTGTATATACGATTGCTGTCTACGTTAAAGAAGAGGAATTGACAAGCAAGCCGGCGATAACAAGCGTGCAGATTCCAGGTGGAGAACAAAATGAACAATGGGGAAATGGCACTTCTCCTACGGATGGGACAAATCAAAACGGAAATGGTCAACAGCAGCCGAATGAAAACAATAACGGCACCGATCAAAATCCTAACAACAATAACAACGGTGGCAACAATAATGGCAATAATGGCGGCAACAACGGCGGTAACAATGGTGGAAACAATAACGGCAACAATAATGGTAACAATGGCGGTAACAATAATGGTGGCACGGTGCCAACTACACCGCCGTCAACAAATAATAATGGAGCAAACAATGGAAATAACCAAACGAGAAGTGTGTTCGGAACCAATATGCAGCGCTCTGATGCGGAAAATTAACGTAAATAACAAAAGGATGGCTCGCTTACCGAGTCATCCTTTTGTTTATCGCTATTTGTTTGTATGCCAACTTCGCCGTTTCTTCAAACAGTTCACACAGTTGAATAAACGAATGATATACATCGCAGCGGTCAAAAATAAACTGCAGCCGTTCTAAACAGTTTACCGGTATAACCGGCAAGGCACGGATTTCTTCTTGCCAATGCCGCACATTGCTTACTCTCTTTCCGTTAAGCCAAAACAAACAAGAAAGCAAATAGGAAAGTCCGCGGATCATCGGCTGACGGGCGGCGCGGCGGTCGCGTCTGGCAAAGCAATGTTCCAATGTTGCTTTTTCCTCGTTCCATAATTGCAGCACCGCCGGAATCGATTGCTCGATATGATCCCATGGAAGCGGCTTGCGCGCCGTTATGTCATAATAAAAGGGCACGGTTTTCATCATCTGCGGAAAAGCCAGTTCTTCTTTGGCTTCGAGCACTTCTCCCTCGCGAAAAAACAACGGGTGGGCAAATTCATTTGGCACCTGCACTGCTTTCATCCCTCTTTCGCATTCTCTTTTTCCCTTCCCGGCATAAATCAAGAAGCGGACAAACATGGCATTGCGGCGACTGCGCTTTGCAATGATAACGGCCGAAGAAAATCATGCGATGATGGGTAATGGACCATTCTTCTTTCGGAATTTTTTTCATTAACGTTTTTTCGACCTCCAAGACGGAATCGTTCCAGCGGCAAAAACCGAGGCGCTTGCTGACGCGCTCAACATGTGTATCGACGGCGATGGCTGGGATGCCGAAAGCGACCGAAACGACTACATTTGCCGTTTTCCGGCCTACTCCCGGCAGTTTCATCAGCTCATCGCGGTCTTTTGGCACCTCGCCGTTATATTTCTCGATTAACATCACGCATAACTTTTGAATATTTTTCGCTTTGTTGCGGTACAAACCGATCGAACGAATATCTTGCTCTAGCTCCTCGAGCGGCACTGCAACATAATCTTCGGGAGTCTTATACTTCTCAAATAAATGCTTCGTCACTTTATTGACTAAGGCGTCGGTGCATTGCGCGGATAAAACAACAGCGATTAACAGTTCAAACGGGTTGCGGTGCACGAGCTCGCAATGCGCGTTCGGAAACATTTCCCCCATCTTATCTAAACAGTAGCGAATTTGCTGTTTCGTCAGCACGGTCATTTCTCCTTTCTATTTCCAAAGAAAAACGAGAGACAATGCCTCTCGCTAAGATTCCAGCCAGTTAAAAAAAGGAATGGTTTGTTTATATTCACTCACCGCTGTCTTCGTTGATCGAGCGGACTGCTGATGTTTGCGAAATTTTTTGCCATAATGTTGCGCCTGCTCGATCGTACGAATTCCATTCTTTTTCCACTCAAATAAAATGCGGTCGATGTAGCGGAAATTCAATTTTCCAGACAGCACAGCTTCGCGAAGCGCCGCTTTAATAATCTGCGGGCTATGTCCGTCTTGGTCAATCCACATTGATAATGTTTCACATTCAAACGGAGAAAGCGGCCGGCCAAACTCTTGTTCAAACACGGTATATAAGCTTTCCTCTTCCTCTTGCCGGTCTTGCCTTTCTTCTTTTGCCCACTCGGTGTATAAATATTGCACAAGCTGTTCCCAAAGCGGCTGCAACGAATACTTTTCACTGCGGATTCCCCGTTCATCCGTATGCTCCTCAATGGCAATAAATCCTTTTTGCAGCAATTTGCGGAGCATTTCCATGCATTCAGAAGGGGCAGCGGTCATTTTTTCAGCCAGCTCGGCCGGAGTAGGAAATAAAACACCGTCTTCGATAAAAGAATGCATATGTAATAATAGCACGAACTCCCCTTCCGACAAACCAAGATACTTATAATGATTCAACAATAATTTTGGAACGGCGACGCTTCCTTGCGCCAGCCATTCGGCTATTTTCTTTTTATCCATGCGGATGCACCTCAACTATAGTATAACATTAACTGGATGAAAAAACCCCCTTTTTCTCGGGGGTTTTTCTTATGGATAAAGGCGATTGAGCAAACGCGGAAACGGAATCGTTTCGCGAACGTGTTCGACGCCGCAAATCCAGGCGACCGTGCGTTCAAGTCCAAGGCCGAATCCAGAATGCGGCACGGAACCGTATTGCCGCAGCTCTAAATACCATTTGTACGCATCCAGCGGCAGGTGATGCTCTTCGAGGCGCTGTTTTAACAATTCATAATCGTGAATCCGCTCGGAACCGCCGATAATTTCTCCGTATCCTTCCGGGGCAATTAAATCCGCGCATAATACGACTTCCGGACGGTTTGGATCCGGCTGCATATAAAACGGCTTTAAGCTCGTCGGATAATGCGTAATAAATACAGGCTTATCGAAGCTTTCGGCAATCGCTGTTTCATGAGGTGCACCAAAATCGTCGCCCCACTGAATGTCGTTAAACCCTTTTTCATGCAACAGTTGAATCGCTTCATCATACGTGATGCGCGGGAACGGCGGCTTGATCGGCTCGAGTTTCGTCGTGTCGCGTTCTAGCCGTTTTAACTCCAGCTCGCAATGTTTCAAAACAGATTGAACGATATATGATACGTATTCCTCTTGCAGTTTGAGATTATCTTCAAATTCGTAAAACGCCATTTCCGGTTCAACCATCCAAAACTCAATTAAATGACGGCGCGTTTTTGATTTTTCGGCGCGGAACGTCGGGCCAAAGGAAAATACTTTGCCGAGCGCCATCGCCGCCGCTTCCATATACAGCTGACCACTTTGCGACAAATACGCATCTTCATCAAAATATTTCGTATGGAACAGCTCGGTTGTTCCTTCCGGCGCGCTGCCGGTTAAAATCGGCGGGTCGATTTTCACAAAGCCGCGATCATTAAAAAATTCATACGTAGCGCGAATTACTTCATTGCGGATTTTCATAATCGCATGCTGGCGGCGCGAGCGCAGCCAAAGATGACGATGATCCATTAAAAACTCTACGCCGTGCTCTTTTGGGGTAATCGGATAATCAACAGCCTCATGAATAATTTCTAAATTGGTCACTGAAAGTTCATACCCAAACGGAGAACGTTCGTCGACACGCACCGTTCCTGTTACGTATAGCGATGTTTCTTGGGTAATCGATTTGGCGATTTGAAAAACCTCTTCCGTTACTTTTGATTTTTCGACAACGCCTTGAATAAAGCCGGTTCCATCGCGCAACTGCAAAAAGGCGATTTTGCCGCTCGAACGCTTGTTAGCCAGCCAAGCGCCGATCGTGACTTCTTGTCCAACATAATTTTTTACTTCTGCAATCGTCGTTTTCACGTACATTTCCCTCCAACATCTGTTCGAACGCAATGTATGTACAATCATTCAATATTATACATTTCGACAAAAATAGAGGCAACAAAAAAGCGGCTTTGCCGGAAGCAAAGCCGCTTTGTTTATGCACGCTGCAGTTTGTTTTCCATAAATTGTTTGATGCGTTCGACTGCTTTTTCCAATACATCGAGCGAAGTGGCATATGACAAGCGGACATTGTCTGGAGCGCCGAATCCCGATCCAGGAACAAGCGCTACCTTCGCCTCTTCCAACAGTGCGGCAACAAATTCGTCTACCGTATTGTAGCCCGCCATTTGCGCCGCCTCGCGCGCGTTCGGGAACAAATAAAATGCCCCTTGCGGTTTCACGCAAGCAAATCCCGGAATTTGCACGAGTTTCTCATAAATAATGTTCAGCCGCTCTTCAAACGCTTGGCGCATTTCTTCAACCGGCTCTTGCGGACCACTGTATGCGGCAATCGCTGCGTATTGGGCAATCGATGTCGGGTTGGACGTGCTGTGGCTGGCAAGGTCGGTCATCGCCTTGATAATTTCTTTGTTTCCGGCCGCATAGCCAATCCGCCATCCCGTCATTGAATGCGATTTGGACAAACCATTAATGATGATCGTTTGCGCTTTTAACTCCGGCGACAATTGCGCGATCGATACGTGTTTGGCGTTTCCGTACACCAATTTCTCATAAATTTCGTCGGATACGATCAAAATGTCATGTTCTAGGCAAACTTCGCCGAGCGCTTTCAGCTCCTCTTCCGTATAAATCATTCCCGTCGGATTGCTTGGCGAGTTGATGACCACCGCTTTTGTCCGCTCCGTAATAGCCGCTTTTAACTGTTCCGGCGTGATTTTAAATTGATTTTCTTCCAGCCCCTCGACGTAAACGGGAACGCCGCCGGCAAGCTTGACTTGCTCCGGATAGCTGACCCAATACGGCGTCGGGATGATCACTTCATCCCCTTCGTCTAAAATAACTTGAAACAATGTATACAACGCGTATTTTGCTCCGACGCAAACCATAATTTCTGACGGCTCATAACAAAGCTGCTGGTCTTTTTCGAATTTCTTAATAATTTCCGCCTTTAGAGCTGGCAGGCCTCCTGTTGGTGTATATTTCGTATGCCCTTCATTCATCGCCTTTACCGCTGCGTCGATAATATGCTGCGGCGTGTTAAAATCTGGCTCACCCGCGCCAAGGCCGATGACGTCATAACCGGCTGCCTTTAGTTCTTTCGCTTTTGCCGTAATCGCCAATGTCGCCGATGGTGTGAGTGAAGCAACTCGTTTTGCTAATTTCATCGTTTCTTCCCCCTAATTCGTTCATTGTTGAAAACTGTACCTCTTGAGAAATGTTCCGTCCGTAAAACTCATATAATAAAATGAATAACGGCCGTATTGATCGATATATGTTAACTCCCAAAGAGGCACTCCCTTTTCCATGCCAAGCTTGGCGGAAATAATTTTTTTCGGCTTGCGCTCCGCCTTTAATGCGGCGATCGCCTCCGCTTCCGTAAGGCCGCTTTCCGCCCGTTTGATGACGATCTTTCCTTTTTTTTCCGGAACCCAGACGACATATTTTTTCCCTTGTTTCGTCTTGCCGACGAAAACGATATACGCCTCGTTCCCATGGTATGTATAAGTACGGTCAATCTTTGTAAAAGCGACTTTTTCTTTAGCTCGCTCGAGCGCTTTCGCTTCCATGGACCGCTTTTGCCAAAGCGCATCTTGATAAACGGAAACTGCCTGCCAAATAGCGAGACACAAAAAAATAAAAAGCAAAATCATCCATTTTTTCATTGCCATCACATCTCACTACGTACGATAGATCGTAAAAACTGCCTTGCTTTTATCGTTTTCATCTAAAGCAAGCCCAAACATAAAATTATTGCGCTTTAACGTCCGGTTTAAGCAATCGACGATTTTGTACAAATCGTCCGAATGTTGAATTTTGACGGTAGCGAGCACTTCGATTTTACTTTCCATTTACGTCGTTTCCTCCTGTGTGACACAAATTTTGTTACTTATACAGGCCGTCGTGAACGGCAACAATACAAATACAACAAACACAATATATGTTGTGCTTCTTCACTATATTATAACAAGTTTGCCTGTTTATTTCATAAAAAATTTGCCCGCCTACACCACCAAAATCCATTTCGCAAGCGCCTTGCTGCTCTAGCAACAAGGCGCTTTTTTGATTCATTTTTGCGAATTGCACATCGGTCAATCTAGCTATAGATTGCGCTACTTTTTTGATATTTATCAAAGCCATGTTTCAAGTTTTTGCAGCAGCCGATCAAGCGAATCTTCGCAAATATCCAGGGGTGGCAGCGAGTTCAGGAAGTATTTTCCGTATGACGCGGTGGTGAGACGACGGTCAAAGACAAAGACCGCCCCTTTATCCTTTTCCGTGCGGATAAGCCTGCCGAATCCTTGTTTAAAGCGAAGAATCGCTTCCGGGAGAGATAATTCATAAAAAGGGTCTCCACCTACGGCGCGAATGTGTTCGCTTTTTGCCTCCATCACTGGGTCATCCGGCGGCGCAAACGGCAGACGAACGATCACTACGATCGTCAGCTCGTCACCCGGCAAGTCGACTCCTTCCCAGAAATTGCTTGTCCCAAATAAAATCGCATGGTCGAACTGCTGAAACGTTCTTGTCAATTTTGCTGCGCTCCCGCTTTGCACCCCTTGGGCAATGAGAACAAAATCTTCATTCCGTTCCTCCATCTTCATCGCCGCTGCCGTTAATTTCAGCAATTCATAAGAATTAAAAAGCACAAGCATTTTTCCTTTTATGTTTCTTGCAATTTTTCCCACCCCGTCCGCAACGGCTTCAGCATACTTTTCCAAGGTGGTGGAAGAAATGGCTGGCAAATCGGTCGGAATCATTAAAACCGCCTGTTCTCTATACGAGAAAGGAGACGGAATCGCGCGGCAAAGCGGATAAAAATCGTTGAGGCCAAGCCGCGATACTATATAGGCAAAACTGCCGCCGACCGTTAACGTTGCGGACGTAAGCACAACGCTTTTTTTCGCCATAAACAGGCGCTCGGCAAAAAATTCATCCAGCTGAATAGGCTGCGAATACAGGGCCGTGGCGTTTGCCGCCCCCTTTTCTTCCGCTTCGATCCAGCGCACCACCATCGGATCGTCGCTTTCAAGCAAATCGAACAAGGCGTCAATCCGTTGCTGCAAAGCAGAAACATCGGAAAAATACGAAATTGAGCTGACTCGTCTAGACGATGGCGTTTGTTCATTGCATATCGACTGCAATCGCTTTGCTTCCTCCGCCAATTCCGCCATATGGCCGCGAATGCGCCAGCATAATTCTTTCACGGCGCTCCACTGTCGTCCGCCTTCCTTTTCTGGCGCAAAACGGTAACGGCAGCGCCCCGATCTCGCCGTTTTTCTTTCTAACGCATAGCGGCGCAGCAGGCGGAACAATTCATCGCATTCAAACTGCATCTCCTGCAAAAGGTGCTCGCAGCGCAAAAACGCCTCTTCTGCATGCCAATGCTGCTCTGTAAACAGCTTCATTAATTTGGCCAATGAACCATTTTCACTCGCTTTTCCGATTTTCGTCAACAACAGCCGGATGGAAACATAGTCGACCTGCTGTCCGAAATAATGCGACGCTACCTCTTCTAAATGATGCGCTTCATCAATGATCATATGGTCATACGCCGGAAGAAGCGGAGCGGAAGAAATGAGATCATGCAATAAAAACGCATGATTGGTGATCACGATATGAGCTTCTTCCGCACGCTGTTTTGCCCGTAAAAAGAAATTATATTTACTGCCGCTGTCCTCGTCATCGATGCATAAAGACGGCCAAAATAAGCGCGCGCCGGACGAGACATTCAGTTCATCTATATCCCCTGTCTCCGTCTGCGTTAACCAAACAAGCAGCTGACATTTCAATAACACCACATCATACGTTGAATGAGGTTCGCGCAAAAAGGCAATGAACTTGTCGACGGAAAGGTAGTTGCGCTTTCCCTTTAGCACCGCGACGCGCAGCGAAAAGGGAACGATCTTGTTTAAAAGCGGAATATCCCGCTCTAAAAGCTGCTGCTGCAGTTGCAGCGTATGTGTGCTAATAACGACCCGTTTTTGCTGCTCGTAGGCAAAAAAAGCGCTTGGAATTAAATATGCAAGCGATTTGCCAATTCCCGTGCCCGCTTCGATTAAAGCGTGCTGGGAGGCATCGAACGCTTCATAAACAAGCTTCATCATCTCCCACTGCCCGTCCCGCCTTTCGTAATGATCGAGCGGGAGCCATTGCGGACCGGCATAAAACGCAGTAAAAGACGCCGGCGGATGGGAATCTTTTTCTTTTTCCGGCACAGACTCAAGTTTTTTTAGCGCAATGCCGCGGTAAAATATATGTGGCGGTTCGTTCGCTAACGTTGCCATTTTTTCCATAATGATGCCATCGAGCAGCGAATACAAATCGCTTTTCAAATAAGGCGACAAGCGCTTTAGCTGCTGCAGCGTTATAAGCGGAAGCTGGTGCAGACGATCGAGCAGCTTTAACAGCAGCTTTGCTGTTACTTCGGCATCGCTGTCCGCTTGATGGGGATGATCATGAGTAATATCGAGTAGTTTGGCCAAATCGCCTAATTTATAGCTCTCTGCTGTCGGCAGCACGATACGGGCCAATTCCACCGTATCAATAGTTGGGCCGGTAAAGAGCGGCAAGCCGGCCATTTGCAACTCTTCTTGTAAAAAAGGCAAATCAAAAGAAACGTTATGGGCAACAAAATAAGATTGCTGCAGCATATCGACTACTTCCGCCGCTTTTTCGGCAAAGCTTGGCGCGTTTTCCACCATTTGTTCGTTAATATTTGTTAATTGTTGAACAAATGGGGGGATCGTCCGGTCGGGATTAAAAAAGCTAGAGAAACGGTTGACAATTTTTCCGTTTTCGACCACAACCATTCCAAGCTGAATAATGCGGTCTCCTTTTTTGGGGACGTTTCCAGTTGTTTCTAAATCAATAACGACAAAACGTGCATGCATCTTTTGTGGTCACCTCAATGAAAAGCGTAACGAAAGGGGCTCTTTCCTATTTCGAAATAGCCCCTCTCTCCTTCTTTATAAAACCGTATGCGCCGGCTCTTCGACAATAAGCTGCTGGATGCGGTTATTCTCATCCATAATGGCGATTTTCGGACGGTGCTGGGCGATTTTCTCCTCCGGAATCATGACGTAAGAAATGACAATAATGATGTCTCCCTCTTGCACGAGGCGCGCGGCTGCCCCGTTCAAACAAAATACCCCGCTGCCCCGCTCGCCGGGAATAATATACGTTTCAAAACGCGCCCCATTATTATTGTTGACGATTTGCACTTTTTCATTAGCAACCATGCCGACGGCGTCTAAAATATCGGCGTCGATCGTAATGCTGCCAACATAATTTAAATTCGCTTCTGTCACACGGGCACGATGAATTTTCGCGTTCATTAATGTGCGGAACATAAAATCCCTCCTTAGAAACCGGCTATTACGCTATTTCGAAGATAATGTTGTCGATCAGACGCGCATTTGCAAAGCGGACCGCCACCGCAATGATCACTTTTCCAGCGAGCGTTTCGAGCGGTTTTAAGTCTGGATAAGAATAAATTTCCGCATAATCGATTTCGGCGCGAGTGTGGGTTTGAATATATTGTTTTACTAACGCACAAACTGCCTCTGCGTTTCTTTCCCCGTTTTCGACGGCTGCTTTTGCCTGCAGCAGCGCTTTGTATAAAGCTGGCGCCTCTTTTCGTTCCTCCGGCGATAAATAAACATTGCGGGAACTTTTGGCAAGACCGTCTTCCTCGCGAACGGTCGGCACCGCCACTAATTCAATCGGAAAATGAAAATCGCGGATCAATCCGTCCACCACCGCCACTTGCTGGGCATCTTTCAAACCAAAATAAGCGCGATCCGGCATCACAATATGAAACAATTTGGTTAACACGGTAGCCACTCCGTCAAAATGGCCTGGCCGCGATTTGCCGCAAAGGACATCGACCCGCTCTTTGACGACTACTTGCACGCTTAACGGGTGCGGATACATCTCCTTGACGTCCGGAGAAAAGAAAACATCGACGCCATGTTCTTTGGCGATGCGCTGATCGCGTTCGAGATCGCGCGGATAGCGCTCGAAATCTTCATTTGGTCCAAACTGCAACGGATTGACAAACACGCTTAAAGCAACGATGTCATTTTCCTCACGCGCTTTTTGGATTAAAGCAGCATGGCCTTCGTGCAAATAGCCCATCGTCGGGACAAAGCCGATCGTTTTTCCTTCGCGTCGGTATTGCTGCATAGCTGTTTGCATATCTTTTATTTTTGTTATCACGATCATGATTGTTTTCCTCCATAAAGCGCAATCCACTCTTCTTCTTTCATCGTAAACATATGGCTCGGCTCCGGAAACTGGCGCAGTTTGACGTCAGCGACGTAATTGGCAAGCGCGTGGGTAATCGCCTCTTGAATATTGGCGTATTTTTTCACAAATTTCGGAACCCGATCCACTCCATAACTAAGAATATCATGGTAAACGAGCACTTGGCCATCAACTTCATCGCCGGCGCCGATGCCAATGACTGGTATTTCCAGTTCTCTAGTAATGGCGGCGGCGATTTGCTTTGGCACACATTCCAATACGAGCGCGATCGCGCCAGCCTGTTCGCAAAGCTTAGCGTCATCGATTAATTTTTTTGCGCTTTCCGCGTCTTTTCCTTGTACTTTATAGCCGCCTAGCACTCCAACAGACTGCGGTGTCAGACCAAGATGGGCGACGACCGGAACGCCCGCCTGTGTCAAGGCGCGAATCACCTGAACGACATCGTCCGCACCTTCGACCTTCACGGCGTTCGCCCCGGACTGCTGCATGATCCGCTGTGCATTGCGGAGCGCTTCTTCTCTCGATAAATGGTAGGACATAAACGGCATATCGGTGACAATAAACGTATTCGGCGCGCCGCGGCGGACCGCTTTCGTATGGTGAATCATGTCTTCGACGGTAACCGGAATCGTCGAATCATACCCTAAAACGACCATGCCGAGCGAATCACCAACTAAAATCATATCCACTCCCGCCGCTTCCGCCAGTTTTGCCGACGGAAAATCATAGGCGGTCAGCATGACAATCGGCTCATTTGTTTTTTTCATTTTCAGAAAGTCCGTTTTCGTTTTCACCACTTATTCCCTCCTCTTTTTTTGCAGAGGAGATGAATCGACCGAACAAAAAAGCCTTCTTTCCCTACCTTGAGAAAGAAGGACATTCTTGACCGTCATCGGCTGAGTTCATCCCTCTGTCCCAGTCCTTCTAAGGATCAAGGCAGATCGCATTTTTTTTTTGCCGTTTCCTTTGTTGTTCGGTGCAGTTCTTCCGCGAAAGATACTGCCCTTTTCCTCGCTCGTTTGTATTTTAACAAAATTGTCACAACTTTTCTAGATGGTATTTTATAGCTGAATATCGGCCGAATGAATATAATGGATATGATTGTCTTCATCCTTAAGCATCAGCAGCCCCTCGTCAGTAATGCCGAGAGCGGTTCCTTTTATGGAGCCGTTTAACGTGCGCGCCGTAATTTTTTTACCGATGCTGACGGCATATCCTTCCCATAACAGCTTAATTGGACGGAATCCATGCTGCAAATATTGATGGTACAACCGCTCGAGCTGCAGCAACACTTCCTGCACGAGCCGCGCGCGCTTGATCCGTTCACCCTTTTCAATAGCAAGCGATGTCGCGACGGAGCGAATGTCCTCCGGAAACTGCTCGATCGTTTGGTTGACGTTCACGCCGATGCCGATAATGACGGAATGAACGCGGTCCGGATCCGCCTGCAGCTCCGTTAAAATGCCGACACATTTTTTGCCGTTCAATAAAATATCGTTCGGCCATTTAATATCAGGAACCATGCCGGTTACTTGCTGAATCGCCTGGCAGATGGCTACCGCGGTTAACAACGTCAGCTGCGGCGCCTTTTGCGGTGGAATCGGCGGGCGTAAAATAAGGCTCATCCAGATGCCCGTCCCTTTTGGCGAAAACCATTTGCGGTCCATGCGGCCGCGCCCCGCTGTCTGCTGCTCGGCAATAACAAGCGTTCCCTCTTTCGCCCCATCATAGGCAAGCTTTAAGGCAATTTTTTGCGTGGAATCGACTTCTTCCACAAAATGAACGAAATGACCAAACGTTTTCGTCTTGAGACCGAGCTGAATTTCATTGGCGGTCACTTTATCGGGAGTGTTGACGATCCGGTAGCCGAGACGGCGCACCGCCTCGAGTTCAAATCCTTCTTTGCGCAGCTCTTCGATATGCTTCCACACAGCGGCGCGCGAACAGCCAAGTATTTCGCTAATTTTTTGCCCGGAAATAAAATCGCCGTTCGCTTCCGCAAATAGCTCTAATAATTTTTTTCTTGTATCCGATTGCGATCCATGAGCCATTCGTAAATCCGCTCCTTATGATTATCTACTTCTCCATGAATCACGGCGTGCTCAATTGCGGTAAGCATTTCTTTTACCCAAGGGCCGCCCGGTTTTTCGAACCATTCAATCAAATCCTTTCCGCTTACAGCCAGCTCGTTTTTTGTTTTAATCGGAAGAACCGCAAACATCTCGTTTAATATTTGGCGATGCTTTTCGGCTGGCTCTCCGCTTATCACCGAACGGACCGTTTCCGCGGAAATGGCATGTTCCAATCCAAAGGCAAATAGCCGCTCTTTCGTCCAGTCGCCAAACGAACGAACCTCCCGCAAAATGGATAACACTGCCTCCACTTCTTTAATCAGTCGATTCGGCAGTTTCCAAGCGCGCAAAAAGGCGTCCGCAGCATCAATTTGCAGCACTTGGCACAAAAGCCCCCAGCGCTGCCCGCGCGAGTCAAGCAAGTTCCAATCATAGCCGGCCGCCGCCTTTAGTTCATGCTCCTTATCAAGAAGCTGCGGCAGGTAGGAAAACAGCCCCGTTTCAACCAGCAAGGACAAGCCGCGGCTGGCAAACGGTCCCTCAAGCAGCTTTTCAAATTCCATCGTCATCCGCTCTACCGAAATATGAGAAAGCAGCGGGGCGTTTTCGACAATCGCCCACCTTGTTTCTTCGGCAAGAGAAAAGCCGAGCTGGCTGACAAAGCGGATCGCCCGCATCATTCGTAAAGCGTCTTCGGAAAAGCGCTGCTTTGCTTCGCCAACGGTACAAATGACCTGCTTTTTAATCGCATCTTGCCCACCAAACGGATCGATCAGCTTTCCTTCTTCGTCCATGGCAATCGCATTCATCGTAAAATCGCGGCGCTTTAAATCTTCGTAAAGAGAACGGACGAATATCACCGATTCCGGCCGGCGGTGGTCTTCGTAGTCGCCGTCGGTGCGGAACGTCGTCACTTCATACGGAGTCCCGTTATGAATAACGACGACGGTGCCGTGCTGCGAACCGATATCAATTGTTTTCGGAAACAGTTTCATCACTTCATGCGGCAGCGCGCTTGTCGCGATATCAATGTCGCCAATTTCCCGGCCGAGCAAAAGGTCGCGCACCGCCCCACCGACAAAATACGCTTCATATCCGTGCTGTTTTAGCTGGCGAATGATGCCGAGCGCTTGTTGAAAAGGTTCTCTCATGGACTCACCTCTTTGCGAGCGAAACATAAATATCTTCATACTGCCCGACAATTTCTCTCGAATGAAACTTTTTATATACGGTTTGCACCGCCTGTTTGGCCATATATGTATGAAGATGTGGATCCGTTAAAATCTGCATTGCTTTTTCTGCTATTTCTTCGACATTGCCGAGTTCGCATAAAAACCCTGTTTCCCCATCTTCAATCACTTCCGGAATGCCGCCGATCGTTGTGCCGATGCACGGCACGCCGCAAGCCATTGCTTCAAGGAGCACGAGTCCAAAACTTTCTTTTTCGGACAATAGCAACTTTACATCGCTAATCGAATATAATTCATCCAGCCTATCCTGTTTTCCTAAAAAACGCACATCCTCGTTAAGGCCAAGCTCTTCCACAAGGCGGGAGACGACCGGCATTTCCGGGCCATCGCCAACAAGCAAAAGCTTTGCCGGCAACTGTTTGCGAATAAGCGAGAATGCACGCACGACTTCAGGGACCCGTTTCACTTTGCGAAAGTTGGATACATGAATGATCACTTTTTCATTTTCGCCAATTCCGTATTCCTTTTTTAAGTAACTGACATCTTTGCGGCAATATACCCGTTCATCGACAAAATTATAGATAGTTTGGATCGGCTTTTGCACGTCAAGCAGTTCATACGTCTGGCGAACGAGCGCGTTGGAAACGGCGGTAACGACATCGGATTGTTCAATGCCGAATTTAATCATATCGCTCAGCGAAGGATCGTACCCTAAAACGGTAATATCCGTCCCATGCAATGTCGTGACAATCTTTAATTTCCCGCCGACCATCTGCCGCGCCAGCACGGCGCAAACGGCGTGCGGAACGGCATAATGGGCATGCAGCACATCGAGCTGCTCGCGTTTTGCCACTTCGGCAATTTTGTTAGCGAGCGCCAAATCGTACGGCGGGTATTGAAAAACGGAATATTGGTTGACGCTCACTTCATGATAATAAATATTGCCGTATATTTTGTTTAGGCGAAACGGCATGCTCGAAGAAATAAAGTGAATTTCATGGCCTTTTTCCGCCAGCAGTTTTCCCAACTCCGTGGCGACAACGCCCGACCCCCCTACAGTCGGGTAACAAACGATGCCTATTTTTAGCTTCATCGTCACACTCCTAGCAAATCATGGATATGAATTGGCTTTTTCGTGAAAAAGCCTTCGGCGAACATAACGCCGACTTCTTTTCCGAACAGGCGCTCACGGCTTTCGATGGTTTCAATATAACCGTTTGTAAGCGGCGTATCAACCGAACCCGCTGTCTTTGTAAATTGGCTTTCATAAGCGCGCAAACTAGCGATTTTTTTCTCGATCGTATCGCTAATATCAATAACAAAATGCGGACGTTCCCAAGCGTTAATCATGTAATAATAGACAGAGGCGACGCGATGTGCCGGCAAATCCGGTTCCGTTTGGTAACGGCGGATGCCGGCGGAAAAAACCGCTTCTTCGACAAGCCGGGCGCAATGTCCATGGTCCGGGTGGCGATCGACCCAGTAAGGGGCAAACACTACAAGCGGACGATAGCGCCGGATGACAGCAACAATGTTTTTAATTGCTTCCTCGGTCGGATATAAGCCGCGATCGGGAAGCCCAAGGTTGATTCGCGTGGCAACGCCTAAAATACGCGCCGCATCGTTCGCTTCCTGCTGCCGCTGTTCGACCGTGCCGTTGGACGACAACTCGGCAAGCGTCAAATCGCAAATACCGATGCGGTAGCCTTTTTCCGCGTATTTCGCAATCGTTCCGCCCATGCCGATTTCGACATCATCGGGATGGGCGCCAAACGCTAGTATATGCAGCTGATCATTCATTTCCTTCACCTTTTCTGCCACGGACAATATTGCGCCACGCAAAATCGCCGCGTTCTAAGCCTTTGATTAAAATTTCCGCCGTTCCCATATTCGTCGCCAGCGGTACGGAATATACGTCGCATAAACGAATTAATGCACTCACATCCGGTTCGTGCGGCTGCGCCGTAAGCGGATCGCGCAGAAAAATAACCATATCCATTTCATTGCGGGCAATCATCGCGCCAATTTCCTGATCTCCTCCATACGGACCGGATTGAAAGCGATGGATGTGTAATCCGGTTGCTTCTTGAATGCGAAGGCCGGTTGTGCCGGTCGCATATAGTTCATGCTGCTCCAATATCGGCTGATAGGCGGTCACAAATGCGATCATGTCCTCTTTCTTTTTATCATGCGCGATTAACGCGATTTTCACGATAGCACCCCCGCTCGTTTTCGCTTATTGTTTCTCGACAGCCTGCAGCAACGCTACTCGATAATATGTTCTAACCCGTATACGAGCGTATGTAACTTCATCACCGTCTCGACAGACAATTTTACGCCTGACATAAACGAACCACGGTGAAAAGAATCGTGGCGAATCGTTAACGATTGGCCGTTGCCGCCGAAAATCACTTCTTGATGGGCGACAAATCCCGGCAGCCGGACGCTGTGGATCGGAATGCCGTCGTATGTTGCGCCGCGCGCCCCAGCAAGCGTTTCTTTCTCATCAGGGTGTCCTTGTTTTTTCGATGGACGCACCATAGAAATAAGCTGCGCTGTTTTCAATGCCGTTCCTGATGGAGCGTCCAATTTTTGATCGTGATGCAATTCAATAATCTCGACATCGGCAAAATACTTGGCCGCCATTTGCGCAAATTTCATCATTAGCACCGCGCCGACCGCAAAGTTAGGAGCTATGATTGCGCCAATTTCTTTTTCTTCCGCCAATGCAGTCAGCCGTTCAATGTCTTCATCCGTAAAGCCGGTCGTGCCGACAACCGGACGGACCCCATAACAAAGCGCGATTTCCGTATGTTTTTTTCCTGCCTCCGGTGTCGTTAAATCGATGAGTACATCCGGTTTGACTTCTTCAAAGCAACGGGCTGCATCCGTATAAATCGGGGCATGGATGCCGGAAAATCCTTCGATGTCCGCTAAGTCTCCGCCATCATTTTTTCGGTCAATGACGCCGACAAGCTGGAAATGCTCGGTATTTTGTACAAGCCAAACGGCTTCACGCCCCATACGACCGCGCGGGCCGGCAATGGCAATGCGAATCGTTTCCATCCTATTTCTCCTCCTCTTTTCGTGTCCAACGGTCTTTATCACGGGTGCGGAACTTTTTCATCACCATATCATGCGCCTGCTCTAAATCAATGTTTAAAGAGTTGGCAAAACAAATGAGCACGAATAACAAATCGCCGAGTTCTTCTGCCACCGTTTTTTCTTTTTCCGTCTGTTTCTTCGGCTTTTCTCCATAATAATGGTTGACTTCCCGTGCCAGTTCGCCAAGCTCTTCCGTCAGCCGTGCCAGCATTGCCAGCGGGCTGAAATACCCTTCTTTAAATTGACTGATATATTCATCCACCTCTTGTTGCATCTGCTTCATCGTCTTTTCCTGCATCAATGTCACCTCTCATGTTTTCATGTTAGCGAAAAGCAGCGTTTTTGACAAATATTTTCGCATGCTGCCTGTCCGCATTGCCTAAATAAGCAACTTCATCTATAATTAAGGGCGCCGACTACTCTGAATGCGGAGGGAATGTATGATTTTCGGGCTAAAAATAAAAAACATCCTTTTCATTTTGCTTGGCGCTGCGATTTTTGCGTTTGGGCTTGTCCATTTTAACATGCAAAATAATTTAGCGGAAGGCGGCTTTACTGGGATCACGCTGCTGCTTTACTTTTTGTGTGACATTGATCCATCATATACAAACTTGGCATTAAACATTCCTCTCTTTTTTATTGGCTGGAAATTGCTTGGCCGCCATACGTTTTTATACACGATTATCGGAACAATTGCCGTTTCCTTCTTTCTTTGGATTTTTCAGCGTTACACGATTTATATGCCGCTGAAGCACGATATGACGTTGGCCGCATTGTTTGCCGGCGTCTTTATCGGCGTCGGCCTTGGCATCATTTTCCGCTACGGCGGAACGACCGGCGGCGTCGATATTATTGCCAGACTCGTCTATAAATATAAAGGAATCAGCATGGGAAAAACGATGTTTACGTTTGATGTGGTCGTCATCACCCTTTCCTTGCTGTATCTTTCATACCGTGAGGCGATGTATACGCTTGTGGCGGTGTTTATCGCGGCCCGCGTCATTGACTTTATGCAGGAAGGTGGCTATGCGGCAAAAGGAGCGACGATTATTTCGGAAAAAAGCGAGGAAATCGCCAACAGAATTTTGACGGAAATGGACCGCGGTGTCACGATCTTAAAGGGGCAAGGTTCTTACACGAAACGCGACCGCGATGTGTTGTACTGCGTGGTGGCGAAAAATGAACTGCCGCGTCTGAAAAGCGTCATTATTTCCGTCGATCCCCATGCGTTTGTGGCGGTCACAGACGTTCACGATGTGCTCGGCGAAGGCTTTACGCTTGATGAACGAAAACAGCCGATTGAACATTGAACTACCACTCGATTTACTTGATTCAATATGCTTTGGATATGTCTGATCAACGAAGTGAACCATAGACTGATTGAATACAAAAAACCGATTCATGTTAAATTCAATAAAAAAAGGGGCGCAATGCCCCTTTACTCTTCTTTTTGGCGAGTGCGACTTTTTTCCTTCTCGCCTTGATATTTTCGCCAGCCTACGTAAGATAGCGTCAATATAATAATTCCTCCTGTCGAAATCATCACCCATATTAAAGACGGGTCAGCTTCATCTTTTCTCACATCGTCAAACAACGACTGCAAATCTTCACGCATCTGTTTTAAACGTTCGTGTTTCTCCTCGAGACTTAGTTGCCTAAAAGCGGGAGCTTGTAACATTTCTATGTCTTTATCTATTTTTTTCGCTTCCTCAACCGGCACATCGATTTTGACGCTCGGTTCAATCAGCTCATAATGATTTAAAAAGTTGCGGAGGGAAGCGGCAAACGATTCATCCCTTTCTTGATCGACCGCCTTCTCAAGCTGGTCAAATGTCTCCATCACCGTTGACTCCATCTCCGACCAAAGCGGCTGATGATTCGAATGAATGGCATCGACAACAAGACGAAACTGCGTAAGTTTATCGATTTTTTCTTCCGCCGGCAATGAAGAGGCGGTAACTGTTTTCAGGGCGTTTTCATGAGTGATCGTAACGGCACGGAGTTCATCGGCTGATTTCAGCCGGTCGCGCGCATTCGTTGCAAAAAACTGCTCGGAAAAATAGAGCAACACTTCTTTGGCTTCTTCAAATTGTCCATTTTTCGCCAATCGCAGCGCTTGGTCAGAAATGTGATCTAGTTTTTTCCAGCCGCCATCCTGTTCGGCGGCATCGCTTAGCGATGGAAATAAACAGACGAGAACAATCAAAGCAAGCAGCCATATTCGCTTCATCCTTGTCCCTCCTCCATTAACTACTACAATGTATGAAGGAGTGGACAAGAGTAGACCATTAATTTAGCGGAAGGGCAAAACGGTTTTTTCGCACACATAATAGATAGCTAACCGCAATCGAAACAATGCTGAGCCAAAACGTAAAATAGCCGATGGTGTCAGCGTATTGCTGCAGCACGCTATAGTGCGGCATCATTCCAAACACATAATCGATGATGTCATTATGCAGCGTCCAAACTGCGGCAATCGCTAGATGCGTGCCGCGAAAGCGATAAAACGGCGCGTAGAGCATTCCTTCTATCGCCATCGCTCCATGGGAGATCATTAACATCCAACCGACTACATCGAGCTCTCCTGTCACTTTCCACACCAATATGTTCATCACCACCGCCCATATCCCGTACTTTACCAACGTAACGATCGCTAATGCTTCAAATAAAGGAAAATGGCGGCGGCACAAAAAGGCGAGCAAAACAAACAAAAAAAAGAGGCTTGCCGTCGGGCTATCGGGAACAAATGGCAAAAAAATGGGCGGCGTTTCTGCCAATTGATAACGGTACCATATATACCCGTAAATGGTTCCAAAAATATTGACGGCCAGCAAAAACCATAAAAATGGACGATATACCAATATCGGATACAGCCAATTCACTCCTATGCACCTGCTCTCTATGCTTGTCGTGAGTCAACTACCCACCACTTAAAGCCTAGAGGCTTTTGAAGTGGGAGCTTGTAACTACCCGGAAGTGCAAGCGGTTCTTACGAATCTCCTTCCTTGACTTGGTGTTACTTTAGGCAGGTTGACAGCTGCCCAGCGATCCAGGGCATGCCTGTACCGCTATCGGTTCGTTCCGATTCGTCTGTTGGCAGTACTCATTTTCCACACACAACAGACGGCGAAGATTACGCCCGATCTTTTACAGTTGCAACGATTTCTGCAACCAACCTCCTATATCGAGTGGTCGATGGAGTGCCTGATCCAACGGTTTTCTCCATAAGTTAATGATAGCATATTAGAAGAGAAAGGAGGAAGGCGCATTCCTCACCCACTTACTCATTGGGCTCCGCCCTTCTCATTCGATGAAGTGGGGGTCTCCTGCGCTAAAACGATGAAAAAAGCTGACTAATCATAGCCAGCTTTTTTCGTGATGAACCGTTTATTTCTCTTTTAATCCTGCAATGAATTCAGAGAGTTTTTTCAACTCTTCGTCCGTGCCTTTGAAAACGCCCGGAGGCATGCCGCCTTTACCTTCTTTCGCGATTTTCGCGATTTCTTCCGGCTTCAAGCCTGTACCAATAAGCGATGGCGCAGCCGCGCCGCCGGATAAGTTTTCACCGTGGCAGGACGTACATGTGTTAGCTTGGGCAATTTTATACCCTTCGGCGTTTTTGTCAATTTCCACTTCCGCCCGGATTTTCCCTTGTTCAGCAGCTTTTTTCCAGTCATGTGTAACAACGGCTTCCCAAGTTAAATATACCATTGACGCAAGCGTTAAAAGCATCATTCCGGTAGCAACCGGACGCTTCCATGGACGGCGTTCCGGACCGCGATCCAAAAACGGCGCCAATAATAACGAACCGAATGCCAAACCTGGTATCACAATTGCTCCGATCACCGTATAAGGACCTGATGCATACGAATATTTGAGCAACTGATACAGGAACAAGAAATACCAGTCCGGAAGCGGAACATATGCCGTATCCGTCGGGTCAGCAATACGTTCTAATGGAGATGGATGGGCGACCGTCAAACATAAAAAGCCAATTAAAAAGACAGAACCGACCATCCATTCTTTTAATAGGAAGTTCGGCCAAAACGCTTCCGTTTTCCCAGGATATTCCGAATAATCTTTTGGAATATTCGGCTTTCTCACAGCGGGAACGCGGGAATCGCCGACAAACTTCATTCCTTTACCGCGATGCATTTCGTGTTTCCCTCCTTTTTTCTACGCTTAGCAACGTTCAGCGAATCATAGTGGACCAGAAATACCTTGTCTACGAATCATTAAAAAGTGCGCTGCCATCAAGCCGAGCAGTGCGGCAGGCAAGAAGAAAACGTGAATCGCAAAGAATCTTGTCAATGTTTGCGCTCCGACAATTTCCGGATCTCCCGCAAGCAGCGTTTTAATCGCCGAACCGATGACCGGTGTCGCTTCCGCGATTTGCAAACCTACTTTTGTCGCAAACAGCGCTTTCATATCCCATGGCAATAGGTAACCGGTAAAACCAAGCCCCATCATGACCATGAAGATAAGCACGCCAACGATCCAGTTTAATTCACGTGGCTTTTTGTATGCACCTTGGAAAAAGACGCGCAATGTATGTAAAAACATCATGACAATAACAAGACTTGCGCCCCAGTGATGCATACCGCGCACGATTTGGCCGAACGCCACTTCATTTTGCAAGTAATAAACCGATTCCCAAGCGTTTTTAATATCCGGAACGTAATACATTGTTAAAAACATTCCGGACAAAATTTGAATGACCGTAACAAAAAACGTTAATCCGCCAAAACAGTAAACGAACGCGGAAAAGTGGTGGGCCGGGTTTACATGTTCCGGAACTTCATGGTCAGCGATATCCCGCCACAAAGGCGTAATATCCAAACGTTCGTCAACCCAGTCATAAAGTTTGTTTAACACGTATTACGCCTCCCCTCGTGGTTTCGCTTTACCTAAGTATAATTTTCCGTCTTTTACCTTGTACTCATAACGGTCTAACGGATGCATCGGCGGCGTTCCCGGAACGTTCGTGCCGTCTTTTGTGTAACGGCCGTAATGGCAAGGACAGAAAAATTGGTTCGGATGCTCTTTATCCGTATTCCAGTCTACCGTACATCCAAGGTGCTTACAAATCGGAGACAGAGCAACGATTTCTCCTTTGTCATTTTTATACACCCATGCGGATCTCGGTTCTTCCGACTCATACCAAGCGTCTTTTATTTTTACTTTGAAATCAAAACGCTTTGGTT
This sequence comes from Parageobacillus genomosp. 1, assembly GCF_000632515.1. GTDB lineage: Bacteria > Bacillota > Bacilli > Bacillales > Anoxybacillaceae > Saccharococcus. The sequence continues at coordinate 2,250,047 of NZ_CM002692.1, forward strand.
CCGTCGTAATGTCCTTTACATCCGCTACCGCTACCATGTCCGTTCCCGCTTCATCCTTTAAAATCGGATCAACGGCAAAACGGAGCATCGGCATAAAAATCCCAGCAGCCATAAAGCCGCCTACGCCAGTTAGCGTATAGTTCAAAAATTGGCGTCTCGTTACGCGATGTTTGTCACTCATCGTCTTCCCCCCTCTATACAAAATGAAGTCCATCCGGACAGTATTGTATAACACAATAGAAAACTAGGACATTCTAATGATAGCTCAATCGGCGGATAAGGTCAATATCGTCGATGCTTTAACCTGCCAACTTTCTTCCTCGCTGCCTCAAGACCATTGTGAAATAAAAAAGCGAAGCAGTCCCGATGTCTGGTCACGGACCAGATCGTACTTATACGATTCGTCCATATTTTCCAACGGAACGGCCGGAACGAGCCACAATCTGTCCGAAATCGCTGTTTCCTGCTCTTTCCATGCGCGGTCACATGTAACATAAAACACATATTTCATTCCTTGTTTCATTAGCAGGCTTGTCCAATCCGTCAGCCTTTCCACAAGCAATGGTTTCGATTCGCTCAGGAAATAGGAAAATGGCGGAAACAAAAACACTCTCCCTTTTAATTGCCGCTCCAATTCCCCGGCAACAAGCTGCACAAACTCTCCCCCAGAAGCAGCCGTCTTGGCGCCATCGTCCATCGTAATAGGAATAAGCGGAATAAGCGCCGTGTCAATATAATCTTTTTCTTTTTGATACAGTTCCACATCCGCTGCTGTCCACTTCATATGTACTCTCCTTTTTTCGAAAGTTCATTTCCCCTATCACCATACCATATTTTTTGGCAAAAGAAAAACCTTGCGTACAGCAAGGTTTCATAACTTTTTCAACTCCTCGGCAAGACGGCGGAATGTTTCTTCATCTTGGCGGTCTAACGCCTCATCAATCAGCTTCATTAACCGTTTCCGCTGAAATTCATACAGCGATTTTTCTAAAAATTGTTCGGCCAAGCGCCGATCATTTTCGCTGACATGCACTTGTTTTGGCGCATACGGGTTTTCTTCCAGTACGGCAACATATTGCGGCGAATGAAAAGAAGCGCGGAAATTCAGCTGGATATAAATATCCTCATCGCGGTTAAGACGAATGTCATGGAACGATTTTTCCGCATCGGTCGTCATCACATTACCTTTGTAAAAACGAAACGGAACGTCATCGACACAATGGGTCGACATAATGATGCCGCGCGGACAATATTGGGCATTTTCCACAAAATGAACCTTTTGCATCAGCTGGTCATGGCTCATTAAATAGTTTAAAATCCAGACACATTCGCGGCGCTTGAGCTGGTAATGACTTAAAAACCAACGAATAAACTCTTTTTTTTCATTCACGGATACGTGCGTCATTATGCGCTTCCCCCTCTATCATTTTCCAAGAAAGAGGTAATATGGACCGCGGATCTCCTACTCCTCTAACTGCAGCAGCATGTCGGCTGCCTCCATGTGCCCAGGATCAAGACGTACGATTTGCTGAAATATTTCTTTGGCTCTCTCTCTGTCGCCTTCTTCGATGAGAAAATAGCCGTACTCCTCAAGGAAATCAACGTTATTCTTAAAGAAAGTATATGCCTCTTGGTAGTGGTTTAATGCATCGGAATACATTTCAAGCTTATGTTTCGCACGCGCTAAATCCCATTCAAACTGCGGGTCATACTCTCCTTGCGCCAGCGCTTCCTCGAGGCAAGAAACAACATCTTCGTACCGCTCCTCGTGCAAGAGCAGCGCACATAACGTCGTCAGCGCTTCAATATAGCCTTGGTCGATTTCGATCGCTTTTCTCAGCCATGATTCCGCCTCATCCGGCTTTCGAAGCTTTAGCGCCATTTTTCCGGCATAGAGTAGCAATTCTTTGTTCCACTCATCGACATGGATGCCTTCCTTGGCAATGTCATAGCTTTTTTTCAGCTTTCCTTCATGCTCATACGCTTTCGCTAAGTACAAGTAAAGCGGGACGTATTCCGGATCGAGCTCTTTTAGCTCGCTTAGCTTTTCAATGGCGGTTTGGTAATATTCCGCTTGGAATGCCGTAAACCCATAGCCGAATAACAATCGGCTGTCGACTTTTGTTTTTAGCGCTTCGTCGTAATATGGCAGCGCCTGCTCAAATTCCCCGCATAGGCTGAGCGCCTCGGCAAGCCGCTCAGCAATGAGGGTACCGGCCATTTCCTTTGTTTTTTCCCGCACTTTTTCGTAAAATGGAATGCTTTTTGTATATTGCCCCATCGAAAAATATAGCTCCGCTAAGGCAAATTGAATAATCGGTTCATCCGGCATTTTTTCATATGCCTGCTTTAACTTTCGTTCGCTGACTTCCTCAAGCCCCTGCATTTGATACAGATCGGCGGCAAGCAGACAGGCGCGTGCAAACAGCGGGTCGTCTTCCTCAATTTGCGTTAAAATCTCAAGCGCCCTGTCCTCTTCGTCGAGCTCTGTATATACTTCCGCCAAAAACAAACGGATTTCCCCTTCGTCCGGATAGCGAAATGATAACTCTTCGAGCAGTTCTTTTGCTTCTTCTAGCATTCCCCACGAATATAAGTAATCGGCAAGTTCATATTTTTCTTCATCGCTTCCGGTTTTCTTCACCTCAGGTACCAAAGATAACGCTTTATTCACTTCTCCATTTTCGACCAAACGGACAATTTCTTCGACGCGTGTCATAGACATAAACCCTTCCTTACGAAAAATGTGCAACAAACATCCCAGCTGCACGGATGATCCGCTCCGTGCCAAATCCGGGGTAAAAATAAAGTTGATTTTCCACCTTCAGCAACCTTCCTTTATGAACTGTAACAACCGGAACATGATTATCATAATCGACAATAAGCGTTTCGGCAACTAAACGGCTCATCGCTTCCTTCCTATATAGATTATAATCTACTTCGCCGCCAATCCGCAGATCTCCTTTTTGCGGATAAATGCCAATTTTTTTTAACACATTCAGCCTTAGCGGCGTTCGCTCCCGCAGCGGAAACGGAACAAATGGAATATGGTGCGCAGCAAGCAAGTTTCGCCATGCTGCTTCCTGCTTTTTCATTCTCTTTTCGTTCGGCCAATATGGCACAAAGGCTAGCGGAGCTGTTTTCATGATGTCGGCAATCCAATACCATGGCACAGAATGCAAAACATCGCTCTCCTCAATTTCAACAAAAATGACTCGTATTTTCCATCTCCTGCAGGCAAGCACAAAGGACGGAGTCAGCATGCGGGCGGGTACTTTTACGCCGATGAAATAATCGATGGGGCTGTTTAGCAAATGCTGTCGAAGCTTACGCAGTGCGGAAGCGAGCTCCTGCTCCGAAGGAACGTCACAAACAGCCAGCAGCGTAGTGCAGCCGTTTTTGATGAGGTATTGCTGAACATATTGTTTAAATTGGGCAAATGTCCGCGGCTGCTGAAAAGAAAAATCGACCATCACGTGCCCGGGTGTGACGATCATATCCCCTATTTCCATGCGCATCCATGCATAGTGCTTCACCTGTTCACCTATGTAGTCGATGCGATTATGATCCACCACGAGCGCACAGTGCTGCAGCCGTTCTTCACGAAGAACGCATGCGCTTTCAATAATATACGGCATGTCTTCATTCCCCCTTTACGACAGGCTATGAGGGAATCAGAAGACATATGAATAAAAAAAGCAAGAAATCGGCATACCGTTTCTTGCTTTTTGACTGACATTTACATTAAAGAATGAAGATGGTCAAAAAACGCCGGATATGAAACAGCGACCGCTTCCGGATGTTTTAAATGGACGGTTCCTTTCGTAATGCAGGCGGCAATCGCCAACATCATGCCAATGCGATGATCGCCATGACTGTCGACAACAGCTTCCTCTGCTTTTAAAGCTGATTTGCCATGAATGATCATGCCGTCTTCCGTCGCTTCAATCTCGGCACCGAGCTTTCTTAATTCGGTCACGACCGTATCAATTCGGTTCGTTTCCTTCACTTTTAGTTCACTTGCATCTTTTATAACTGTCGTTCCTTCCGCCTGGGTGGCCAGGAGGGCAATGATCGGAATCTCATCGATTAACCGCGGAATTAATTCGCCGCTAATTTCCGTTGCTGTTAACGTCGAAGTGCGGACGGTAATATCGCCAAGCGGCTCGGTTTGTTCATTGCGAACGTTCGCAATCGTTATATCGGCGCCCATTTTTTGCAACACATCAATAATTCCGGTTCTTGTTGGATTTAATCCGACGTTTTTTAACGTAATTTCGCTGTTTGGAACAATAACGCCTGCCACTAAGAAAAAGGCGGCTGAAGAAATATCTCCAGGAACGTATATGCTGGTCCCTGCCAGCCGCTGCGGCCCTGTAACCGATACCGTAAGACCGTCTACCGCCACATCGCCACCAAACAGCCGGATCATGCGCTCCGTATGATCGCGGGAACGATGTGGCTCCGTTACTGCTGTCGTGCCATTCGTCGCTAAGCCCGCCAATAAAATTGCCGATTTTACTTGCGCGCTCGCCACAGGAGATTCATAATGAATCGGCTGAAGTTCACCGCCGCGGATTGATATCGGCGTATAGTTTCCATGTTCGCGCCCGTCAATGCGCGCCCCCATCATTTTCAGCGGCTTCGTCACTCTTCCCATCGGCCGTTTGGCGATCGATTCGTCGCCGATGAGGCAGGCGTGAAACGGACATCCAGCTAGAATGCCAAGCAATAGCCGCGCTGTTGTCCCCGAATTGCCGACATGTAAAATGTCAGACGGCTCTTGTAATCCGTCCCGTCCTTTTCCCTCGACAACAACATGGCTTCCATCCTGCCGGATCACTATCCCCATTTTCCGGAAGCAATCAATCGTGCTTAAGCAATCTTCCCCCGGTAAAAAATTTTCGATCGTCGTCGTACCGCGCGCCATCGCTCCCAACATCACCGCGCGGTGGGAAATCGATTTATCGCCGGGTACATGGATGATTCCTTGCAATGATGAAATATTGGTTCGTAACTGCACGGCTCCCCCTCCATTTTACACTTCATACGTTTCATAATTCGTATGTTTTTGTATGCATGCTTTCGCCTTCGCGCGATCTTCTTCGCTTTGAAAGCTGAGCCGCAATACCCCGTATATTTCTTCCCTTGTTTCAATAATGCGGATGTTGGTGATGCTGATGTTCTCTTTGGCTAGATAGCCAGTGACTTCGGAAATAACTCCGGGGTAATCGGGCACATCGACATATAAATCGTAAAACGATGGAATCGCTCCTTTCGTCCGCACCGGCAGGCCGTCGCGAAATTGTTTTGCCTCTAGGAAATAATGATAAATCGCTGCGCTGTTTTCCTCTTCCACGATGGAACGGAGCTTTTTCATCTCGGCGATCCAGCGGTCAAACAACGTTAAAAGCTCGTCCTTATTATGTAAAAAAATATCGCGCCACATTTCCGGGTTGCTCGAGGCGATGCGCGTAATATCGCGAAAGCCTCCCGCGGCAAGGCGACTGACAAGCGGATTTTCTTTTTCATACTGTTGGGCTTGGTGAACAAGGCTTGCGGCGATAATATGCGGAAAGTGGCTGATCACCCCGGTAATACGGTCGTGTTCCTCCGGGGACAGCACGACAAACTGCGCTTTCGTCCCTTTCAGCCATTCTTTGAGGCGCTCGATTTTTTCCGCTGCTACCCCGTTTGTCGGCGTCAATACGTAAAAAGCGTTCTCAAACAAATGCGCCCGCGCTGCAGCAACGCCGCTTTTATGCGAACCCGCCATCGGGTGGCCGCCGATAAACGTGATTCCTTGCTTTCCTAACCGCTGCGCATGGTGGACAATCCGCTGCTTGGTGCTTCCTACATCAGTAACAATCACGTTTTCTTTTAGCAGATGGACGGGCATTTGCGCCAAAATTTTTTCCGTCTGCATGACAGGCGTCGCCAAAATAATCAAGTCCGCTTTCTCCATCCCCTGTTCGAGCGATGAAGCGGCTTCATCAATCACTTTTAAGGAGCGGGCAAGCTTCAGCTCCTGTTTGTTGACGTCATATCCGATAATGACGGCGGCCGGATGTGCTTTTTTCACCGCCAGCGCGATCGACCCGCCAATTAAGCCGAGGCCAACGACAAAGATGTTTCCTTCCAATTGCTTCACCTTCTTCATCTGAACCTCCACACGACTAACGTCGGTGGGTTCTGACGTACTAAAGAGTTTTTCCTGCACCTGCGTGCACGCACTTACTCTTTTTCCGTCAAACTTTCATGGATAAACATGTTTAGCGCCCTGCCGGCTCGATTCAAAACCGTTTTCCACTTCATCCCAAGACTTAAGTCACGGGATGAAGTGGAAAAATGCGCCCGCTGCCTTGGAAAGCAACGGGACGGTTCATCCGCTATACAAGTTGTTTTTCCCGGATCATTTGCGTCAACGCGCTGATCACCCGTTCGTTCTGCTCTTTTGAACCAATGGTAATGCGCACGGACGTCGGGAAGCCGAGCGCATTGCCGGAACGGACGATAATGCCGCGCTCGAGCAAATATTGAAACACTTCATTTCCTTCGATCGTAAAATCAATCAAAATGAAATTCGTTTGCGAAGGATAGTAGCGCAAGCCGTTTTCGTCGCAAAAACGGTAAAACATCTCGAGCCCTTCTCTGTTTTTGTCCGAACAGGCACGGATAAACGCTTGGTCATCTAGTGCTACGACCGCTGCGGCCTGTGCGATGCTGGATGTATTAAATGGCTCGCGCGCCGGCTCCATCCCTTGAATAAGCGTTTCGCTGGCAATGCCATATCCGACCCGGAGCGCCGCCAGTCCATATGCTTTCGAAAACGTCCGCAAAATCATGAGATTATCATATTGCGTAAGAAGTGGAACGGTTTGCGGATAATCGTCCGCCATCACGTATTCATAATATGCCTCGTCAAGCACCACCAGGACATGTTTAGGAACGCGCTCCAAAAATGATTGCAGCTCCTGTTCCGTGACATACGTTCCAGTCGGGTTATTCGGGTTGCAGATCCAAACGACACGCGTCTTTTCATCAACGGCCGCAAGCATCGCCTCTAAATCATGGCGTCCATTAACAAGCGGAATTTCGCGAATTTCCGCTCCTTCGATGACCGCATTATGACGATATTGCGGAAATGTCGGCGCAGCCATGACCGTGTTCGTGCCAGCCGATAAATACGCGCGGGAAATAATTTGTATGATTTCATCCGACCCGTTGCCAAAAATAAGCTGCGTTTCTTTTACGCCTAAATGCGCCGCCACTTTTTCCCGCAGCAGACGTGCATATCCGTCTGGATAAACGGCAAGATGGTCTAATTCGCGGATGATCGCCTCTTTCACAGCTGGGGAACATCCGTATGGATTTTCATTCGATGCTAGTTTAATAATATCAGAAAGTCCGTACTGCCGCTTCACTTCTTCAATCGATTTTCCCGGCTGATAAGGGAGCAAACCCCTTAACTGTGCTTTGATTTCCATAACGACACTCCTTATTTCGAGCTTTCATTGTGATAAACATGCGCGCTTCAGCGGCGCTGCAAGCGAACGGGCGTAACGTTGAAACTCGGCAAGCGCCTCTTCTTTGTTTGCTGGAGTTTGCAGCTGTTCATTCAGCTGCTCTATTTTTTGCACGAGCGCACTGCCAATGACTACACCGTCGCAATAGTCTTTTAGCATCTTCACTTGTTCGCTAGTGGAGATGCCAAATCCGACAGCGACAGGGACGCGGCTATGCCGCTTTACTTCCGCTAAAAAGTCGTTTAATGTTTCCGGTAGCGTGTCGCGCACCCCAGTTACCCCGAGCGATGAGACACAGTATAAAAACCCTTGTGCATGGGAAGCGATGGTTTCCATCCTCTTTTTCGATGTCGGCGCCACTAGCGAAATAAGCGGGATGCCTGTTTTTTCGCCAAGCTGGCGAAGCGGGCCACTTTCTTCAAACGGAAGATCCGGAATTAACACCCCATCGACTCCGTTTTTTTGCGCTAAAGCAAAAAAGTATTCTTCTCCTAATTGTAACACAGGATTGTAATACGTAAAGATAATAACTGGAATTTTCACACCTTTTTTTCGCATTTTCGGAACTAATTCGACCGCTTTTTGCAGCGTCATCTGTCCGAAGAGCGCCCGGGCGGCCGCCCGCTGAATAATCGGGCCATCCGCAAGCGGGTCGGAATACGGCACACCAAGCTCTAACATATCAGCGCCTGCTTCTTGAAGCGTAAGCGCCAGTTCCACCGTAATATCTGGGCTTGGATCTCCGGCGACAATAAACGGAATAAACATCGGTTTAGTTACGGTACATAGCGGCAACGTCGTCATCCTCCTTTACGTTGACATAGCGCATCATCGTTTGCACGTCCTTATCCCCACGGCCCGATAGACAAACGAGCACCGTTTGGCTGCTGTCCATCGTTTTCGCCAGTTCCACTGCTTTGGCCAATGCGTGTGCCGACTCGATCGCCGGAATAATTCCCTCTTCCCGTGATAACAATTGAAACGCGGCGATCGCTTCCTCATCGGTCACGCTTTCGTAGCAGACGCGGCCGATGCTCGCCAAATACGCATGTTCCGGACCCACGCCTGGATAGTCGAGGCCGGCTGAAATGGAATACGGTTCGATAATTTGCCCGTATTCATCTTGCAGCAAGTATGTTAAAGAGCCGTGGATAACGCCTTTCGTGCCTTTGGTGATCGTCGCGGCGTGATACGGGGTATCGACTCCTTTCCCGGCCGCTTCTACGCCGACAAGCTGCACATCATCCTCCAAAAACGGATAAAACATGCCGATCGCGTTGCTTCCGCCGCCCACGCACGCGACAATGACGTCCGGCAGCTTTCCTTCGCGCTCAAGAAACTGCTGCTTCGCTTCATCTCCGATGATGCGCTGAAATTCGCGCACCATTTTTGGATACGGATGCGGCCCGACGACAGAGCCGATCATATAAAAATGGTCGTCGCAATGCTGCACCCAATAGCGAATCGCTTCGTTCGTCGCGTCTTTTAGGGTCCGGTTGCCGCTGTATACCGGAACCACCACGGCACCTAGCAATTTCATGCGAAAAACGTTTAATTCCTGCCGTTTAATATCTTCTTCCCCCATGAAAACGATGCATTCCATGCCGAAATGCGCCGCTACGGTGGCTGCGGCGACCCCGTGCTGCCCCGCCCCCGTTTCAGCAATAATTTTTTTCTTGCCCATCCGCTTCGCCAAAAGCGCCTGGCCGATGGCGTTATTGATTTTATGAGCGCCGGTATGGTTTAAATCTTCGCGCTTTAAATAAATTTTAGCGCCGTTTAGCAGTTTCGTTAAATTCGGCGCAAACGTAAGCGGGGTCGGACGCCCGGAATATTGCTGCAAAATGCGGATATACTCCGCTTTAAACGTCTCATCGGCCAGTGCCTTCGTTAGTTCTTCTTCTATTTCCTCAAGCGGAAGCATTAACGTTTCCGGCACAAATTTTCCCCCGAAATCTCCAAATCTGCCATTCTCGTTTGGAACGTTATACATAGTTCGCCACCTTCTTTTCGATTTCTTTCATTTTTTCCACGCTTTTTTCCTCGTTTTCTTCAATCCCGCTGCTAATGTCAATACCGTACGGCCGATAGGCTAAAAGCCGCTCGACATTTTCCGGCGTAATCCCCCCGGCAATAAAGCAAGGGACGGCTTGCCGGGCCGCTTCTTCTAAATAAAGCGGAACATTGCTCCAGTCAAATGCTACTCCTGTTCCGCCCCATGCCCCGCTTACCCGGCTATCAACGACATAGCCGTCAGCTACGCCGGCGTATTGTTGCATCTTTCTAACGGCATCTTCATCATGATGAATCGCCTTCCAGACAGCCAGTCCTGTCGCTTCTTTGATCGCTGCGACATGCGCCGCCGTTTCATGGCCGTGGCATTGAATGACCGCAAGCGGCAGCTGCGATGCTATGTTGGCAACCAGCTCCGTCGGCGCATTGACAAACACGCCGACAAGCTGCTTCTTGCCAAGCTCGATCGTTTGCAGCCATTGCTTTACTTCTTCCACTTCTACTTTCCGCTTGCTTTCGGCAAAAATCAGCCCGATGTAATCCGCTTTGCTTTGCAGTGATTTTCGCAAATCCGACGCGGAACGGTTGCCGCAATATTTAAGACGGACGGGCAAGCGAATCGACCTCCCCGAACAATTCATATACCGCCGCCTCCACATCGTCTTTGCACATCAGCGCTTCGCCGACAAGCATGGCGTTCGCCCCGTACGTTTGCACTTTCTTGACATCAGCGAAAGTGGCGATGCCGCTTTCGCTGACGATGATGCTCGAAGGCGGGATCAATGGAGCCACTTTTTCGGTTGTTTCCAAAGTCGTCACAAACGTGTGCAAATCACGATTATTAATCCCGATCATCTCTGGGATGAACAAATCCAAAATTTGCTCCAGCGTTTCGCGCGCATGCACCTCGACTAAACATTCCAGCCCTTTGTCATACGCCTCTTGATACAATTCGTACAACGCTTTTGGCGGCAGCGCTTCGCCGATCAATAAAATCGCATCGGCGCCGATGCGCACGCTCTCCTCAATCTGCAAGCGGTCGATAATAAAATCTTTGCGCAAAACCGGAATGCCTACCGCCTCCTTCACCTCGCGCAAATAGCAGCGATGTCCCTGGAAATAACGTTCATCCGTCAATACGCTAATCGCATCGGCACCCGCTTTTTCATACGCTTTAGCAATATCGACGGGCTGGAAATCCGAGCGGATGACCCCTTTGGACGGAGAAGCCTTTTTCACTTCAGCAATTAAGCCAAGCGAGCGGTTCGGCTGCTCGAGCGCTGCCCGCAGCGAACGCTGCTTTCTCGCTGGCAGCGGCTCCGGCAAGGTGAGTGTTTTCATTTCTTCGCGTTTCGTGGCAATAATTTGCTCAAGCATATTTTTCCACCTCTTTCAGACGCAAGCGCTCAAATTGTTCATATGCTTTCTTTGTCAGCAGCGCTTCTTTCGCCATCTCCACGCCTTCGTGAATCGTGTCCGCTTTCCCCGCCGCATATAAGGCGACGCCGGCATTTAGAAGGACGATATTAGTCGCGCTTTCATTGGCTTTTCCTTCCATGACCGCCTTTAATAGCTCGGCGCTCTGCTTAACGGTGTGTACTTGAATATGTTCCAATTTTCCGCGCGCAAGCCCGTATTGTTCCGGCGTGATGACAAAACGGCGGATTTCCCCATGTTTCAGTTCGACCACATCCGTTTCCGCGGCAATGCTGCATTCATCGAGTCCATCTTTTCCCGTTACGAATAAAACATGTTCAGAGCCAAGGCGGCGCAGCGTTTCTGCGAGTTTTTCCGCGTACTGCGTCGAATAAACCCCGATGACTTGCCGCTTGCAGTGTGCTGGATTGGCGAGCGGCCCAATGAGATTAAATACGGTGCGAAAGCCGATCTCTTTCCGCGGCAGGGCGGCATGTTTCATCGCCGAATGATACAGCGGCGCAAATAAAAACGCTAATCCTTTCGTTTTTAATGCTTGTTTCGCATCCTCTGGAGTTGCTTGAATATCAATGCGAAGCGCTTCTAGCACGTCCGCGCTTCCGCTTTTGGAGGAAACGGCGCGATTGCCGTGCTTCGCCACTTTAACGCCAAGCGAGGAAATGACGATCGCTGCTGTTGTGGAAATATTGAACGTCGACGCCCCGTCTCCTCCCGTTCCGCACGTATCGATCACTTCTTCTTCATAATCGATGGTCATCATGCGGCTGCGCATCGCTCTCACGAATCCCGTCAATTCATCGACCGTTTCCCCGCGCAAACGCAAAATCGATAAAAAGCTGGCAATTTGGCTTGCCGTCGCTTCGCCGGACATAATTGCCATCATCGCTTCATACGCTTCTTCCTCCGTCAGCACATATCCGTCAATACATTTGTGAAGAAGTTGTTTCAACATATAGACTCTCCCCTCGCATAAATAATTGTTCCGCACGCTCAATCGCCTTCATTAAGGCGCTCGCCTTATTACACGTTTCTTTCCATTCGAGTTCGGAAACCGAATCAGCGACAATCCCCGCGCCGGCCTGCACATACGCGCAGCCGTCTTTGACGATCGCCGTGCGAATCGCAATGCACGAATCGATATTGCCGTCAAAGCCGATGTAGGCAATCGTGCCGGCATACAAATTGCGCGCCGTCGGCTCTAGCTCCTGTAAAATTTGCATCGCCCTTACCTTTGGCGCACCGCTTACCGTGCCGGCCGGAAACGCGGCAAGCAAGGCGTCAATCGGATGCACCTCTTCCTTTAGTTCGCCTGTTACTTTCGAAATTAAATGCATGACGTGCGAAAACTTGCCGATTTCCATTAATACGGGCGTCCGAACCGTTCCGTATTTGGCCACTTTCCCGATATCGTTACGGGCTAAATCGACGAGCATATAATGTTCGGCTCGTTCTTTCGGGTCATGGTAAAGCTCGTCGGCAAGCTGCTCATCCTCTTCCGTCGACCGTCCTCGCCTTCTCGTTCCGGCGATCGGGTGAATTTCCATATGGCGGTTGTACACTTGAATGAGCTTTTCCGGGGAGCTGCCGACAATTTCAAAATCATCGAGGCGAAAGTAAAACATATATGGCGATGGATTAATATGGCGTAACATCCGGTATACTTGAAATCCGCTGACGCGAACCGGTACGACAAACCGCTGCGATAAAACCGCTTGAAACACGTCCCCGCTGGCAATATAGCGTTTGATCGTCTCTACATCTTGTAAAAATCTTGTTTTGTCATAATTCGAGATAACCCTTTGAAAGGAAACACTCGTTTCTTCGTCTGCGTGATCAAGCAATAACAAACGTTCTTCTCTTCCGCTTGCAGCTTTTTTCATTAAGGCAGCGATCCGTTTAAGCCCTTGTTCATACTTGTGCTTCTTTGTTTCCTCCGAGTCTTGCTCCGTTAAACGGACGTAATGGATGAAGAGAAGCTCGCGTTTATGGTGGTCTAATACGATCAAAGATTCGCAAAAAGTAAAATAGCCGATCTTCATGGAAAGGTCCCGGTTTGGATGAATGGGAACTTTTTCAATGGCGGAAATAAAGTCATACCCTAAAAAGCCGACTGCACCGCCAGTAAACGGAACCGCTTCGTTCAGCCGCTTGACGCAAAGCTTTTGCTCGATGAAGCAAAACGCTTCTTTCAGCGAAGAAGTGTTTGCTATTTCTTCACCGCGCTCATCGATGACAGAAAACGTGTGACCCGTTTCACTTTCTAGCGTCAAAAACGGCGACAAGCCGATGAAGGAATAGCGCGCCCACGGCGACTGATCATCTTTGCTTTCTAGTAAAAACACCGCATCCTCGCGCAAATTTTCAAAGATTTTAAGCGGCTCGAATACATCGGCTAAAAAGCGGCGCACAATCGGAATCGTGCGGAAATAGCGCGCATCTTCCAAAAATGCGGCAAGCGTATAGTTGGACATGATTCTCTCCCTCCGTTTATTCGGATGGAGAATGAGGGTTTATGAGGCGAAATCGGGGAATAAAAAAACCCAAAGACAGAGATGCCTTTGGGTAGACTTTGCATTCATTTAGCAAACGCTCACCTCAACTAAACTCGCTCATTCTCATCTACCCTAAACTCTGCTCTCACTCTGCTTACTTACTGCTTTGTTTCCTATCATATTACATTTCGGTTTTTTTTGTCAACGACAAATCCGGCCGCAAGACGGCTGCATCCCGCAAATAAACATGAGAGATTTCTTCTTGTTTTTTCGTCGTATGAACGGTCATCATCACCCGGATGCAGCGCGGCAAAGAATTCGGCACCGGAATTTCCCGCATGCACATGACCGGTACGTACGTCCACCCTTCCAAACGGCGGAGCGCTTGCGCCGGAAAGGCCGCGGTAATATCATCGGTCACCGAAATAAGCACAAACGATACGTCGCTTGCTGCGACGTCATTAGCCCGAATCATTTCTCTCAGCAACGTTTCCGTGGCGTCGACAATTTCGTTCGCTTCATTGCGCTCTACCGTAATCGCTCCCCGAATGCCGCGGATCATGGCTTTCCCTCCTCCCGTTGGGCAAATTCACAAAGCAGTACGGATAAGGTGTCGTCGTCGAGCGCTTCAATGTCTATTTCGCCAATATCTTTTAACAGCACCATGCGCACCATCCCTGCTCTTGCTTTTTTATCGCCTTTCATTTTTTCAAGCAGGCGCTCGAGTTTTAGCGATGCTGGGATGGAAACAGGGAATCCGTATGTACGAAACCAGGCGGGAAACTGATAGTCGGCAAACGAGCGCCCATATACTCTTTCGCTGACAAAAATGGCAAACAGCATCCCGAGCGCCACGCCATCGCCATGGGTGATCGCACCGTAGCCAAGCTCGCTTTCTAACGCGTGCCCAAGCGTATGACCAAAATTTAAATGGGCGCGGACTCCCGTTTCTTTCTCATCTTCACGCACGACGCTTGCTTTGATTTCAATTCCTTTTTGAATGCAATATTGAAGCCGCTCCCCTGTTAAATCACGAAGCGTATGGATTTCCTGACGCAGCCATTCGTAAAAACGGCGGTCGCGGATTAGCGCATGCTTAATGACTTCGGCAAAGCCGGAGCGCAGTTCTTTTTCCGGCAGAGAGCGCAAAAAGGCGATGTCATAAACAACCGCTTCCGGCTGGTGGAACGCCCCAATCATATTTTTTCCGAGCGGATGGTTGATCGCCACTTTGCCGCCGACGGCGCTGTCATGCGCAAGCAACGTGGTTGGGATTTGTATATAGCGAATGCCGCGCATATAAGTGGCCGCGACAAATCCGGCCAGGTCGCCGACCACGCCGCCGCCAAAGGCAAGAATCAAAGAATGACGGTCAAGGCCGCACTCAAGCGCGGCCGTTTGACATGCATAATATTGCTCGAACGATTTTGCCCCTTCCCCGCTCGGAATGACATGCGTATACACTTCGTAGTCATCGGCTAGCAGCGCCTGAAGCTCCGCTAAATACAACGATTTCAGCGTTTGATCGGTGATAATCAGCAGTTTCGTTCCTTTAGGAAAAGATAAAGAACGAAGAATTTCCGGCAGGGAATGGATAATCCCCTCCCCGAGAAAAAGCGGATACTGTTTTGTTTTCGTTTCAATAAGCAATTGTTTCATAATTAAAACTCCCTTGCATAGCGGCGCATTTTTTCAACGTTTTCCTTAATGAGGTCCATGCGATCCTGGCCGAATTGGTCGACGATCGCCGCGGCTACTTCCCAGGCCACTACCGCTTCAGCAACAACGCTGGCCGCCGGCACGGCACAGCTGTCCGAGCGCTCAATGCTGGCCGCGAACGGCTCTTTCGTTTCAATGTCTACGCTTTGCAACGGCTTATACAGCGTTGGAATCGGCTTCATCACTCCGCGCACGACAATCGGCATACCGGTTGTCATTCCGCCTTCAAAGCCGCCAGCGCGGTTCGTCCGGCGCGTAAACCCTTTTTCCTTGCTCCAAATAATCTCATCGTGCACTTCGCTTCCCGGGCGGCGCGCCGCTTCAAAGCCGATTCCAAACTCCACCCCTTTAAAGGCGTTGATGCTGACGATCGCGGCGGCAATTTTGGCATCGAGCTTGCGGTCATAATGAACATGGCTTCCTACCCCTGCCGGCACTCCTTCGACAATCACCTCGACGATGCCGCCGATCGAGTCGCCGTTGTTCTTAGCGTTATCGATCGCTTCCATCATTTTAACGGCTGCTTCTTCATCAAAACAGCGAACCGGTGACGCTTCTGTCACTTCCTGCAATTCCGCGAGCGATTGATAATCAAGCCGCTTGGCGCGGATGCCGCCGATTTCCAACACATGTCCGGCCACGCGGATGCCAAGATCCTCTAAAATCCGCTTCGCCACCGCACCGGCCGCAACCCGCACCGTTGTCTCACGCGCTGACGAACGTTCGAGCACATTGCGCATATCACGATGCCCGTATTTTAACGCGCCGTTTAAATCGGCATGTCCCGGACGTGGACGCGTCACTTTCCGCTTCACTTCTTCCTCATGATCGATCGGTTCAATGGCCATAATGCTTTGCCAATGTTTCCAGTCGCGGTTTTCGACGACAAGCGTAATCGGCGAACCAAGCGTTTTTCCATGGCGGACGCCGCTTAAAATTTTCACTTCGTCTTTTTCGATTTGCATCCGCCGCCCGCGCCCATATCCTTTTTGTCGTCTTGCCAGCTCTTTATTAATATGTTCGGCAAGCAGCGTGAGCCCCGCTGGCACTCCTTCCAAAATCGTTGTCAGCTGCGGCCCGTGTGATTCCCCTGCTGTTAAATAGCGCATGTTTTTCTCTCCCTTCAACTCTTTAACGCGGTTAAGTAAAAATATATCACAAATTTAAAAAATGAAAATAGTTTCCGATAAAAAAAGAATTCATCTTGGCGATGAACTCTTTGGCAAATTATTCATTTTTTGCGATAAAAAAACGTATCTTCTATTTCGAAACCGTATAAAGCCGGATTAAAAATTTGCTCCGTGCTTCCGACAAACAAAATCCCGCCTGGCCGCAGCGCTTCATTAAATTGACGATAAAGCTTTTGCTTTGCCTCTTCCGTAAAGTAAATGAGCACGTTGCGGCACACGATTAAATCAAAGAAACGCCCAAACGGGTCGGCAAGCAAATTATGTTTTTTAAATGTCACCGCTTTTTTTATCTTTTCGTCTATTTTATAATACATTCCTTCTTTCGTAAAAAACTTTTTTTTCATTTCTTCCGGAACTTCCTGTAAGGATCGCTCCGTATACAGCCCGATTTGCGCGCGGGCGATCGCGTTTTCATCGATATCGGTGGCGAGAATCGAGATATGAGTCAGCGGCATAAATTTGGATAATATCATGGCTATCGTATACGGTTCTTCCCCGGTGGAACAGGCGGCGCTCCATATTTTTAAACGGCGGTTTTGCGCAAGCAGTTTCGGCAAAATCTTTTTTTCCAGTACTCCCCAACGTTTCGCATTTCGATAAAATTCGGAAACGTTAATCGTAATCCGGTCCAAAAACTCATGAAACAGCGTTTCGTCTTTTTCGATCGCTGCAAAAAATTGCTGAAAGTTTTTCAGTCCTCTTTTTTCATAAAGCGATGTCAGCCGTCTTTTCATTTGCGCTTCTTTATACAAAGACAAGTCAATGCCCGTTTTCCGCTTGATGTTTGCGATAAATTGCTGATAGTCGTTCATCCCTGTTTTTCCCCACTTTTCTCTCTTTTGCCAATGATAACTATCTACGCCATAAGTATATCGCAAAGCTGATAGGGGAGAAAGAAAAAACCGCAACAAAAAAACCGGTCATATTGCTGACCGGCTTTTCAGTATACCCACTGATTGATTAATTTCGAATAATTGACAAGCTCTTCTTCTTTGAAAAAGAGATTGATTTCGCGTTCTGCGCTTTGCGGCGAATCAGAGCCGTGAATCACATTTTTGCCTACCGTAAGTCCATAGTCGCCGCGAATCGTGCCAGGCGCCGCTTCTTGCGGATTCGTTTTTCCCATCATTTGCCGTGCAGTTGCAATGACGTTTTCGCCTTCCCAAACCATGGCGAACACTGGGCCGGACGTAATGAAATCGACTAATTCGCCAAAAAATGGGCGTTCTTTATGCTCGGCATAGTGCTGTTCCGCTAATTCGCGGGATACTTGCATTAATTTTGCTCCGACAAGCTGAAAGCCTTTTTTCTCAAAGCGGGAAACAATTTCACCGATTAAATTGCGCTGAACCCCGTCAGGCTTCACCATGATAAACGTTCTTTCCATCATCTATTCTCCACCCCTACTGTAATATGTACTAGGAAACCGGGTTCCCCACCAAAATAGTATCATTGTTTTCGGCCAATAGCAATAATCTCCTTGAAAGCGCTAAAAATCCCTTTTTCCGATATACATCGCAATATCATATAATGTGGAACGCGCTTTATTGTTTGGCAGCGTTTCTAATACGAGCAGCGCTTTTTGCAAATACCGGTCGCTCAGCACATACGATTTTTCAATCGCATCCGTTTGTTTAATTAGCGCAATAATTTCCTTCATTTCTTCCGCCGTTGTTTCCGGGCGTACCACGGTTGTAATTTTAGCTTTCAGCTGCTCATTTTCCATGGCAAACAAAACAGGTAGCGTTACATTTCCTTGCAATAAATCGCTCCCCGCCGGTTTGCCGAGCTGCGCTTCCGTTCCGGTAAAATCAAGAATGTCATCGGTGATTTGAAACGACATGCCAACGTAATACCCGAATAAGTAAAGACGCTCCGCCACCTCTCTCGGCGCGTCGGCCGCAATCGCGCCAAGCTGGCAGCTGGCGGCAATCAACAGCGCGGTTTTGCGTCTAATGCGCCGCAAATAGCAACGTAAATTTTGCTCAAAGCGATATTTATCTTTAATTTGTTCAATTTCCCCTCGGCACACTTCCACGATTGTATTCGCCAACACTTGATGGGCAAGCGGATTATCGAGGCGTGTCATCCTCTCAAGAGAACGGGCAAACATATAGTCGCCGGTATACATGGCAAAACGGTTGCTCCATTTGGCTTTAATCGTCTGTCTGCCCCGGCGCAGCTCGGCATCGTCAATCACATCATCATGCACAAGGGAAGCCATGTGAATGAGCTCTAACGCTACCGCCACATGCTTAATGCGCTCGATATCATAATTGCCAAATTTGGCGGCAAGCAATACAAAAACGGGACGGATCCGCTTTCCGCCCGCCTGCAATAAATGCAGCGCCGCCTCGCTAAGCTGCGCATACTCGGACTGGATTGTTTGTTCTAACTCTTTTTCCACTTTGCGTAAATCTGCATTCAAAAATGAATACATCGCCTTTAACTTCATGATGTTCACCTTAACTATTATCGTTTATAACCTAAGTGCATCGCGGCAACGCCAAAGGTGTACGGCTTCACTTCGATATCGACAAAACCGGCTTCGCGAAACATTTGCGCCAGCTCATCTCTGCCCGGAAAATCGCGAGCCGATTCTTGAAGCCACGAGTATTCTTCATAACTTTTCGCAAATAATTTTCCGAATAAAGGCATAATAAAGCGAAAGTAAAAATAATATAACTGACGAAAGCCGATTAGCGTCGGCTGCGATGTTTCGAGACAAACGACCTTTCCGCCCGGCTTTGCGACGCGGTACATTTCTTTTAGCACGGTCATATAGTCAGGCACATTGCGCAGCCCAAAGCCGATCGTCACATAGTCAAACGTATTATCAGGAAACGGCAAATTCATCGCATTGCCGTGAATAAGCTTGACGTTCGTCAACTGCCGCTCTTTTACCTTTTGTTCCCCTACTTTTAACATGTTTTGGCTGAAATCAAGCCCATATACTTCACCGCTTGGACCGACCGCTTCGGCGAGCGCAATCGTCCAATCAGCTGTGCCGCAGCAAACATCGAGCGCTTTTTTTCCTTTTTGGACATTCATCCGCTTCATCGTATCTTCCCGCCATTTAAGATGGCGCCGAAAGCTAATGACCGAATTCATGCGGTCATAGTGTTGATAAATTTTTTCAAACACATGGTGAACTCGTTCTTCTTTCGATTGCTGCATACTTCTACCCTTCTTCCACCGTCTTTTTGGCGATGGTTGAAAAACCGCCAGTTAGCTCAGAAATGCGGATTTGCAACATCTCATTGACTTGTAATTTCGCGTTTAACAACGCCTCTTTGCAATGGTCGATATATCGATTGCAAATATGGAGCAAATATTGCTTCTGCTCTTTCGTGACCGTTTTGGATTTTGGAAAGATAATGTTTTCCATTTGTTCAAACAAAACGGAAGAACCGGAACGAACGAACGTCTCTTTTTCCAAGTTTAATCGTCTTAACAGCAAATAATAATAAGAAAATTTTCTCCATACAGGAGTGGAAAAATGGGTCGCCATTTTGCAAATTAATGCGGATTCAATCGTTCCGACGCTGTCAAATAACGTTTCGATCCGCTCAATGTCTTTTTGATACAACCGTACTTTATGCTCGTTGATATCGCGAATCGCCTCCGCAAAGAGACGAATGAGCGGAATTTCATTCAACTTCGCTAAATAATCGTAATATAAACCGCTGTATAAGTCGCCGGCAAGGACAACTAATTGCTGCGTTTTTAAATCATTTTCCTCGGAAACAGAATTTGTTACTTCATCATGGGTATCAAGGGCGATTTGCACAAGCATCATCGGAATAATATAGTGATCGACTTTCTCTGGAGCAATGTCTGCATCTTCCAATACGGATAAGGATAACAAAATGCGGTCTTCATCGATTTGTCTCGCTGGTATATGCTCGAACAAATAAGAATGATGGAGAAAGCGTTCGATTTGTTCTTTTAATAATGCAATTTTTTTCATGATGTGTTTCAAAATCATCACCCTTGTCCCACAAAAATTTGCATACAATACAACGGAGTAATTATACCATAATTTTTTTGTAAACGCTCTAGTTTCATAAAAATAGTACAATTACTTTTTCCCTTCTGACTCAATTTCACCGTGTCTTGTTTGAATATACGCCTT
This sequence comes from Parageobacillus genomosp. 1, assembly GCF_000632515.1. Classification (GTDB taxonomy): domain Bacteria; phylum Bacillota; class Bacilli; order Bacillales; family Anoxybacillaceae; genus Saccharococcus. The sequence continues at coordinate 2,270,559 of NZ_CM002692.1, forward strand.
TCCTCTCACTTTAATCGCCGATGTATGCTCCGTAAATTGAGCAATCAACACTTCGCCTTTATCGAGCTTTTCCGAATGATGAAAACGTGTATCCGCTCCTCTTGTTAATCCGATGACATTCACTCCGTCCTCTAGCGCTTTAATAACTACATAATCGCTATTTACGTGCATCATTCTCTCCTCCTTTTTTAAAAGGATTTGCATTTTTTATGCTTTTATGAGGGATAACACTTCGGCCCGGGCGTTTTGATCGGTTGCAAACACGCCGCGCACCGCCGTGGTCACTGTTTTCGCTCCCGGTTTTTTTACGCCGCGCATCGTCATGCACATATGTTCCGCTTCGACAACGACCATCACGCCGTGGGGATCGAGCGCTTCTACAATCGAATCGGCCACTGTCGCCGTAATGCGTTCTTGCAATTGCGGGCGGCGCGCGACCGCCTCGACTGCCCGCGCCAGTTTGCTTAATCCTGTCACTTTCCCTTCACGAGGAATGTAGGCGACATGGGCAACCCCGAAAAACGGGACTAAATGATGCTCGCACATTGAATAAAACGGAATATCTTTCACAAGCACAAGCTCTTCATGGTCTTCGCTAAACACTGTTTGAAAATGTTCCTTCGGATCTTCGTGCAATCCCGCAAATACTTCGGCATACATTCTCGCAACCCGCTTTGGCGTGTCGATCAGTCCTTCGCGATTGGGATCTTCGCCAATCGCTTCTAAAATTAACCGAACGGCATATTCGATTTGTTCATAATTCACATGTGACATACAAGCAACATCCTCCTGCATCATAAAAGCTGAATGTAATCCGATTCTAGCATAGATAACGAAAAAAAAGCAAAAAAGAAGGGCAGCGCGTCGCTTACCCTTCCTTCTAAGCTCCTTTATGTAAGCTTATTTTACAGCATCTTTAAGAGCTTTACCTGGTTTGAATGCAGGAACTTTGCTCGCAGGGATTTCCATTTCCTCCCCTGTTTGTGGGTTGCGCCCTTTACGAGCTGCGCGCTCGCGCACTTCAAAGTTCCCGAAACCGATTAATTGGACTTTATCGCCTTTTCTTAGCGCTTCTGTAATAGATTCAAATACAGCGTCTACCGCTTTTGTTGCATCTTTTTTGGAAAGACCGCTAGTTTCAGCAACTGCATTAATTAATTCTGTCTTATTCATGCCACTCACCTCCTCCCAAGAGGATTGTTAAAATTACTTGCTTAATACCATTTCTTCACACTTTCGTGCATTTCTATACGTATAAAATGTGGTGACATGCCTAATATTAACCAATTTATCGCTATAATTCAACATATTTTTCTGCAAATCGATAAAATTTAAGTATATTTCACCAAAAAGCTTTGGAAATCGGCACGTTCGAATAAAAGAGTTTTTCTGCTCCTTCGCGTAGACATTCTTGTTCCGCTAGACTTTCATAGGGTGTTTCTCGCCCTTCGGCTTGGTTCAAAAGCAGTTCCGCTTCATCCCGATGACTTCCGGCACAGGCTTTCGTTGCCAATGAATAGCAACTTTTTCTGATAAAAGATTACCATATGCGTCATAGGTTATCAAGATAAAATCCTTGTTTTTTAAGGGTTTCTATTCATTTGCACCACCTGTCGACAAAAAAAAGACTCCAAACATGGAGTCCTTTTTATAGAATAATGGCAATTAAACCACCGGAGCCTTCGTTAATGATGCGCTCTAGCGTTTCTTTTAGTTTATAACGGGCATTTTCCGGCATCAGCGCTAGTTTTGCCTGAATTCCTTCGCGGACAATCGAGCTGAGTGATCGTCCGAAAATATCGGAATTCCAAATCGAGAGTGGGTCGTCTTCAAAATCTTGCATTAAATAGCGGACGAGTTCTTCGCTTTGTTTTTCCGTGCCGATGATTGGTGCAAATTCCGATTCGACATCTACTTTAATCATATGAATCGACGGAGCAACCGCTTTTAAACGGACGCCGAAGCGGGAACCCTGGCGAATGATTTCCGGCTCGTCTAAGCTCATATCGGAAAGCGCCGGCGCCGCAATGCCATAGCCGGTTTGTTTCACCATTCTTAATGCATCGGCAATTTGGTCATATTCCGCTTTTGCATGGGCAAAGTCCTGCATAAGCTGCAATAAATGATCTTTTCCGCGAATTTCCACGCCAACAATTTCTTTTAAAATTTGATCATACAATTCATCCGGCGCGTATAAATCGATTTCGGCAATTCCTTGCCCCATTTCAATGCCGGCAAGGCTTGCTTTTTCAATAAAATCATATTCGCTAAACTGCTGCACAACTCTGTCGACATCGCGCAGCCGTTTAATGTCTTTTACTGTATCGCGCACGGCTTCTTGATAGCTTTCGCGAAGCCAATGATCTTCGCGGAGCACCATGACCCAGCTCGGTAAGTTCACATTCACTTCTAATACCGGAAATTCATATAATGCTTCACGAAGCACGTTATACACATCGGCTTCTCGCATGCTTTCGACGCTCATTGCCAGCACTGGAATATCGTATTTTTCCGCCAGCTCGCGGCGGAGCGCTTCCGTTTCCGGATGGTGCGGGCGTACGGTGTTCACAATCATAATAAACGGTTTGCCAACTTCTTTTAATTCGTTAATGACACGCTCTTCCGCTTCGATATAATCTTGGCGCGGAATCTCGCCGATCGTGCCGTCCGTCGTAATAACAACACCGATCGTCGAATGTTCTTGAATGACTTTTCTTGTGCCGATTTCCGCCGCCTCCTGGAACGGAATCGGTTCCTCATACCATGGCGTATGGATCATGCGCGGGCCGTTTTCATCTTCATACCCTTTTGCACCAGGGACAGCATAGCCAACGCAGTCCACAAGGCGGATATTTACTTCCAATCCTTCATCGACTTTTACGGTCACCGCTTGATTTGGCACAAATTTCGGCTCGGTGGTCATAATTGTTTTCCCCGCGGCGCTTTGCGGCAATTCATCTTGCGCACGCGCTTTATCTGCTTCATTTTTAATATTTGGGATGACGACAAGCTCCATAAATCTTTTTATGAAAGTCGATTTGCCGGTTCGGACCGCACCGACTACTCCTAAATAAATATCGCCACCTGTCCGTTCGGCGATATCTTTAAAAATATCGACTTTTTCCAAATGACTCCCCTCCAGTCTTTGGGTCGTTATCATAAACAACCAAATTTTTTGCTAGTATTGTAGGACACTATATGAATATGATGTTGTCCTATTCATTTATGACTAAAATGGATATAAAAAATCCCTTCTCTAGAATGTATTTTTCTAGAGAAGGGTTCATGACTCATTTCGTTAAAAAAATTGGTTCCTTCGTTTGTGCGTCAATCGTATATGGAAGGGAGTAGGCGGGCACGAATAACGAATGCTTCACTAATATGTCGCGAATATCTTCGCCCGGACGGTAATGATGTTTCTCTTTTTTTAATGCATTATATAAGTCGATGCGATAATCGATATAAATTTCCCCGCTCCCATCGATGACAAACGGCAAATTGTTGCCGGAAAACGGGCTGACCGCATACGGTGGTTCTTTATAACCGAGTTTTTTATAATCGAGCGTGAACACTCCCGGTGCGATCACTTCCTTAAATGGCGGATATCGATGGTTGTCTTGATACATTTGCAAGCGCAGCTTTAAATCACGAATCCGTTCGGCCATACGCAAGTCTAGCAATTTCACGGTTGGGTTCTTTTCCGCATCGACAATGACATATTGGAAAACACCGCCGCTTTCATAAGCGTTTCCCGGTGGTTCCTGCATATAGCGGGGGATTAGCTTGCTGAAATCAATCGGATACTTCTGGTAAATTGGTGTTTTCATATCGCGTGTTTTAATCGGCAAAAGCCCCCCTGTTGCTTTACGGTACTGGTTTACTGCTGATTGTACCACCGCAACTTGATCTTCATACGGAATTTGATTTTGTTTAAGACGCTCTTTTGGGTATAAACAACCGGAAAGGGATAATACGATCAGACATGAAGCAATACAACGAATGATCCATCTCATTTACGATCCATCCTTTAACTGCAACTGTTATTCTGGTGTAGGGCCGCTAAAGACGACAAAAATAATAATAATTCCCGCTAAGATCATCAAAATATAGGCGATGAATGCCAAAATAAAGCGGATGATCTTGTTTTTTGCTTTGTAGCGGCTAATGTAAATAGAAGCGACGGAAATAAACATAAATACCATGGATGTAATGGCAATCCACATTTTCGCTAAAGCTGGCGACATCCGTTTTTCCTCCTTTTTCGACACTTATTATAACAGCAAATGTATTTCATTGCACCTAAGTCTGTTTTCTCCGTCATGCAAAAAAAAACTGAAGTAAAGCGGGGCTTTCTTTACTTCAGTTTAACTGTAAATACCCTTTATCCGGAAGCTCAAGTCTATAATTGTTCGTGATATTGTATGCAGAGCGCAAACAACTTGTATCATCGAACGCCTATTTTCTTCACTTTTCCTGTTGCGGTTCTGTAAGAATATTCATTAAATCGTCAAGTTCTTGCGTCTTTCCGCGCGACATTAATGAATCTACCGCGTCTTTTGGATCTTTTCCGTCAAATAGCACTTCGTAAAGCACTTCCGTAATCGGCATTTTTACCCCAAGCTTTTTGGCCAGCTGATAGGCTGCTTTCGTTGTTCTGACCCCTTCTACGACCATTCCCATGCTTTCAAGCACTTCATCCAGCTTTTTTCCTTTTCCTAACATATGGCCAGCACGCCAATTTCGTGAATGAACGCTCGTACAGGTGACAATTAAGTCACCGACACCTGTTAATCCGGCAAACGTCAGCGGATTAGCGCCAAGTGCGCAGCCTAAGCGGGCAATTTCTGCCAGACCTCTTGTCATAAGCGCCGCTTTTGCATTATCCCCATATCCTAATCCGTCCGTAATGCCGGCCGCTAGCGCGATAATATTTTTCAGCGCCCCGCCCAGTTCGACTCCGATTAAATCAGGGTTTGTATAAACGCGGAAATATTGGTGATTCATAAACAAATCTTGAATGCGCTCCGCCGCTTCCATATTTTTCGCGGAAACGGTTACCGTCGTCGGGTGGCGCAGGCTTACTTCCTCGGCATGGCTCGGACCGGATAAAACGACAACATCTTTTAAGAGCTCGCCCATTTCTTCTTCGACAATTTCGGAAACACGCTTATGTGTGTCCGGTTCGATTCCTTTACTGACAGAAACGATCGTAATCGGTTCATGGATGCAATCGCGCACTTTCCGCAGCACTTCGCGAATCGCCTTTGTCGGCACAGCCAGTACCACGGTTTGAATACGGTCTAACGCCTGGCTAAGATCCGTATAGCCAACGATTCCTTCCGGCAGTTGAATGCCAGGCAAATATTTTTCGTTCGTTCGCTTTTGATTTATTTCTTCAATTTGTTCCGCACGTTGTCCCCATAGCCGGACTTGATGCCCATTATCGGCAAGGACCAGCGCAAGCGCTGTCCCCCAGCTTCCTGCTCCTAGCACTGCAATTTGCTCCACTATTCTCACTTCCTTTTATCCAAAGATCTGTCATCTATCGCGGCACCTCCGCACCGCTGCGGCGGCGACACATTGAGTTAACTTCTCTGAGTAACCCACGCAAGACCAAACTTTGTTTGGTCTGAGCCTCCTCGCGGGCCCTCCAGCGCGTTTCGCGGAGCCAGGATGGCGACATTTCGCCGTTGCCCACAGGACGTGGGCTGCTTTTAGGCGAAATTGGGCGCCCTCCGCTTTTCTCTCTTGTCTAGCTTCGGCGGCTAGCTCCCTTGTGCGAAATAACCTCCGCCCTTGAAGTGCAAGCACTTCCGCGGGCGGAGAACATTTCGCTTCGGGAGCTATTCGCGCCGCCTTCGCTTTTCTTATTGTCCAGCTCCAGCGCCTAGCCTTCTTCTGCCAAATAACCTTCGCCCTCGGGGTGACAAGCACCCCTGCAGGCGAAGAACATTTGGCTTCGAAGGCTGAACGCGGCGCTTCCGCTTTTCTTATTTCCTTGGTCTGGCGATGATTTTGATCGGCGTGCCTTCAAAGCCGAACGCGTCGCGGATGCGGTTTTCTAAAAAGCGTTCGTAGGAGAAATGCATCAGCTCCGGGTCATTGACAAAAACGACAAACGTTGGCGGTTTTACAGCCACTTGCGTCATGTAATAAATTTTTAAGCGCCGCCCGTTATGCGTTGGGGTTGGATTCATCGCCACGGCATCCATAATCACTTCGTTCAGCACATTTGTTTGCACGCGCAGCGCATGATTTTCGCTCACCATGCGGACAAGCGGCAACAGTTTATGCAGACGCTGCTTTGTTTTTGCCGAAACGAAAAGGACTGGCGCATAGTCCAAAAACGGAAAATGGTTGCGAATTTTCCGCTCAAATTCGATCAACGTTTTGTCATCTTTTTCAATGGCATCCCATTTATTGACGACAATAATGACACCGCGTCCTGCTTCATGAGCGTATCCGGCAATCTTTTTATCTTGTTCGATAATGCCTTCTTCCGCGTTTAAGACGACAAGAACGACATCCGAACGTTCAATTGCTTTCAGCGCGCGCAACACGCTATATTTTTCGGTATTCTCATAAATTTTTCCTCTTTTTCTCATTCCTGCTGTGTCAATAATAACATATTCCTGTCCGTCCCTCACAAACGTTGTATCGACAGCATCACGCGTCGTACCGGCAATATCGCTGACAATGACGCGCTCTTCTCCTAAAATGGCATTAACAAGGGACGATTTGCCAACGTTCGGTCTCCCGATTAAACAAAACTTAATCACATCTTCCTCATATTCTTCTTGACCTCGTTTCGGGAAATGGCGGACGACCGCATCCAACAAATCGCCAAGCCCTGTTCCATGCGAGCCGGAAATTGGGTATGGGTCGCCAAATCCAAGCGCATAAAAATCATAAATCAAGTCGCGCATTTCGGGGTTATCAATTTTATTGACGGCGAGAACGACCGGCTTGTTCGAACGATGCAAAATTTTCGCTACTTCCTCATCCGCAGCCGTAACACCGTCGCGGCCGTTTGTCATAAAAATAATGACGTCCGCTTCATCGATCGCGATTTCTGCTTGTTGGCGAATTTGCACTAAAAGCGGCTCATCGCCAATATCGATTCCGCCTGTATCAATCAAGTAAAATTGATGATTCAGCCATTCTGCACTGCTGTAAATTCTGTCGCGAGTTACCCCGGGCACATCCTCGACGATGGAGATACGTTCACCGACAATGCGGTTAAAAATCGTTGATTTTCCGACATTCGGACGGCCAACAATGGCCACGACTGGATTGGTCATGCTATCACCCTTTCTTTACGTATCGCGACGGTAAAAAACGCCCTTTTCCAAAGGGCATGGCTACAACTGTTTTATTTTATCAAAAACACCATCTCCCAACAATCATCTAATGTTTGACGATAATAAGCAATTCTTCGGTAAGCTCATGGGCAATGCCATCCAGAATCGCTTCTAAGTTGGCGGCTACCTTTTCCATTTCCTCCTTCGTTTCACAAATAAAAACCGGTGCTCCGCCCGCCACTTTTTGCTGATTAGTTGTAATCACCGCTAAAATCATTTTTTCGTGTGTCATCCGTTTTATTCTCCCCTTTGGATAAACCGACGTTTTTTAGGCATGCGGATTGCGTTTTCCAATATCGGCACGTTTTCAATAACCGCTTTTGCCTTTTCAACGTCATTGGTTTGCGGCAAAATAAAAACGCCAACCCGTCCATCATTCAAATCCCGTTTCGCTAGCGGAACAAGCGCTGGCGTCCCTGAATCGCGATACACACCGAGCGCAGTAGAGACATCATGCAAAATCGCCTGCCGCTGCCCTAAATTAGCAATGGTTGTGCGCGCATTAAAATTTTTGGGCTTTAAAATAAATCCCATCCCATACCGTAAAATCTCTTCGCGGCGCGCTTGCAGCCCGATGTTCATAATATAAATGTTATCAACGTATAACCCCGCTCCCTCAAAATGCGGCTTTACATATTCCACCTCCGCGATATCTTTCAAGCGATTTCCGGTCATAAACCGATGCGCAATGAACAAACAAATCATGCTAACCACCATTGCTGCCCAAACATTCCATATTAAATAAGCAAGCGTGGAACAGAAAGAAGTAAAAATAACTAAATAGTTCCGCCCTTCAAAAACAACAGCAATTCCTTCAATATACGTCTTTCCGCGCGGCACAAGTTCATATTGGTCAAGTTCGTTCAACGTATTGCGCTCCATATTGCGCACTTCGCGAAACTGAGACGCGGCAAGCGCCAAAAAAGTGATCGCTGTAAATTCTTTCTCCATGATAGCTGGTACAGCAACCGTACCGAGACCAGCTGCAATCACACCAAGAGCGATATGAATCGTTCTTCCATGCAAATAGGTCGGATACTGACGGTAGTCCGTCCGCAATAAATAGAGCCGTGTCAGCACCCCGATGACGACTCCGTATATAATTGGAAAAGTATATTCGTTCATGACTGCCTTGTCCCCCTTATTGATTTCTTTCCGTCTATATACACCGGAATGTGATCGACTAGCGCCCAAATAAACATGCAACATGCGCTAAGGGACACCATATCTAAAAAAGAATAAGATCCAATAATATACGAAAATGAAACTTTGTGCGAAATAATAGAATACAACATTTCCCCCTGGCAGCTGCCAATGACTAAACATAGCAAGCGCGATTGAATATTTTCGTAAAATAAAAAACATAGGATGACTAATATGATTGCCAGCATCCATGTACGATCCATCCATATCCATACAGGATCAAAGAGAACAAGCAGTTGAAAGGATGTGTAGGCAAAAGCAACCGTCAAAGCGGCGATCGCCATGTATAGAAGCTCCCAGCGGCCTTGTTTTGCCACGAAATAACAGGATAAGAAAAAAAGAAAGAGAAAAGAAAGCGTGATGCGGAAACTGCCTATATATAACGATACGGATGAAAGAATAATCGTAATTAAAGCGACCGCTGCCAGCATTGTCCGCCGGGACGTTTTTTTCATAAAAAAAGTAGCGACCAACCATAAGCCCCAGAAAAAAGAATAAAAATAAAGACCTTCCATGTTTTCCACCTCTATTATGTTCATTATTTCATCTTTCATGAAAAAAATTCATTCGCGCATAAGGAAAACAAAAAATAGTTATAGTAAAGAATGACATAGAAGAAGAAAGGAGCGAAAACGAAGTGGGAAAAGACCGGCAAGAAAAAAAATTAAAGCAGTCCAGACGCGTCGAGTCTGACCGTGATCAATCTCTCGAAAACAAAGGCGCGACAAGACTCGAAGACCCGCAAGCAGCGAGAGAACGAAATCAGCACTAAGAAAAGCAGAGGACGCCTGAAGCTAGCCAAAGAAGAAAAGCGGAAGCGACGCATTGATCTGCAACACGCGCAGGCGGACTCGGAAGGATGGCATCAAAAAAGCTGACTCCATGATTACAAATCGAGTCAGCTTTTAAAGTGTTGAAAAAACTTTTTCCCAAATGGTTGAAATGGATTTAAGTATTTGGCGATCTGTTCCCTTCATCGCAGTCAGAGATGAACCTAGATCAGCCAAATCTTCCTCTGCACCTTCTATGTTTCATCCGTCATCTCCATAGACAAAGAGTCCGTTTCGGATGATACTGTTGTTCCCTAAGACCAAATACGTGTGGCAGAACAGGAAACCTTCCTTTATTTTTCCATCATTCGCCCAAGAGGTTGATAAATGTAATCAACCATCTGCGTCGGACCCGGAAGATTAGGATTCCATATTAACACAATCGCAAGAATCGTTCCCAGACTTAAAAGTACAATAAAAACGACTTTTTCTTTTTTCTGTGTCCGGTTTATTCGCGGCCACTCGTATAGAAAGATGAGGGCAACTAAAACAAGAGTGCCCAGTATAAAAACAATCTTCATTATTGTTTCACCTCTTGTTCAGGCAATCCTTGCGGAACGGTGCCTATGCCCGGTCTGCGGACGTATGCCTTCGTCTTCACGATCACTTCAACGTCAGGGAAGATTTCCTCCCAACGATCCTTTACCCGGTTCCATTCTCTTGGATATTCTCGGTGGAAAACCTCTGCAAAGCCAAAAATATCAGCCTTCATCTCTTTTTGTACTTTTTTCAATGCGGCTCTAATGAGCTTATTCGTCTCCTTTGCCAATTCTTTTTCGATCATTTTCGTATACTTAGGATTCATTAAGTTCAGTTTCGTTCCGTTTAATATGATATCATCTTCCGCGGTCGCCTTCACGATCATCTTCCACTTGCCTTTCTCATATTTGGGGATGAGTTCGGTATGTGCTCTTATCAACGTGGCCGTAATATTTCCCTTTTCCCCTTTCAGCGTAACCGTGACATTCGCCTGTTTGACCTCATTTCTAAGCCAAAGTACGCCCCGAGTCAATTTATCATTAATATCCCCGATCATTTTATCCTTCTTAAAAATGGCGGAACGTTGGATAAACGCGATCGTTTGCAGATCTTTTTTCCCTTTTTCCGGCGGCAAGATCTTCACCATGGGAAGCGCCGCTGCGCCGGCATCGCCGCTTAGCATTTGCAGAGCGTCTTTTACCGTTACTCGCAATAAAAGTTGCGATTCTGACAATTCCCGCATCACTTCTGACGAGCTTTGCTCGATCGGGGAGAGCAATTCAAGCACACTTTTTGCAGTTCCTTTACTCACTAATACATTGGAACGCAGGCGGGTTTGCGGATTGCGGCTCAGAAAGTCGAGATGCTGGCGAATTCCTGCTTTTGCTGCTTTCTCCCCGAACACGATCACCTTCATGTGTCCCCAAAAGACACGGCGAGGAAGCTTCTCTTGCAGGTTTGAGATCGCATCAGCCACAGTGACACCTGTTCCCGATTTTATCATCGTTTCCCCCCCGCCCCCACCACCTCCACCATCACTGCCACCACCCATCATCTGACCTCCTCCACCGATTGCTCTCGGGACGATTAGTTCCACTGTAAGCATGATTTTCCCCTCTTTTGTTTGATCAATTCCTAATCCTACGATTAGCGCTAAATCGTTGACCTCCGTCCGGTCCCAACAGCCGCTTAGCAAAATAAGATGAACACAAACGAAAAGAATTTTTGCTGCTTTTTGCAAGATACCCATTTTTGTTTATCTCCTTTTTCCCCTTATTTCGTTGCTATCCTGTTAATTTTTGATTATTGGTTCTTTTGCGCCATTTTGCGATGAATAGGAGAAGGAGAGGAAGTCCTGTTTGAATCGAAAACCGGTAAAACAAGGAAGAACCGCCTAGAAAACGGGTCAATTCCATTAAATTCGGCGCCGACCAGACGGCAAATAACAGCATTAAAAATCCTATGGGAAAAACGAGCGGGCGATAATCTGACAAATTCAGCCATTGTGCCGTTCCTAGCACTAAAGCATAATAAAAGACAGCAATCTTCAAAAAAACCCCTGCTACCCAAAGAGTCGCTACCATGGCTTCAATGTGTTCAAGAAAATCCGCGATGCTAATGTAACGGACGGCGCTCGCCACGGGATAAACAAAACGGTCAGTGATTCCTCCTAGGACGAGAAGGGCGGCAATGTTGATGAAAGATAAAGTCAACATGACTGCCACGACCGAGATCATGCCCCATTTCTTTCCTTTGTTTTGATCAGCCACGTAAGGAAGGAGAAAAGCGATGAGAAGAAATTCACTAAACCAGCCTTGCGGGACCAGCGCACCCTTGAGCGAGGGCATCATTCCCTTTTCCATAATCGGAAACATATTCTCTACTTCCATATCCGGGATCAAAAGGATAAGAATGATCAATATCATGATCACCACAACAGGTACGGACAATTCCGCAAGCCTGCCTATCACTTCCACACCCCCGCGGACGGCAAAGGAACACACTAGGATCATACTTCCCATTACAAAGATTAATGGAGTATGCAAAAGAAAGTTACCTACAACAAATTCGCCATACTCTCGGATAATAATTCCAGTTATATGCAAATAGAAAAATAAAAAGATCAACCCGACCGCTTTCCCTAAAAATTTGCCGAGAATATCCTCGCTGTACTCGATAAGGGTTTTCTGTGGATAGAGCTGATGCAACCGAACGGCAATATGGACCGTCAAAAAACCGACGAGAGAAGCCCAAAGAGGAGAGAGCCACATATCCTGATTCGCGTGCCGGGCGGTGATCGCGGGAACTAAAAGAATGGCTGTGGCGATAATTGTAGGATACATCATCATCGCCATTTGTGCGGCAGATATTTTTCCTTTCTCGATCATCATCATGACCCTCCTTTTCCTTTACTCGTCTCGTTATCTCCGTGATCAGGATTCGGTTTCTGATCCGGACCTTGCCGCTCGATGTTATTATCCGTTCCCGTTAAATGAGGGCGTGTATTGAACTTCCACCAAGGTGCGCGCAACAACACGTCTTTCATTTCGCCCCCTTGTATTGGAGCCATCGGAGCTAAATAAGGAACGCCGAAAGAACGAAGCGTCACCATATGAGTAACAATCATAAGCAGCCCAAGCATAATCCCGAGAAGCCCTAACGTCCCTGCCAAGAAGATCATCGGAAAGCGCATCATCCTTAATGCCATTCCAGCCGCATAGCGGGGAATGGTAAAAGAGGCAATCCCCGTCAAGGCAACTACCATGATCAGAGGAGAAGAAACAAGGCCTGCTTGGACCGCAGCTTGCCCAATCACCAGCGCACCAACGATACTAACCGCAGAACCCGCTTGTTTAGGAAGCCTCAATCCCGCTTCACGCAGGGCCTCAAATACAATTTCCATGAGCAACGCTTCGACCAGTGCCGGAAAGGGAACCCTCTCCCGAGAAGCAGCGATGGTTACCAAAAGTGTAGTAGGAAGCATTTCCTGATGAAAGGTAAGGAGCGCCACATACAACGACGGCAGCAAAAGAGATATCAAGAGAAATATGTAACGCAGCCAGCGGGTTACCGTGCTGATTAAGGATCGTTCGTAGTAATCTTCACTTGATTGCAGAAAAGAATAAAAAGAAACCGGTACAATCAAAACGAAAGGAGTACCGTCTTGAAGAATCGCTACTCGCCCTTCAAGCAGGTTTGCCGCCACCACATCAGGCCGTTCTGTATTCAAGACTTGAGGAAACGGGGAATAAGGATTGTCCTCAATTAACTCTTCAATATAGCTCGTTTCCAAAATGCCGTCTAACTTGATGCGGTTAAGCCGTGCCTCTACTTCTTGGATTAAGTCTTGCTCGGCAATTCCTTCAATATAAGTGATGACTATTTCAGTTTGGGTGTACTCGCCAATTTTCATTGATTTTGTTTTTAGCTTCGGGCTTCTTATTTTTCTGCGCAACAAAGCAAGGTTAGTCCCCAATGATTCGGTGAAGCCCTCCCGCGGCCCCCTTATCACGGCTTCCCCCGTCGGTTCTTCGATGGAACGTTTTTCCCAATTTGACAAACCTAAAGCGAATGCTTCGCTTTGTTGATCGATAAGCAAAACCGGGTTTCCACCAGAGATCTGTTCAATGCAATCTGTAATCGTTTGTACCTTCTTTACCTTGGAAACGGTCAATTTTTGTTCTAGTATATGATTAACATAAATTAGCTGATCGGTATTATTTTCTTTCATCAAAGAAGTGAGTACGCCCGCATCGATTTCTTCGATGTTAGACAAACCGTCGATATAAATAAGAACAGCTTTTGTTTTTCCGCCAATTTTAAATGGGCGAAAAACGACATCCATACAATTTTTATAGATATTTTGCAGTTCTTGTAGATTTTGATCCAAGTCGTTAGAAAGAAAGTCCCGTTGTTGCTGATTTTGACTTTGAATCTGATTTTGGTTTTGCTCTTGCTGGTTCTTTACTACTTGTTTTTTTTTCTTACTTTCTTTGAAAAAAAACATGCAATTCCCTTCTTTCTAACGATAGGCGTTCTCAACCTTTATTTTTTCCATTTTCAAATGAGATAATCATTTTTCTGGCAATAAAGTTTATATAAGCGTATAAAAAGTGAAGGGCTTCTCATTTCTGAGAAAAACCGAATTCAAAGGTGATGGGAAACAGTGACAATAATGAGCTTTTCCGGTTATGAATGCCCGTTGACAGCTCGATTTTTCCGTTTTTATGCTTAAAGAAGGGGGATTTTTCAGGGGAATAATGGAAAACCCCTTCATCCCGTCGCCATCGGGATGAAGGGGTGAATTTATCGACAACTATATACTTTCGTGTCAAAGCCTCTTTCTGTTAACCAATGATGCGTATCACCGCGAATGACAAGCGGCACATGCTGCAGCTCGGCGATCGTCTTTGCCCCCAGCGCTCCCATAATCAATGTTAAATCGTGATGAATCTCCTCAATATAGGCAACTAACCCTTCCACCCCTTGTTCGACAAGCGTTCGCAACAACGGCCCCGCCATTCCTACCGCTGATGCCCCCAGCGCGATCGCTTTCGCAGCATCCAACGCGGTGCGAATGCCGCCGCTACCGATCACCGCTAATGAAGGAGCGGTTTGTACTACCTCGACGATCGATGCTGCCGTTGGAATACCCCAATCATTAAAATACGTTATTATGTTGGAACGTCGTTTATTTTCAATACGGGCAAAATTGGTGCCGCCAAAGCCGCCAACGTCGACGATTTTCACGCCTACTTCTTTTAAACGCGAAGCAGTTTCCTTGCTCATGCCAAATCCTACTTCTTTTACGATAACAGGGACTTGAATGGTTTGGACAATTTGTTCGATACGAAGCAGCGCTCCGGTAAAATCGCGATCCCCTTCTGGCATCACAAGCTCCTGCACCGCATTTAAATGAATTTGCAGACCGTCCGCCTCAATCATATCGACGGCGCGCTTCGCATCATCCACGCTCACTTCACTGCCAACGTTTGCGAAAATTATGCCGTTTTCGTTCACTTTGCGTACGACCGTAAACGTTTCCCGCTCTGCATCATCTTTCAACGCCGCCGTCTGCGAACCAACCGCCATCGCAATTTGGCCATGCTTTGCCGCCTCTGCTAATCCTTTGTTAATTTCTAGCGTCTTTTTCCCTCCGCCGCCGGTCATGGCATTGATAAAGAAAGGCGAACTTAACGAAAGTTCGCCTAAAACAGTATGCAAGTGAATATCGTTTATGCGTACATCAGGTAAACTTTGATGAACAAACGTAATGTCACCAAAGCCGCTTGCATCTTGATCGGCAGTAGAGAGCGCATGCTGAATATGTTCTATCTTTCGCTTTGCTCTATCCATTGCCTCATCCTCGTTATTTTAATTTTTTCAGCTGTTCCCCGAGGACTTCGCCAATTTGAAAACCTCTTCCTTCGTTGGACAGCTTCGTATATTGGCTATAGTCTTCTTCGGATGCTGTTTCTTCTTCAATCAGCTCGCGCATACTTAACGAAATGCGGCGCTCCGCTTCGTTTACATCGAGCACTTTCGCTTTGACTTCTTCCCCTTCTTTTAGCACTTCATGCGGCGTGCCGATACGCTTATTAGAAATTTGTGAAATATGAACAAGACCTTCCACGCCTGGGAAAATTTCAATAAACGCGCCAAACGGTACAAGCCGTTTTACCTTGCCAGTGACAATATCGCCAGGAGCAATTTTTTCCGCAATTCCTTCCCAAGGACCCGGCATTGCTTCTTTGATCGAAAGAGAAGCGCGGCCATTTTCTTCATCAACCGCAAGCACTTTTACTTTGACGGTGTCCCCTTCTTTTACGACCTCAGACGGATGAGCGACACGGGTATGGGAAAGCTGCGAAATATGTACAAGACCGTCAAAGCCGCCGACATCGACAAACACACCGAAATCGGTGATGCGGCGTACGACGCCCTCAAGCACCTGCCCCGGTTGCAAACGCTGCAGCGCTTCCTTCCGTTGGCGTTGCTGTTCTTCTTCCACAACCGCACGATGAGATAAAATGACGCGGTTTTTTTCGCGATCCAGCTCCACTACTTTCACGGCAAGCGTCTTCCCTTTATAGTCAGAAAAATCCTCGACATAATGCGGTTCAACAAGGGAAGCAGGGATAAAGCCGCGCACTCCTATATCTGCGACAAGCCCGCCTTTGACAATATCCTTCACTACCGCCTCAAACGTTTCTCCGCTGGCAAATTTTCTCTCCAACTCTTCCCAGGCACGGTCTGCATCGACCGCTTTTTTCGATAAAATCAGCAAATCCTCTTCCCCTTCTTGGCCTTCCTCTACTTTTTTCACTTTCGCTGTCACTTCATCCCCGACGGAAACAGCGTCGCTTGTTTTTTCAATATGCAAATTGGATAATTCGCTAATCGGGATGATCCCGCTTTGTTTGCTGTCTTCAATATCGACAAGCACTTGCTTATCTTCCAGTTTTACCACTTTCCCGCGAACGATATCACCCACTTTATAAACGTTTACCTGCAAATTCATATCCTCTGTCATCGTTAACCCTCCTCCATCAACTGACCATCCTATAAAAAGCGTGCCTTCTTTATCAACGCCGCACCACCGAACTAACGTTGGATAACGGACAATAGGAACGCTTTTCTATTTAGTATACCATATTTTCTCAATATACATGTAATCGAATGCTTAACGATATTGATCTAGCAGTGCCTGAATATGCTGCATAATATAATCGGTCGCTTCTTCCGGAGATGCTTTTCGTTCGCGCAGCGGTTCCATATCAATCGGCGGCCCGTAAATCACCTTCAGCGGCACAAATGCTCGATACGGGCCAATAATCGCGCAAGGAACAACGACGGCGCTTGTCCGGAGCGCAAAAAAACCGACACCAGGCAACCCTTTCTTTAACTTTCCATCTTTGCTTCTCGTTCCCTCAGGAAAAATGCCTAACACATGCCCTTGTTTTAACACTTCCAATCCGGTCCGCAACGCTTGGCGGTCGCTCATTCCGCGTTTAACTGGAAACGCGTGCAAATGGTTAACCAAGTTTTTTAAAATTGGTACGCGAAACAATTCTTCTTTTGCCATAAAATGAATTGGTCTTGGCGCGGTAATGCCAAGGATCGGCGGGTCGAGATTGCTAATGTGGTTTGCGCAAAGAAGTACTCCCCCTTCTTGCGGGAACTGCTCTACCCCTATTACTTTAATGCGATACAGAGGCGTTAAAATGCTTTTGACAACTCCCTTGGCAAACGAATAAAAATCCAACGTCACCCAATCCTTTCGTTTACGATTTCCATAATGCGTCCAACAACTTCTTCGATGGATAATGATGTAGTATCGATTTCGATCGCATCTTCCGCCTTCTTAAGCGGTGCTACTTCACGTTCGGAATCGAGTTGGTCGCGGCGCGCGATTTCTTTTTTCAATGTTTCTAAATCGGATGGAAACCCCCGCGCAATATTCTCTTTATGTCGGCGTCTTGCTCTCTCTTCTACGGAGGCTTTTAAAAACACTTTTACTTCCGCATTCGGAAGGACGTGTGTGCCAATATCACGTCCATCCATGACGACGCCGCCATTTTGGGCTAGCGCACGTTGACGCGCTACCATTTCTTCCCGAACTAGCCGATGTTTGGCGACTAATGAAACCGCATTGGTTACTTCTTTGCTGCGAATCACGTTTGTAACGTCCTCTCCATTGACCAGCACAAGCTGTCCTTCGTGTGACGGCCTTAATTCAATATATGTATCTTTTAATAACGAAATTAACGCTTGTTCGTCGCCAAGATCGATTCCTTGCTGCAGCGCTCGATATGTGAGCGCCCGGTACATCGCACCCGTGTCAATATAAATATAAGAGAGCCGCTTGGCGATCATTTTCGCCACCGTGCTTTTCCCTGCTGCCGCCGGTCCATCAATGGCAATATTAATTCTTTTTCTCATAACTCCTCCTGCTCACTTAATATTTTTATCAAAGAAAAAAGCAGGAAATCCCTGCATGCTTCGATGTCATTTTATCATATAGACCGTCAGCGGTCGACGGTAGTTTCGATCGTTTTTGTTTTTTCTTGCTTGCTGACTCCTTCATATTCATAAATTTTTCCTAAATAAGGGGGAAGAGGAGTGTATAAAATAAGCCATTGTGCCATGATTAAAAAAATAAACTGAATAATGACAAGCTTCCATAAAAAGGATTCAAACCGTTTCATTGGCGATATCGGCCTGCCTTTCATTTTTTATACGCCATTATTCCACGCTTTCCCCCCATTTATTCACTCTGTTTTCCGCCTTTTTTGCTTCTAATTGCCGTTCAAAACTATAGCGAATTAATCGCACGCGATCCTGGGGAGCTACGTCTAAAAATTGCAGCGATGCCTTATAGACGCCATTTTCGCTTTGAAACGTCCGAACAATTTTCGCCTTTACTTTTAAATAGTGATATTCACCTGACCTCATTGCGAGCACTAGCCATGTTTCGACGACCATTCCAGGCAGCAGCTGGCGATGATATTGCGGCGGCAATACGACCGCCGCTCCGCCAGCACTAATATCGGTCGTCATCGTCGTAAATGGTGCAAATTCCTGATGAAGCGGGTGAATCGCCACATCGGCATTGACTTTTATTCTCACATAGCGGCGGCGCTGAATGCGCACGAGCTTATCAGCATCCGGATAAGCGAGGACGATCATCGGCACCGGTTGCCGCACCTTTCCTGTCACTTCCGTTTCAAATAAATAAAGGCAATCATCTTGTCCGACAAAGCTTGCCTTAAATTGCATTCCGTTTAGTAAAAATACCGTTTTCCCTGTCTTTTCATCAACTGGATAACCTATATGAATATAGTGATCCCCTATTTCCAATACTTTGCCTTTATATCTTTCTTCCCCGCCATCCAACGGCTCTAACGTTAACATATCCCCTATTTTCAACATCGTCTCTCCCTCACGTTTTTCTCTCCTTATTTATTAAAACAAAAAGGAAAAGCCCTCATCAAGCTTTTCCCTAAACAACTACCTTAACTATAGCTTGGCTCTGTGCTTTGCAGCCTTTCCACTTGTTCCTCCATTCCACTGTTTGCGTTAATAAAAATTTGATAGGTGTCTTCTCCAAGTGTCCCTAAAAATTCATAACAGAGCACTGGCTCGTTCATGTCGTTTATAATGACGGCCTGGCGCTGTTCCATAATCTTTAAATTCGGATTGATTTTTTTCTTTGCTTGTTCCATCGTCAATTTCGGTTTCGCAAGTGGGCGCTTGATGGAAGAAGACAAATAATCGCGCGCAGAAAAGCCGACAATCGTTCCGTTGTCGAGAGCTACTTTCATTTTAATTGCTTCTGGATAGATGCGAATTCCGTTTTCATTTGTCACAAATGTTAATACAGCGACGTTATCATATTGGGAGCTATCATAAAGCTCTAAGTTTTTAAACTGATGTCGCTGCAAAAACTTCATCCCTCTATTTGCCGCTTCATGTAAACTAATCGCTTGTTTGCCAATTGGACGGCTATTGATCACCCAAATTGGGTAACCGCCTTTTGCAGTAATATCCATATAAATATCGCCTTTTGTTTTCGGATCATGAATCGTCAGACTGTAAAAGCGTTCATCCGCTCCTTTTCCGCTTGCCGTTACTTTGATGGTTTCCGTGCCCTTTAATCCAAGAAAAGAACGGGCAATGCGTTTCGCTTCATTTTTCGAAATCGTTTTTCCTTTTGCGCGGACAAAACCTTTTTCCGTATTTTCGAAGCCAATAAAAGCCGGGCCAAATTCAGACGACTTCGTAAAAGTATCTACATTTTTTTCCACTGCTTTAAACCCGTCGATAATGATATTATCGCTGGAACGATCGTTCGTGGCGAGTGCCAATTCGACATCCATCCAGCGCAGGTTGTTCTTTAATACTAAATGCTGGACGTTGCGCAGTTCTTGCTGAATGGTTGCCGCATTTTTATAGAACGCCTGCAGCGTACGATATTCTTCTTTCGTAAGCGGCTCTTTTTCCAAATCGCGAATCGCTGTCCGGTAGCTGAATTCTCCTATTTTTGCAAGAAACTCTTGCGTTTTGTTAAACGGAAGCAAGGAGAGCGGCAATTGCCCGACATCAGAGTGAGCTTCGGCAGCGATTTTCCATACTTCCGCTAAAGCCGGGGACAAGGAAGCATGAGAATTCATGGCAAGCGTTGTTCCGATTTTATCATGCAGCAAATCAATTTGGTACGCTAAGTCATGGAAAGCACGCTGATAGTTATTTTCCGCATGAATTAAGATTGCATTTTTCTCCTTATGCTCCCGGTATCCCCAATACGCTGTTCCTACCACAGCAAGTGACAGTACGCCGATTAATAAATTCCGTATCATTTCACTCACCTCCTGCATTATTTACAAAAGATATGTTTACCAATCCGTTTAATTTGCGGCCGATTCCAAACCCATGCATTCGTTGCGGTGGCCGGATTGAAATAATAAATGGCTCCACCGGTAGGATCCCAGCCGTTAATTGCATCGAGCACCGCCTTTTTCGCTGTTTCATTCGGAGTCAACCAAATTTGTCCATCGGCTACCGCCGTAAATGCTCCTGGCTGGAAAATAACGCCCGCCACTGTATCTGGGAACGAAGGATGCTCAAGACGATTTAAAATGACCGCCGCCACTGCGACTTGGCCGATATAAGGTTCCCCGCGCGCCTCCCCATATACCGCGTTTGCCATCAGTTGAATATCGTTTTGCGAAAAACCTTTTGGCACATTGGATGCTGTCGCTCTTACCGATCTGTTTCCGTTGCCGCCCCTATTATTTTTCTTGACTTGCTGGCTTAACGGCTTGCCTCCGTAATGGGTAAACTCATTTCCTTTACGAATTTGTTCCTTCACAAATCCCTCATGATATTTCGATACCTTTACTAGTTTTACTTTTGTGCTCTCGCCGACAAGGCCATCGACCGGAAGCCCATATTCATATTGAAAATTGCGCACTGCCCAGTACGTTTTCCAGCCGAAAACACCGTCAATTTTTCCGTTGTAAAATCCGATATATTGCAGCCGCGCCTGCAATTCGATGACGTCATCCCCAACAGCCCCGCGCTGAATCACTTGATTCGAAAATGCTTTTGCCTCTTCAGCCGGTTTTATACAAAAAAACAGGCAAGCAATAAGAATACCAAGCCATAAATACCTCTGCATCTTCCTAACCATACGCAAACCCTCCCGTATTGCAACTGTTGTTTTATCCCTATTTTCTTTCGAATTTGCCTTTTTATGCAAAAAAAGCAAAAAGCCAAGCTTATTATGCTTGACTTTTTACAGAAAGAATTTTTTCGTAACCGTGTAATGCTTTTGCCTGTTTTACCTTGCGAAGCGCAACCCACCATAATAACAATATGAATGGAACCATGTAATAACTCCATTTCTCCTGCGTTAACAAAATGAAATCATACATTCCGTGCAGCAGAAAAGACAGAAAAAACGCAAGAAATAAGTAACGCCGTTTCTTTCTCGTAAATTTTGCCTTGCCAAAATAAAAACCCATGATGACTGCGAATAAAGCGTGGCTGGAAACCGGCAAAAGCGCCCTCGTTACAGCAACCTCCACACCGTTCGCCAATAAATACAAAATATTTTCCATCGTCGCAAACCCGAGCGACACACTGGCGCTATAAACAATGCCGTCGTATGGCTCATCAAACTCACGATGATCATAAACAAAGAAATAAACGATAAACCATTTCACAAACTCTTCCAACAATCCGGACAAAAAAAAGGCACGAACGACCGTAGAAACTGCAATCCCCTCGACACGAAACACATATTGAATAAACATAATCGGAAACACCAGCAGCGCTCCGATGATAAATATTCGCAATACAAAGGATAACGGTTCTGTTTCGTATTCATCTTTCAAATAAAAATAGCTAAGCAGCGCAATTCCTGGAGCAATGCCAGAGGAAATTAATGCGAACATACAAATCCCCGTTTCCATTCTTTTTCTTTATGGTAACATGAGACTAGAACATTTGAAAATGACCTTCTTTTATTATTGCATGATAGAACTTTCAAATGGGGGGAAAATAATGAAAAAAATCCTAATTATTCATACAGGCGGCACCATTTCCATGAAAGAAGACGAGGAAACAGGAGCCGTACGCCCTGATGAAACACATCCGCTTCATGATGCGACTCCGCCATTGGCAAGTCTTGCTGATATTTATGTAGAAGAGCTGTTCCATTTGCCATCGCCGCATATGACGCCGCAGGAAATGCTGCAATTGCGCAATCGCATCGAGGAAAAAATCGCCGACGAACAAATGGAAGGCATTGTTGTTACACATGGAACAGACACCCTTGAAGAGACGGCGTATTTTTTAGATTTAACCGTGCGGACCGATGTGCCGATTGTCGTTACCGGCGCGATGCGCTCTAGCAACGAAATCGGCGCGGATGGGCTGTACAACTTAATTTCGTCAGTAAAAGTGGCGATAAGTGATGAAGCGCGCGGAAAAGGGGTATTGGTCGTGCTCAATGATGAAATCCACACAGCTAAAAACGTGACAAAAACACATACATCCAACATTGCGACATTCCAAAGCCCGCAGTACGGGCCGATTGGCATCGTCACAAAGCGGGGAGTGTTTTTTCACCACGCGCCGACAAAACGCACGACATATCCGGTTCACACGATATCGAAAAACGTGATTTTATTAAAAGCGTATGCAGGTATGGATGAAGCAATTTTTCATGCCATTCAAACGCTTCCGCTTGACGGAGTTGTCATTGAAGCGTTAGGGCAGGGAAATCTGCCTCCGCGCGCCGCTCAAGGGGTGCGTTCTTTGCTTGACGCCGGCATTCCAGTCGTTCTTGTATCCCGTTGCTTTAACGGAATTGTCCAAGACATCTATGGATATGAAGGAGGCGGTAAGCAACTGAAAGAAATGGGCGTCATTTTTTCCAATGGGCTAAACGGGCAAAAAGCGCGCATCAAACTGCTTGTCGCCCTGGAAATAACAAACAACCCGCAAAAACTGCAAGAAATGTTTATGGAATAATCAAGGAGGCTGGTTTGTTCCAGCCTCTTCCTGTCATTGCTGTTTCTCTTGTTCCCGTCTGACAATGCAAGCAGCAATTTGCCCGCCGTGAAAGCGGCCGTTTTCAATAAAAATTTCATTAGCATCATTTCCCGCTGCAATGACACCGGCGATAAAAATGCCAGGGACGTTCGTTTCCATCGTTTCCGGATTGTAAAACGGCCGCCCCGTTTCCGGATCGACTTTTACTCCCATTTTCTTCAAAAAATTATGGTCGGGATGATATCCCGTCATCGCAAAAACAAAATCGTTTTTGATTTTTTTCGTTTCTCCTTCTACTTCGTAAATGACAGCATCTTCGGTAATTTCCTTTACGTGAGCGTTAAACTCCATTTTAATAATTCCTTTGCGCACGAGAGAATCAAATTCCGGCAAAATCCAAGGTTTAATGCTTGGCGAATAGCCGCTTCCCCGGTATAATACCGTAACGCGCGCCCCCGCTTTGACAAGTTCAAGCGCTGCATCAACACTCGAGTTTTTTCCGCCGATAACGACGCAGTCGGTATTGAAATATGGATGCGCTTCTTTAAAATAATGGGTCACTTTCGGCAACTCTTCCCCCGGCACGTTCATATAGTTTGGGTTGTCGTAATATCCTGTCGCAACAATGACATATTCGGCGCGGTATTGTCCTTTTGTCGTGCTGACAAGGAACGTTCCATCATTTTGTTTCTCTACTTGCTTCACTTCCTCAAACGTTTGCACACGCACTTGCTTTCGCGCGACGACTTCGCGGTAATAGGCAAGCGCTTGATTGCGCTTTGGCTTTCGATTTTCTGTTATAAACGGAACCCCGCCAATTTCAAGACGCTCACTCGTACTAAAAAACGTTTGATGAATCGGAAAGTGATAAATGGAATTAACGATATTTCCTTTCTCTATTACTAATGGGCGATAACCCACATCTTGTAAAGCAATCGCCGCAGCGAGTCCGCAAGGCCCCCCGCCGACAATAATGATTTTTTCTTCTTTTACCATGCCCTTCACTCCTTATAGCATCAAAAAATCCCCTACCATATGATAGGGGATTTTTTAGCATGTTGCAAATAAAATTCTTTTTATACCCAACCGCGGAACCGGCACGCTTCCGCCATTTTGCGGACGCCGACCATATAAGCGGCCAAGCGCATATCGACACGGCGTGTTTGCGCCATTTCATATACGTTATTGAACGCTTTCACCATGACTTTTTCTAGTCGCTCTTCCACTTCTTCTTCCGTCCAATAGAATCCTTGGTTGTTTTGTACCCATTCGAAATACGAAACCGTTACGCCGCCCGCGCTTGCTAATACGTCCGGGACGAGCAAAATGCCGCGTTTTGTTAAAATTTCCGTCGCCTCTAGCGTCGTCGGGCCGTTTGCCGCCTCCACGACAATGCTTGCTTTAATGTTTGGTGCGTTCTCTTCCGTAATTTGGTTTTCAATCGCTGCCGGCACTAAAATATCGCAGTCGAGCTCCAACAATTCTTTATTCGTAATCGTATTTTTAAATAATTTCGTTACTGTGCCAAAGCTGTCGCGGCGCTCCAGCAAATAATCGATATCCAAACCGTTCGGGTCATACAGTGCCCCGTACACATCGGAAATGCCGATGACTTTCGCGCCGGCATCATGCATAAATTTCGCTAAAAAGCTGCCCGCATTCCCGAAGCCTTGGATGACAACGCGAGCTCCTTTTAAATCAATGCCGCGTTTTTTCGCTGCTTCGCGAATACAGATCGTTACTCCTTTTGCCGTGGCAGTTTCGCGCCCATGCGAGCCGCCTAGCACTAACGGTTTTCCTGTAATAAATCCAGGCGAGTTAAATTCGTCAATCCGGCTATATTCGTCCATCATCCATGCCATAATTTGTGAGTTCGTAAAGACATCTGGCGCCGGAATGTCTTTTGTCGGACCAACGATCTGGCTGATCGCGCGCACATAGCCGCGGCTTAACCGCTCTAATTCACGGAAAGACATTGTGCGCGGATCACAAACGATTCCACCTTTTCCGCCGCCATATGGCAAATCGACAATGCCGCATTTTAGACTCATCCAAATAGATAGCGCTTTCACTTCGCGCTCTGTGACGTTTGGATGGAAACGAACGCCTCCTTTAGTTGGACCAACCGCATCATTATGCTGGGCGCGGTAGCCGGTAAAAATTTTCACCGTACCGTCATCCATGCGCACCGGAATTCTCACTGTCAGCATGCGAATCGGCTCTTTTAGCAACTCGTATACTTCTTCCGGATATCCCAGCTTTTCCAGAGCTCTATGTATAACGATTTGCGTTGCTGTTAATACGTCATATTCTTTTTGTTCTTTTTCTTCGCTGGTATGCTTATCGGCTACCATACGTAAACCTCCTATAAGCTCACTATGATATTTGATATTGTCGCCTTCCATGTCATAGTATACACCTTCTTACTATTTATGCAAAGGAAAAAAAATAAAATGGTAAGCGATTTACGACTATTTATAACCATTTCCATCTTTTTTATGTTTATATGCGTTTTTTTCCTTATTATATATTGGTTTTTCTTGCCCTTAAACAACAAAATCAGACTCCTTGTCCACATGAAGGAGTCTGATTATGCGCTAATCTGCTGGAAAATAATGAACGAGTTGTTCAATCGCTCGACGCTCGATTAGCTTTTTACCATATTCTTGCACACGATGTATCGTTATCGTCGAAGGGCTGCCAAACTCCGCCAACAAAGCGACAAAATTATCGACCGGAATCGGAGGTTCTTCCGCGACATGCAAGTAAAATCGGTTTTGGTAAGAATAAAGCGTTCCGTCTAAGCAACCGATCGCGTACAGACGATGAGCAAGCTGAATGACATCTTCAAACGTCTGAAATTCGTAAAATATGTCATCGCTCTCATCGAGCGTTACTTGCATTTCAATATAATCGTCGGCAAACTCCTCCTCCATTTCATCGTACTCGCCCTCGCTTGTTACGATAACAACCATTCCCTGTGCCGGTAAAGAGTATACTTCCACCGCGATCGACCCGTTTACTTCAAAGCCGAGTTCCTCGCTTGCCTCCTCAATCATATCGCGAAACAATTGATGAACTTTAAACGTATCTTTCCATAAATCCTCTTTCGTTAAACCGCGATCCATCAAATCGTCAAACGTAAGGAAAATTTTAATTTTATTGTGGGTTAAGCGTTCAAGACGCATCAACACCCCTCCTTACCTACACAGCCATCTCTTATGTTTATTGTATGAAATAATTCATAAATGGTTCGTTTGTTATTATAATGAGTTTACATCGTTTGCAGTCATTTAGACAAGCATTTTTTCTTTATCTTCTTTCAACGAACGAATGGTAATCAAATTCGTTTCCGCAGGGGCTCCAAAGCGAAGCGGAATGGCTGTCGTCCCGTATCCGTTGCTGACATAAACAGCTGTTCCGTTCACGCTTTTTAAACCGCCTTTTTCATAGAGCCCAAACGAAAAGAAACGAATTTGCCCTCCATGCGTATGGCCGCTGATCACAAGCGAAATGCGATGTTCAGGGCGAAGACGCCCGACAATTTTCGGGTTATGTGAAGCAAGGATGCGGAATGCATTCTCATCCAACCCTTGAAGCGCTTTATCTAATTTTGCGCGCCGTTTACTCATATCCTCCACGCCAATGAGAGCCAGCTTCTCGCCATTCGGGGATTGCAATATAACAGCACTATTTTCCAATATATGCACTCCTTCCTCGAGCAAAAGCGAGTGCAAATCATATTCCGCTTCGTAATCATTATTCCCCCAAATAAAATAAACTGGTCCAATCATTTTTAAACGGCGAATATTTTCCTTGACACGCGCGGCGGGCACCCCTTTTTCCGTAAGGTCCCCGCCAACTAAAACAATATCCGCCTTTCCTTTTATTTCCTCCACAATTTTTTTCGCCAATATCCGTCGATGAAGGTCGGAAATAAAAAAAATGGAAAACGCCCGAAAACTACTTGGAAACTGAGGAAAGGCCAGCTCAATGTGAACAACGCGGTTTCGATGCGCTTCCCACCACATATAAGCCAATATACAGAGAAAAGCAAAAAAGACGATCCAAACCAATCTATAATGCCCCCTATAAATTCCGATTATACTGCCGAGAACGATCCAAATCCACCGATATCATACCATAAAAAAAGGAGAAAATAAAAAATAAAGCAGCTAACCTCACTTCCCATTGAAATAGCCAATAAAAGCTTCCCATCCCCCCGCAGCAAACAAGCCATTCCATCCAGCGCACCCGCTTTCCCTGCAGACATAACACAATTCCTTCAATGACGGTGCGAATCACTACCGCATTTGCCAAAAAACCAACAAAAAAGCAAACCAGCGCTAAAAACGTCCGCAAAGGATTAAAAATAAGCTCGGTGATAAAACGGGTGAAATCAAACGGAGTCAATGGCGGCAGCCAATGAATCATTAAATATCCACATAAAAATCCGACAGCAATGCAAAACAGATGAAACCACATTCTGCTTCCTCCCTTTTTTCTTACATGTATTCACTGAAAAAGGGAGTCATGAATAAAACGCAATGGTCATAAATATAGACTGAAGTTCTGCCAAAAGGAGGTTCTTTATGTTCACCACACGAAAGCATTATGAACCATATGTAAGCCCATTTGACCCCTGTCCGCCAATTCGTGTCAAAACATTTGTCACCGCGCCGAACCAATATGTCGGATTTCAGCCGCCAAACTTGCCGCAATTCCCCTTGCATGAAGCGTTACAAAAAGGAACTCTTTGGAAAATTTTTTATGATCCATATTATGGCCCTTACGAAATGAAAACTAAAGGTGATGGACAATGAAACAGATGCCACCAGAATACTATGAACTTTTAGAAGAGCTTCAAGCAGTCGATTTTGCCCTCGTCGACTTAACGTTATACCTCGACACCCATCCTACCGACTACCAAGCCATCCAACAATTTAACCAGCTTGCGCAAAAACGGAAACAACTGAAGAAACAGTTTGAGTCCTGTTATGGTCCATTGCAACAATATGGAAACAGCTATTCCAACTATCCGTGGAACTGGAATGATTCTCCTTGGCCTTGGCAAGTATAGCAAAGCAGCACGCTGTAAAGGGAGGAAATTAGGATGTGGATTTATGAAAAAAAATTGCAATACCCTGTCCGTGTCAGCACATGCAACCCCAAACTGGCGAAATATTTAATTGAACAGTATGGAGGGGCGGATGGAGAACTCGCTGCCGCGCTTCGTTATTTAAATCAACGCTACACCATTCCTGATAAAGTAATGGGTTTACTCACAGATATTGGGACAGAAGAATTGGCTCACTTGGAAATGATTGCAACAATGGTATACAAATTAACAAAAGATGCCACCCTAGAACAGCTGAAAGAAGCAGGTCTTGATGCACACTATGTCGATCATGATCGCGCTTTATTTTATCATAATGCCGCCGGCGTTCCGTTTACGGCGACATACATTCAAGCGAAGGGGGATCCGATTGCCGATTTGTATGAAGATATTGCGGCGGAAGAAAAAGCGAGGGCTACTTATCAATGGATCATTAATATGAGTGATGATCCAGATTTAAACGATGGGCTTCGTTTTTTACGTGAACGTGAAATCATCCACGCCCAGCGTTTTCGTGAAGCAGTTGAAATTTTAAAAGAAGAGCGTGACCGGAAGAAATTTTTCTAATCGGAAAATAGCTGAATGGGAGCACCATTCAGCTATTTTCATAATACAAATTAATATCGTACTCCCTTTTCATCATTTCAAACAGTTTATGCCGCTCTTTCCATTGCTGTTCTTCTTTCCATAAATCGATGCTTTTTTGAATGATTTCGCAACGAAGGGAATGAAATTCCTCTTCCGCTTTATCACATTTTCCTTTGTAATATAAAATGGCCCAATACGAGGTAAACAGCAGTAATAATATATATAAATGCACCGGTTTCCCCAAAAACCCGTTGATCAGCGCCTTCCATGTGTCACTTGGAAAAATTAGAAAAAATAAAATATAGATGAAAAACAACGCGAATCCGCCGAAAGTAACGAGCTGCAAAGAAAAAACTTTTTTCTTCAGCCGCTCCCATTTTTGTTTTTTTTCAATCACTCCAAGCAGCATTTGCCTTGTGACTTCATCCATCGGCACACGCTCAAGAAAATTTCCCATCATTCCATCCCCTCGTTTTTCCTCCACCCTTTCTTATTATAAACGTATGTACGAGCCTGCTTCGTTAGAACGAAAAAACGATCGTTTTATTTTTTCACATCCGTCACCGGAATTTGCAACACTTGTCCTTGATGGAGCTTTGTATTTTGCAAATGATTCCATTTTTTTATGATTTCCATTCCGCGATCACTCTGATAATATTTCATCGCAATGCTGTATAGTGTTTCATTTTCCTGCACGACATGTGTGATTACTTTTTGCCCTGTTTCTTTTTTGTTTGTCTTTTTTGTCTTTAATCCAGGCCGATTTTGTGCCGCTGTTGTTGAGCCACTTGATTCGGTTGTTCCCTTCTCACCGGAGGCAATATCAACTAATTCATAACTGCCTGTTTCGCTGCGGGTGACAACCGTCACTATTTTCGAGTCTTGATTGGTATAATAAATGCTTAACATCGAAATCGGCAGCAAAATGAAAAACAGTACTAACAAACGCACGAGCGGATACTTCAGCTTCCACTTCTTTTTCTTTTCCCGCTTTTTTGGCTTCTTCCGATGCACCTCGCTGCGCGGCGGAAGCGATAGGCCGCCTTCCTTTATCGACTGATTTTTTTGTTGCACCAATTCCCGCAATCCTTCTGCTTGATCCTCGATACGCTGCTCACTCACTCATGATTACCCCCATTTTGTTTCCTTTCGCGCACATAATGGAGACGAATATCTACCGCTAGAATAAAATCGATCAGAAAATGGGCAAAAATCGTTACCCATAGGCTTTTGGTCCATTCATAAATAGAACCAAGAAAAAAGCTTAACAGCACTACCATCACAAACAAAAACCATTTTTCTAAATAGCGGATGTGTAACAAGGCGAACACTGTGCTGGCGACAAACAAGCCGAAATGCGTCTGGATGACGCCGCGAAACAGCCATTCTTCACTGAAAGCGATCAATAAACATAAAAAAAAGATATGCGGAATCGGACGGCTGCGGAAAATTTTCTCATTAATCCCCCCGTCATCATGCCATTGTTTTGGCAAATAGCGCATCGCTAAAAAATCAAGCGCTAATACGATGGCGGCGCTTCCCCCGCCATAGACAACCACCTTAGCCAAATCAAACTGCCAAATGCGCCGCAATGTCGAAACATCAAAAAGAAAAAATGCGATAACGACGGACACGATAATTAGCAATAATTGTGTCAAATATAAATGGAAAAGCACTTCGCGATCGCTCATCATTTGGATTTGTTCACTTTGCCGCTTCATTCACTACGCCTCGCTTTAAAAGAAAATACGCTGTAACTCATCCCGCCAGCCAAGGAAATGGGTAGGGTGTTTTTCCTTGTTCGTACGGAAGTAGTCGTCTAATGGCAACCCACAACAATCACAGCACCGCTCCGGCTTGTCCGTCAGGGTCTGCCCGAAGGCTTGGACAATCGCCTCCCGACGGCAGGAGCGGTGAAAAACCCATTTTTCCATTTCCTTTAGCTTTTTCCGCTTCCATTGCCGGCGCAATTCGACGTTCTTTGTCACTTTTCCATAAAGGCGGGCAATTTCTTGCTTGGCAAGCGTCCGATTGGAAGAAAAGACCCCTTCTTTTTCCAAAAAGTACATAAAAATCCGCTTCTGGACGTCCGTAAACAGACACATATCCATGTATTGCTCTACATCGTCTCGTGAAGCGCCATATAATAAATTTTCACACAGCTGTTTCACCTGTGCTTCGTCTGGCAGTTCCGCTTCCATTAGCGATTGTACCATGCCCTCGTCCCCATTGGTATATAGTAAAATCGCAATGCTTTTTTCTCCGTCGCGCCCCGCCCTGCCGATTTCTTGAAGATACGCTTCCATTTGACCGGGCATATGAAAATGGAGAACAAAGCGGATATTTTCTTTATTGACTCCCATGCCAAACGCAGCCGTAGAGCATACGATGTCTAATTGTCCGCGTAAAAATTGCTGCTGCACCAGCATCCGCTGTTCGGCATCCATGCCTGCATGGTAATACGCCACCCGCTCGATTCCTTCCTGCTGCAGCTTATGCGCCATCGTTTCCGCCCATTGTCGGCTCGAAAAATAAATGATTCCAGGACCTTGAAGACGCTTGGCATAGTCGAGCAAGCGATCCACTTTCTCGAAAAGCGAGCCTAGCTTTTCTACCTTGAGCGCAATATTCGGACGGTCAACGGAATGAATATGGCGGCGCAGCGGAGAAAGACGCAAAATATCGATAATATCATTCATCACTTCCGGAGGCGCCGTAGCTGTCAATGCTAGGCACGGCGGCGACCCGAGCTGGCGCCGGATTTCCCCTAGCTTTAAAAAATCAGGACGAAAATCGTATCCCCACTGAGAAATGCAGTGAGCTTCATCGACGACAAATAAGGAAATAGGGGTATGTGTTAGGGCGACAAGCAGGCGCTCCGATTGCAGCATCTCCGGCGAGACATAAATAAAACGAAATTGATGAAGCTGCTCAAGCGCCCGCCACTTCTCCTTTGCTTCTAAAAAACTATTGAAAGCAATGGCCCGCTTTTCACCGCGCTGCCGAAGCTGCTGCACTTGGTCTTCCATGAGCGCAACAAGCGGGGAAATGATTAATACACTGCCCGGCAATAAATAGGCTGGTAACTGATAACAAAGCGATTTTCCCCCTCCCGTCGGCAGCATCGCCAACACATCATATCCGCGCAAAAGGTCTTCGATAATCTCCTGCTGCCCTTTGCGGAATGAAGAATATCCAAACTTTTCTTGAAGCAGTTGCGTTAACGTCACCACATCTCCCCTTCCTTTGCCAATACGAGGCGGATTTCAAAATAGCTGACGTCGTCACCAATCGCATCGCGAATCAACTTTAATTTGCGGGTCCGTAATTTTCGGGCCGTTTCCGCAATCTTTGCCGCCTTTTTTTCATGTACAAACGGCGTGATCGAAAACTGCGGAATATTAGCGGCAATTTCTACAACATGATCTTCAATTGTGCTTCGTTTTAAACGGCGCAGCCGCGCAATTTCGCCAAGCGATTTCCCGCGCAATAGCCATTCATACGTTTTTTGCGCAGAAAGCGTCAATGGCACCGGCAATGACAATCCATCCATCAATTCATATAAAATGGAGGGACGGTTCGCTTCCGCTGTTGCCATCATATAATGGAGCACGTTTTGGAATTGAAACTGAACGTATACGCGATCTTTTTGTAAATACGATGCAATTTGCTCGTTCGTCCAGCCGATCCGCGCAAAACTCGTCAGGCGCAAGGTAAACACCGTCGCCTCTTCCTCGGAAACGTCATCGAGAAGGCCCTCCAGCTCCCTATAAAGCGATTCTGCTAATGTCCGCACTGTTCTTCGCTGTGATAATAAATAGCGCTTCACCCACATCAATGTTTTTTCATGGCGGTGGATCGGCTCAAAACGGGTATGATGAAGAAGGTTCGATAATGTTTGCACAAGCAAAGACAAACGATACCAAAACCATTTTTCCAAGTCGTGGTAGCGCCATCCATTGAGATGCATCGGAAAAAATGTCCGCTGCAGCTGTTCATCCAGCCATCTTTTTCCTTTTTCTGTTAATATATAAGCGCGATGTTGCACAGGGGCAATCAAGCCGCTTTCTAACAACGATTGTGCTGCTGCCTCGATCTCGCTGAACGTAATATCTTTCCATACGCCAAAAAACGGTTCAAGCTGAAACCATTTACTGTCCTGCAGCGTTTGCGCCGATTTTTTTCCGAAAAATAAGTGATAGACCGCCGCCAACGACCTTTCGCCGTTGAAGCGGTCTAGACAAAACAACAGTAAAAACGCAGCATATCCATCTCTCATGCCAGCTGCTCCTTTATGCAAACAGCTTAGTCTACATTTATTTTAACAGAAATACCCGTCTTGTTTCGCGCATAAAGTTTTTCCGTTTAGAAAAAAGTAAACATCGCTCGCATGTGTAAAAATACAGATGTGACATTTTTATGTTGAAAAGTTGCCGAAACAGCCTTATTATAAAAGTGAAAGCTCATTTCCGAGTACGCAACACGGAGATGGCTCATCCGTTTTGAATAGAATTTGGGGAGGTTTATATCATGCCAAAATATACGATTGTGGATAAAGAAACATGTATCGCCTGTGGAGCGTGCGGAGCAGCAGCTCCAGACATTTACGACTACGATGAAGACGGCATCGCCTACGTCACTTTAGACGATAACCAAGGTATCGTAGAAGTTCCGGAAATTTTGATCGACGACATGATGGATGCCTTCGAAGGCTGTCCAACCGAGTCGATTAAAGTCGCGGACGAGCCATTTGACGGAGACCCAAATAAATTTGATTGATGAACATCCCCCCTCTTGCTTTTTTGCAAGAGGGGTTTATTTATGTTTCGCTAAGAGTGTTGATTCAATAAAATCGAGCTAAATGGATCCCACATTCATGATGTTTGCGAACGGCTCATCTCTGCAGTTGCTACCCTTTACCATCTATTTTATAATAGAAACGCATACATAATTTAAAGGAGGAACGTGTTGTGGCATTCGAAAATAAAGTGGTTGAAGCATTTATCGAAATTCCGACAGGAAGCCAAAACAAGTACGAATTTGACAAAGAACGGGGTATTTTCAAACTGGACCGCGTCCTGTACTCGCCAATGTTTTATCCGGCAGAATACGGATATTTGCAAAACACGCTCGCTTTAGACGGCGATCCGCTCGATATTTTAGTCATCACCACCAACCCAACGTTCCCTGGCTGCGTGATTGACACGCGTGTCATCGGTTATTTAAACATGGTTGACAGCGGCGAAGAGGATGCAAAGCTCATCGGTGTTCCGGTTGAAGATCCGCGTTTCGACGAAATCCGAAGCATTGAAGATCTTCCGCAGCACAAATTAAAAGAAATCGCCCATTTCTTTGAGCGCTATAAAGATTTGCAAGGAAAACGGACGGAAATCGGCACATGGGAAGGCCCGGAAGCTGCTGCCAAATTAATTGAAGAATGCATCGCCCGCTACAACGAACAAAAAAATAAATAAGCATAAAGCGCCCAAGTCTCCATGACGACTTGGGCGCTTTTATTAAGCAAAATCCGAACATTCGACAATAAAAACGTTTACATTGGTATGACTTCTTGTCATCTCATTGACAGAAAGCGCTTTAGTATGGTAAATTATCAGAAATTTAAAATTCTTGAATAAGAAAGGAGCACATTGACGTGTTTCGCATTTTAGTTTCTGACGCAATCAGCGAAGAAGGATTAGCCCCACTACAAAAATCCGAACAAATTGAAATCGTGCAAAAAAAGGTCAGTGAAGTAGAAAAAGAGCTGCATGAATTTGACGCCTTGCTCGTCCGCAGCGCGACAAAAGTAACAGAAGAACTGCTTTCGAAAATGCCAAATTTAAAAATTATCGGCCGCGCCGGCGTCGGGGTTGACAATATTGATGTAGAAGCGGCGACGAAGCGCGGGATTGTCGTCATTAACGCGCCAAATGGAAATACGATTTCCGCCGCCGAACACACTTTTGCAATGATGGCCGCGCTCGTGCGCCGCATTCCGCAGGCGCATATTTCGGTCAAATCACGGGAATGGAATCGCTCCGCGTTTGTTGGCGTAGAACTGCAAGGAAAACATTTAGGCATCATCGGGTTCGGCCGCATCGGCTCTGAAGTAGCGAAACGCGCGCGCGCCTTTGGCATGGCCGTGCACGTATACGATCCGTTTTTAACGAAAGAACGCGCCGAAAAACTCGGTGTATCGATTCATACGCTTGATGAGGTGCTCGCTTGCGCCGACATTATTACCGTGCACACTCCGCTGACAAAAGAAACAAAGGGACTTCTTGGCGAGAAAAATTTGGCAAAAACGAAAAAAGGAGTGTATCTCATCAACTGTGCCCGCGGCGGCATTATTGATGAACAGGCGCTCATTCCGTTTTTGCAAAATGGCCATGTGGCAGGAGTCGCCCTCGATGTCTTTGAACAAGAACCGCCGGGAGACCATCCATTATTGTCGTTTGATAATGTGATCGTCACTCCTCATCTTGGCGCTTCCACGGTAGAAGCGCAGTTAAATGTCGCTACTCAAGTCGCTGAGGAAATATTGCAGTTTTTGGAAGGCAAACCGGTTACATCTTCTATTAATCTGCCAGCCTTGTCCAAAGACGTATACGAAAAAATTCAAGCATTCTACCATTTAGCGAAGAAAATGGGCATGATCGCCTCACAATATATGAACATTCCGGTTCAAGAACTGTCCGTTACGTATGCAGGAACCGTCGCCGATTTAGAAACGACTTATATCACGCGCAGCCTGCTCGCCGGATTTTTACGGCCGCGTGTCGCTTCGACAGTCAACGAAGTAAATGCGGCCATGATCGCAAAAGAACGGGGCATTACGTACGGCGAAAAGTTTTCTGATGAAACACATGGCTATGCCAACTGCATTTCCCTTACCGTTCATGGCGAAAATAGAACATTTACGATCAAAGGCACACACATTCCAAACTATGGCGACCGCATCGTCCACTTTGACGGATTTACGATTGACTTTGCACCGGAAGGCCATCTTCTTTACATTCAACACCAAGATCGCCCGGGGATGATCGGAAAAGTCGGAAACGTGCTTGGTGAACATCAAGTAAACATCGCCACGATGCAAGTCGGACGGCAAGAAGCAGGCGGCAAGGCAATCATGCTGCTTTCGTTAGACAAGCCAATCGATGATGCTTTGCTGCAAAAATTAGCGGAAATCCAAGACATTGACATTGTCAAAAGATTAGAAGTTTCCTAAACAAAAAAGGAATGGGAAGCCCCATTCCTTTTTTGCATCATCACCGCTTTTATCCAAGCGGCACCGCTTTCCGTTCTCCCTTATGAAACGTCATCAGTTCCGTATAGCCGACGCTTTTGGCAAGCGCAATCGCCTTGTCGTAATCTGCCCCTACATGTTCAGGAACGTGCGCATCTGAGGAAAGTACAATCGGGATGCCTTTATCGTAGCACATTTGCAATAGCCGTTGATCCGGGTATAGCTCGCCGACCGGCTTCCGCAGTCCTGCTGTGCTGATTTCGACGCATGTTTTCGAGTTTGCCAGCGCGGTTGTCGCACGATCGTATTGTTCGAGCAAAAATTCTTCATCTTCCGGAACGTATTTAAATATTTTGACCAAATCAAGATGGCCGATAATATCGAATAAGTTGGACTCGGCCAAGGTGACAACTTGGTCAAAATATTTGCGGTATGTATCGTATAGATCCCTGCGTTCCCATTCATGACGATACTCTGCCAAATCAATGCCAAAATCATCAACCCAATGAATCGAACCGATCACATAATCAAACTCATAAGATTGGATAAATTGCGCCATTTCTTCATGTTTTCCCGGCGTATAATCCATTTCAATGGACATTTTTACGTCAATTCCGGCATCCCACGCTTCATGGAACAGCCGGACATAGTCAGCCATATCGTAGTAGCGGCGCGCGTCAACCCATGGATTGGATAAAATATTTTTTGTTTGGTAAAAATGGTAGGCATGTTCAGATATACCAAAATGCTGAATTCCCTTTCTTGCCGCTTCATCGGTAAATTGTCGCAAATAATCGAGGGTCAACGTTCCCCGCTCGAGATGATTGTGGTAATCGGTTAACATGTTTCTCTCTCCTCCCACTATGTTTCTATCATTATATCGCATAGAGATGGGGAGGACAATGGTTTTGCGAATTTTCACACATCACCCTGCCAGCCCAACCATAAATAGCAAGCGAATGCAAACAGCCATGCCCGCCACGACAAGCAAACGTCTCATCACATCCCCCATCATCCGCTCCTCCTTTTCGTTATCATTCCACCATATATGTATTATGTGAAAAAAGCGGCAAATAGAACATTACCATTGCTACATTAACAAAACTGTAATAAATTTTATTGTGCGGATGCATAAGACATAATCGGATTTGGGCCAACAGGTACGGCGATTTTTTCCCCAAACATATACGGACCAATTTGTTTGACGCCTCCGCCTTTAAAGGTGACGGCGCGAAAGCCGAACTCTTTCGCCGTAAGCAAAATTGCCTCGACCATCCATTGAACCGCTGGCAGTCCATTTAACTTGGAATCTTCCGTAAACTCGATCACGACAAGATCATTCTGCACGCTCACCTTCTTAATGCCAACTCCTTTTGGAACAACGGAGCGCAGCGGCCCATCTCCATCTTTTTTCATTTGTTTTAATGCTTCTAAAAACGTTGGAACATGCTGCGGCGACGGAACAAGAAATACAGGATGCGTCGAGCCGGACCAGTATAAATAATACGCCCGCTTCTTATTCGGAATTTCCAGTTCTTTGACATATCCTCTATAATGAAGCGCCATTCCTTCCTTTTTTTCGGTAAAAAAGCGGACTATCTTTCCTCCCATCCAGCGAATCGTTTCCTCAATGCTGGCAAGAAACAAAGACTCCCCCATCGGTCCTTCGGAAAAAACCGGATGTTGTTTTGGCACGCGAACGAACCAGACTTGATTGCTTTCACGAGAAGGAGCAATCGTGACACCATCAAGAAGCCGCTTTGATATCCCCCATTTTTGTTCATCAATTTTGGATGTGGCCATTGCGAGCTGCTCAGCCGCTGGTTCATATTTTTTTACTGGAACGCTAATAGGAATGATGATTTGCGACTGTTGGTCAGGGATCCCTACTACAACAATATCTTGATCATTCAATGCTTCTTTTGTCGCAATACGCGATAAAAACGAATCGTGCTCCCCCTCAGATAAAAGCGTTTGGCTCTCCTTCGCCGGCTGCTTTGCCTGTAGCGTTATCAGATGCTGATCTAACTTCTCGGTTCCTTTTTCCGGGCGTTGTGTGAATGGAAGGCTAGGAGCATAGATCGCCATTACAAACACCGCCACCACAATGGGGATTAGCACTGGAAGAAACCAGGCTTTCTGACGTACCGTTTTTCTTGCTTTGATTTGTTGATATATTTCTTCCTTCGAACGATGATCTTTAATCATCGGCATCTGCTGTAGCGCATGCTCAAGGCATTCGTCATTCCACCGAAACTTTTTCACGCTGTCCTCTTCCTTTCTCCATTTCTTCTTCCATATGCTTTTTCAACACTTTCAACGCCCGGTGCTGCGTCGTTTTGACTTTGCTTTCCGTCCATCCTAACGCCTCCGCTGTCTCCGTAATCGACAGCGATTGGATAAAGCGAAGCACGATGACAAGCTGCTGATCGATCGTACAACGTTCTAAACAACGGTACAACAGCTGAATCTCCTCTTTTTGAATCGCGATTTCCTCCGGCAACAGCTGTCCATCGCCAAGCTGTTCTTCACTCCAATCTAATTTCCCTAATATTTTGCGCCGTCGGCTTTTTTGTTTGCGGAAAAAATCGATCGCCACATGGCGCGCAATCGACAGCAACCATGTTTTTTCACTGCTTTCCCCTTTAAACCGCTTATACGAACGCAATACTTTTATGTATACTTCTTGAACGAGATCTTCTGCTTGCTCGCGATTTCGCACCATATAAAATAGGAAATTAAAAATGTCATGATGATACTTCTCATACAACTCCTCAAAGACGGAGTCCATCCTTTCTCCTCCCATTCTACTACATTTGTCGCCGCACCAAATCGTTCCGTTACAATCATCATAAAGTTTCTGCATGAAAAAAGGAAGAATATTTGCAGAATATTCTTCCTTTTATTTATCGAATTGAAGTGGAAAAAATAAATCTTTGGCAATCTTTTTGACTTCCTCTTCCGCACAAGAATGGTAACTAATTAATATAGCGGTAGACGGACCAGCTGAAGCAAAAAGCGGCAGCGCGCAGGAACATGATGAGAAAGCCAGTCCGTTTGCCTGCAGCAATTGCTGCAGTTCGTAATAAATCCCTTTCGAGCCGATTGGTACAATCTCATAAATATGCGGTTGCTTTAATAATTGCAAAAATAACGAGAGAGGGACGATCCGCTCTTTCCGCTTCAACACTTCGTCCCCAACAAGTGGCTCCCCGATGACGGCAAATTTCGCGCCTTTTGGTGTGACGGCGATCCGTTTTTTGCTTCTTGCGATGGTGCCAATCGCCGTAACGCCAACGGCAGATTGGATGGTAGAAAAATTCGACTCGCTGCTTCCCGTTATCGGGATGTCTGAATGCAGCTCCTCACACGTTTGACGAATGCCGCGGCAGAGAGATTCCCATGCTTGATCAGCGGCGAAATTTTGCAAAACGACGGCGTAAGGTTCCGCGCCCACACTCAATAGCTCCATTAAAGCGACGCGCGCCGCAAAATAAGCAACAATATCATATGGAACGCTTACAAGATCTTTCTCCTTTTCCCCAATGGCCGCCGAGCCGTCGGCGGCAATTGCAAGCTCCATCCCCTCTGTAAGCGGCACAAACAATACATCACGCATACGGCACCTTCTCCGCTTCTTTCGTCATCCTTTTCACCAGCACGGGAGTGACGACGGCTGCAATGGCAAGATTAGCAGCAGTAGCGACCGCTAAAGCAGGAATAATCGCAATCACAAACGCTTTTCCCATCCATAATGCAAACGGAAGCGGCGACAAAAAGGCATTTCCGACAAAAAAGGCAAAAAAGGCCGTCTTTTTCCATTTACGGCGATATAAGAGGGCAAATCCGAAGACGAGTGCAGCCATTTCGCCAGCGACGAGCAGATGAAACGCTCCGAGCGGGAATCCGGCAAAAAACGCGGAAATCATGTGTCCAAACGCGGCGACAAGCGCCCCTGGGCCGGCGACAAGCAGCGCCGCTGCAACGAGCGCTGGGGCGCTATCCAACGCAATGCTGCCGACAGATGTCGGCAGCTTTAATAGCGAGCCGATGACCGATAAACTAATGAAAACAATTATGGTCGCAAATCGTTTCCTGTTTTCTATCATTGTTGTTTTTCCTCCCGATCTCGAAACACAATAGCGCTCCGTTCATATTCGACGTCTTTTACTCCTAAACGCGCGTTAATGACGCGGGCAACGGCGAAAAAGTAATCAGATAAGCGGTTCACATATTGCAACACAATTTCATTGATCGGTTCCGCTTTTTGCAGCGAAACGATGCACCGTTCCGCTCTTCTTGTCACCGTGCGCGCTACATGAAGTGCCGCTGCTGCCGGAGAACCGCCAGGCAAAATGAACTTTTCAAGCGGCGGCGCTTCTTTCACATATTCATCAATACGCTGTTCCAAAAAAGTGACCATATCCGCCGTTACTTTATATGGAAGCTTTCCGTTCACAATAGCTAGATCGCCGCCGCAATCAAATAATTCATGTTGAATTTTTTGTAGCTCTGTATATATATCTTGAAACTTCTCATCATGCAATAGCGTCATCGCCTGTCCGACAAACGAGTTGACTTCATCGAGGGTGCCATACGCTTCGACGCGCAAATGATCTTTGTCCACCCGTCCGCCAATTAAGCTTGTTTTTCCTTTATCCCCAGCTCTTGTATATAGTTTCATATCGTTTTTCCCCCTTTATTTGATTCGTTCTGCCAATCCGCACCAAATGCGATCCACACGGCTGCAAAGCTGCACCAGCTGCTGGTAACACCACCCCGTTACATCACGCCATAATCGTTCTTCTTGCTCCATCGGCACGATTCCCTGGGTAATATCGGTGCCAATCCATACTACCGTGCGCCCCGGGCATTGCCGCTCCCATTCCTGCCACCGCGAAAAAAATTGCCCCCAATAACGGAGGTCAGGAAGGCGGCGAATCGCCGCTTCCAGCCCTTCAAGTACTACGATTCGTTCTAATATATTTTCATCCGGTCCGCCATATGTCCCTTTATATCCGTTATACCAAAGGATTTGCTTTCGTTCTTCTATTCCGTAATGTTTGCACACCCATTTTCGTTTTCCTTGAAAAGCACCTCCAACAATGAAATGCATCGCTTTTTCTCCTTCCACCTCTCTAGCGTCGATTGCAACGTATACCCGCCGCCAAACGGCACCGCCCATTCCCAAAACGGCCTCTCGATCGGCGCGTATCTTTCTAATACATAACGAATCGGTCCGCCATGCGTGACGACGGCGACATGCTTCGCGTTTGTTTGTTTGGCAAGCAGGATGGTTTGTTCAAGCGCTTCTTCCACCCGCTGGCAAAAAGCTTGATAGCTTTCCCCATTTGACGGTACTACGGAAAGCGGAGAATGCAGCCATTGCTGATATTCTTTTATTTCTTTCAACTCTGGAAAAGTTTTTCCTTCCCAATCGCCAAAATTTATTTCCCGCCATTGCTCCATTTCGTATTTTGGGACATCATCATTTCTAAACAACAGCTTGCGCGTTTGCCGACAGCGCAGCAAATCGCTTGACACAAGCAAATCAACAGGCTCGAAAAGCTGCAAGCTTGCTTTAAGAAGCCGCGTTTTTTCCTGCTCTGCAAGCGGCACGTCCGTATGCCCGATATATCGCCGCGCCGCATTTTCCGACGTCAGCCCGTGCCGGATGAACGTAATAGCCAGATGAGACACCATAGCCACGTTTCCACTCCTTCCACAAACGCTCCGAGCGTATCGCCGGTA
This sequence comes from Parageobacillus genomosp. 1, assembly GCF_000632515.1. GTDB lineage: Bacteria > Bacillota > Bacilli > Bacillales > Anoxybacillaceae > Saccharococcus. Next base: position 2,312,196 of record NZ_CM002692.1, read on the forward strand.
ATCCCGCCAAATTGCTTTTCAAACGAAGTTCGCGCCAGCCAAGCCGCCGCAATCGTTCCGCCTACCAATAACCCAACGTTTTCGATCACGGAAGCATCAATGATGCAAATACATGCAAGCAGCACGATGCTAACCGCCATCGCCGCATAACCATCCATGCGGGTAGTATGTTCACGAAAAGCAGCCGCCATTCCGGTTGGCTTTGCTGGTTTTCCGCAAATAAGAAGCCAAGCCGCTCCCGTTCGTGACAGCAGTGGGACGGCAATAAGAAAAAGTGCGTTCAGCCCGGCGCGTATCGTTTCCAACAAAAACAAAAGGCGGAACGAAAGTAAACAGAAAATCGATAAAACGGCAAACGCTCCGACGCGGGAATCACTCATAATTTCCTGGCGGCGCTTGATGTCACGGTATGAAAAAAAGGCATCGCTGACATCCATCCAGCCATCCGCATGCAAGCCGCCGGCAAGCCAAACCGACAGCCACATAAGAAACAGCGCCAAAAACAGCGGAGAAAAGGAAGAAAATGCAGAAAACAGGCAGTACATCACAGCCGCGACAACGCCGATAATGGCGCCGATCAGCGGGAAAAGACGGACGGACCAGCGCGCTACGTCACTGTTCCAATCAATTTGCTTCCGCACCGGAATCACCGTTAAAAATTGCAACGATAATAACAACCCGCTCCAAGCCGCTTTCATCGGAACAACTCTCCTTTTTTGACCGTTGCCAACCCGTGCTGGACTAAAACAGCAACCTCCGCTTCCTCGACAATTTGCTGGTGAAGCCAGCCGAGCATTTTCATATAGTGATATGTCCCGATATCATCGGGCACTCCCCCGCAAAACAATTCATTGGAAACAATAATCAACGCTTTGCACACTCCCGCCAGCCGCTGTAGCGTTTCCCACATGTACGCCGCTTTACGGAAACATAATGTTTCCTCTTTCCAGCTGTCATCACGAAACAGCTCATTGGCGAGCCAATTTGTCAAACAGTCGAGCAGCACGACATCCCTTTTCGTAAATGATCCGACCAGATGGTCAAGGCAAACAGGCTGTTCCCATGTGGTCCATGGCATCGCTTGTTTCTCCCGCCGCTTTTGGTGATGAATGATGCGTTGCTTCATTTCGTTGTCATTGGCGTTTGCCGTTGCAATATAGTGCAAGGAGAATTCCGGGGCCGCTAGCTTTTCCACGCACCTTTCGGCCACTTTGCTTTTTCCGCTGCGGACACCGCCGCTAATAAACACCATCATGTTCCCCACCGCTTTAACACATGCAATAATTCGTCATTTTCTTCTTTCGTTTTCACGGCAAAGCGCAAATAACGACCGTCAAGACCAGGGAAATTTACGGTATGGCGCGGTACAATCCCTTCCTTTAATAAAGAAAAAAATAGTTCTTCTGTTGAACACCCCGGCCGCCGCAATAAATAAAAGTTAGCGACAGACGGAGAAACAGAATAGCCATATGCGCGTAAAATGTCTATGATTCTTTCCCTCTCTTTTGCAATCATCTGTTTCGTTTGCGCAACAAACTCCTCAAGCGGCAAAAAACGAATCGCCAGCTGCTGGGCAATCCGGCTTACGCTCCATGGCGGCTGCAACGCCTTTATTTTTTCAATGACCGTTTCATTTGCGGCCATATAGCCAATTCGCGCTCCTGCTAAATGATGGATTTTCGTCAAAGAGCGCAACACGATTATGCGGGAAAAGTCATTGATCCACTGCATTACCGTAAAGCCGCCAAGCCAAAAAGGGTAAAACGCCTCGTCAATCACCATAAACGTCCCTGCTTCCTCCGCCGCGGCAAGCAACGCATACAGCTCATCTTCTTCCATCACCGTTCCCGTTGGATTGTTGGGATGGCATAAAAAGAGAACATCGACCTCTTCTATTAATTTCATTAACTTCTGTTGCTCATATTTCCAATTTTGCTCTTCCGTTGCAGCAAGCGAGACAATGTCGCAGCCATGCGCCCGACAGGCGCGGCGATACTCGGAAAACGTCGGTTCGAGAATACCGACCCGTTTATTGGCAAACCATTTTGCGAGCAAATAAATGCACTCGGAAGCGCCGTTGGCGATAAGCAATTGCTCTGGCGATACCCCTTCTCTCTCAGCAAGCAGCTCGGCCAACTGCCGCGCCTCAGGATCGGGATACTCCATCGCCCATTGGCAAAACTCCGTCTGCGAAGGCCAAAGCGATGGCGGAAGCATATACGGGTTCGTATTGACGCTAAAATCGATGTACCTTTCCGGAAGCGGAATATTGCAGGATTCATATAACTTGCGAGGATTCGCTCCATGCGCCGGTAAACGCAACGATCATCCCTCCTATCAGCAATAACAGCGCAAACGATAAAACGGTCACGGCCATAATTCGGAGCGCCTGGCGAATATGTTTGGTTTGCAAAGGAACGAGCGGGTCACCGATCTTCGGCCGACTGGAAACGATGCCGTGATACGTATTCGTTCCGCCAAGCTGCACCCCTAAAAGCGCCGCCATTGCCGCTTCCGGCCAGCCGCTGTTTGGGCTTGGATGCTTGCGGGCATCGCGAAACAGCACGCGCCAGCAGCAGCGAAATCGCTTGCCGCCATGAACGAACACCATGACGACCGCTGTCAGACGCGCCGGTATATAATTCATGACATCATCCAGTCTTGCCGACGCCCAGCCGAACGCGCGGTACGTATCATTTTTATAGCCGAGCATCGAATCGCACGTATTGACAGCGCGATAAAAAAGCGCGAATGGTGCGCCGCCGATCCACGCGTAAAACAACGGCGCGGTAATGCCGTCGCTCGTATTTTCCGCCACCGTTTCCACGCAGGCACGGACAATTTCCGATTCATCCAAGTTTTCCGTATCACGGCCGACAATCATGCTTAACTCGCGGCGCGCTTGTTCCATCTCCCCCCGCTCGAGCGGCAACAGCACATTCCAGGCAGCTTCTTGCAGGCTTTTCGTGGCAATCGTGGTAAAAATCAGGATCGCTTCGACGACGACCCCAAAGAGCCAAGAGAGCGAATAACTAATTTTAACGACAATCAATGAAAGGATATACACCGTTCCCGTGACCGCCACCACCGTTACAATCCCTTTTACGCGCCGATATGCTCCTTTGTTTAGCCGCTGGTCCAAAAAAGTGATAAGCGCTCCCATGCCCCGCACCGGATGCGGCATCCAGCGCGGATCGCCAAGGCAAAAATCGAGCACAAGCGCCAGTGCAAGCGCCAGCAAATGGTTCATGAGGAACTCCTCCGCTTTCGGTATCGGCGCAGCGCTTCTTTTGTTGCTTCATAAACGACGCGGCCGATCGCTTTGCCAAGCGGCGTAATCGTGCCGGCATAGGCGAAGGTGTTCCCAGTTTGCGTCGCAGCAATGGCGATGCAATCGGTCGAAGTGCCGGTCGCGTGCGTGTTCGTCTCAGGGTCTAGGACGTTTTCTTCATACAATGCCTTCACCTTTGCTTCCGTCGCCGTCATCACCGCTTGCACATAGGCGGCATCGGTTAACGTCCCATCGATAAAAATCATCATATTAATGGTGCCGATTTTTTGCTCGAATTGCACCCGCTTCCATGAACGCGCGGCATCAACGGCATTTCCTACCCCGGCCGTCACCACCGCCCAGAGCGAAAACGCGTCTTGTTTTTCATACATGCAAACGACATCATGGATGTCGACTGCTGTCATCATTCCAATCGTACTGGAGACGGGTAGCCCTCTCTTCTGTAAATATTGCTTCATCTCTAATTCCGCATCTTCGCAGTTATAGTCTTTGGAAACTTGCCGGTTGACAAAATGGGTCGCCCATTGAAACCCCGAGCCAACAAGCGCGGAAGACAACACCTTGAGCGGCTCCGCAGCAGTGATGGCGATGCAGTCGTTCATCGTTGTCCATGTAAGGCGTTCAGACAGTTCCTGCTCTTCGACGATTGGCAATCCCTTTTCTGGCAAAAAGGCCAGCAGCGGCTTGGAAACGGTTGGATGCGCCTGTCTGTTTACCGGAGCTTGAAACACCGAATGGAGAAGCGCCGGCTCCATCAGCTCTTCCGGCGTGCCAAGCGCAACCACTTTCCCCTCTTTTAGCATTAAAAGCCTGTCACAATATAAACTGGCGATATTCATATCATGAAAAATGGCAAGCACGGTCAGTTTTTTCTCTTTCGCCGAACGAACAAGCTGATTTAACAGATGGAGCTGCTGGGTAATATCCATATGATTCGTCGGCTCATCGAGCAGCAGCAGCTCGGGATTTTGCGCCAGCGCCCGCGCCAAATAGGCACGCTGGCGCTCTCCTCCGCTTAAGCGCTCAATGCTTTCGCCCGCTTTTTCAGCGAGGCCAACTTCACGAATTGCCGCATCGACCGCCTGCTCATCTTCCTCCGTCCACACCGGAAATAACCGGCGCTGGTAGGCGTAGCGCCCAAGCTCCACCGTTTCTTTGACCGTATAGCCGAACGCCACATCGATCGTTTGCGGGAGCACCGCGGCAAAACGCGCCCACTCTTTATGCGAAAAAGAAGGAAGCGGCCGTCCATTCACGGTGATGCTGCCGCTTTGCACGGATAACTCTTTGCTTAACAGCTTCAACAAGGTCGTTTTCCCGCTGCCATTCGGTCCTAAAATGCCAAATATTTCCCCTTTTTCTACCGTAAAGGTAATATCATGAAGCACTTGTTTGCGCTGATAGCGGTAAGACACGTTGTTTACTTCCAGCACATCGATCACAACTTTCTTTTCATTCTTCGGAAAAATAATAACGCAAACAGCGGCGCGCCAATCAAAGAAGTAATGACGCCAATCGGCAATTCGCGCGGCGAAATGATCGTGCGCGCCAGCAAATCGGCAAGCACGAGAAAGGCCCCGCCGTATAGCAAAGACAGCGGCAGCAACAAACGGTGGTTCGGGCCGCAGACAAGGCGGACCATGTGAGGAACGACAAGCCCGACAAATCCGATCGTTCCCGACACCGATACGGCCGCCCCTGTCAATAACGAGGCTCCCGTTAAAATCATGATTTTGCGGCGCATCACGTTCACCCCGACATGGAGCGCCGCCGCTTCGCCAAAGGCGAACGCATTAAGCTCGCGCGCATTCAGAAGAAGCAAAACGACGCCGAGCAGAAAAAACGGAAGGAGAAGCACCGTATATTTCCAGCCCCGCATCGCGACGCTTCCCATCAGCCAGGCAATAATTTGTCTCAATTCCTCCCCAGTCAGCGCAATCATCAAAGAAATAAGGGCGCTGAAAAACGCTCCAAATATAATCCCGGCCAAAATGATCGTCTCCACCGACATTTGCCGTTCCACTGCCCTTGTAAATAAAAGCACAAGTGCGAGCGTCCCCAGACCAAATAAAATGCTGACGATCGGCAAAGTGAACGTGCCAAAGAGCGGCAGTTGAATACCGAAAAAAATGACGAGCACCGCACCGACAGAGGCTCCCGATGACACGCCAAGCGTATACGGATCGGCAAGCGCATTTTTTAACATCCCTTGAAACGCCGCTCCCGCAACTGCCAGCGACGCGCCGACAAGAAACGCGAGCACCACGCGCGGAAGGCGGATCGCCATCACGATTTGCACGAGATCATCGGGAACATCGCCGGGCAGCGGCAACCCAAGCCAGGTCGAAAAAAGAATCTTGATAATAGTAGAAAAGGGAATCGATAGCGAACCTATCGATATCCCTAATAAAAGCGAGACGGCCGCAACCGTTACGGCAATGATATACATCGATGCATTACTTAAAGATTTCCGGGTAAATGACTTTTGCAAGTTCCTCTACTCCTTCAACAAGACGCGGGCCCGGACGGCTGACTAAATCGGTATTGACATCATATACGCGCTTGTTTTTCACCGCCGGTACGTCTTTCCACGCCGCGCGTTCTAACACCTGTTTCGCTCCGCCGTAGGTAGTAATAATCACATCCGGCTTGTATGCCACCGCTTTTTCTTCCGTCACCATCGGCCAGCCTTCCAAGCCACCGGCAACGTTTTTCGCGGAAATGGCCTGAAGCATCTCGTCAATAAATGTCCCTTTTCCAGCCGTATAAATTTCTGGAGCTGGTGATACTTCGACCCATACTTTTACTTGATCTTCCGGTTTAATTTGTTTTGCCTTTTCTTTTATTTCTTCCAGTTTCGTTTTCATGTTGTTGATGATTTCTTGCGCTTTGCCATCAGTTCCAGTTGCCTTGCCAACTAATTCGATCGCATGATATACATCAGCAAACGATTTCGCATCATTGACTACTAGCACCGTAATGCCTGCATCTTTCAGCTGCTTGAGCCCGTCTTTCGAGTTGTGCGCGCCTGATGCATGAGCAAGCACTAAATCCGGTTTCAGCGAAATAATTTTTTCAACGTTGAAATCCATGCCGCCGATTTTTTCTTTCGTTTTCACATCTTCCGGATAGTTGTCAAAATCGCTGACGCCAACGATTTTGTCGCCTAATCCTAACGCATAGGCAATCTCCGTGTTGCTTGGAATCAAGGAAACGATTTTTTGCGGTTCCGACTTAATCGTCACTTCTTCCCCTAATCCATCTTTCACTGTTACCGGAAACGCAGTTTGTTCCGTTTTTGTTGCTTCTTTTTTCGCAGGCGATTTGCTTTCGTTCGCTCCATTGCATCCGAACAATAGGCCGAATGTAAGTACAAATACAAGCAGCATCACATACTGTTTCCATTTTTTCATTTTTCGTTCCCCCTTCTTAAGTAAAATAAAAAAGCCCATTCCTAACTCGGAATGAGCAAGAAACGGCAATATGTATGCACAAAGGCAGCCACCGTTGCCGCTTCCTACTCTCACCCCCCGAAGATTAGGAAACGTACAAGCAGGCAAGGCAGGTCTACTGACTCATGCTTCATCCTACTCTGAACCTTCCCATACGGCAAACGGCGCATGCCATCGTACCGTACAGTGGCGATTTCATTTCGTCCGCATTTACAGTTGCGGGGACAGTTCTGGACTTTCACCAGATTCCCTATTAAGCCATTAAGAGCGAATCGCTCCATTTGGCACCTTGCTGCGAATGTATGAAATTGTCGAACAATTGACAGTTATAATATTAAAGGATAAGAAAAACTTTGGCAATAAAAAAATGAAAGGTTCATTGATTTCAAGATATATAAAAATCCCCCGATGGCGGGGGACAAAGGAACAGCTCAATTATTAATATACCGGTGAACCTCCCCGACTAAATCAAAGATTCTAATCGGGGCATCCATTGTCTTAAATACAGCTGTACTCATCCTAAATGCTTCGCATTATAGAAGGGGAATGCGTCGAGGGTTTCGGTTCAATTCAACAAACTTCGCTTCTTTTATTTCTTCAGGCTGACGCGAATCTCACTAGATTAGCTTGTTAATTGTTAATATAGCGTTCAAAGACAAAGCCGAAGTCTTTCACCGTATATTTTGTTTTCGCGTCAACGAGCCACTGAAACGCGAGTTCATTCACCGCTTTGAAATCGGCAAAGAAATTATTTGTGTCACTTTTCACGCGCCCGAATACGTTCGCAGTCAATTCCAAACTTTTGTGCGCGTACTCCAGCTTCGTTTCGTTTTCATGGCAAAGCTCGGCGATGGCGAGCAGCGACTTATATAAATCTTTTAGTTCTTCTAAATACTTTTTATGAACGTCAATCGAATAGACATGGGCACCGATTTTAAATTTAATCTCCACGTCTAGATCAACGGTTCCCGCCGTTTCGAGCGACACGTCGGAAATCGGATGTTTGTAATAATCATAGCGGCGCAATACGCGTTTTTTGCTGGTTGCGCTCGTGCCATCCAAATGAATCAGCGCTTTATTCGTAAAACAATACTCATCTGATTTCGATTTAATTAAGAAATAAATCTTCTCCCCATCTTCATGCATTACGTAATCATCGGCGTCGACTTTATCGTAGTTTTCCGGCTTAATGACCGAGCCGATATCACTTAATCCAAGCACATCAGCGGCGACTTTTCCAAACATCATACAGCCCCTCTCTTTAAAGGTACCTATTTATGTTTATTATATCATATGGGTTTCCATTCCCGAATCTTTAGGCAAAAATAAAATCCAACGCGCTCGGAAAACGCGTTGGATTTTATCACGTTATTGCAGTTCATCTCCGAAACTAGAGTCTTTGTTTGTTAATTTTAAGAAAAGCAAATATACAAGGCCAATAGCGAGCCAAATCAATCCAAGTTTTTTGCTTAACGGATCAAGGCTATACCATACATAGCCGATAATCACTAGACCGATAAGCGGAAAAAGAAGGTGGTTCAAATAATCTTTGCTTCCTTGTTTGCGCAGAAAATAGTTGATCACGGAAACGTGCAAGAACAGAAATGCTGTTAATGCCCCAAAGTTTACAAGCGAAGCAAGCTTATCAATTTGCGAGGCAAAAACGGTAGTGACAATCAGGGAAATGACAGCGACAATAATGGTACTGACATATGGCGTTTGAAATTCTGGGTGTACTTTTGACAATATTTTTGGCAGTTTTCTGTCCCTTCCCATGCTATACAGGATGCGCGAAATAGCCGCTTGTGCTACGAGCGCGTTGGCAATCCCCCATGAAAACGCCGTTGCCAAAATCGTTGTCCACTTCAGCCATGAACCGCCGGCGATTTCAGCGATTTGATAAAAAGCAACATCCGCGTTTTTAAACGTTGTATAGTCGGGCCAAATGAGAGCTGCTACCCACGTTTGAATGATGAAAAGCACCCCTACTGTTAATAAAGAAAATACAATAGCCTTGCCAATCGATTTTTTTCCGCCTTTCGTTTCTTCGGCCAGCGTCGAAATGGCGTCAAAGCCAAGAAAACTTAACACGGCGATCGAAACGGCCCCCATTACCATTCTCATGCTAAAATGATGCGGGTCGTATAACGGCTTAAAGCTGAACTGCGCTCCGTTTACCCCTTTCGCGACGGCAATAATGCCGGTTACCACAAAAATCGCCAAAACGATTAACTCTAAAATGACGATGATCTTATTCGCTCTCGCCGTTATTTCAATGCCAAGAATATTGATCACCGTATTAATCCCAATGAACAGCACTAACCATACATAGATTGGAATTTGCGGAACAATATCAGCCAAAGCCGCCGCACTGACGAGATATAGCAAGGCTGGAACAAAAATGTAGTCTAATAATATCACCCAGCCAGCAATAAAACCTACATGCTCGTTAATCCCCCGCTGTGCATAGGAGTAGACGGACCCGGCAATGGGGAACGCTTCGGACATGCGCGCATAACTAAGTGCTGTAAAAATCATTCCTATCATTCCGATAAGGTAGGCAAGGGCAACCATGCCTTTGGAGCCTTCCGCTACATATCCATAAATGCCAAAAGGAGCAATTGGCACCATAAATACAAGTCCATAAATAAGCAAATCCAAAAAGCTTAATGAACGCTTTAATTCCTGTTTATATCCAAGCTGTTCAATAGTTATCTGCCCCGTCTGCTTTGCTTCCATCTGTGCCATTGCCCTTCACCCCTTTACGATTGGAATAATTCAATTTGATATGCCTCGAGCACCCAGCGCGGCACGAAGAATCGGGCTGTAACCAGCGGATCTACCACCTGGCTGATTTGCGTCTGTCCAACCGCACTCATCAGCATCGTTAAATGATTTAATGTTAAATCGGTATGAGGAAGAAGCAAATCCACCATCTCTTCCACCGACTGTTTCACCGCTTCATCTAATGTTTTGGCAGATACGATCGTCGCGATGCCTTCCTCGTTTTGCAAAAGAGGATGTTTTAAGGAATGGCCTTTAATAACGTGAAACGTAACTGTCACTTCCCCTGGAATTTCGATGCCGGACACACCGATTTCTCCGTCCCCCATCGCTGCATGCAAATCCCCTAACGCAAAAAGGGCACCTTCGACAAAAACAGGAAAATATACAGTAGCTCCTGTTGTAATGAGCTTTGTATCCATATTGCCGCCATGCGGTCCTGGTGTTCCGCAGGAAACGTCCTCACCGCTAGGAGCAACTCCAATGACGCCGATCATCGGATTTAATGGAATGGCAATTTTTTCGTTAAAAATCGCTTTATTCCCTTGAATTGGGATGATTTTTGCTTCAAACTGCGGAATCCGTTCGCCCAATACTCCGAGTCCTGGCCCAACAGCCATTACTCCTTGCCCTTTTAAACGAATTGTTTCAATCTTGACAGATAAAATATCTCCCGGCTCCGCTCCTTCAATATAAATTGGCCCTGTCGCCGGATTAATATGATTCCAGTCAATGGAGTCAAACGGCGTATGGTTGGAAGCAATTTGATTTTGAAAGCAATCATACGTTTCAATCACCACTGTCTCTCCGGATTTCACCTTTTTGACAGGCTGGTGATGTTTACTAAACGCATAAATCGATGTTTCGCATGGAATGAGCGTCATATCTCCTTCCCCCTTTTCAATTTGTATTTTTTATTATAATGGGGTTGATCCGCGTCTTTTTGCATTTTCTTCGCTAGTTTTTATAATTTCTTTATGTTTTGAATTATGCGATAAATAAACAGACTGAGAAAACATTCCATTCCGTTGGCCGCAACAACCATCACTTCCCCGCGCGACATCATCCATTGCCAATTGATAAAAAAGAAAACGACAATTGGGATCAACATTGCCAGTCTTACCTGTCTTTGTAAATAAAACAAAGCAAGCAATCCATAAAAAGAAGAGGCAAGCATAACAAAAAAGAGCATCATCTGCTTTATAGAAAAACAATGATGCATCCAAAAAACAATGATAACGATACAAAAACCGATATAATATTTGCTTTGATTTAAGACTTTCCTATTACACCGTGAAACAGCCTGCATCTCCATTAGCCGAAGAAGAGACTGCAGGGATATGGCAATACTGGAGGAGAAAGAGGCGAGAAAAGCAACTGTCAGGCAAAATACAAAAAAAGCGGAAGGGGCTTTAAACAGATTATGAAGCATTCCCGCTATACTACTTCCTCCGCCTAGCTGGACTGCAAAAGGAACAAACAACGCGGTGACCGCAAGCGGAACTGCTATCCAACAAAAGGCGGCTACATGAAAGATCATATTCATCCGTTCCTTTTTCATAGCTAAACCAATGCGCCACATATATTCATCTACAATAAGCTGACCCATCATCACTTCTAGTACGGCGAAAAACAGTGAAACCAGCTGAGTTGATTGGACCTGCAGGAAAGAAGGAAACTTGTCTGCAAGAACAGAGTAATTTTTTATAATTCCGCTCGTTAAATAATACGACAGTGGAACGATGCAAACGGCTATATAAATCAAATATAATTGAATGGTGCCGATCTTCTGGATTCCCCGTGTGCCGGCAAGAACAGTGAAAACATAAACATATAATAGCAAAAGGAACAACGCGTAATTAGGTAGATGGAATACATGCCTAAAGAGAAATGAAGATAGCGCCGCAGCTAGTACGAGCCGGCTCACATAAAAAAGGACAATCCATATATACATAAACGAAAACGCACGAGAAGTCATCAGACCGGCAAATATGTGCATCATTGACGCTCGTGGATTTTTCCGGATGATAATATACATCATTATCTTTTTCAGCCAATAGATCGAGAAAACACCGGCAGCTCCGATAACAAATCCTGAAGCTGCCCCATACTGTACAGAAGCGTAACACGAAAACAACAACACCTCTCCTGTAACAAAACGAATCAGCAGAAAATCCGTCCCTTTGCTTAGTCCTATCTTTTCTTGATGAAAATGTAAAACAGATTCAGACAAATGTTCGCCGACATAATGGATCACGGTAAGCAATAAACAAAAGGCGAGAAATAAAAGAGAGTACCAATCTATCATACATACTTCTCCTTGTATTGGGTTGGTGTCATACCGACGTATTTTCGAAAGGAGTTGCTAAAATGATGCTGGCTGGCAAACCCGGTTTCTTCCGCTATCCGTGCCACCGGCCAATCCGGCCTTTTGATAAGTAGCTCTTTCGCCTTTTCAATCCGATAATGGATAACATAGTCTTTGAAATGCATTCCTGTTTCTTCCGTAAACCGTTTGCTTAAATAGGCCGGATTGACATGAATTGCTTCTGCTATATCGTGTAAACTAATTTTTTGTCCATAATTTGCATGAATATACTCGATCGCTTCCTGGATGATCGAAGATTTTACTAACGCCTCCGGGTGTTTTTGAATAAATTTTTGCAGGGCGCTATCTAGTTCGCTCTCAATAAGCGGCTTGACTAAATAATCCAACACTTCTAACTGAATGGCCCGCTTTGCGTATTCGAAATCTTGATAAGCAGTAATAATAATAAACGTCATCATTGGATGGAGCTGTTTTAACGTATGGACCAAATCTAGCCCCGATTGTCCTGGAAGGTGAATATCAATGAATGCCAGTTTAAATAGATGTACCGCGGCTAATTTTTTTGCCTGCGCTGCATCTTCAGCGGTATACACTTCCCAATATGGATACTTCCGTTTCACCAAATACGTTAACTGTTCCAACTCCAAATATTCATCATCCACGACCAGCACTTTCATTTTTCTTCACCTGGCACGTAAGGCCAAACGATAAGCGCCTCTGTCAAACCGCGCGTATTTTTTTGCAATGATATTCTTGTTGGCATATCAAATAGAAGATTAAACCGTTTCCTTAGATTGTCCAACCCTATCCCACCTTTCTCTACAGATACAGCTTGTCCCTCGTTTCCATTGTCGCAAACCCGCAAATAGAGCCAATTTCCCTCGCGTGATAATGTAATTTCTATATATTTTTCTCCTATTTTCTTCTCTAGTCCATGTTTAAACGCATTTTCTACCAACGTTTGCAATGTGTATGGAGGAATTAGTGCTCTTTCCGCCTCTTTATCGACACGCACCAATGCTGTTAATTTCCGGCCAAACCGTAGTTTCTGTATGGCTAAATAGTTTTTCGTATGGGCTAATTCTTCTTTTATGGGGATAAGCGCTTCTTTCGATTGATAGCTATATCGCAAAAAGAGTGACAAATGTTCCATCCCTTTGATCATTTCTTCATTTTTTCCCAATCTAGCCAATGAAATAAACGCATTTAGCGTGTTAAATAAAAAATGCGGCTGAATTTGCTGATGCAGTTGCATGTACTTACTTTGCTGCAGCTCTTTCTCAAGGCGTACACGCGCATTTTCCAACTGCAAATAGTCGATTTCTTTTTCTCCCACACTCAACAATAAGAGCACGATAAGTGAGGTAAGTGGCAATAGTACACTAACAAAAATTAAAATACGAAACCATTCTTCGGTAATCATCCCCTTCCTCCTTTCCTCCCTTTTCGCTGCACAATGGTTTGATAACAACGTACACCATTTTATATACAATATCAAATAGTTTGATATATTCAATAAAAAATTAATTTATGACTATTTTGAAAATATTAACAAGAATGTTGTTTGCCGCTACTCCAACTTGTTCCGTTTGTGGCTAAGCGATTGCAAAATAATGAACCGATTTATGTCTATATGGGTTATCCTGAGTAGAGAGGATGGCAGAAAATGAATCTCTCCCACCACCTTCATTTCATTTAGAGGCGGGAGTTTCTTGCCATCTCCCTCGAAGAAGCTTCTGCATCGAAGAAGGGGGCCTCCTTCCGTTCGATGGCTTTATCGGAAGTCTTCCCGTGGGATTCCGTAAGCAATATCGGTCCTGTTCCAACCCTTCTAACTACTTCCCGCTTACGATGTTCGCTTTTAGGAATCAAAAATCTCCCGTCTCATCTTCCTCCTTCCCTCGTGTAGGGGAGGGAGACTTCTCAGAAAAAATGTTAAAGCGTTTTTCCAGCAAGAAGGAACATCTATTTAGACAAAACGAAGAAGGAATGACGCTCCTTCTTCGTTTACACAGTGAGGGCGCTTATCTTTTTACCGCAACGGCGATCTCGCCATGCGAATATACGTATGGCGCTTGCCGCGGATAGCAATGGAATAGGTCATGATATTTTCTGGAATCGCAATGCCGTGGTAGCCAGCGTCGCCAATATGGTACAGGTCGGCGCCGGCCATTTTGCTCATGAGCGCGATTTGCCGGATTGTATCCTCATCGGCCCCTTCCTGGCTTGTGCCGATCGTCAGCATCACCAACGCCCCATGTTCATGGGCAACCCGAACAAGTTGTTCTGTTTTTTCTAATGTCGCTCCTGGGACAGTTCCCGGCGCCGGCATAAGAACTACGTCAGCTCCTGCACGAATAAAACGCGCAACGACTTCTTCGGATACAATGCTAGCTCCCGTTTCGCCGGCAACACCTGCTGCGTGCATCTTCCCCGCGACAATGAGGCCCTCTTCGCCAAAGACGGCACGGGCTGTTTCGATCGCGCGGATAATTTCATCATTGGTCACGCCTGTTTTCGGATTTCCGGTTAGGCAGACAAAATCAAAACCTAGACGTTTTGCTTCTAGCAGTGATTCTTCTGTTGCCATCCTTCCTTTTGGAAGAGAATCAAGATTCTCCAGCTGCTTCGCGTTCGGGTCAACAGGTTCCAAATTGACACCAATTGGGCGCCCCGTTAACTGCTTCAGACGCTTTACCATTTGATTCGGCTCCTTCGTATCCAACCCGTTTACCAGCGGCTGAAACACATCAAACATGTTCAATAGAATTAAATCCGCTCCAAACGCTGCGGCCAATTCCGCGTTCGTCACCGCCGGATAAAGCGGGGCAACGGAGCCGATTACTTCCGCGACGATCGTTCTTCCTTCCGCTGCCTGAATCGATTGTTTCAGTTCTTTTCCGTTCATGCGGTGAAAATCCGAGGCACTGCAGTCTAGCAACCGCTTCATCAAAACCACTTCCCTTTCTTGCTCTCTTACTAGAAAAATAGACATTCCAGCTCTTCTCATAGTGGAGAGAGCTGGAATGCTTCCGCCTGCATTATAGCTTTTTCAGCTCGTTGGCGACAAACTCGACATCCGTGCCGACAACGACTTGCACATCCGTTTGATTGAGGCGGATGACGCCTTTTGCTCCTAAACGTTTCAGTTCAGTCTCATTGACTTTCGACATGTCTTTTACTTTTAAGCGCAAGCGGGTCACACAGTTGTCGATCTGGATGAGGTTATCTTTACCGCCCAGCGCTTCCATATACTTCACCGCGACATCTTTATAGCCGCCGCCCGATGGCGCTGCGCCGCTTTCCGTAAATTCGCCTTCGATTTCTTCTTCACGGCCAGGCGTTTTTAAGTCCAATTTGACAATCAAGAAATAGAACACAACGAAATAAACGACGGCATAGATAATTCCTTGCACGATTAATAGATACGGTTTTCGCGCAATTCCATAGTTTAAGAAAAAGTCAATCGCACCGGCCGAGAAAGTAAACCCGTGATGAATATCGAGCATCGTCGCAATCGCCAGCGAAAGCCCCGTTAATACGGCGTGCACGACATAAAGCAACGGCGATAAAAACATAAACAAAAACTCAATCGGTTCGGTAATTCCCGTTAAAAAGGCAGTGAACGCCACGCTGATGAGCGCACCGGATACGGCTTTGCGCCGCTCTTTTTTCGCTGCGGCAATCATGGCGAGCGCTGCGGCTGGAAGACCAAACATCATAATTGGGAAAAATCCTGCCATGAAAATGCCGGCATCTGGATCCTTCGCGAAGAATCGCCATAAATCCCCTGTTTTTCCGTTATACTCGCCAAACACAAACCATACGAAACTATTTAAGACGTGATGCAAGCCAACCGGTATGAGCAATCGGTTTAGGAAGCCGAAAACGCCCACCCCAAGCGCGCCAGCGCCGACGATCCATTTGCCGATGGCGTTAATGCCGTCTTGAATCGGCGGCCAAACATATCCGAAGACAAGTGCCAATATAAGCATGACAAACGAGGTCACAATTGGAACAAACCGCTTGCCCCCAAAAAATCCAAGCCAATCCGGTAATTTAATATTATGGTAGCGGTTATACAGCAATCCGGCAATCACACCGGAAATGATTCCGCCTAACACGGACATATTGATATCTTTGTCAATGGCAGCAGCCCCTTTTGTTAACACAAAGTAGCCGATCGCCCCGGCCAACGCCGCTGCGCCGTTTCCGTCTTTGGCAAAGCCAACGGCAACCCCGATCGCAAAAATGAGAGGCAGGTTCGCAAAAACAGCATCTCCTGTCGCGGCGATAAACGGAATATCCAATAAATCCGGCTGTCCTAAACGGAGCAATAACCCCGCTGCCGGCAGGACGGCAACCGGCAGCATAAACGCTTTTCCAAGCCTTTGTAAAAATCCTAACATAGAAAGAAGTTCCCCCTCTTTTTTATTTTGAACGTTCCATCTCAATCGTAAATTTGTAACGGTCACCACGATAAACCGATTTGACGACTTCTAACGGCCTGCCGTTATTTAAATAGCTTCTGCGCTGCATCAGAAGCACCGGTGCGCCTTCTTTCACTTGCAGCAGCTCCGCCTCCATCTTGCGGGCGACGGAAGCTTCAATTACTTGCACGCCCGATTGAATGGTTAACCCTAATTCTTTTTCAATAAAATCATAAACGGAACCGCTTACAATTTCGTAGGTTAAATGAGGAACGAGCGCACATGGAATATATAATGTTTCTAGCGCCATCGGCAGCCCATCGGCAAGGCGGACGCGGCGAATTTCATAAAGATCCGCTCCTTCGCGAACATCCAATAGCTGAGCCAACGACGTGCTGGCAGGAACAATGTTGAAAGCCAACACCATTGTTCCCGGTTTCATGCCGCGCGCGCGCATATCTTCGGAAAAGCTCGTCAACCCTTTCAGCGGTTGTTCGATTTTTGTCGCGGCGACAAATGTGCCTTTGCCCCGCTTTCTGACCAAGTATCCGTCATTGACTAAATTATTGATCGCCTGGCGGACGGTCATGCGGCTGATGTGATGCGTTTCCGCCAGCTCGCGCTCGGACGGAATCATTTCTCCCGGCTTGAGCTGTCCTTTTTCGATCATTTCTTTAATTCCTTGCTCCAGCTGGTAATAGATCGGAAGCGGCGAGTTTTTGTTAATCATCGCGCATACACCTTTCGTTTTTCATCTGGCACAAGCGACAATGCTTCTTGATCGGCAATCACCGTGACGTTCGGATGGGTATGAAGCACCGATGCCGGTACATCTGCAGTCACAATTCCTTCAAACAACTTTGCCATAATTGGTGCCTTCGCCGCTCCCGACGCTAATAGCAATATATGCCTGCTTTGTAAAATCGTCGCGATCCCCATCGTAATTGCCTGGTGCGGTACATCTTCTAAAGATGGGAAAAAACGGGCGTTCGCTTGCCTTGTTGACGGTGCCAGCACGACGACATGCGTCGGTGCCGAAAACGAGGTACCTGGTTCATTAAAACCGATGTGCCCATTGCGCCCGATTCCTAATACCTGCAAGTCAATTCCGCCCAAACGCTCAATGACTTGTTCATAACGCCGGCATTCCGCTTCGGCGTCATCAGCGAGACCGTTTGGAATATACGTTTGTGTAGAAGGAATATCGAGATGAGAAAATAAGTGCTTATTCATGTAATAGTGATAGCTGTTAGGATGATCAGGCGCTAAACCAAGATATTCATCTAAGTTCACTGTACGTACATGGCGATAAGACGTTCCGTTTTGGTTATGGTCTTTCACTAGCTGCTGATACGTGCCAAGCACGGTCGCCCCTGTCGCTAGCCCTAACACCGCATCCGGCTTTTTCTTGACTAGATCAATGATGATGTCGGCCGCTTTTTGGCTCATCTCTTCATAATTTTTGGCTTCGATCAGTTTCATCGTCGAATCCCTCCCATTTCGAATAGGCCATTTCTCCGCGGCATATCGTCATCACGACATCATGCTGCTCATTTAATACGACAATATCTGCATCTTTGCCGGCGCGGATGCTTCCTTTTCTGTCTAAGACGCCGAGTTGCTTTGCCGGATTCCAGCTCGCCATGCGGATGATATCTTCCAACGTGCAGCCGGTATACGCCATCGCATTTTTCACCGCATCGCCTAATTTTAAAATGCTTCCCGCCAACGTGCCATCACGCAACGTTGCTTTTTCCCCTTGCACCGTCACTTCCTGGCCGCCGAGCTCATATATTCCCGCTCCGAGACATTTGGCGCGCATCGCGTCTGTAATTAATATGAGCCCCGCGCTTCCTTTATTCCGGTAAGCAAAGCGAACCATTTCCGGCGCCACATGAATGCCATCGGCGATCAGTTCACATATTACTTCCTCGTGCATCAGCACTGCACCGGCGACTCCCGGCTCGCGGTGGTGGATGCCGCGCATGCCGTTAAATAGGTGGGTTGCATGCGTCACACCTGCGTCTATCGCCGCTTTTACTTGTTTGTATACCGCATCGGAATGGCCGATCGAGGCCACAACTCCAGTTTCTTTTAAATGCGCCGTAAGCGCTAATCCATTCTTTTCTTCCGGCGCCAGCGTGACAAGACGAATATGTCCATTCGCAATGTTCTGCCACTTTTGGAACAATTCGATATTCGGTTCGATGATATTTTTTGGATGTTGCGCGCCGGCACGTTTCGGTGAAATAAACGGACCTTCCAAATGAATGCCCAGTATTTCCGCCTTTCCGGGCTGGTTGGCGCTTTGCATGTATTGCGCCACGCTGCGAAGCGCCTGCTCAATCTGTTCGCTTGGCGCGGTCATCGTCGTCGCCAGAAAACTCGTCGTCCCTTCCTTTGGCAGCACCTTGGCCATCGTACGTAGCGCATCGCTTGTCGCATCCATTACATCAGCTCCCGCCGCGCCATGAATATGGACGTCAATAAAGCCTGGTATGACGGAAAAACTCGGACTAAGCTCTACCACCTCCGCTTCACTAGAAGCCGGGCATGATGACATCGGACCTGCTTCCAAAATTTTGTCCCCTTCTGTCAGCACATACCCTTGCTCGATTTTGCCGTTTTCCTCGTATATAACCGCGTTTTTCAGCAACCATCGTTTCATGATGATTACACCTTCTTTCCACTTTTATCTTAACATTATATTATCTAGTTGTCTATACCACTATATTTTTTTCTCTCCTTTCATCGTATAAAAAAGCGCCCCAGCTTGGGAAAAGCTAGGGCATTTATGATTCGCGCATGGCATTAGGTAAATAAAACGTAAACGTCGTGCCTTCATGCAGTTTGCTGTGTACGGTAATCATTCCTTTATGCGCCTCGACGATGTTTTTCGCAATCGCCAAGCCTAACCCCGTTCCCGAACGGCCGCGGGTACGCGCCTTATCCGCTTTGTAAAAGCGTTCAAACACAAACGGCAAATCCTCTTCCGGAATGCCGGAGCCCGAATCTTGCACATGAATCATGACGCCGTCACCGCTTCGTTCGACGATGATTTTAACCATTCCATTTTGATTGGTATGGCGAATTGCGTTATCAATTAAATTTGTCAGCACCTGCTCGATCCGGTCTGGGTCAATCGTAATTTTGATATCTTCATTTTTAAACTCTGCCGACAAATCAATTTGCTTTTCTTTCGCCAAACCTTGAAATTTGCGGATAATCCGCCCGATATACGGCGCGAGCTGAACAGTTTCGTAGTTTAGTGTAATATGGCCCGCTTCCATGCGCGCCAAATCCAATAAGTCATTGACAAGCCGGCCCATGCGCAGCGACTCGTCGTAAATCACTTTCGCCATTTCTTTCTTTTCTTCGTCAGTGGCGGCAATATCGTCGATAATCGCCTCGCTGTAGCCTTGAAGCATGGCAATCGGCGTGCGCAGCTCATGGGAAACGTTGGCGATAAAATCTTTGCGCAGCTTGTCTAAACGGCGCTCTTCCGTCATATCGCGCAGCACCGCTACCGCGCCGCGCACGGTCGTTTTGCTGTAAAGCGGGGTCATTAAAATGACCCACGTCCGCCCTTGGAGCGTCAATTCGATCGACTGCTCTTTTTCCTCGCGGACGACGCGGACAAACAGTTCTTTTACTTGCGGCGGCAGCGGCGCGATTGTTTCGGAGTCGTTTCCTTGCTCGAAATACCAAGCTTGCAAAAACCGTTCTGCCGGCGGGTTCGTAATTAATATTTCGCCGTCGCGGTTAAAGGTGATGACCCCGTCAGCCATGCTGCTTAAAATGCTTGCCAGCTGCTCTTTTTCCTGGTTTAAGGCGTTGATATTAAACTGCAGGCGTCTTCCCATCTGATTAAACGCCATCGCCAGTCCGCCGATTTCATCATTCGTCAAAATCGGCACTTTTGTATCAAACTTGCCGCGCGCCACTTCAAACGCCGCCTCCCGCATTTTTCGCAGCGGGGCGGTAACACGGGTTGATAAGAAAAAGGCAAAAAAGGTCGTTAATACAATCGCGATAAATGCCGCAAGAACAATCAACTTTTTCGTTTGCCTTGTTGTATCTTCAATTGCCCGCAATGATTGATAAATAAATACCGCGCCCCGTTTTCCATCGGCCATCTCAAGCGGCACGCCGACAATAATGACATCACTATACTGGTTCTTGCCTGTTCGCATATTTGGTAAATAAGTCTTTTTCTTGACGGTTTTTCCTTCCGCCAATACTTTGTGTAAATCTCGATCCTGCTCAATTAACGATAACGGTAAATCGCGCAACCCTTCATTTGCTGGCGAATACCAATAGTGGGACGAATCGACGATAATCACGGCTTTCGACATATTGCCGACAAGCGTCCAAGCGATGGAGCGCGCCAGCTTTTCGTTCTTATAATCATGCATGATTTCCGATACTTTCGTCGCCAGCTGGGTCAGCTCTTTTTCCGCTTCTTGTACATAGTAGTCTTCGAAAAATTTTAAAAGGAGAATCGTCAGGATAAGTAACACACAGGAAACGAGCAGTAGGATGGTAAACCAAAGCTTTCCAACAACGCTGCGAAACAGCCACATCAGTCGTTCACTACCTCAAATTTATAACCGACTCCCCATACGGTGACAATCATCTTCGCCGCGGTCGGAGACACTTTATTTAACTTTTCCCGCAATCGTTTAATATGGGTATCAACGGTACGCAAATCCCCGAAAAATTCATAATGCCATACTTCTTTTAACAGCTGCTCGCGGTCAAATACTTTATCCGGCGATTTTGCTAAAAACAAAAGCAGCTCATATTCTTTCGGTGTTAAGTTCACTTCTTTGCCATCGGCGGTGACGCGGTGGGCGTCATTATCGATCATTAAATGCGGGAACACAAGCACATCTTTTGCCGTCGTATCTGTGAGAACATACGCGGTATTAGCCGCACGCCGCAGCAGCGCCTTCACGCGCAATACGACCTCGCGCGGACTAAACGGCTTTACAATATAATCGTCCGTTCCCGCTTCGAATCCTTGAACGCGATTCGATTCTTCCCCTTTTGCCGTCAGCATAATAATCGGAGTTGCTTTCTTTTCACGGATTTCTTTGCAAACCTCGATGCCGTCCCTCCCCGGCAGCATCAAGTCAAGCAAAATGACGTCGTAGTCATTTTCAAGCGCTTTCATTAGCGCATCGTCCCCGTTCTCCGCCTCATCGATGACATAATTTTCCCGTTCTAAATACATTTTCAACAAGCGGCGAATTCGTTCTTCATCGTCTACTACCAAAATCTTTACTTGTTTATCCATAGAACATCCTCCCTAGTTCACTATTGTACAAAAAATCCCCCAAATATATTTTACTGTAAAAAAGGATGCCCATGCCAATATTGGGGCATCCTTTTATGAAGCAATTCGCCTTTCCCATTATGATCCAGCATAAGAATGCAGCCCCGCGATCACCAAATTTACCGCTACGAGATTAAACATAATGATCGCAAAACCGATCACGGCGAGCCATGCCGATTTTTCGCCGTGCCACCCTTTTGATAAACGAAGATGCAAAAACGCGGCATAAAACAGCCATGTAATAAGCGCCCATACTTCTTTCGGGTCCCAGCCCCAAAAGCGCGTCCACGCGATTTGCGCCCAAATCATCGCGAAAATAAGCGCTCCGAGCGTGAACACTGGAAAGCCAATCGCCACCGAGCGATAACTGATTTCATCCGCTAAATCTAAATTGACGTTTTTCACGAGCGGCTGCAGTGCCGCGGCAATGCGCTTCCGCAACACAAGACGGAAGAGTGCATATAACACGGTTCCCCCAATTAACGACCAAATGACCGTATTTAATTTTTTCGCATTGATAATGGCCGGCATGTAAACAAGCGGCTCGAAACGGTCGGCACTTTCTTTTGTCAATTTTCCTTGGTGTGGTCCGACTAATGCGGGCATATTGTAAACGACTTCCGCCTGTTGCTTGTTTTTATCAACCCACGTAAATTTTGTTTCATAATCCGCTAGACTAAATGACGTGGATACAAGCACAAAGCCAAGCGTCGTGATTAAACAGAACATCACCACTTCGAGCCAGAACGTGCGCTTGCTTGGCTTTGACTGGTCAACGACACGGATTAAATAAATGAGGCCGGCAACAAAGCTAACGGCCAAAATTGCTTCTCCCGCCGCCGCCGTTGTGACATGGATATGCAGCCAGTCGCTTTGCAATGCAGGAATCAGCGGTGTAATCTCGCGTGGAAACATGCTGGCGTAAGCGATCACCAATAAGGCGACTGGCAATGCGAATAAGCCGAGAATGCTTATTTTATAAATAAAATAAATAATGATAAAGGCGGCGACAAGCATCATTCCGAAAAAGGTGGTAAACTCAAACAAATTGCTGACCGGGGCATGTCCCGCCACAATCCACCGTGTAATAAAGTAGCCTAATTGAGAAAGAAAACCGATAATCGTCGTAATAATTCCAAGTTGTGACCAGCGATTTTCTCCCGTTCGTTCTTTTCTTTTATCGCGAATCGCGCCGCCGAAAAAAAACGTTCCGATTAAGTAAAGAATAAAAGCAATATATAGTAGCGTGCTACTGAGCTGCGCCATGCATTTGCCCTCCTTGTCCCGCTTTTCTCTCCTCGTCCGCTTGGTCGGCCGGCATCACTAATCCGGTTCCGTCAAGGATGCGGCGAATTTCATTTTTTAAACCAAACCAGTTTTTATTCGTATGCGCGGCGAGCCATACTTCGTCATTGACGCGCTGCACCCATATGCGGCGGTGGTTCCAGTACATGCCTTGGATGAGGCCAATCATGAAAACCACGCCGCCCAATCCTAAAATCCAAAGCGTAAAATCACGGCGCACTGTAAGACCGGATACGTTCCGTGTTTCCAATCCAGAAAATGCCATTTTGTATTTATTGTTGCCAAACGGTTCAATTGTTTGCTGAATCGCTACAAAACTGACTTCCCCTTTTGGTTTGTCCGGCGTAAACATTTTAAACACAAACGCCGGGTTGTTCGGGATTTTTGATTTTGTCGCCGGATTTCCGTCTTCATCGAAATAAAAATCTGGAAAATAGCTTAATAGTTCGACGCGATAACCGTGCCCAAGGTTATAGGAAGCTTCCGGATTGTGCAAATCAATAACGACGGTGCCAAACGTTTTCCCCGACGTTTTATCCGTTAATTGAAACGCCATTTTATACGGCTCGTTTTGTTTAAAATCGACTTGATATAACGCGTAATGGTCATATTTTAACGGCTCATTAACGCGAATCTTATACTCTTTGATTTTTTGCAGCTTCGGCTCTTCGCCGGCAATTGCCGGACCGACGCGTTTGTAGAGCACGACGTTCGTTTGGTAGTTTTTCGCCACCATGCCGTTGCCGACCCGGTCGATGGCCTCGTTGAACGCTTCATTGTCTTTTCCTTTTTGATATGTTTCAAAAATAAATTTTTCGCTCTTTAAAAAATATTTCCCATGGGTTCCCGGGATTTCTTTCGTTTCCCCCTCGCGGATCCACATCACTTCATCGACATACATTCCAGGAACAAAGCGAAGCATCGCGCCGATTAAAAAAATAATTAAGCCGATATGGTTGACATATGGACCCCAGCGGGAAAAACGGCCTTTTTCCGCTAAAATATTGCCGTTTTCTTCACGGATATGATAACGGCGCTCCGCCAATTTCTCTTTTACTTGCTTCAGCACACCGTCCATATCGGCAACTTGCGAAACGCTAAACAACCGCTGCCGCCGCAAAAAGTTCGGATGCCGAGTAACCCCCTGCTGTTTTAAAGCGCGGTAAAGCGGAATAACGCGGTCTAAACTGCAGATGACGAGCGATACGCCGATCGACGCAATTAAAAGCATATACCACCATGAACCATACAAATCATTAAATCCAAGCTGATAATATAACTTTCCTAGCCAGCCGTACTGATCCTTGTAATATTCAGCAGGACTGACATTTGGCGGCAGATACATTTCCTGCGGAAAAATCGTTCCGATTGCCGAAGCGATGAGCGTAATAACAATAAGTGCTACTCCGACTTTTACCGAAGAGAAAAACGCCCAAATTTTATCAATAATCGTCTTATTGTACGTTTGGGAACGGCGCGCGCTTCCTTCATAGCGCATATCTAAAAGCTGTTTTTCCGCATGTTCTTCAAGCGGTTTTCCGCATGATTCGCAAAAGGCGGTACCATGTGGATTGACATGGCCGCACTCGCATTTTACATGTTCCATTTGGCAAAACTCCTTACGGTTTGATGCTTTCCATATACTGCTTTACCATCTCTTCTGTCATCGTTCCAGTAATGATTTTTTTCACTTTGCCGTTTTTATCGATCAAAAACGTGGCCGGCAGCTGGCCGACATCATAAGCGTTCATCACTTGATCCTCACGGTCAATCATAATCGGAAACGTCAGGCCAAAACGATCGGCAAACTTTTGCACGCTCAGTTTCGTTTCGCCGACGTTGACCGCTAGCACCTCAACGCCTTGCTTTTTGTAAACATCATATTGTCGGTTGATGTACGGCATTTCTTTCTCGCACGGTTTGCACCACGTTCCCCAGAAGTTTAAAAATACGCCTTTGCCGCGATAATCAGAAAGACGGTGTTCTTTCCCTTGTAAATCTGTCAAAACAAAATCTGGCGCTACCGAACCAACTTTTACCCTTTCTTTTTCTGTAAAAAAGTTGGAATAAATCGTGTATCCTACCGCCGCCAATAACAGTAATAAAATAACCGTTCGCATAATAAGCCGCTGTTGTTTTTTCATCTTTCAAACCCCTTGAAATCGTAATATCCCATTTTCCATTATAACAGTGTTGTTTACCGTCTTAACCGGCATTATATGAACGTTATGTGACAATAATTTACTTACTGCCGCCTGATAGCGCAAGCGCGCGCAACTGTTTTACTTCATGCGGCGTCAGTTCGCGGTAATCCCCGGGATTGAGCCCCTTTAAATCCAAAAACGCGTAACGTTCCCGCTTCAATTTCATCACATTGCAGCCGATCGCTTCAAACATGCGGCGCACTTGACGGTTGCGCCCTTCATGAATGCGGATTTCAACAATCGCTGTCTGCTTTTGTTTATTGATAGAAAGCATTTTTACTTTTGCCGGCGCCGTCATGCCGTCTTCGAGCATAATCCCTTTTTCAAGCTGTTTTAATTGCTCCCGCGTCGGGATGCCTTTTACTTTGGCAATATACACTTTTTCGATTTCATAGCGCGGGTGCATTAATAAATTAGCAAAATCACCGTCGTTTGTAAGCAACAGAATTCCGGACGTATCGTAATCGAGACGGCCAATCGGATAAATGCGTTTATCAAGATCTTTGAAAAAATCGGTCACCACTTTGCGGCCTTTGTCGTCTTTCACACTTGAAATCACTCCGCGCGGTTTATAAAGAAGATAATATACCGGCTCCTCCCGTTCCACCGGTATTCCGTCTACTTCGACTTTATCTTGCGGGCCTACTTTCACGCCAAGTTCGGTAACAACTTTTCCGTTTACTTTCACTTTCCCTTGCAAGATGAGTTGTTCCGCCTTCCGCCTTGACGCGATTCCTGCACGGGCAATCACTTTTTGCAAGCGTTCCATCCTCGTTTCACCTCTTTCATCATCTTACTCTTTCCGGCAAAAAGATACAAGCGCGCCCTCTCATTATTTTTATCATACTCGCTTTTTTTCGACAAATGCAAAATCTATGCTGACAAACAAAACGAAAAAGCCGCCTCCTAAAGGCGGCCTATTTGCCAAAGACAAGCAAAACAATAAAAAAGGAAACGATAAAACTGAGGATATCTGCTAAAATCCCTACTTTTAATGCGTCTCCCATCTTTTTAATCCCAACGGCTCCGAAATACACTGTTAGCACATACAGCGTTGTTTCCGTACTTCCTTGAATCGTGGAAGCCAACCGCCCGATAAACGAATCCGGGCCATAGGTAGCAATTAAATCGGTTGTCATTCCAAGCGCGGCGGTGCCGGAAATGGTGCGAATCATCGCCAACGGCACCACTTCAGCCGGAAGGCCGATCGCATCGGCAAGCGGCTTAATCCCGTTCATCATATAATCAAGCGCGCCGGACGCGCGGAAAATGGCAATCGATACAAGCATGCCGACTAAATACGGAATAAGTGAAAACGCAATCTGTATCCCTTCTTTTCCGCCTTCGACAAACGCTTCATAAGTCGGCACTTTTTTTATCGTTCCATATAAAAGGATAAACGCGATCGTTACCGGAATAAGCCAGGTAGAAATAATTTGAATAAACGCCATTACCGCTTCCCGCCCTTCCGCGTGCGTTTCCAGTAATAATAACGATCAATCAGCACAGCCCCGACGGTTGAAATCGTCGAAGCGACAAGCGTCGTACCGATAATTTCTCCCGGCGATGCCGAGCCGTATGTCATGCGGATCGAAATGACTGTCGCTGGAATTAAGGTGATACTTGAAGTATTAATGGCTAAAAACGTTACCATCGAACGGCTTGCTACATCTTTATGGCCGTTGAGCTTTTTTAACTCTTCCATCGCCTTAATTCCCATTGGGGTGGCGGCGTTGCCGAGGCCAAACATATTGGCAATCATATTGGAAACGATATAGCCGAGCGCGGGATGGTTGGGCGGCACTTCCGGAAAAAGACGGCGGACGAGTGGCTTGCAAACACGCGCCAGCCTTTCTAGCAGCCCTGCTTCTTCTGCGATTTTCATCAGGCCAAGCCAAAACACCAGGATGCTGATCATGCCGATGCTGATCGTAACGGCTTCCTTCGCGCTTTTAAAAATGGCTTCATTCACTTTATTCATCGTACCATGAAACATTGCAAACACAATTCCGACGAGCGCCATCAACACCCAAATTAGATTAACCATCGTTTCCCACACCTAAAAAATGAAATACATTCCAAACGGAATGGTCCGTTTCCTTGCTCATACTCTTTTTATACAAAAGCGGAACTTCATCGACTGCTTTATCTCCTAAGTAAAGTACTGCTTTCCCAACAATGATTGGGATACTGCTTTCGTCTTTCTGCCATTCTTTTTTTGGACGCAGAAGATAAATTTTTACACGCAGTTCTTTGATTTCTTCTTCCGTCACAGGATATCGCAGGTCACGGCTTGCTTGTATATTTTTTCGATAAAAGGAATCACGAATCTTTTTCACTATTCGTTCCCGATCGACTTTGGCCATTTTATAATGATCAAACCCATATTCATACATAGCGATGTGATCGTTCCAATCATCCGGCGCGTCCAATGTTACCGCAATTAAATCCATTCCGCCTTTAGAAGCGGTAGTCACAAGCGTTCGCTTTGCCCGTTTGGTATAGCCGGTTTTTCCTCCCGTACAATACTCATACAATTTAGTAAGCAGCTTATTTTTATTCCGCCATACCCGATCCCAATCTTCTCCGGGAGCAGCAGGAGCCCGGTATACTTTTGTTCTAGAAATCTTGCGAAACTCCTTATTTTTCATCGCATATTGCATAAGAAGCGCCATGTCATAGGCAGTGGAATAGTGATTTTCCGAATCATCCAATCCGTGCGGATTGGCAAAATGGGTATTGCGCATGCCGATTTCTGCTGCTTTTTGGTTCATTAAAAAAACAAAGCCTTCTAAGCTGCCGCCGACATGTTCGGCAATCGCCACCGCCGCGTCATTTCCCGAACGCAGCATCGTCCCATAGACAAGATCGCGAAGCTTTATTTTTTCCCCTTCTTTTAAATAAATCGATGACCCTTCTGTATGTACAGCACGCTCGCTCACCGTTACCGTGTCATCCATTTTGCCTGATTCGATTGCCAAAATCGCGGTCATAATTTTTGTAATGCTGGCAATGCGCCGCTTTGTATGTGCATCTTTTTCAAATAATATGCGCCCTGAATGCTGTTCCATTAAAATCGCGCTTTGTGCACTTATTCCGCCCATTCCCTTTTCTTCGCCCATTGCCTTTGCTTGATCCGGAATACATGAAAAAAGCATCGTCATCGCTGCGATGAACAGTACAATTTGTTTCCGTATCTT
Source organism: Parageobacillus genomosp. 1 (assembly GCF_000632515.1). Lineage (GTDB taxonomy): Bacteria > Bacillota > Bacilli > Bacillales > Anoxybacillaceae > Saccharococcus. The sequence continues at coordinate 2,340,530 of NZ_CM002692.1, forward strand.
CATGTAATCCCCATCCTTTTGCTGTTTTGTACAAGTGTATGCGCAAAATGGACGGATATGATTAGAAAATGTACAAGTTCGCCTAGTTCATGGACAGGATAAAAGGCGAAGGAGAGAACCCCCGCCTTTATTAAAATGGCTTCCACTGCAGCTTGCGCGCCTGCTCGAACCGTTCTTCCACATCGCGCCAGTTGACGACGTTCCACCAGCTGTTAATATATGCAGCACGGTCGTTTTTATATTGTAAATAATAAGCATGTTCCCAAACGTCGAGCACCAACAGCGGGATCGTATCCCACTGGGTCATTAACTGATGCTTTTCCGTCTGTAAAATTTCTAAACGGCGGGACCGCGGCGACCAAATGAGCAGCGCCCAGCCGACTCCTTCGACGCTTTTTGCTGCCTCGGTAAAATGACGCTTAAATCTTTCAAAACTTCCAAAATCTCGTTTTATTTGTTCTAGTAGCGCACCGCGCGGTTGGCCGCCGCCTTCTGGGTGCATATTATTCCAAAAAATCGTATGCAAATAATGTCCGGAACCGTGGAACGCCGCTTCCCGCTCCCAGTGTTTCAACAGTTCATAGTCATTCGTTTCGCGCGCTTTTTTCATCATTTTTTCCGCTTTATTTAAGCCGTCCACATAGCTTTGATGATGCTTTGTATGATGCAGCCGCATAATTTCTCTGGAAATATGCGGCTCAAGCGCATCGTAGCTGTATGGAAGCGGCGGGAGGACGTGCTTGCCGGCTGCCACATATGTTTGTTGTCTTTCTTCTATTCCGCTTTCCTCCTGTCTGATGGCCAACTGTCCATTTTGCTGAAACACCAGCGCTTTTTCATATACTTCGTCCACCATGCGCTGAAGTTCATAAATGGCGTCCTCCGTCCATGCGTCGCCATGATGTTCGATGTAGGAAAGCAATGAATCAACGCGGCAATCGCCGCCGTCCTCCCCCCGCTGCAGCAAAATTTGTTCCACTTGTTTTCCCCATTCTTTTACTTCCGCCACATATTGTTGAAATCGTTCTTGTTCATTCATCTCGAAGAACCTCCTTTTTTTATCACCATATCGTATGTCAGCTGCCTAAAAGTCGTTCTTGTCCGCATTCACCCATTTCCTTCACGTTCATACATATAAAATCGAGGTGAGGAACAAGTGAACAAAACATTGGAACAAGAAGCATTATGGGAAATGCGCTTTTGGATACAAATTCTTGGCGACCATTGTCGATTTATTCTTGAATCTTTAGCAGAAAAAGAAAAGGTGGAAATTGATCAAGCAAAACGATTCATTCATGTATTTGATGAACTGTTAGAAGAAGCGCGCCGGCCGTCAGTAGAATCTTGGGCTGCGCTTGTTCAGCGCGGAAAAGAGGCAGGGGAACGGCTGCGGGCATTTAAACTTCATTTGTTGAAACGACTTTTGACAGAAAAAATCAGCTTTTCCCTTCCTCCTACTTTCGTCAACCATATGGTAAATGAATTAGAAGAATGGCTGCGGCTTGCGGGCTATTACGTTCAAGGAAGACGGCCTCCTAGCATCCATCCGCTTCATCATGATTTGTTATGGCTTCTCGACGCAGCTGGCCACGCCGGTGCAATCCACGACAGCCTTGATCATGTAGAAAAGGACTTGAAACAGCAAAGCCTCACTTTTACAAAAGAATGGGAAGATTTTTATTTAAAAGCGGTTGAAATGGCAGGATATTTACGGACAAACGTATACGATTTCCCTGCTTTACATCGCTTTCACCGCGACATTCAATTGGAAATGGTTATTTTCCAATGTTTTTTGCGCGAATTGGAAGAGTTGGAGCTGAACAAAGAAGTGCTTGGCGTCCTCACTCCACTGATGGCGGACCATATGGCAAGAGAAGAATGTTATTATTTACAAAAATTATCTGAAACGACGAATGAAGTAAAGCCGCCTGCCTGCGATCCGACAAAACCTCGGACTGAATAATGGGCATCAAAAAAGCTGCCCCAGATGTGGGACAGCTTGCCTATTTGGATTGAATCGACTTTGTGCGATAGTCTGTTTCATAAAATTCCAGCTCTTCGCGAATCGTCTGAAATTCGCTTTCCAGCGACAGTAACAGCTTCTTGAACGAAGGCGGCGGAGTTTGGCGAAATTTCAGCGAATTGCGCCCGGTATAAGCAGAACGGCTGTCTTCGTACCAAGCATCGCTTTTCGGAGCAAAATATTCGGCGATGCATAAATGGTAAACGCGGTACAGCGTCTTTTCCGCGGCCGTTTTGCGAAACGGCTCTTCGCTCAATACGATGCGGCACGCCTCGAGCCCTTCTTCGCAATAGACAACAAGGCGGCGCAAATTGGAAAGCAGCAATTGATAATATGCTTTATCTCCACCCTCCTGTTCTTCCAAGAGTTTGGACAGCGTCGTCTCATTTAAATAATCGGACAGCGTCTGCACCGTTTTTTGCAAAAAAGCTTCGACTTGTTTCGTTTGCTGAAAAACGATTGCGTTTGCCATACAGAAAAACCCCCGTTACTTAGTTTAAGATGGCTGACGGACGAAACGAAGCGGCGACGATAACGAATATTGCCCTTTTGTCTCCAGCTCCATAAATAGTTCCGGCAGTTTCGTAAAGTCCATATGCGAAAAATAGCGGCGGAATTCTTCTTCCTCATTGATATATACGCGTTTGCGATGGCGGAAGCTCGGGTTTTGCAATAAGCAGACAAAGGCAACAATGTCGCGAAAATAAACGTCACGCCCCGGGACAGTAAAAATCGGATCGCCCTCATATGGCGTATACGCGGAAATGGATTGCTCAAAATAGCGCAAATATAAGACATGAAGCGTCTTTTCCACTCCGTCTTCACGAAACGTTACTTCCGAACGATTGAAATAATCCTCAGACGTATTCGATTGCGATTTTTCCAGCTCATACCCTTGCAAGCGGCAAATTTGCATAAAACGGCCCCCTTATTCACTTCCGAAACGATATACCCCTTTACTCCTATCTTATCATACTCACGTTGACTCGTTAAAATTTTCTTCAAATTTTTCAAAAAATAAATCCGCTTCCTTCTCCATTTCGCCGCCCTCTTGTAATTCTGGAAGCGGGGGCAGTTCCTCTAGTGTTTTGAGCCCAAAGTAGTCCAAAAATTCTTTTGTCGTGCCGTATAAAATCGGGCGTCCTGTTCCTTCCGCACGCCCGACTTCTTTGATCAGCGCTCTCGCCATTAACGTTTGGATCGGCTTGTCGCTTTTCACTCCACGGATTTCTTCGATTTCCGCCCTGGTGATCGGCTGGCGGTAAGCGATGATCGCCAGTGTCTCGAGTGCCGCTTGCGACAATGAAGTGGAACTAGGCGATTCGACAAGCTTTTTTAAATAAGGGGCATGTTCTTTTTTCGTCGCCAGCTGAAACACCCCCGCCAACTCCACAAGCTGAATGCCGCGCTGCCCGCGCTCATACTCTTCTTTTAAAGCAGAAACAATCTCTTTCGCCTGCTCCTCTTTGATTTCTAATACGGAAGCGATTTGCTGAAGGGACAGCCCCTCATCGCCGGCCGCAAACAGCAACCCTTCGACAATCGCCTTATATTCGCTCATCTCCATGTTATTCCATCCTTTCATTGCTAGAGATGAAAATGTCGGCAAAATTCCGTTCTTGTTCAATAATGATTGCGTTTTTTTTCATCAGCTCTAAAATCGCTAAAAACGTGACGACAATATATCCACGGTCATAATACGGAAATAAATCATAAAAATTTTTGCGCGTTTTCGTGTGCTTTAATTCTTGCAAAATTTCTTCCATGCGCTTTTCAATGGAAATGTCTTGCCGGGCGATTTTTGTCCGCAGCGGCTTTTGCAGTTTTTTGCGGCGCAACAGCTTGGAGAGCGCACCGAGCATGTCATACACATTAACTTGAAGCGGCCGCTGCATCAGCTCCTTTTCGTCCGCGTACATGCTTAAATCGCTCGGCGGCTTCGTAAATAAAAGCGCCCGTTCTTCTTCCTTCTTTTTTAACGCCTGCGCGGCTTCTTTATATTTTTTATATTCTAACAGCCGCTGCATCAGTTCTTCACGTGGGTCGCTTTCCGATAGCTCCATTCCTTCGTCCAATATTTCTTCCTCATGTTTCGGCAGCAGCATTTTGCTTTTGATCGCCAACAGCGTCGCCGCCATGACTAAATATTCGCTGGCAATATCGAGTTGCAATTCTTGCATCGTATGAATGTACGCCATGTACTGCTCGGTAATTTGCGCAACTGGAATATCATAAATATCAATTTCATAGCGATTAATTAAATGCAGTAAAAGGTCAAGCGGACCTTCAAACGCATCAATTTTCACGTTATATTGCACGTTCATCCCACCATTTTATGACACTATCGATAAGTATAGACGATAATCTGGCATTGTCCAAGCAATTTTTTACGACTAATATGATACAATGGATACCATACGGATACAACAAATAGGAGAGGTCGTGAAGCCATGTATCCCTGAAGCCTATATTCGTTATCTAGTTCATTTTCATACCGACCGCGATTATTTCGAGTGCCACGAAATATTGGAAGAACATTGGAAAGAGAATGGGTATAAAAAAGTATGGGTGGTGCTTATTCAAATCGCCGTCGCACTGTACCATCATCGCCGTGGCAACAATCAGGGGGCGCTGCGCATGATGCAAAAAGCGCGAGCGCTTTTAGAAAAAGAACAGCGAGCTATCCATGGACTAGGTCTGGATGAACAGCGGCTTGCCGAACAGCTCGAGCGCTATATGGAACGGATCATGCAAAATAAAGCATATAAAAGCATCGAACTGCCAATTCGTGATGAAACATTACGGAAAATATGTCAAACGATATGCGAAAAACAAGGGCTTACTTGGGGACAAGCAAGCGACTTAAACAATGTTTACTTAATGCATAAACATAAATTGCGCGATCGCACGGAAGTGATCGCGGCTCGGGAAAGAAAAAGAAAGAACAAAGAGCTGCCGGATCGTTAAGCGGCAGCTCTTTCATTAACACTCGCATTTATCGAAAAAGGGCGCGGTAAATTCATTTCCCTGCAATCGATGGTTTGGATACATATCTTTTACAGCTTTGACCATTTGCTTTCCAATCCCCTGATGGCGGTGCGAAGGATTGACACTAATATGCTGGATTTCGACAACATCTTGATCGCGCAGCAGCACTCCGATAATGCCGACAATGTCATCGTCTTCTTTCCATAAAAACAGTTGCCAGTCGTCATTTGTTTCATACTGTTTGATCGTTTGCTGCAGCTTTTTTAAATCTTTTTCTGTCGGCATGAACGACAGAAGCCCCATGGCAATCTTTTCATAGTTTTTCCGATAACGAATCAGCATAAAAATCCCTCATTATCGACAAAGACTTTTCCCAAACAGAAAAGTTTTTGTCATTTTCTCATTACGTATTATAAACGTTCTTAATGATATTGTGAACTATTTCGTGCTTTTTTACACAACTTATACAAATGTCCGCAGCAGGTTCGCCATTTCAATCGCGCTTACCGCCGCTTCCCAGCCTTTATTTCCCGCCTTGGTGCCGGCCCGTTCAATCGCCTGTTCAATCGTATCGGTCGTCAACACGCCGAATATAACCGGTGTTCCGGTCGACAGCGCCGCGTGCGAAACTCCTTTTGCCACTTCATTGCATACGTAATCGTAATGGCTTGTCGCGCCGCGGATGACCGCGCCAAGCGCAATCACCGCATCATATTGCTTCGATTCCGCTAATTTTTTCGCCAACAGCGGAATTTCAAACGCCCCCGGCACCCATGCGACCGTCACCTCGTCTTCGTTGACGCCGTGCCGCTTTAGGCCATCCAGCGCTCCCGATAACAATTTGCTTGTAATAAATTCATTAAAACGGGAAACGACGATCGCGATTTTCAATCCTGTGCCAACTAAATTGCCTTCCATTACTCTCATTTGCTAGTCCTCCTATCTTTTTTTACACATCGGGTTCATCATAATACAAAACAGGAAAAGGCGCGAATTATTGCTTAAAAATGGAGCATATGCCCTAACTTTTCATACTTGGTGCGCAAATATTTTTCGTTCTCTTTTTTTGCTGGCATTTGCAGCGGAACGCGCTCGATTACCTCAAGGCCGTGTCCTTTTAAGCCGGCGATTTTGCGCGGATTGTTCGTCAATAAACGCATTTTCGCTACACCAAGGTCTTTTAAAATTTGCGCGCCGATACCATAATCGCGCAAATCGGCAGGAAACCCGAGCTTTTCATTGGCTTCTACCGTATCATAGCCTTGCTCTTGCAGCTTATACGCGCGCAATTTGTTCATTAATCCAATGCCGCGCCCTTCTTGGCGCATATATAAGAGAACGCCGCGCCCTTCTTCTTCAATTTGGCGGAGTGCCGCATGAAGCTGCGGTCCGCAATCGCAGCGGTACGAACCAAACACATCCCCTGTTAAGCATTCCGAATGCACGCGGACAAGCGTCGGTTCGTCCGGAACAATTTCGCCTTTGACGAGCGCCACATGCTCTTTCCCATCGATTACATTTGTATAGCCGACCGCTTTAAACTGGCCGAATTCTGTCGGCAGCATCACTTCCACTTCGCGCTTTACAAGCTTTTCTCTCTGGCTGCGGTATTGAATTAAATCTTTAATCGTGATCATTTTCAATCCGAACTCATCGGCAATGTGGCGCAAGTCAGGAACGCGCGCCATCGTGCCGTCTTCTTTAATAATTTCGCAAATCACGCCGGCCGGTTTTGCCCCGCATAACCGCGCTAAATCCACCGCCGCTTCGGTATGGCCGGCACGGCGCAATACGCCGCCCCTTTTCGCGACGAGCGGAAACACATGTCCTGGCCGTTTAAAATCGCTTGCTTTGACGTCAGGATCCAATAGCGCCTGAATCGTCATTGAACGTTCATAGGCGCTGATTCCCGTCGTCGTCGATTTATAATCGATGCTGACGGTAAACGCCGTGCCATGAGAATCGGTATTATGGTTCACCATCGGCACAAGGTCCAGCTTGTCCGCTAATTCTTCCGTAATCGGCACGCAAACAAGCCCGCGCCCGTATTTAATCATAAAATTGATCACTTCCGGCGTCGCTTTTTCGGCCAGCGCCACGAAATCGCCTTCATTTTCGCGATCTTCGTCATCACAAACAATAATCACTTTCCCTTGTTTCAATTCTTCGAGCGCTGCTTCGATGGTATCAAACATCCCCTGATGCCTCCCTTTTTGATTATTTGAAGCCATGCCGTTCCAAAAAGTCGAGCGTAATGGCCGATTTCGCTTCTTCTTTTTTTCCTTCCATAAGCTGGACAACATATTTCCCGATCATATCGCACTCAATGTTGACAATATCTCCTGGCTGTTTTTCCCCTAAAATCGTTTCTGCGCGCGTATGGGGGATGAGGGAAATCGTAAACGTTTGATCCGTCAGTCCAAAAATCGTTAAGCTTGTGCCGTCGACCGCGACCGATCCTTTTAAAATCATATATTGACGCAGTTCTTTTGGAATTTCAATTTCGTAATATACGGCATTGGCCGACGGCCATTTGCGGACAATCCGCCCGATGCCGTCCACATGCCCGGAGACGAAATGGCCGCCGAAACGTCCGTTTGCCGCCATCGCCCGCTCCAGATTGACCTTTGACCCTTTGCTTAACGTACGGAGCGACGTTGCTTTGACCGTTTCCGGCATCACATCGACCGTAAACGTGCGGTCGGTAAAGGAGGTGACAGTCAAGCAAACACCGTTGACCGCGATGCTATCCCCGAGATGGACATCAACTAAAATTTTTTTGGCGCCGATCGTCATGACAATCGCTTCACCCGACTGTCTTATATGTTCAACTGTTCCGACTTCCTCAATAATTCCTGTAAACATCCTCTATCCATCCTTATTATATTTTTGGTATGGCAACGATTTTTATATCCGGTCCGATCGTTTCTACTTGGCGAATTTGAAGCTCCATCACATCCGCCATATTGGCAAACCCGACCCCGCCGATTGGCGTCGGCGCTTGTTTTCCGCCGATGATTTTCGGCGCAAAGTAGGCAACAATTTCATTTACTGCCCCCGCGCGGATAAAGCTATCATGCACATGCGACCCGCCTTCGACAAAAAGCGAAGTAACTCGTTTTTCGCCAAGCACGTGCAATAATTCTTTGATATCGATGTAAGGCTTGCACATGGAGATTACTTTCACATGTTCTTTTTCAAACTGTTTCTTTTTCTCCTCACTGACCTCACTGCCGACAACGATCCATGTTTCCGCCGCGCCGTCACGGATCACGTTAGCATCGAGCGGAGTGCGCAAATGCGTATCCAAGACGATGCGGATCGGGTTTTTTCCGCCCTCCGGAAGCCTTACTGTCAAGCTCGGATTGTCGGCGATCACCGTATTGACTCCCACAAGAATTGCATCGTGCACCGCCCGGCAGCGATGCACATCTTCGCGGGCCGCTTTGGATGTAATCCATTTGCTTTCCCCAGTCGAAGTCGCAATTTTCCCATCTAAGCTGCTTGCATATTTGAGCGTCACAAACGGCGTTTTCGTTGCAATATAGTGGAAAAATACACGGTTTAATTCATCCGCTTCTTCTTTCAGCACGCCAAACTGTACCTCAATTCCCGCCTTTTGCAGCTTTTCGATTCCCTTTCCAGCCACAAGCGGATTCGGATCTGTCGTGGCGATGACGACGCGGCGGATGCCCTTTTCGATCAGCAAATCGGCGCATGGCGGCGTCTTTCCATAATGGCTGCACGGCTCCAATGTAACATAGACCGTCGCACCTCTTGCCTTCTCGCTGGCCATGCGGATCGCATGCACTTCTGCGTGCGGCTCCCCTGCTTTTAAATGGGCGCCAAAGCCGACAATTTCCCCGTCTTTCACCACCACCGCGCCGACAACTGGATTAGGAGACGTCTGTCCGATCCCTGCTTTGGCGATTTCAAGGGCCAGGCGCATATACTGTTCGTCGCTTCGCATCATATTCGCCTCCTTTTTCCCATAAAGAAAACCCCAGGCGTAATATCCTGGGGCAAAGTTATGCAGAATCACTAGCAATGTATCTGAATCTCCACACGACTATAGTCGGTGGGTTCTGACGTACTACTACACCTGCGTGCAGGCGCTCACTCTTGTTCCGCCAAACTTTCATGGGCAAACACCTCACTGGTGTTTAACGCCCTGCCGGCTCGGTTGAAAGCCGTGTTCCACTTCATCCCAATGACTCAAGTCGCGGGCTTTCGTGGTATATACTTTTGTAAAAAAATGGAAAATAAACTGCGAAAAGCGAAGCTTTCCCGCTCAAACAGCTGCCGTTCGAAATGCTCCAACCCTCTGCCATAAAGGCAGAAACCGTATAAGGAAAATACCTAAGCAATACGAACAGGAAATCATTTACATGCTGTGATCCTTCTCCCATCCAGACTATACTGTCGGCTCCGGAATCGCACCGGATCGTGCCTATACGGCTCGCGGGCTGAGAAGCGCATCGCTTCATCACCGCCGGTCGGGAATTTCACCCTGCCCCGAAGGATGCAAACCATATGAAGTTTTTTATTTATTATATCATATCATAGCGAGTTGTCCATTTTTTTACGAATAACTGGCATCGGCGAAAAAACTGCTCTCTTTATCTATTTGGCGATAAACAGCCAATAAATAACTCCCCAAAGAAAGCTTATTCCGAGCAGAAGGAAAAACAAAAGCCAATTGCGCCGCTGCATTTTTTCACCTCTTGCTACACAAAAACAATGTGATAAAACGATTTAACAGCACGGTGTCTACCTAGTCTTTTTCCGACTGTTTACTCCTCGTCAAACACTTTAACTTCCTTCATGACATCGCCGTTTTTCATGGATTTTACTGCATCTATTCCCGATGTCACTTGGCCAAACACGGTATGGACGCCATCTAGGTGCGGCTGCGGTTCATGAACAATAAAAAACTGGCAGCTGCCCGTATCGCGTCCGCGGTGCGCCATCGATATCGCGCCGGTCACATGTTTATGCGGATTGTTGTCCGTTTCGCACGGAATCGTATAGCCCGCGTCGCCTGTACCATTGCCATATGGACATCCGCCTTGGCTGACGAACCCAGGAATGACGCGATGGAACGTTAGCCCATTATAAAAACCTTCATTCGCTAATTTTTCAAAATTAGCGACTGTAATCGGCGCTTCATTCGGAAACAGTTCAAACTCGATTTTTGCCCCGTTTTCCATTAAGATATATCCTTTTTTCGCCATACATAACCAGCTCCTTTTTTATTGATAACGCATCACTATCATATCATTGTTGTTAATATAAAAAAAGTAATATAATGTATTACGGATATTCTAAAAAAGAAGTAATAGGAAAAACAAATCAACGCACCATGATCAAGTTACCTTTATGAAGGAGGCTGACATTGTGAAACGACTGTTGATAGGGTGTCTGCTTACATCGCTGCTATTTACGCTTCCAGCCATGGCAGCAGCCGATGCCGCGGAAGGCGATGTCATTATTACATTGGGCGAGAACTTGACCGAGCCGCAAAAACAAAAAGTATTAGAAGAGATGAACGCGCCGGATAACGCGCAAATCATCACCGTTTCCAACGCAGAAGAACATAAATATCTCGATGGGCTAATCCCGAGAGCACAAATCGGAACACGGGCGATTTCCTCAGCGATGATCACGATTGGCGCCCAAGGTTCTGGACTGGACGTGGAAACGCATAACATTACATGGGTAACGAAAGAGATGTATACAAACGCGCTGATTACAGCCGGGGTAAAAGACGCAAAAATTTATGTCACTGCTCCGTCTCCGGTATCCGGCACAGCTGCATTGACCGGGTTGATGAAGGCGTATGAAGTTTCTTCCGATAAAGTGATTCCTGACGATGTCAAAAAAGTGGCAACGGAAGAAATGGTAAAAACCGCCAAGCTTGGGGAATCGATCGGACCGGATAAAGCGGTCGCCCTCTTGGCAAAAATAAAGGAGGAAATGGCCAACAACCCGCCGCAAACGGATGCCGATTTGCGAGCGCTTATTGAAAAAGTAGCAAAAGACCTTGGAATTACATTAACAGAAGAGGAAATAAACAGTTTAATTTCGTTATTCAATAAAATGAAAAACGCGAATATCGATTGGAATCAAGTGAATGATCAATTAAGCAAAGCGAAAGATAAACTATCCGCTTTTCTGCAATCGGAAGAGGGAAAAACGTTTATCCAAAACATTATCGACATTTTAAAGGAAATTTGGAACGCTATTAAATCAGCCTTTTCTTCTTCCGAGCCGCAAAATAATCAATAGCGAAAAAGGCGCCCAAGGGAACAGGGCGCCTTTTTCATCGTCTGCTTACTTATTTACCTTTGTCTTTAGCGGCACATCGAGCCGTACTAAATCTTCATACGTTTCCCGCTTCACGACGAGCTGCGCTTCGCCGTTTTCGACAAACACGACGGCCGGGCGGGGAATGCGGTTATAGTTGTTCGCCATCGAATAGCCATACGCACCCGTGCAAAAAACGGCTAAATAGTCTCCTGGCTCGGCTTTTGGAAGCGGCAAATCCCAAATCAGCATATCTCCTGATTCGCAGCACTTCCCAGCGATGGAGACAATTTCATTTTTTTCATCGAGCACCCGATTCGCCAGCACTGCTTCATACTTCGCTTCATACAGCGCTGGGCGGATATTGTCGCTCATGCCGCCATCAACGGCCACATAATGCCGGACGTTCGGCACGTCTTTACGCGAACCGATCGAATAAATCGTTGTCCCGGCATCACCGACAAGAGAACGGCCCGGTTCAATCCAAATTTCCGGCATCGCGATGTTTTGTTCGCTCACTTGTTTTTTGACTTCGCTGACGATTTGGTCGACATATGCGGAAACCGGAATCGGGTCATCTTCCTCGGTATAACGGATGCCAAAGCCGCCGCCAAGATTGACAACGGCAGGAACAAATCCGTATGCTTCTTTCCAATGAGCAATTTTTTGGAAAATTTTCTGCGCTGCCAACACAAACCCAGTTGTTTCAAATATTTGCGAACCGATGTGGCAGTGAATGCCTAATACTGAAAAAGAGGAAGAAGATAATGTTCTCTCAAGCGCCTGCTCCGCTTGGCCGTTGTTTAAATCAAAACCAAATTTCGAATCTTCTTGACCCGTTAAAATATAATCGTGTGTATGGGCTTCGACTCCAGGGGTAACGCGTATCAAAATGGCAATCGTTTTTCCATATTGTTTTCCGAGCTGTTCTAGCAATTCCAGTTCGTAAAAGTTATCGACAACGATGCAGCCAACTCCATGGTCGAGCGCCATCATTAACTCTTCGCGGCTTTTATTGTTTCCATGAAAATGGATGCGTTCGGACGGAAATCCCGCTTGTATCGCTGTATACAATTCCCCGCCTGATACGACATCGAGCGACAATCCTTCTTCTTCCGCTAACTGAACCATGGCGATCGAAGAAAATGCTTTACTTGCGTAAGCGACTTGCGCTCTGACACCGTGTTTGCGAAATGCTTCTTTAAACGCGCGCGCCCGCGCACGGATTAATGCTACATCATAAATATACAGCGGCGTCCCGTATTCTTTCGCTAATTCAACTGTATCGACACCGCCGATTTCCAAATGCCCTTGGTCATTGACTCGGCTTGTCCCATGAAAGAACATACAAATCCCTCATTCCCCGAAAATAAAATTATTCAATATAAGCAATTTTTATGCATACCGAAAGCAAAAAAGGCAGTTAACATGGAGGATAACTGCCTTTTTAGAAAAGATTACGTATAACTTATCATAATTATAAAAAAGTTGCAACAGGTGTGTGGATGATCCAATAAAAATTATTTATTCATCGATCATGCCGAAGCCCACCAAGCTTTTTGCTTCGCTGACGGGACCGCTGCAATTTTCGTGAATTTTAGGACGGCTGCTTGCGGAGGTTTTGCGGATGAACGATACTCGGCCTTACTTTGGCGCCTGCAACGGAGCGACGGACGATAATTTGCATGAATGCCGCCGGGTCAAACGGAATAAACGGCCATAAATACGGCGTGTTTAAAGAACGAATATGAGTGAGCCAAAGCAAGTAGACCGTTGTGCCGATTACAAGTCCCGGTACTTTAAACAGCGCCACTAGAATGACAAGAATTAGGCGTGATATTTTATTCGCAATGCTCAATTCGTAGCTTGGTGTCGCAAACGAGCCGATGGCGGCGATAGAGACATATAAAATTACTTCCGGAACGAACAGCCCGACTTCGATCGCAATTTCCCCGATTAACACGGCAGCGATTAAACCCATCGCGGTAGAAAGCGGTGTTGGCGTATGAATCGCGGCCATGCGCAAAAACTCAATCCCGAAATCTGCCAATAAAATTTGAATAATGGTCGGGATATTCGTTTGTTTGTTTGGCCCGATAAATGCCCACGAATCCGGCAGTAAAGATGGTTCAAGGACAAACAATACCCAAAGCGGAAGCAAAAACAGCGATGTCAAGATTCCTAAAAAACGCACCCAGCGCACAAAAGTTCCAACCGCAGGAGACTGCCGGTATTCTTCAGCATGCTGCACATGGTGGAAAAACGTCGTCGGAGTAATAATGACGCTTGGTGATGTATCGACCATGATCAAAACGTGCCCCTCAAGCAAATGGGTGGCAGCCACGTCCGGCCGTTCCGTATACCGAACGAGCGGATACGGATTATATCCTTGTTTCACTAAAAACTCTTCTACCGTTTTATCCCCCATTGTCAGTCCGTCAATATTAATTTGCTGCAGCTCCTTTTTTACCAGCTCCACCAGTCCCGGGTCGGCCACATCTTTAATATAGGCGATGCAAATATCGGTTTTCGAACGCTCGCCAACCTGCAGGATTTCAAAACGAAGCCGCTCATCACGGATGCGCCGCCGCGTTAGCCCGGCATTGACAATAATGTTTTCAACATAGCCATCCCGCGCCCCGCGCACCACTTTTTCCGTATCCGGTTCTTCCGGCTGCCGCCCCGGATAGCTGCGCACGTCAACGATAAAACCTGTTGATTCCCCTTCGATTAAAATGATAATTAAACCCGATAGGAGCTTATCCACCGCTTCATCTAAATTAATAACCGGAATTACCTGCTGATGAACGAGACGATTTTCAATAATTTGCTTTGCCTGCGCCGTCTGCCGTTCATTGTCATTAATGAGGACAATTTGTTTGAGCAGCTCAATTATATATTGCGTGTCACATAAACCGGTGCAATAGTAAATATGTACTTCGCGGTTTAATACATGAAACTTCCGTACTCCTAAATCAAAACTTGTCCCAACACCAATTTTTTCCTTAAAAAATTTTTCGTTGTCAGCTAGTTTTTCGGAAATAGGAATGTTATTCGTTTTGGTCGGCATAATAACCACTCCTTTCAAGGATAAGCACCACTGCTTTTCGCGTAATCGGTGAACCGTATTTAATATGGTCGCGGTATCCCATTTTGCCGATATCGCCAATTCCGACGATGATCGGAATCTTTAACTGGTCTAAACAATAGACGGTATCTCCGTTAATCCGTCCGACTTCCAGCTCGGGAATTCCTTCTTTATCCACCCCATACTCTGTTACATTTCCGTCGCAGTCGATGCTGACATGCACTTTTGCCCATTCATGCTTATGCGTATTGGAAGCGACGGCAAGCGCTCCTAACACTTCAATTTGTTCATGGGTTGCCACATATTTGAGCGCCTGTTCCCCCGCTCCTTCACCAATGGCACCGCAATCGTCAAACATGACGAATACAGGATCATATGGGGTTTGTAAAATCAGTTGCACCAGCTCTTCGCCGGTTAGTTTGGTTGGATTGCCATGAGAGCGGGAAATACAGCGTCCGCCGATTTGCCCAGCGATATATTGAATCGTTCGATAGGCGAACTCATCACCATCTGTTACCAATATGACCCTTCTTTTTTTCATAGCAATTATCCTTTCGGCCTGCATATAAGCGCGGTGAAAAAGGAAAGCACAACGGCAAAGGAAAGAATGGCTCCGGCAAATTGAAACATCGCCGCGCCGATCGTCAGCCATCCGTCCAGCTCTTTTTGCGCCAATATACCTTTGGCGAGCAAATAGCCAAAACCGCTAATCGGCAGCGTCGCACCTGACCCTGCAAGCGCAACAATTCGATCATAAATCCCGCTGATTCCTAAAATGACGCCAATGGCCACAAGCAAGCTCATGACATGCAGTTGTGGCAGTTTGCCCACATCTATGGCCAACTGTGCCAGCGCGCAAACCGTCCCTCCGACTATAAACGCCATTACATAATCCATTCCTCATTCCTCCTTCGCTGCTTCAATGACGACGCCATGGGCAATCGCCGGAATCGACTGTTTTTGCTGCACCATCGTTTGGCTTAATAGCGCCCCGGTTGCGACAACAAAAATTTTGCGAAACGCCCCGCGTTGCATTTCTTTCAACAAATGCCCATAGGTGACGACCGCACAGCAAGCACAGCCGCTTCCGCCAGCAAATACTTTTTGGTCGGGCTGGTAAATCATTAAACCGCAGTCATTGTAATTGCTTGTGACATCATATCCTGATTCAGCAAGCAGCTGTCTTAAGATCACGCTTCCGACCCTGGATAAATCTCCGGTGACAATCAAGTCATAATCGCTAGGGGAAACGTCTAAATCGTTAAAATGCTGCTCGATCGTGCTTGCCGCAGCGGGAGCCATCGCCGAGCCCATATCTAAAGGGTTCGTCATTCCGGCGTCAACGACTTTGCCGATCGTCGCCGCGGTGATGCGCCATCGTCCTGGCTTGCGCCCAAGCACCACTGCTCCTGCGCCGGTCACCGTAAACGTCGTCGTCTTCGGCTTTTGAATGCCTAGCTCGGTCGGATAACGGAACTGCCGCTCCGCGGTAGCATTATGGCTGCTTGTTGCCGCCAGCACCGATTGGGCGAAACCGCCATCAATAAAAGCAGCGGCCGCCGCTATCGTTTGCATCGAAGTCGAACAAGCACCGAACATACACAAAAACGGGATAGGAATCTCCCGGGCGACGTAGTTGGCGGTTACGTTTTGATTGAGCAAGTCTCCGGCAAGAAACAAATCAATATCAGAAAAGGAAAGGCCTCCTTTTTTCAGGCAAATTTGGATCGCTTCCCGCATTAAGCGCCGCTCAGCCAACTCCCACGTTTTCTCACCGCAATACAAGTCATCGTGCACGATGTCAAAACTGTCGCGCAGCGGCCCTTCTGCTTCTAACGGCCCGACTGCCGTTCCTGCCGCTTGAATATAAATGCCATGTTCAAACACCCATGTTTGCTTTCCGACCAGCTTCATAAACGCCCCTCTTTCTCTTTAAGACACGATGTAGTAGAAAAGGCCGAGCAAATAAGCAGCAACAATGCCATAGACGATCGCTGCACCGCCTGACTTAAACATTTGGCTGGCAATTCCTGCCGTCCATCCTTCACTGCGATGTTCGAGCGCCGCGCTTGCCAGCGCGTTCGCCAATCCGGTCATCAGCATCGTCGCCCCCGCGCCGGCAAACTGGCTGAAATCGTCATACTTTCCTGCTCCCGTAAGGACAATCGCGAAAAACATCATCGTCATCACCGCCAGCTGCTGTGCGGAAATGGCGGAAATAGAGAAAAAACTGCTGTACCATTTTGCCAGCCATTCTGCTAGCGCACAAAGCAAACCGCCGATAACAAATGCTTTCACGCTGTTGAAAAAATACGGGGGAGCAGGCTGAAACTTCTTTACCGCCTGGCGATAATTCGTTTTTAAGCTCATCTTCCCTTCCCCCTTATTGAAAGTAATCGACAAAATAAATCCAATGAAACAGCGAGCCGACGACCTTGCCAAAGGCGATCGCCATCAATAAAATGACAATTTTATCCGCCACCCCGATTCGCTTCGCTAAAATTGGCCATACGTTCAATACTTCCGTTAACGCAGCGGCCAGCATGCCAATAAATACTCCGTGCAATAAACCGATTGGGATAAGCCAATATTTGGATATATATAAAATGGAGTGGCGCAGGCTCATCCATCCGCCTACTACCGCGCCAGCTACTGCGCTCCATTCATAAGCATAAATTCGTTTCATCGTTTTCGTTAATTGCGTTAAGCGGGGAATGACGCCAAGAACGACCAAAAAGGCGACAAACCCTGTTCCAACGGCCAGCCCTCCTGCGAAGCCGATGAAAATTATCGTAATAATCTCAATCATCATCAACGCGTCTCATACTTTCCTTGTTTTCGTGTAAAATGACATATTGATCAATGGATTGCTGATAATTAAACATCTCGACTTCCAAAGGGCTAGGCTCTTCATTAATTCGCTTACGGAACACATGATTAAAAAATAAAATCATACCAATGCCCAATCCAAGCGAATACGGAATTTGCAGCAGCAGCGGTTTATCGACTTTTTTTCCTGTGATCATTTCGTAAAGATGCTGATGCACTAGCTGCATACTGACATCTTCATGGAAATTCATAATGGCCATAGCCGAGCCAACAAAAAGCAGCAACCATATCAAAAGGAAATAAGCAGTGGAAAAACGTCTCTTTTCATAGACGACCTCGATGATCGTCTGCGATGGTCCGACCGTTTGCACGTCAAGAGAATCATCTACTTGCAACATAGCCCTCACTACTTTCATGACATCGATAATGACGATATTTTTATCGCTCGGCTGAATTTGATATAGCGGGATTGTTTGCAATTGCTCTCTCATACCGCTATCCGTTGCAATGATTTGTGCAACATCTCCGACGGTGATAGCGGAGTTTGGTTTTACTTGGACACGATGCCGTAGCTTGATAAAGACGGTTTTTCCCATCTCTCTCACACCTTAATTTGTGATTTTTTGGATATTGAAGTGGTCCCTTCGCTTTTCTTCTTTGTCTAGCTCCAGCGGCTAGCCTTCTTCTGCCAAATAACCTTCACCCTCGGGGTGGCAAGCACCCCTGCGGGTGAAGAACATTTGGCTTCGAAGGCTAATCGCGCCGCCTCCGCTTTTCTTCTTGTCTAGCTTCGGCGGCTAGCTCTCTTGTGCGAAATAACCTTCGCCCTTGAAGTGCAAGCACTTCCGCGGGCGAAGAACATTTCGCTTCGAGAGCTAATCGCGCCGCCTCCGCTTTTCGTTATTGTCTAGCTCCGGGCGCCCTCTGCTTTTCTTTAGTATGTTTGGCCAAAAAAGGAATCATGCGGCCGTGCAGCCCTTACCAGCAGTTTCATAAAAATAAAAAAGAATGGATGGCTATCCATCCATTCTCTCTTTTATTTGCTGCAATATTTTTTTTTCAAGCCGGGATACTTGCACTTGAGAGATGCCTAATCTAGATGCCACTTCTGATTGGGTTTGGTCTTTGTAATAGCGCAAATAGACAATGAGCCGTTCCCGTTCATCCAGTTCCTCAATCGCTTTTTTTAGCGCGATTTTATCAAACCACGATACTTCATCGGAATCGGCGATTTGGTCAAGAAGCGTAATCGGATCGCCGTCGTTTTCGTATACCGTCTCATGAATCGAAGCAGGAGAACGGACCGCCTCTTGGGCGAACACGACATCTTCCGGGGAAATTTCCAAATAGTCGGCGATTTCCGTCACTGTCGGCGCTCGCCCATGCTTTTTCGCAAGCTCGTCTTTCGCCTTGCGTATTTTATTGCCCATCTCTTTTAAAGAACGGCTCACCTTTACCGTTCCATCATCGCGAATAAAGCGCTGAATTTCGCCGATGATCATCGGTACCGCATAGGTGGAAAACTTCACATCATACGATAAATCAAATTTATCAACAGACTTGAGCAAGCCGATGCAGCCAATCTGAAATAAATCGTCCGGCTCGTAACCGCGGTTTAAAAAACGTTGGACGACGGACCAAACGAGGCGCATATTTTTTTCAATAATTTCATCGCGCGCCTCTTGGTCCCCTTGTTGGCTGCGGCGAATCAGCTCCTTCAATTCATGATCTTTGATTTGCGACTGATCTTGCTTGACATCGACATCCATAGGCATGTCTCCCTTAGTTACATAAGGCTTTGCTCTTCGTTATATACTTCTTTAAGTAAACGGTTGTGCCTTTGTTGACTTCCGACTGAACAACGACTTCGTCCATAAAATTTTCCATGATGGTAAATCCCATTCCGGACCGTTCCAACTCCGGCTTTGTCGTAAACAGCGGCTGACGCGCCTCTTCGATATCGGCAATGCCAACCCCTTCATCTTTAATCGTCAAATGGACGACTCCGTCTTCAATGACAACGGAGATGTAGACAATTCCGTTCGGGTCGTTATTGTAGCCGTGAATAATCGCGTTCGTCACTGCTTCGGAAACAACCGTTTTAATTTCCGTTAACTCATCCATCGTCGGATCTAGCTGAGCAACAAACGCGGCAACCGTAACGCGGGCAAACGATTCATTTTGGCTGAGGGCGGAGAATTGGAGGTGCATTTCGTTGCGCATTTATGCCACCCCCAATGTTTGTAATGCAAATTGTTCATTGTTTTCTAAGCGGATAATTTTAAACAGCCCCGACATGTCGAACAGACGTTTCACCGTCGGGGAAACAGCGCATACGATCATTTCCCCGCCAAGATTTTTAATTTGTTTGTAGCGTCCTAAAATGACGCCGAGTCCCGAGCTATCCATGAACGTAAGACGCTCTAAATTCAACACAATATGGCGGATCGCTTCCCTTTCCAGCGTGTCCGTTACTTTTTCACGAAGCTCCTCCGCTGTATGATGGTCCAGCTCACCTGACAGCCGAATGATTAGCACATCTCGTTTTACTTCAAAGTCCATCATTAGACTCACAGCGTTTTCCCCCTTATTCATTTCGGATAGGGAGAAATTTCGCTACATCCCGCTAGAAATCCTGCTTTACGACAAAACTAGTGGCGATTCGCTAAATGTAGAACACTTGCTGCAAAAATTGACAGCGCTTATGCGGATTTCACAAAATTTTGCAATGTCCGCTTAAACAAATCCCACCAGCTAGCTTCCGCGACACTTTCCTTAGCAACAATTGGGCTACGCAATATCTCTTTTCCATCCTGTTTCAAAATAAGAACCCCTAGCTCATCTCCTTTTTGAATCGGCGCTTTTACGCCGTTTTTGACTTTAATGACTTTTTCTATTTGATCGATCGACTGCCCCTTTTTCGTTAATACGGAAATCGGTTCGGAAGTAACGAGCGCGACCGTTTTTTTATTTCCCTTATTGACGTGGGCATAGGTTAATACTTCATTCCGTTTATAAACAGGATGAGTTTTGTACTGACTAAACGCATAATCAAGCATTTTTGTAATTTGCGCGTTTCGTGTTTTTGGTGTCGACGCGCCAAAAACAACGGCAATGACACGCATGCCGTTCTTTTTCGCTGTCGCGGTTAAGCAGTATTTCGCTTCGCTTGTGAATCCAGTTTTTAACCCATCCACCCCTGGATAAAATTTCACAAGCCGGTTTGTATTAACAAGCCAAAACTTTTTATCCGTATTTTCCCGTAAATAATCTTCATATATTTTTGTATACTTCGTAATATCTTCATATTTCAGCAATTCGCGTGCCATCATTGCCATATCATAGGCACTGCTGTAATGATTTTCGGCAGGCAATCCTGTCGCGTTTTGAAACATCGTATCTTTCAAGCCGAGCTCTTTCGCCTTTTTATTCATCAACTCCACGAAAGCCTCTTCTGACCCGGCGATCCGCTCAGCCATAGCAACAGAGGCGTCATTCGCAGAGCCGATGGCAATACCGCGCAACAGCTCATCTACCGTCATTTCTTCGCCAGGCTCCAAAAAGATTTGTGATCCGCCCATGGATGCAGCATATTCGCTCGCCCGAACTTTTTCCTTATAAGAAAGCTCTCCCTTATCAATCGCTTCCATAATAAGAAGCATCGTCATAATTTTTGTCATACTAGCCGGCGGCAGTTTTTCATGGGCATTTTTTTCATATAATATAGCCCCTGTATCGCGTTCAATTAAAATGGCAGCTTTCGCATCGTCAGCTAGCTCAAAGCCTTTTGCATTTGTTTTCTTTTCTTCCGCACGGGTATTTGCGGAAAAAGGAACGAGGAAAACAAGGATAAATAGTAGTAAGCAAGTCAGTGTCTTTTTCATCTCCCAAACCTCCATTCTTTATACATGCCATTTTTTCCAAAAGAGATATTTTTATACAAGAGAGGCAGCGAAATTCAAGTGTTTTTAGCCATAAAAAAAGAGGCTGAGATTCAGCCTCTTTACTAAGAAATCGTTTCGTAAATCAACGTCGGTTTGCGAATAGGGGTTGAAGAGATGCGGATATTTTTTTGCAGCTTCTCTTTTACTTCTTCGATATTGTCTGTATTGCTGTGAATCGTAACGAGCGATTCCCCTTTTTTCACTGGATCGCCAACTTTTTTACGCAAGACAAGCCCGACGGAAAGATCGATCGTTGATTCTTTTGTCGCCCGTCCTGCTCCAAGCAGCATCGCGGCCGTTCCGACTTCGTCAGCAACAATTTCCGCGACATATCCATCTTCCGCCGCTTCCAATTCCCATTGATATTTCGCTTGTGGCAATTTCGATGGATCATCAACAACCGATGCATCGCCGCCTTGCGCTTCGAGAAACACTTTGAACGTTTCTAGCGCCTTTCCTTCTTGAATCGAATTCTCTAATAACGCTCTCGCTTCCTCTAATGAAGGCGATTTTTCCGCTAAATATACCATATAGCTTCCAAGCGTTAGACATAGCTCTTGTAAATCTTCCGGACCTTCACCTTTGAGCGTATCAATCGCTTCTTTCACTTCAAGAGCATTTCCTACCGCATAACCAAGCGGCTGGCTCATATCAGAAATGACCGCCATTGTTTTCCGGCCAACGCGCTTGCCGATGTCGACCATCGCTTTTGCCAGCTGCTTCGCTCCTTCTAACTCTTTCATAAACGCGCCGGCGCCCGTTTTGACATCTAAAACGATCGCATCCGCGCCAGCGGCGATTTTTTTGCTCATAATTGACGAAGCAATAAGTGGAATGCTGTTCACCGTCGCGGTCACATCGCGAAGCGCGTACAGTTTTTTATCGGCCGGGGTTAGGTTGCCGGTCTGACCGATGATGGCGATTTTGTTTTTATTGACCAGTTCGATGAATTGATCGTTATCAATTTCCACATGAAATCCAGGAACGGATTCGAGCTTATCGATCGTCCCGCCTGTATGTCCGAGGCCGCGGCCGGACATTTTCGCAACCGGCACGCCGACAGACGCGACAAGCGGACCTAACACAAGCGTCGTCGTATCGCCGACGCCGCCAGTCGAGTGCTTATCGACTTTAATCCCGTCAATTTTCGATAAATCAATGACATCGCCGGAATGAACCATCGCCATTGTCAGCGCCGCCGTTTCTTCTTCAGTCATGCCGCGGAAAAACACCGCCATTGCTAATGCGCTCATTTGATAATCAGGAATGTCGCCATTCGTGTAGCCACGGATAATAAAATCAATTTCTTCTTTTGAAAGCGCGTGGCCGTCCCGTTTTTTCGCAATTAAATCGACCATTCTCATCTTTATCACCTTTTTCTATTGTCTCGCCATTTCCGCGATAATTCCCTTGATAAGCCGCAAAAAGTTAGCTTTCACTCGTTCCGTCGTTTCAATAACTTCATCGTGGGTAAGCGGCTGGTCTAAAATCCCAGCTGCCATATTCGATATGCACGAAATCCCTAACACTTCAATTTGCGCATGGCGCGCGACAATCACTTCGGGAACGGTCGACATCCCGACCGCATCGCCGCCGAGCGCGCGAATCATGCGGATTTCCGCCGGCGTTTCGTAAGAAGGACCGGTGTAGGCGACATACACTCCTTCTTGAATCGGAATGTGAAGTTTAGCTGCTACCTCTTTGGCAATGTTGCGCAGCCGTTTGCTGTATGCTTCCGTCATATCCGGAAAGCGGACGCCAAGTTCAGGGTCATTCGGGCCGATTAACGGATTGCTGCCCATGTTATTGATATGATCAGTAATAACCATTAAATCCCCCGGCTGAAAACGTTCATTCACCCCTCCTGCCGCGTTTGTTACGATTAGCTCTTTGACGCCGAGCGCTTTCATCACGCGGACCGGGAATGTTACTTGATCCAAGCGGTACCCTTCATAGTAGTGGAAACGGCCTTGCATCGCGACAACCGTCGCACCTTCAAGCTGGCCGTAAACAAGCTGGCCGGCATGGCCTTCCACCGTGGAAACAGGAAACTCTGGAATCTGCTCGTACGGAATTTTCACTGCTTCTTCGATTTCATCAGCGAGCACGCCGAGGCCAGATCCAAGAATCAAGCCGATGCGAGGCGGCGTCGAAATTTTATCTCGCAAATAGCTCGCTGCCTTTTCGATCGCTTGTTTGTTCATCGCTTATACCTCCTACTTTAAATCAGCTAAAAAACTTGTTCCGTGCGGCGGCATCTTCACTTGGAAATTATCCGCAATCGTCGCGCCGACATCGGCAAACGTTTTGCGGAGCGGCAGTTCTTTGCCGCCATTCATGCTTGGGCTATAGACAAGAAGAGGAACGTATTCACGAGTATGGTCCGTACCATGATGGACTGGATCGTTCCCATGGTCAGCCGTGATGATCAACAGATCGTTATCTTTCAACAGCGGAAACACGTCAGAAAGACGGGCATCAAATTCCTCGAGCGCATCGCCGTATCCTTTCGGGTCGCGGCGATGGCCGTACAACGCATCAAAATCAACGAGATTGACGAAACTGAGTCCGGTGAAATCCATTTTCAACGTATCTACTAACTTATCCATGCCGTCCATATTCGATTTGGTGCGGAGCGACTGCGTCACTCCTTCATTATCGTAAATATCGGAAATTTTCCCGATCGCAATCACTTCATACCCCGCGTCTTTCAGCTCGTTCATGACCGTGCGGCCGAACGGCTTTAACGCATAATCATGGCGGTTCGCTGTACGTTGAAAATTGCCCGGCGTGCCGATAAACGGGCGCGCGATGACGCGGCCGACCATATATTTTTCATCAAGCGTCAATTCACGGGCGATTTTGCAAATATGGTACAGCTCCTCAAGCGGCACAATTTCTTCATGAGCGGCGATTTGCAGCACCGAGTCCGCTGACGTATAAACGATGATCGCTCCTGTTTCCATATGTTCTTTGCCAAGCTCTTCAATAATCGCCGTACCGCTTGCCGGCTTGTTGCCGATCACTTTGCGCCCTGTCCGTTTTTCCAATTCGTCAATCAGCTCTTTTGGAAATCCGTTTGGAAACACTTGAAACGGTTTGTCAATATGAAGGCCCATAATTTCCCAATGACCCGTCATCGTATCTTTTCCGGCGGATGCTTCTTGCATTTTCGTATAATAGGCAAGCGGCTGGTCCGCTTTTGGAATGCCTTTAATTTCACGGATGTTGCTTAAGCCAAGCTTCGCCATGTTTGGCATATGCAGGCCGCCGCGATGCTCGGCGATATGACCGAGCGTGTCCGCGCCTTTGTCATTATATTTTTCGGCATCAGGCGCCTCGCCAATGCCGACCGAATCCATCACAATTAAAAATACGCGTTTATATGTATGAACCATTTACTATGCCTCCTAGCATCATAAAAACTGTTTTCCCTTATCATTCCCCGAAGCAGCAATAAACACATCCACATTATATTGGTCAGAAGTCTGACAACTATATTATAAAACGTTTTCAACCGTATGCGCAATAAAAAACGGCAAAGAATGCAGAAGTTGTCGTATTCTTCTCAAACGAAAAAACCCGCTCGTCATAAGCGGGCGTTTCTTGCAGGCGGCGGAAAGCTATGCACGCGGATGGTATTGCTTATACACATCTTTTAAGCGTGTTTTTGTGACATGGGTATAAATTTGCGTTGTGGAAATATCGGCATGTCCTAACAGCTCTTGCACGGCACGCAAATCGGCGCCGTTTTCAAGGAGATGGGTGGCAAACGAATGCCTTAGCGTATGCGGCGTCAGCTCTTTTTCGATGTTTGCTTCTTTCGCAAGTCTCTTCAAAATTTTCCAAAATCCTTGCCGCGTCAAGCGTTGCCCATGATGGTTTAAAAACAAGGCATCGGTTGTCCGTTTTTTTGGATCGATAAGCTGCGGGCGCGCGCGCTCCAAATATTCTTTTAAGGCTTTAATCGCCATGCTGCCGATCGGCACGATGCGCTCTTTATTTCCTTTTCCGTAGCAGCGGACAAAGCCCATCGTCAAATGCACATCGGAAAGATTTAAGTTTACGAGCTCGCTGACGCGCATGCCGGTCGCGTATAATAGCTCGAGCATCGCCTTGTCGCGAATGCCGAACGGTGTATTCGTCTTCGGCGCCTCGAGCAGCGCCTCTACTTCCTCCATGGACAGCACCTTTGGCAGCGTCCGCTCCATTTGCGGCGATTCAATATGTACCGACGGATCTTGCTCTGCTATTTTTTCGCGCAGCAGAAACTGATGGAACGAGCGGATGGAAGCGATATGGCGGGCAATCGTTTTCGCCGA
Source organism: Parageobacillus genomosp. 1 (assembly GCF_000632515.1). Lineage (GTDB taxonomy): Bacteria > Bacillota > Bacilli > Bacillales > Anoxybacillaceae > Saccharococcus. The sequence continues at coordinate 2,366,030 of NZ_CM002692.1, forward strand.
GCTCCCCTTCTCTTTTAAAAACTTTAAAAACTGCATAATATGCAGGCGCGATACGTCGTTCCATGAATCAATTTGCTCGACGTGGCGCAAATAGTGCGCATACTTCTTTAAATCTCTTTCATAGGAAACTATCGTATTGTTTGCCAAATTCCGCTCTACTGTTAAATAATGAAGAAAATCTTTCAATTCATGTTCCAACGCTCTCTACTCCCCATCGCGATAAAAAAATAGTAGCCGGCTAAGCCAGTCGAATGACGGGCTTTCAACGGTCGAAACTTTTATGGCTGATCCTTGCGGTTCATCGTAACGGTGGTAATTGTCGTATTCACGGTTAAACCATACAAGACTATAATAAAATAAAATCGTGCACCCCGTAAACAAAAGAAATACTTTCACCATCTGCCATAACGATCTCATGGCGCTCCTCCTCTTTTTTCGAATATATGCTTACTATGAGGATATGCCATGATTTTCCCTATCTATACATAAAAAAACCTTTCCCACTGGAAAAGGTTTTTTATTTTTCGTTTTGTTCTTCCTCATGTTTTTGCTGGCAGCGATAGCAAATGCCGTGGAATGTTAAGCGGTGGTCTTTAATTTTAAACTTCCAATCTCGCTCCACAATCGCTTCTACTTCCTCTAATAAATCTTCTTCAATTTCCGCTACCGACCCGCATTCGATGCACACTAAGTGATGATGAAAGTGCGCTGCCCCTTCTTTGCGAAGATCGTAGCGAGACACCCCATCTCCAAAATTAATTTTATCGACAATTTTCAGCTCGGTTAATAGCTCAAGCGTCCGATACACAGTAGCTAACCCGATCTCCGGGGATTTCTCTTTAACGAGGAGGTAGACGTCTTCTGCGCTTAAATGATCTTCCTCATGCTCCAATAAAACACGCACCGTTGCTTCCCGCTGCGGTGTTAACTTGTAGCCAGCCGTATGCAGCTGCTTCTTAATTCGTTCAACTCGATCTTCCATGTTTCATTCCCTCCCTCGCCATTCAACTACCATTATAACAAAAGAAAGAGGGAAGTATCAAAGTAAAATTATTATTACAAAAGAACAAAAATGATTATTATATAAAAATAACTATTAATTGCTAATTAACTGAACAATTTGCTTCATGAAAAATGGGGAAACATACGCCTCTAACGAAGAGGAAACAAGCAAACTGACGCTAATGACAAACATTGCCATCGTATAGCGCATAATCAGTGGAAAAACCGGCTCATGCGTCCGTTTCATAAACTGGTTGCGCACCATCCGCAAGGAGAACGACACCGAAATGACTCCCATGACAATAAAAGCAGGAATGATAATTAAATTTTGCGGCATGACCGAGACGAAGGATAATAAAAAGCCTTGCCACCCCATTTGGTTTACTAAAAATCCAACCGTAAACCCGACGACGATCCCTTTTAAAAATAGCAAAATTAAAATGATCGGAAGACCGATAATGGAAATGCCCAACACCCACATTAAACCGACATATTTTAAATTATGAAAATAGCTTTGTTGAAACATATCTTGCGCGCTAGCAAGGTTTCCTTTCGACACTTGTCCAAAAAATTGCGTCAAATAATAGTACAAATCTTGCTTCTGGCTGAAATTAAGGCTGTTAACGACAATCGCGCCAAAAATAACTCCCATTAAAAATAGGACGATGACAAATAAATACATGGACGCATGCTCGCGCATATGTACAGCAACGATTGATTTCAGCGGATGTCTTCTCATCTTTTTCCGTCCTCCTATTTTTCTCTTAGTAGATTGTATGTACAAGTCTTGTATGTATGACACATTTTCGGCAAAAAGAAAAAGCCCGTCTGACGAAGACGAGCTTTGTAAAAAACGCAGCTTGTACTATTCGGAAAAAACTTTGCCATATTTTCCGCCGCCACCGGCTTGAATCGAAAGCTCTCCTCGGCGCGCCAAAATAATAACTTTTGCTAGCTTTTCTCCGACGGCCTGTTCCAGATCTTCCTCTGTCGCTTGATGAAGCACGTACATTTCCGTGCCGAAACGGTCGAGCAGTTTTTTATACGTTTTCGGACCAAGACCTGGGATAAACTCAAGCGGCACTTGATAAATATACGGAGGGCGCTTTGGCGGGACGCCGCCTGTTTTCAGCTCTTGTAGCCGGTCAAATACCCCTTTCACTTTCCGATGATGGCCGCAGGCAGGACAGCGTTCGTCAGCGGGATGCATCGGTTGAAAACATCGTTCGCATGTCGTTTGATGATATTTCCCAAGCTTTGGATTTAGTCCATAATTGGCGATGATTCCACGTCCATTCTGCCGTTTGAGCGCTTTTTCCAGCTCGGCAAATGTCGGGGCGTTCATGCATACCGCTTGGTACTCACGCGCGATTTTCCGCAGCGAATGAGCATCGGAATTGGAAAGGTATGGGTAGCGGTGCAATTCGGCGATTTGGTCGGCCATCTTTGTATCCGCACTTAACCCCAATTCGATGGCGTCAATCCAATTGGGATCAAACACTTCCGTTAAGCTTTTTTTCACTCCTTTGCCGTATAAGCTTTTAAACGGCGTAAACGCATGAGCGGGAATAAACAATCCGCCCAATTGTTTAACGGCCACCTGCAGCTCGCGCCCCGTGCCGTACATGCGCTGCGAGCTGAGGGAAATGTTTTTCACCCGTTCCTTCAGCCACCGGGAAAACGCGCGCATCGCTCGAATCGTCGGCAAAAAGGCGAGCACATGAATCGGTCCTTGGCAATGTTCGTCATAAACTTCAATTTCGCTTCCTAATAAAAGCGTCACCTCACCGGCGATGACGCCACCGTCCTTGTGCTCGTACCAGCCTTTTGTGTTCATTGCTTGTTCTAATTCATCGAGCACTTCAGGAACATGACAGTCAATGATGCCGACTATATTCAGTCCTTTGACATGCGCCGCCTCGTGCAAAATGTTCCTCAGCGTTAATGATTTCGCGCCGGTAATTTTGACCGGCCGGCCGGAAGCAGTGCGGCCGATATGAATATGTAAATCGACATAATAGTTATGCATGTTTTTCTCCCATGACACGGCGCAGTTGCAAATATTGCAGGGCATACGCCGTTTTCGCATCATAAATTTCTTGCTTCTCCAGCATTTCCAGCGCCTCCTCCAGCGTCACTTCTAAAATATCGACGAATTCATCCTCATCGAGCGATGCAGCATCTTGCAATTTCTCCAGCCCTTCCGCCACATATAAATGAATCAGCTCATCGGCAAATCCCGGCGACGTATAAAATGACACGATATGGCGCAGCGACCGGGCGCGGTAGCCTGTTTCCTCTTCTAATTCGCGCTGTGCCGTGGCAAACGGCTCTTCCCCTTTTTCTAACTTGCCCGCCGGAATTTCCACTAATACACGTTCAAGCGCTTTACGGTACTGGCGAACAAGCACGAGCTTTCCATCTTTTGTAATCGGAATCACCGCCACCGCTCCTGGATGTTTAATGACTTCCCGCTTGCTCGTTTTTCCGTTTGGCAGTTGTACGTCTTCAACATACAATTGAACGACTTTGCCGCTAAATATTTTTTCTTTGCGAATCGTTTTTTCCACTAAATGGTCCATGTTTTTCTCTCCCGTCAAAATAATTATTTTCCCACTTATTGTACTACATCATTTGAGAAAGTTTCACTTTGCGGTATACAATTGAAAAAAACAATCATTAAGGGAGGATGCCTGTCATGAAAAAACGCCGCATCGGTTTATCCGATTTATATGTAAGCGAAATCGGGCTCGGCTGCATGTCGCTTGGCACGGATGAGAAAAAAGCGATCCGCATTATTCACGAGGCGCTCGAACGGGGCATTAACTATTTAGACACGGCGGATTTGTATGACCGTGGACTGAATGAAGAATTTGTCGGCAAAGCGATCAAAGGGAAACGCGACCAAGTCATCATCGCGACAAAAGTCGGCAACCGTTGGGAAGAAGGAAAAGACGGCTGGTTTTGGGACCCGTCGAAACAATACATTAAAGCGGAAGTAAAAGAAAGCTTGCGCCGCCTGCAAACGGATTACATTGATTTATACCAGCTCCATGGCGGCACGATCGACGACCCGATCGACGAAACGATTGAAGCGTTTGAAGAATTAAAACAAGAAGGAGTGATCCGCTATTACGGCATTTCCTCGATTCGCCCCAATGTCATCCGCGAATATGTCAAGCGCTCGAACATCGTCAGCGTCATGATGCAATATAGCTTGCTTGACCGCCGTCCGGAAGAGTGGTTTCCGCTGCTAAGTGAACATCATATCAGCGTCATCGCCCGCGGACCTGTCGCGAAAGGGCTGCTGACGGAGCGGCCATTGGAGGCGGCAAGCGATTCCGTCAAAGAAAACGGCTATCTTGATTATACATATGAGGAATTAAAGACACTGCTCCCAAAACTAAAGGAGAAAACAGCCGAACGCCGCTCATTTACGGCAACGGCGCTGCAGTTTTGTTTGTATGACCCGGTTGTCGCCGCTGTCATTCCAGGAGCAAGCAGCATCGAGCAGCTTGTCGAAAATATCCATGCCGCTTCTGCACCGCCTTTGAGTAAAGAAGAATACGAATGGTTGTGCCAGCAAACAAAAGCATCCACCTATCAAGCGCATCGATAAGCTAACGATCAAAAAGCGGAAAGAGTAGCGTTCTTTCCGCCTTTGTTTTTTATGACACATACTTGTTTCGCACCGCACCGAGGCCGTAGAAAAGCAAACAACCAGGAGCGAAGAGCGGCAAACCGAACGTTCATGATATCGCAAAGCCATCCAAACACGGCCAGCAAATAGGCGAACGGTTGTACCATCGCCGTCCGATCACTCAGCCGCTAAAAAGAGCCATGTAGGCTTAACGACGCGATTTACCCGTTCTTCCTATCGAACGAGCGTCCATGGTATTTACTTAAATTGGCGCCAATCTAAATCACTCTCATCGAGCAGCTGGGCAAACGTTTTCTCCCGCTCCCGTCTCCGTGCTTCCTCCCGCTTCCGCGCTTCTTCTTCCGCTTTCCGCCGCTCTTCCTGCCTTATAAGCTCCTCTTTTTTCTCCTTTAGCTTCATCAACAATTCGTCGTTTAAACGGTCCTTCAACAAAGGCAACTCTTCTTGTTTACCTTGATCTTTTTTCCGTTTATTCACACCAATCCCCCCATGAATAAAACGTTATTTCTTCCTGCATGATAAAAACGAAATACTTTTACGCAAAGGAGAGAAAAATTATGACAGAAAACCGCGCCCAAAAAGGAAAACCAACCGCAGATACCGTCAAACAAACGATCGCCAAAGAAGAACTAGAAAAAGCGATTCATCCAACAAAACGGCAAAACACCCCACAATAACGAAAAGCGGAGGGCGAGCAGAAAAACCGTAACCGGAATGGTTACGGCTTTTTTATAAGATTTCCGTAATATGCGGCATATGTTCATCCATCCATGCCACCGCCTCGTCGAGCGTGGCAAATTCTTTCGTTTCAAACGTCATTTCATTCTGCAAAAGCCAAACGTCTTTTGGCTCGTGATAAGGGCCAGCGATCGACCAATGCAGCAAACTGTACGGGTCGTTTTCATGCAAAAATGATACCCAAGTTTTTTGCTTCGCTACATTGGCGATTTGTTTCAGCTTATCTTTCATGTTGCTCACTCACTTCTACAAGCGGCATACGTGGATTTAAAATTTGCCCGGGGCTTTTCAACTGAAAACAGCTCATCCCTTCGGCAATGTCAATCGTCATCGTATCATCATAAAAGACGAGGCGGGATTTTTCCACAAGAACAGGAACGAAATTCGTCTCGACAGCGATATCGTCCTCATCCACCTCATTGACTAACCATAAGGCAATGACGCCGTCAACGAGGCAACCGCATCCATCTGTGTCATACTTTAACTTTAACATTCGCCCTGTTTGCGCTAAAATAGGAGTAAGCTGTTTGATCGCTTTATCTGTAAATGTAATATTCACGCTACATGATGCTCCTTCTCTTCTTGTTTCTGCTCCTATTGTACCTATATATGCAAATTGCTGTCAAAATAAAAAAGGGGGAATTCGATTATGTCCAAAGTGCAAATCAAAGTGAACGATAACGGCTCCTATCGTATCACTGGCGATGTGGAGCTTATTGATGCGGAAGGAAATAAATTTGTAACCAAACAAACATTTTCGCTTTGCCGATGTGGGCTATCCAATAATATGCCATTTTGCGACGGTTCCCATAAAGGTAAATTCCACTCTGTTGTCCGCGCTACCCCGTCCGAATCGCAATGATAGGAAGTGGCATCGTTGGACGAAAAATGGCTTAAAAAACTTATTCGCAACTGCTTTGTTCAATATGGGCATGACATGGAATGCCTGCCCCTTAATGACTTAGAATGGAAACAGTTGTGCGAAAAAATTTTATTAGAAAAAACAAACCATAAAGATATGGATATGTACGAAATTGTGCATGATGTCATTTACGAATATATAACCAAATAACACTCCTTGTTATGCTTCAAGGAGTGTTATTTTTTGAAGAATGCACGTTTTCCCACTTTCTCGACCACGGATGGAAATAAGTGATAGAGTTGACTGCCAATATTCATCCAGCGTGGCATATTTACTTCCCTTGTCGGCGTCATCATAATCGAAACGACCTGTTTTGCTACTTTTTCTGGCGAAAGCATCCATCGTTCCACATTTTTTACGTATTCTCCTGATTGGTCGGCTACATGAAAAAAATTCGTCCGAATCGGTCCTGGGTTCACAGCAGTAACAAAAATCCCGTACTGTTCCGCTTCCATCCTCAAGCTGTTCGTAAACCCAAGCACTGCATGTTTTGTAGCAGCATATACGCTCGATTTTGGCGTTGCTAGTTTTCCTGCTTGTGAAGCGATATTGATAATATGGCCGCTTCGCCTTTTTTGCATATGTAAATATACTATTTTTGTACAAGCGATTAAACCAAATACATTGACAGCAAACATGTCTTTCATTTCCTCAAGATCAATGTCTTCCACATTGCGAAACACGCCAAAACCTGCGTTATTTACCAATATGTCAACTGTTTGGACATCACGAAATAACTGTTGAAACACCGTTTCTACCGCATCTGTATCACTTACATCTAACCGATAATAATGAGGCGAAATACCATATGTACGTTCAATCTGTCTTGCCACCGTTTTCAACTTTTCTTCATTTCTGGCAAGCAACACTGGGAGCGCCTTTTGGCGTGCCGCTTCATAGGCGATTTGTTCACCAATGCCGCTTGACGCTCCAGTAATGACGATATGTTTGCCTTCTATCCGCAAATAGATCCCCCCACAGCTTCATATATGTAATAATCATTTACTTTTTCCTTTCGAACTGCACCGTTCTCTTCTAAGTAATCAAGCTGCCCAATCGTTTCCGACATCGTTAACATAAACTCTTGTTGATATGCAGTAGGAAATAGTTTTTGGCAAACTTGAAACACGGTATGCGGACCTTGCTTGACCATGTCGAGCACTTGCTCGGCGCGCTCCCGCTGTCTGCGGAGCCGCTTTTCCACTAAAGCGGGTATGTCGGTCACGTCTTCTCCGTGCCCTGTCATGCAATATGCAATATCATAACGGAGCATTTTCCGCAAGGAATCGTTATACTGCAATAGTGGCTTCGGTCGCTCTGTTTCCCCGTCAAAAGGCGGCTCCATCAGCGGATTGGGCGAAATATGGAGCAATAAATGATCGCCGCCGATCATCACCCCATCCGTTTCCCGATAAAATACGATATGGCTTTGCGCGTGCCCCGGCGTCTCGATCACTTTCCAATGCGGCAGCCCCGGCAAAGAATCCCCTTCTTGAACCGTACCGGTAAGCGGGCGGCGGCATGCATAGCGAAGAGAGCCGCGCAGATGGGGCAGCTGGGCAAGAAACGAAGGATCGACGCCGCATTCCATCAAAAACTGTTCAAAAAACTGCTGTTGCTGCTGAAAAAACGTCTCTTCCTGACGAACCCAGCGGGCCGCTTTTTTATGGCCGATGACTGGAATTTCCTCGGGCAAATAATCAATAAGCCCGATATGATCGGGATGATGGTGCGTAATCACGACTTGATCAATGTCCGCAGGGGTGTAGCCTAATTCGCGAAGCTGCTGTTGAAACGACTGCCATGCCGTCTCTGTTTTCACCCCGGCATCAATCAGCGTCAAGCTGTCGCTTTGAATAACATACATGTTTACATTTCCGACCGGAAATGGTGTTGGCACGGTAATGCGGTAAACACGTTCCTTCATGATTGACATTCCCCTTTTTTCCAGAATAAAAAATGAATCATTATTCATTATTTTACAGTTTACACCGATTTTCGCTATTTGTCATTTTTTTCGAATAGTTCGCAAAAAATATAAAAAATTTTGTCTTTTTCTATTGACAACACCCTTTGTTTCATTGCATAATTGCAAACAAATTAATATTTGCAAACGGGCGATGAGTAGGGCCAGTAAACCATGAATGGTAGCCAGAGAGTGAAACCCAGTGGCTGGAAGGTTTCATTACCCTCTTTATGGTTGAACCTACCCTATGAGCTGTTAGGAAAACCTAAACGCATAACCGGCGTTATCGGTGCAGAGATGGGCTCTTTTTCGGCATGTTGCCGGCAGAGCCAAAAAAGGTGGTACCGCGGAACGAAAGACCTTCCGTCCTTTTATAGGATGAAGGTCTTTTTTATTTGCTAAACAAGGAGGAGGAATGCAGCGATGAAAAACGGGCCAACCATTACGTTTATCGGAGCCGGCTCCATGGCGGAGGCGCTTATTTCCGGGATGACGAAGACGCTGTACGCGCCTGAACAAATTATCGTGACCAACCGCTGCGACCGAACACGGCTCGAATACATGAACCAAACATACGGGGTTCGCAGCGAAACAGATAAAAGAAAAGCAGTCAAAGAAGCCGATATCATTATTTTAGCGATGAAACCAAAAGATGTAGCGGAGGCAATGGGCGCTGTTGCCTCAGCGATCCGCGGGCATCAGTTGATCATTTCCTTGTTGGCCGGCGTCACTACCGACACGATCGTTTCTTTAGCCGGAAAAAATGTGGCCGTCATTCGGGCAATGCCGAATACATCGGCCGCCATCGGCCAATCAGCTACGGCCATTTCCCAAGGCCGCTTTGCGACAGACGCCCACGTAGCGATTGCTAAAAAACTGTTTGAGACCGTCGGCATCGTTACGATCGTTCCGGAGCATGACCTGCATGCTGTCACCGGTCTTTCTGGGAGCGGTCCTGCCTACGTATATTATTTAGTCGAAGCGATGGAAAAAGCAGCGGAAGAAATTGGCCTTGACCGCTCTATAGCCAAACCATTGATTTTGCAAACGATTATCGGCGCCGCGCACATGCTGCAGTCGACCAGCAAACATCCGTCCATCTTGCGCAAAGAAGTCACAAGCCCTGGCGGAACGACGGAAGCTGGCATCCAAGTGCTGGAACAATACCGCTTCCAAGAAGCGGTCGCCGCTTGCATTAAACGGGCGACTGAGCGGTCCGAGGAATTAGGAAAAGCATTGCTTTCTTCCTCTTTTCCCTCCGCTGCTATGCAATCATGACATGATAAGCGTTTGATTTTGTTTCGCTCAGAAAACGTGCTATCATTCAATTGGAAGAATAATACACGACTTGGGAGGAGAAACGATCAAATGGAAGCGATGCTTTTTTCGCCGTATACAATCCGCGGAGTGACGCTGAAAAATCGGATTGTCATGTCCCCGATGTGCATGTATTCGTGTGATACGGAAGACGGGAAAGTGCGAACTTGGCATAAAATCCACTATCCAACGCGGGCGGTCGGCCAAGTCGGGTTGATTATCGTCGAAGCGACAGCCGTTACGGCGCAAGGAAGAATTTCCTCCCGTGACCTAGGCATTTGGAGCGATGAACATGTAGACGGTTTGCGCGAATTAGTTTCGCTCGTGAAAGAACACGGCGCGAAAATCGGCATTCAGCTTGCCCACGCCGGACGCAAAGCGGAAGTGGAAGGAGAAATTATCGCCCCTTCGGCGATTCCGTTTAGCGAAAAAACGCGGACACCAAAAGAAATGACAAAAGCGGACATTGAAGAAACGATTCAAGCGTTTCAAAACGGAGCGCGCCGCGCGAAAGAAGCCGGTTTTGACATCATTGAAATCCATGGCGCCCACGGTTATTTGATTAATGAATTTTTATCGCCGCTCGCCAACAAACGGCAAGACGAATACGGCGGCTCCCCGGAAAACCGCTACCGCTTTTTAGGAGAAGTGATCAATGCGGTAAGGCAAGTATGGGACGGACCGCTCTTTGTCCGCATTTCTGCTTCCGATTATCATCCGGAGGGATTGACGGCGAAAGATTACATTCCATACGCCAAACGCATGAAAGAACAAGGCGTCGATTTGATCGACGTCAGCTCCGGTGCGGTCGTTCCGGCAACGATTAGCGCGTATCCGGGGTATCAAGTTCCGTTTGCCGAATTGATTCGGCGCGAAGCAGAAATCGCGACTGGAGCGGTCGGCTTGATTACTTCCGGATGGCAGGCGGAAGAAATTTTGCGCAACGGGCGCGCCGATTTAGTGTTTCTCGCTCGCGAATTGCTGCGCAATCCATATTGGCCGTATGCCGCCGCCAAAGAGTTGGGAACGACGATCCCTGCGCCAGTGCAATATGAACGAGGATGGCGTTTTTAAAGCTGCCGATGTTCGGCAGCTTTATTTTTTGCGGGCAATGGCAAAGGAAGAAAAATCGGCGGCCAATTCTGTGTTTGGAAATACCCTTCTTGCCTCTACGAGCAATTGTTCGCTTAGCATTCCTTGATAGCGCGAACTAATATGCGTTAAAATCAGTTTTTTGGCGCCGGCACGCGCAGCCACTTCCGCTGCCTGTACGGCGGTAGAATGAAAATAATCATGCGCCAAATCGCTTTCTTCCGCGGCAAACGTCGCTTCATGCACGAGCACGTCCGCTTCTTTGGCCAGCTCGATGCTTGCTTCACAATAGCGCGTGTCGCCAAGGATCGCAACTATTCTTCCTTTTTGCGGCGGACCGACAAACTCGCGGCCGTCAATGACCGTCCCGTCCTCTAGCTCCACCGTTTTCCCAAGCTTAATTTCCTGATAAATCGGACCCGGGCGGATGCCGAGCTCCTTTAATTTATCGACTAAAAGCGTGCCAGGCAAATCTTTTTCCACGACGCGAAAACCATAGGAAGGAATGCCGTGATCAAGCTGCTTGGCGATGACCGCAAATTGTTCATCTTCGAACACCGTTCCTTCCTCGATTTCTACCACTTGCAAATCATATTTCAGCCGGGTGGAGCTAACGGAAATCGCCGTTTCCACAAACGCGTGAATTCCCTTCGGTCCGTACACCGTTAACGGCGATTCCCCGCCTTGAAAAGAACGGCTGCCAAGCAGCCCCGGCAAACCAAAAATATGATCGCCGTGAAGATGGGTAATAAAAATATTTTCAATGCGGCGCGGACGAATGGACGTGCGCAAAATTTGGTGCTGTGTCGCCTCGCCGCAGTCAAACAGCCATGTCGCCCCGCGTTCTTCCAACAGCTGCAGCGCAATCGCTGTAACATTTCGTTCCTTTGCCGGCACTCCCGCTCCTGTACCTAAAAACAATAGCTCCAAAACACCCACTCCTTATGTAAAACGATCGATGATTGTTGCCTGTTGTTAGAGTACCAATGTTTACCGAGCTATTTCAACACCCTTTTAATAAAATGTTTGCGTTCACCGCCATAAATCTCTACAATTATTAACTTGAAGAGACAAATTTGGCTAAAGCGAGGTACATACTGTGAACAACGTGAATCCGAAATCATTAATCGTGATTTTTGGCGCTACAGGGGATTTGGCAAAACGCAAACTATTCCCCTCCATTTACCGGTTATATGAAAAAGGAAATTTGTCTGAGGAGTTTGCCGTTGTCGGAGTCGCACGGCGACCGTTGTCAAATGATGAATTTCGCAACTATGTCCGCGAATCAATAGAAAACGCGCTCCAGCAAGAACTAAACAATGCGGAATTCGTATCCCATTTTTATTATCATCCCTTTGATGTGAACGATACCGCCTCCTATCAGCAGCTAAAGTCGCTGCTTGAGGAGCTTGATGGCACATATCATACCGATGGCAACCGCATTTTTTATTTAGCGATGGCGCCGGAATTTTTCGGTACGGTTACATCGCGCTTAAAATCGGAAAGCCTCACGGCGACCAACGGCTGGAAGCGCCTCGTCATTGAAAAACCGTTCGGCCATGATTTCGAAAGCGCTCGAAAACTGAATGAAGAAATTCGCCAAGTGTTTTCGGAAAACGAAATTTACCGGATCGACCATTATCTTGGCAAGGAAATGGTGCAAAACATCGAAGTGATCCGTTTTTCAAACGCGATTTTCGAGCCGCTTTGGAACAACCGCTTTATTTCCAACATTCAAATTACCTCAAGCGAAACGCTTGGCGTAGAGGACCGCGGCCGCTATTACGACCATTCAGGGGCGCTGCGCGATATGGTGCAAAACCATATGCTGCAGATGGTTGCGCTCTTGGCGATGGAGCCGCCGATTAAACTGACGACCGACGACATCCGCAGCGAAAAAGTAAAAGTGCTGCGCGCGCTTCGTCCCATTTCCTATGAGGAAGTAGATCAATATTTTGTGCGCGGGCAATACGGCAAAGGTGTGGTGAATGGAAAGGAAGTTGTTGGCTATCGTGAGGAAAACAACGTTGATCCAAATTCTAACACGGAAACGTTTGTCGCCGGAAAGCTGATGATCGACAATTTCCGCTGGGCCGGCGTGCCGTTTTATATTCGCACCGGCAAACGGATGGCGGAAAAATCAACGAAAATTGTTGTTCAATTTAAAGATGTACCAATGAACTTGTATTACCGGACAAACGAAAAAATCGAGCCAAACTTATTAATCATCCACATTCAGCCGGATGAAGGCATCACCCTTCATTTAAACAGCAAAAAAAGCGGCGAATATATGAAAACAACACCGATTAAATTAGACTACTGCAACAACTGCATCGACGGCATTAACACGCCGGAAGCGTATGAAAAGCTGTTGTATGACTGCATGCGCGGCGATGCCACCAACTTTACGCACTGGGATGAAGTAGCCGCTTCATGGCAGTTTGTCGATCCGATTTCTGAAGTATGGGAAAACACAAAAGCCGTCGATTTTCCAAACTATGAAGCTGGCTCGATGGGACCGAAAGCAGCCGATATGCTGCTAGCAAAAGACGGATTTCATTGGTGGCCGATTCACCACCCTAAACCATAATGAAGGGAGCTAATAAAACAATGAAATTTTATGACGTGACCGCACCGATTTTTGAAGGAATGCCCGTATATAAAAATAAACTGGAAAAACAGCCGAAGCTGACGAGCGTGACCAATGATTATGTGACCGAATCACGCATCGATATGGACGTGCATACCGGCACGCACATTGACGCGCCGCTTCATATGTTCAAAGGCGGAGACACGTTTGAAACGATTTCCCTTGACCGCCTTGTCGGCCCATGCAAACTGTTTGATTTGACGCATGTCACCGATAAAATTACAAAAGACGACATCGCAGCGTTAGATATTCAAGAAAACGATTTTGTCTTATTTAAGACGAAAAACTCGCTGGAAGACGCGTTTAACTTTGAGTTTATTTATGTAGCCGAAGATGCAGCGCAATATCTTGCCGATAAAAAAATTCGTGGCGTCGGCATCGATGCGTTAGGCATTGAACGGAGCCAACCGGGGCATCCAACGCATAAAACGTTATTTTCCGCGGGTGTGATCGTCATCGAAGGACTGCGGTTAAAAGACGTTCCAGAAGGCTCGTACTTTATGGTCGCCGCGCCGCTCAAACTTGTCGGCACAGACGCTGCACCGGCGCGTGTTATTTTATTCGAAAATATACAATAAAAAAATCCCCTTATTGCGAGGCAATAAGGGGATTTTTTTACTTCTTCAACCACTCTGTATGGAAAATTCCTTCTTTATCTACACGTTCATACGTGTGTGCGCCAAAGTAGTCGCGCTGTGCTTGAATTAAGTTTGCCGGCAACGTTTCCATCCGGTAGCTGTCATAATATGCTAACGCACTTGAGAATGCCGGAACTGGAATGCCACGCATAACGGCGATGGCAATAATTTCACGCAGCGCTTCCTGATAATTTTCCACAATTTCTTTGAAATAAGGGTCTAGCAATAAGTTTGGCAGCTGTGGATCGCGGTCGTACGCCTCTTTAATTTTTTGCAAAAATTGCGCGCGAATGATGCAGCCGCCGCGGAAAATCATCGCGATATTGCCGTATTGCAAATCCCAGTTATATTCATCGGATGCCGCTTTCATTTGCGCAAAACCTTGGGCATACGAACAAATTTTGCTCATGTATAGCGCGCGGCGCACCGCTTCAATAAAATGGGCACGATCGCCTTCAAATGGTTTTACCGCCGGACCGGAAAGAAGTTTGCTCGCTTTCACACGTTCGTCTTTCATCGCCGAAATAAAGCGGGCAAACACCGATTCCGTGATGATTGGAAGCGGCACTCCTAAGTCAAGCGCATTTTGGCTTGTCCATTTCCCTGTTCCTTTTTGACCGGCTTTATCTAAAATAACATCGACAAGCGGCTTGCCTGTTTCTTCATCGATCTTTGTAAAAATATCTGCTGTAATTTCGATTAAATAGCTGTTTAATTCACCTTTATTCCACTCAGCAAACACTTCATGCAGCTCTTGAGCGTTTAAACCGAGCACATGCTTTAACAAGAAATACGCTTCGGCAATGAGCTGCATATCGCCGTATTCAATGCCGTTATGAACCATTTTCACATAATGTCCCGCACCGTCTGGCCCAATATACGTTGTGCACGGCTCGCCGTCCACTTTCGCGGCAATCGCTTCGAAAATCGGGCGAACGAGTTCATGCGCCTCTTTTTGCCCTCCTGGCATAATCGACGGGCCTTTTAACGCGCCTTCTTCACCACCGGAAACGCCTGTACCGATAAAGTGAATGCCAAGTTCGGCTAATTCTTTGTTGCGGCGCTGCGTATCTTTGAAATACGTATTGCCGCCGTCAATTAAAATATCGCCTTTTTCTAAATATGGCTTTAATTGTTCAATCGTTGCGTCCGTCGGCGCGCCTGCTTTCACCATCAACAAAATTTTCCGCGGTTTTTCAAGTGCATTGACAAATTCTTCAATGCTATATGTACCAACAATATTTTTTCCTTGCGCTTCTTTTAAAAATTCGTCCGTCTTTTCACGGGAACGGTTATACACGGCAACGGAATATCCCTTGCTTTCAATATTTAACGCAAGGTTTTTTCCCATTACTGCTAATCCAATGACGCCGATTTGTTGTTTTGCCATCATCAAACGTTCCTTTCTATAACTTTTTATTGTTCATGAAAGAACATACCACAGTTCATTTTACCATATCAAGTTTTTCAATTGCATTTAGAGCAATTTAGAAAAGCTTGCCGCGGACGCAACACGATGTTTCTTAAAAAAAGAGTCCTAAAACCAGGACTCTGTAAGATTATCTTATTAATATCCGCCGTAGTGATGGCCATATGGATGGTACGGATAATGCGGGAAGTGATGGTGGTAATGATGATACGGATAGTGATAAGGATAATGATGATAATGATGATAATGATACGGGTAGTATCCGCCGCCCGGATACATTCCAAATTGTCTGTCGTCCATATAAGATTCCTCCCTTGATATTTCATGTGATAATCGAATGGAGTTCGTTCCCTCCATTTCTAGGATATGTGCGGAGTGCAAAAATGTATGGGTAAAACCTAAAATAAAAAAGCTGCGTACAGCAGCCTCTCCTCATTCTTCCTCGCCTTCTTGTGCCAGCACTTGCTTCACATACTCGCGAAAATCATCCAGATGTTTTTCGACAATCATTTGAACGATCTCCAAATTAATCGCCTGATAATCATGAACAGCAATATTGCGAAATCCGACCATTGCTTTCATTTTTTTCATCACCGATTCAGTGATGATACGATGTTGGTAAAGCAATTCAAACGCGTCTCGGCTCGTTTGTGGAATGCCTAATTTTTTTTCTGCCACGATATGCATGGCAATATCAATGCATGCCTCACATGCCCGTTGTATATTCAAAATAATGGAATCTTGTTTTGTATAGTTCTGCAAATTTTTCGGATTGTTATCATATTCTTCATTAATTCTTTTGATGCAGCGTTCAATAGCACTAATTTTGTTGAGGATGACATCGTTAGTCATACACCGCTCCCCTTTTTTGAATCTGCTTAAGAATCTCTGCCCGCTCTTCATTTAACTTCGCATATTCCTTGAACACTTTCATCTCAAATCGTGCTTTTTTATCATCATCGGCACAATACAGCACTTTCCCCTTCCCAACAATTTGTGCTTGAAAAACGGTCGTTGCTTCTTTCAAATTAATTAAGTCAACGTCACAATTCAAGATTGCCGCAAGCTCCTCGGCAATCATAAACCGTTCGTAATGACTCAGTGTTCGTTCGCTTAAAAAAGCAAGATCGATATCGCTATCTTGTCGCGCTTGTTGTTGCGCTTGAGAACCGAAAAGATAGATGACATATGGATTTATTTTTTTTACAAGAAATTGGACAATGGTTTTAAAATCACGATTCATTAGACTCTCCCCATTACTTTATGTCTAAGGAAAAAGCCACCAATCATTGGTGACTATAAATATGCTCCTTAATCTCGTTCACTTCTTCTAAATGGGCAAATAATCGGTTTGGATCCATTAATGTAATCAGCCGCTCCGGCAAGCTGGCCACCCCGACAAGATAAGGTGTTTGCTGATAGACAAGCATATTGATGTGCTTTACCGCTTCTTCCGGAATATCGAGAATCTCTTTCGCCTCATCGACAATAAAGGCAACCGAAATACCTTCGGCCGCGGTGACGACTAACCGCGTCTTGTCCGTTTCTTCAAACGGCTGTCCGTACAGCAGTCTGCGCGTATCGAGCACCGGCACCAACTCGCCGCGAATACGGACGACCCCGACCATATAGTCAGGCATTTGCGGAACGATTGTTGGTGTCATCATTTTTTCAATGGAGATTACATGCACAACTGGAATCGCATACTGCTCGCGCTCGAGCTGAAAAACAACAAACTTGTTCATTCCACCGTCTCCCCTCATTGCCTACAACTCTATTCTTATTAGAAGGAGCATCCAAACGATGGATGCTCCGTTATTATTTTGCAACTTCTTCGACGATTGCGACAACCATTTCCGTTAATTTCACAAGCTCTTCAATCGGCATGCGTTCGTTTGTCGTATGAATTTCTTCGTAGCCAACCGCCAAGTTAACCGTTGGAATACCAAAACCGGCAATGACGTTCGCGTCGCTGCCGCCGCCGCTGCGCAATAATTCACAAGGACGCCCGATGTTTGCCGCGGCGCGTTTCGCAATTTCGACCACATGGTCGCCGTCGCCGAACTTAAAGCCTGGATACATGACTTCGACATCCACCTCAGCACGTCCGCCCATTTCTTCCGCAACCGTTTCAAACGCTTCTTTCATTTTCGCAACTTGGGCTTCCATTTTTTCCGGCACTAAGGAGCGCGCTTCTGCTAAAATATCGACGCGGTCACAGACAATATTTGTTTGTGTTCCGCCTTCAAAGCGGCCGATGTTTGCTGTCGTTTCCTCGTCAATGCGGCCAAGCGGCATTTTCGCAATCGCTTTTGCGGCGATCGTAATCGCCGATACCCCTTTTTCTGGAGCAACCCCGGCATGCGCCGTTTTGCCGTGCACGACAACTTTCAATTTCGCCTGCGTTGGGGCGGCAACGACAATGTTGCCAACTTTGCCGTCGCTGTCTAACGCATAGCCAAATTTTGCTTGAATCAATGACGGATCGAGCGCTTTCGCCCCGACAAGCCCGGATTCTTCCCCGACCGTAATGATAAATTGAATCGTGCCGTGCGGGATGTTTTGCTCTTTTAAGACGCGAATCGCCTCGAACATCGCCGCCAAGCCCGCTTTATCGTCCGCTCCTAAAATCGTTGTGCCATCGGTGACGACATATCCGTCTTGAATTGATGGCTTGACGCCTTTTCCTGGCACGACCGTATCCATATGCGATGTGAAATAAATTGGGTCTACTCCTTCTTTTGTCGCCTCTAACGTACAAATTAAGTTGCCGGCGCCGTGTCCGGTTTTCGCGGCGGCATCATCTTCGATGACATGCAGTCCAAGCGCTTCGAATTTTTGCTTTAATACTTTGGCGATTTCGCCTTCATGCTTCGTTTCCGAATCGATTTGCACGAGTTCCAAAAATTCGTCGACTAAACGTTGCTGATTGACCATCTTCGTTCTTCCTCCTACTTATGTACTCACTTAAAAGTATACCCGATTTTGCCAATGATTGCGAAAAATTGTTTTTTCGCAAATGTGCATGGCGAATGAAACAACCCCGCCGCCATGAATGGACAGCGGGGTTCATTGTTTTATAGCGGAATATTGCCATGCTTTTTCTTCGGACGTTCCTCGTGTTTATGGCGGAGCATCTCGAGCGCCTGAATGAGCTTGATTCTCGTGTCTCGCGGGTCAATGACATCATCAACCATGCCATATTTTGCCGCGACATATGGATTGGCAAATTTATTGCGATATTCTTCGATCTTTTGCGCCCGCGTTTCTTCCGGATTTGGGCTGTTTTCGATTTCGCTCGCAAAAATAATGTTCGCCGCGCCTTGCGGCCCCATCACGGCGATTTCCGCGTTCGGCCACGCGTAAACGACATCGGCACCGATCGACTTGCTGTTGAGAGCCACATACGCGCCGCCGTATGCTTTCCGCAAAATGACGGTAATTTTCGGAACGGTCGCTTCGGAATACGCATACAAAATTTTCGCGCCGTGGCGGATGATGCCGCCGTGCTCCTGCTTGACGCCCGGGAAAAAGCCGGTGACGTCTTCAAACGTAATAAGCGGGATGTTAAAGGAGTCGCAGAAACGGATAAAGCGCGCTGCTTTATCGGACGAATCAATGTCAAGCCCGCCAGCCATAAACTTCGGCTGATTGCACACCAGCCCGACGGCTTCCCCTTTGATGCGGGCAAAACCAACGACGATGTTTTTCGCGAAATTTTTTTGCACTTCCATAAACGAGCCTTCATCGACAACCTGCAAAATAACGTTGCGCACGTCATACGGCCGGACCGCGTCAATCGGCACAACATCAGCCAAATCAGGACGATAGTCATCTTCGTTTGGAATCGGGCCAAACGGCGGTTTTTCTTGACTATTTTGCGGCAAATAGCTTAATAGCTGCCGTACTTGGTTAAGCACTTCTTCCTCGGTTGCTCCGGAGAAGTGGGCGTTGCCGCTGATTGTGTTATGGACGCGGGCACCTCCTAAATCTTCGGCGCTAATTTTTTCCCCCGTCACCGCTTCGATTACTTTCGGTCCTGTAATAAACATTTGGCTCGTCTTTTCGACCATGAACACAAAATCGGTAATCGCCGGCGAATAAACAGCGCCGCCCGCGCATGGCCCCATAATGACGGAAATTTGCGGGATGACGCCGGAATAAATGGCGTTGCGGTAAAAGATATGCCCATATCCGTCTAACGACAATACCCCTTCTTGAATGCGCGCGCCGCCGGAATCATTCAAGCCAATGACTGGCGCTCCTGTTTTCGCGGCTAAATCCATAATGTTGGCGATTTTTTTCGCGTGCATTTCTCCAAGTGCACCGCCGAATACAGTAAAATCTTGCGAAAAGACAAATACGGTGCGGCCGTTGATTTTCCCGTATCCGGTCACAACGCCGTCTCCCGGGCCTTTTTTTCCATCAAGACCAAAATCGGTGCAGCGATGTTCAATAAACGGATTCAACTCGACAAACGTCCCTTCGTCGAGAAGCAAATCAATGCGTTCGCGCGCGGTCAGTTTTCCTTTGGCATGCTGCTTTTCAATTTTATCGTCACCGCCGCCAAGCTCGATTTCGCGGCGCCGGTCATACAGTTCATTAATTTTGTCGTACATATCTGCCATCGTTTACACCTCCGCATCCTTTCTCTCGCAAAGCTCGTACAAAACGCCTCCGGTTGACTTCGGATGCATAAAGGCGACAAGCGCCCCGCCGGCGCCGCGTTTTGGTGTCTCTTGAATCATGCGAATTCCTTTTTCTTTCAGTTCATTGATCCGTTCTTGTATATCGTCCACTCCAAGCGCGACGTGATGAATCCCTTCGCCGCGCTTTTCAATAAATTTCGCAATCGCGCTTTCCGGCGATGTCGGTTCAAGCAGTTCAATTTTCGTTTCTCCTGCTTTCAAAAAGGCAACTTTTACTTTTTCCGATTCTACTTCCTCCACGCCGAGAAATTTCAGCTGCAGTACATCGACATAAAATGGCAGCGCTTTCTCAAGCGACTGAACGGCAATACCAACATGATCAACCTTTTTTACGTTCATCGTCAATCCCCTTTGCTGTTAAAATGATGTGAACATTATGTATGTTCGCGATTTCGACAAAAAATCCTGCTATCATGGACAAGTTTTTCCCTTGTCCTTATTTTTCCGTCACTGTACAATGGTAAACAGAAACGCCCGTCTTGCAGAGGGAGGAAATACAATGTCCCGGAAAACACAAAAGTTCGTCGTTTATTTAATGCTGGTCTCCATGCTCATTACCACGATTTTAGCCGGCATTAGCATGTGGTTATGAACCTCTCCCACCTTCATTCCATGAAGAGGTGGGAGTTTCTTACCATCTCCATCGAAGAAGCTTCTGCGCGGAAGAAGGAGGTCTCCTTCCACTCGATGAATGCATCGGAAGCCTTCTTGATGGGTCCAATAAGCAACATCGGCATCACACCGATGGGGCGGTTCAGCCCTTCTACTACTTCTTGCTTACGCAATTCGTAGATACGTCAGCTTCGTTTGTACATTCCAATGCACAAAGGTACCGTGCAGCGCTTTGCTTAAGATATTTTTTGCTCCGTGAACGTCCCGATGCTCCTCATACCCACACCAGCACACAAATAGGCGGGAAGGCACTTTTTTTCTCTTTTGGCAGACAGGACATGTCTGACTTGTATACGACTCCTCAATTTCATGCAAGCGAATGCCATGTGGAGCCAGCTTATAAGTGAGATACTGCTTCACTTTCCCGAATGACCAATTCGAGAGTTTTTGCGCTTGTTTACGGCTTGCCCGCTTTTTCTTTCTTGTGTTTCGCTGCACTCCCTCGACGTTTCCGATGTACACATCGGAAACCGATTGGGCACGGCACCAGTCGACAAACTGTTTCGTCGTTTTATGGAGCGCATCCCGCAGCTGTCTTTCGGATTTCGATAACACGTATTGTTTCGCCCGCTCATACTTTTTCCATCGGCGTGATCCTTTTTGACATTTCGATTGACGCCGCTGGATCTCCGCCAGTTTTTTATTCCGCAGCCGGTGAAGAGAGCGTATTTTTCTTCCGGTGATGAGGAGGGCTTGCCCGTTTTCGCAAAACGCACCTATGGTGTGTACTTCTCCAAGATCGACTCCAACGGCCTTCCCCGGTTCATACGCTTTGGCCTTTTGTCCATCTTCATACGTCACCGCAAGATAGAGACCATGATCAAAACAGCATTCAATTTCTTTGATCGTTCCCTTTGGCAGATGCGACGCATACACGACAATCGGCTTTTCTCGTTTTCCATGATGAATGCCCATCGACAGTTCGATTTTTCCGTTTTCGTAAACCTTGAAACCGTCTTTCGCCCATTTCGTTGGGAAGTACTTCTTTTTCTTGTAGGGGTAGCGGGCAGCATGTCCTTGTTGGATCGCGTGGTGAGCAGATTGTCTTGCGAAGAGGTATTTGTGGCAGACGGCTTGAATCGATTGGCTGTGAAGATGGAACTTTCTTTTCGTTTGTTTTTGCAGCTCGCTTTTGGTAATCCAGCCCCCATGCTGGAGGAAGTGTTCTTTGGCTAAGTGGAGACATTCATTCCAAACACGGGCGGATTCCCGATTGCAGGCATACAATCGGTCCAAATCCGCTTTCGATGCCCGGAAGAACACTTTTTGGCCACGAAGCATGAGCATTCCCTTCTTTCTTTGTTTGATGAATGGTTTAATTATAGCACATATGTTCGTTTTTGGGAATCAAAAACTTCCCGATTCCTCTCCCTCCTTCACTCCGTTTAGAGAAAGGGAGACTTCTCGGGAAAAATGTTAAAGAAAAGCGGAGGGCGCCCCAATTTCGCCTAAATGCTGCCCACATCCTGTGGGCAACGGCGAAATGTCGCCATTCTGGCTCATCGGGCGCTTTGTCCGAACGAAAAAGGCAAGCTCCATGATGAGGAAGCTTGCCTTTTTTGTCAAAGCGCACCGTATCGCTTGGCAATCGAATAAAACGATTCATTGCTGCGGATAATCAGCACTTTTGTGCCGACCGGCACTTTTTCATATAGCTGTTCGACGTCGTGATTATACATGCGCACACAGCCTTGCGAGACATATTTTCCGATGGAGGCTGGGTTATTGGTGCCGTGAATTCCGTATATGCGGCCGTCCGTGCCTCGCGCATTAAAACCGATCCATCGCGTTCCAAGCGGATTGTTCGGCGCACCGCCCGGGATATTTTGCTTGCGATAATACGGATTTTCCGCCTTAACAGTTACCGTAAACAATCCTTCCGGTGTTAACCATGTATTGACACCAGTAGCGACTGGATAAACGGCTTCCATTTTTCCGTTATGGATAAAGGCAAGTTTATTGACCGCCTTATTGATGATAATAAACGGTTTTGTTTCTGCAGTTTCAGAAGCGGGGATGGACAAAAATGAAAATAACATGAGTATCATTGCTAATATAAAACGCATATCTCCCACCCTTTGCTTTTCTTATAGTGTGAGCTAAAGGAAGGAGAGCATACATCATTATTCAGTGGCATTTGAAGGCTGATTTTTTCCTTTGGAATCACGAAATTGACTTTTAATAATTAAATATTGTTCCAGTTCTTTGACTAAGTGCAGCAATGCAGCCCGTTCCTCAAATTCTTCACGCGTTTTTGGGAGATGCATTGTTTCAAACCGCTTTTTCATACGATGAAGTTCACGAAGAAAGCGGTCTGCCGTATTTCCGGGATGAACGGCATCGCTTAATTTGTCGATAAAATCGGCAACAATGTTGCGCTGCTCCACCGTATATGTGAGCGATGTGACAAGCGGCAACACTCGTTCAATAATTTCCAATTGCTTCTCCCGCATTAGAAAATAATGATAATATCCTTCTTCATTTCGCAGCATATGGTTTTCGACATTTCGTATGGCAAGCAGCTTTGCCTTTTCTAAAATATCTGCTGCTAACGTCAATTCTTTTCCATCCCAATCGGTTTCATTTGTGCGCAAATAACGAACGATCTCCTTCAGAATAATGCGAAATAAATCTTCAATAATGCGCTGATATTCCTTTAACTGTTTTTCCGCACTTGGCATATACATATTCATCAATAGCGCAACACTGATGCCGATTAAAATAAGCAACAATTCATTGCAAATAATTTTCCATGTAAACTGCCTTGCTGCGTATAAATGAAGAATAATAACCGAACTTGTCGCAATCCCTTCATTTACTTTTAACCATACCGTCGTCGGAATAAAAAAGAGCAGCATCAATCCGACGGTGAACGGGTAATATCCTATTCCTTGAAAAAAAATATACGAAAACAGCATTGCGACAACACATGCGACAAAACGTGCCCATGCGGCTTTTAACGATCTTTTTTTCGTCACTTGAACGCATAAAATCGTAATGATGCCGGCAGAGGCAAAATTATGCAGCCCTGCTAGCTGAGCGATGCTAATCGAAAGCGCAGTGCCTACTGCAGTTTTTGCTGTGCGGTATCCGATTTTCACCATTTCTTCATTCTCCTGATCAAAATTAAAAAAGATGATCCAAGGACCATCTTTTTATTGTACTTGATTATAACATCTTTTCAAGAAATTCTTGAGCCCGCTTGCTTTTCGGAGATGCAAAAAATTCTTGTGGCGGCGCGTCCTCGACAAGCTGGCCGCCGTCTAAAAACAACACTCGGTCGGCGACTTCACGGGCAAAGCCCATTTCATGAGTGACAATCGCCATCGTCATTCCCGTATGGGCAAGCGACTTCATTACTTCGAGCACTTCTTTGACCATTTCCGGGTCCAACGCTGACGTTGGTTCATCAAACAGCATCACATCTGGCGACATGGCAAGCGCCCTTGCAATCGCCACGCGCTGCTTTTGCCCGCCCGACAGCCGGCTTGGATATTCATTTGCCTTTTGTTCCAATCCGACCTTTTTCAACAGCTCGATGCCTTTCGCTTCCGCCTCGGCTTTCGTCATTCCTTTTACTTTAATCGGGGCATACGTGACATTTTCAAGCACGGTCATATGAGGGAACAGGTGAAAATGTTGAAACACCATGCCGACATGCTGGCGCACTTTCATAATATTTGTCTTTTTATCCGTAATTTCCTGGTCACCAATCCAAATTCTCCCCCGCGTCGGTTCTTCCAACAAGTTTAAACAGCGTAAAAACGTCGATTTTCCTGATCCGGATGGACCGATAATCGCCACTACTTCGCCTTGCTTAATCGTTGTCGTAATTCCTTTTAATACTTCTACTTTCCCAAACGATTTATGCAAATCCTCGACTTTAATCACTTTTTCTCAATCTCCCTTCTAACGCTTTGCCAAGCAGCGTAAGAAGCATGACTAAAACGTAGTAAATACATCCAGCAATCAACAGCGGCTCAATATACCGATATGCTTGTCCGCCGACGATGTAAGCACGCCGCATGACATCGAGCGCTCCGATTACCGTAACGACGGCAGATTCTTTCGTCAATGTAATCAATTCATTCATCAGTGCCGGCAAAATATTTTTCAACGCTTGCGGCAAAATAATATCACGCATCATTAGCTTATACGGAACACCAAGCGCCAGCGCCGCTTCCCGCTGTCCTTTATCAACGGCTAAAATGCCGGCGCGGATAATTTCAGAAACATAAGCGGCAGAGTTTAACCCGAACGCGATGACCGCTGAAGGAAACGCTCCGATATCCACACCAATAAGCTGTGGAATGCCAAAATAAATGAGCACAAGCTGCAACACAAGCGGCGTGCCGCGAAATACGGATGTATACGCATCAGCAAACCACGCCAAAACCTTTATTCTGCCAATCTTCATCAACGCTAAAATAACTCCAAGAACAAACCCTAACAACGCCGCAAAAACGACAATTTTTAACGTAACTGCGGTTCCTTTCAATATATATGGAATTGATGGAACAATTTGTGAAAAATCTAAGTTCACGTGAGCCTTCATCCTTCCTTGCAACATAGTGAAAACGTTCAAAAAGGAGATCAGATCCTTTTTGAACGCATAACTTTACTGGTCAAACCATTTTTTAATCAACTTGTCTACCTCGCCGTTTTTCATTTTTTCTTGCAATACTTTGTTAAATTCATCGCGCAGCTTGCTGCCTTTCGGGAAGGCGATAGCGGAGCCTGCTTCTTGTTCGCTTGTTGGAATCGTGTGCCCTTCTAATTTGCCATTGCTATTTTTCAAATACCCTTTCGCGACTGTATCTTCGATAATTGCTACATCAAAGCGCCCTGCTTGAATCTCTTGAATTAATTCTGGAATGCGGTTGCGGCTTTCAATTTTTATGTCCACTGTCTTTGCAATTTTATTTGCTTCTCCTTCTTGAATCGAGCCCGTTTGAACACCAACCGTTTTTCCTTTTAAATCTTCAACCGTTTTAATACCGCTTCCTTTCTTGGAAACGATCATGTTTCGCGCTACATAATACACATCCGAGAAATCAACGCTTTTCTTGCGTTTTTCCGTCGGTGTCATTCCTGCCAACACAAAGTCTACTTTTCCTGACTGCAGTGCTGGGATAAGACCAGTAAAATCCATATCAACGATTTGAATTTCATATCCTAATTCTTTCGCAATCATTTTCGCCAAATCGACATCAAAGCCAATAATGTCATTCCCTTTCGCCGTATCAATATATTCAAATGGCGCATAATCGGCGGAAGTACCCATTTTTAGTACTTTCTTTTGCTCTCCGCTTCCGTTTTTCTGTTCTCCCCCTGTGCCACACGCCGAGAGCAAACCAACGAATAGAATACTAGCAATAAAAAGCAACAACGATTTTTTCATGCGATGTCTCTCCCTCTCTGCTCAAAAAATTTAAATAATTTTTATGATATTTTGAAATAAGTTTTGAAGATTAATAATACATGCTTTGTTTTTTTTTGAATATATATTCTATGTTTTGTATATTAACACACAAAGTAATAATTATGCAATTCATTTTTTTATTATAAATAAATCGTTTTTATTTTTTGAAAATAACAAATAAATAACGGAGCTGAAAAATTCAGCTCCGTTATACTTCATCACAATATTGGTCAAACGCCTTCTGCAGCTTTTCTACGACTTCAATTGGTTCATGGCCTTCAATTTCATGACGATGAATCATCATGCAAAGCTTGCCGTCTTTTAAAAGCGCGAACGATGGCGATGAAGGCGGCTGTCCTTCAAAATATTCACGCGCCCTTGCCGTCGCTTCTTTATCTTGTCCGGCAAAGACGGTGACGAGATGGTCAGGGCGCTTATCGTAATGGATCGCATGTGCCGCGGCCGGACGTGCGATGCCACCCGCGCAGCCGCACACCGAGTTGATCATGACAAGCGTCGTGCCTGGGCGGCGAAATGCCGCATCGACTTCTTCCGGAGTCCGCAATTCTTCAAACCCCGCTTCGACGATTTCGCGGCGAGATTGTTCGACAAAGTCATTGTAAAGCGGAAATTGGAACATCAAATACACCTCCTTCTTGACATCGTATCACATTTTTTTACGATTCCCTACTCTCATACACTTGAATAAGCTCCCGCACCGCTGAGGTGACCGATTGCGTTCCGGAAATGACGTTATTTTCAATGATCGGAAGCTTCTCTTTGACCGCCGGATGGGAAAAGAAGCTCGTCTCGAGGTAATCTTTAATCATCGAATAAATCCATTCTTTTTGCTGATGACGGCGGCGCATGTCAAACACGCCGGACTGTTTTGTCGTTTCCACAAACTTCTCAATAACATTCCATATTTCGGCGATCCCTTCGCCAAAAAGCGCCGAGCACGTATATGCTTTTGTCTCCCAGCCCGGCGTTGCGGGACGCAAATAATGAAGAATCTGATTATATTCTTTTTGCGCGGCCAGCGCTTTCGGTTTATTGTCTCCGTCCGCTTTGTTAATCACAATCGCATCGGTCAATTCCATAATTCCGCGCTTTATTCCTTGCAATTCGTCACCTGCTCCGGTCAGCACCAGCATTAAAAAGAAATCGACCATGCCGCGAACGACAAACTCGCTTTGCCCGACGCCGACTGTTTCCACCAAAATGATGTCATAGCCCGCCGCTTCGCAAAGCATCATCGTTTCCCGCGTTTTGCGGTGCACGCCGCCAAGCGCTCCACCTGACGGGGACGGACGAATAAAAGCGCGCGGATGGCGGGCCAGCGTTTCCATCCGCGTTTTATCGCCGAGAATGCTGCCGCCGGTAATGGAGCTGCTCGGATCGACCGCCAGCACCGCGACGCGATGGCCTTTTTCGCATAAAAACGTGCCAAACGCTTCAATGAACGTGCTTTTCCCCGCTCCCGGCACACCGGTGATGCCAATGCGGATCGACTTGCCGACGTGCGGCAAAAGTTTATTTAGCACTTGCTGGGCGATGTCCATATGCTTTGATGCGTTGCTTTCCACCAAGGTGATCGCCTGCGCCAAAATCGTGCGGTCATTGTTCAACACACCGTCGACATATTCCTCCACGGACCGTTCTTTTCGTTTCACCCACCGCTTCGGGGCGGACGGGGGGGCCGCCTTCACATACGCGGTGGCAAATTCGCCTTCCCTGCCCTTTTCCACCCATTCGGGACGCTGTGTTCGTTCGTCGTTCATTGGCTCACTTCCTCGTAACCGAGACGTTTATAAATTTCTTCGAGCACTTTTTCAGCGGCAACTGGAATAACTGTTCCCGGCCCGAAAATGGCAGACGCGCCATGTTGATATAAAAACTCATAATCTTGCGGCGGAATGACGCCGCCGACGACAACGATAATGTCTTCGCGGCCAAGCTTGCGCAATTCTTCCACCAATTGCGGCAGCAATGTTTTATGCCCGCCGGCAAGCGAGCTGATGCCGACGACATGGACGTCGTTTTCGACCGCTTGACGCGCTGTTTCTTCCGGCGTTTGGAACAACGGGCCGATGTCGACGTCAAATCCTAAATCGGCAAATGCCGTCGCAATCACTTTCGCCCCGCGGTCGTGGCCGTCCTGCCCCATTTTCGCGATCATGATCCGCGGGCGGCGCCCTTCCAATTCATAAAATTCAGCGGTCAATTTTTTGACGCGTTCAAATTGCTCTTCATTTTGGAATTCGGAACTGTACACGCCGCTGATCGAGCGGATCATCGCTTTATGGCGCTTCGCCACTTTTTCAATCGCATACGAAATTTCGCCTAATGTCGCGCGGGCGCGCGCCGCCTGTACGGCCAATTCAAGCAAGTTTCCTTCTCCTGTTTCCGTCGCTTTCGTAATCGCATCCAGCGCCTCTTGTACTTTTTGCTCGTCGCGCGAGGCGCGCAGCTGTTTTAATCTTTCAATCTGGCGCATCCGCACCGCCGTATTGTCGACTTCTAAAATTTCAATCGGCTCTTCTTTTTCCGGACGGTATTTATTGACGCCGATAATCGTTTCCGCGCCGGAGTCGATGCGTGCTTGCCGTCTTGCCGCCGCTTCTTCAATGCGCATTTTCGGGATTCCCGTTTCAATTGCTTTCGCCATGCCGCCAAGGCTCTCGATTTCTTCAATATGCTTCCATGCACGGTTCATTAATTCGTTCGTTAACGTCTCGACATAGTAGGAGCCGGCCCACGGATCGATGACATTGCAGATGCCGGTTTCATCTTGCAAATACAGCTGTGTATTACGGGCAATGCGTGCCGAGAAATCGGTCGGAAGCGCGATCGCTTCATCGAGCGCGTTCGTATGGAGCGACTGCGTATGGCCAAGCGCCGCCGCATGTGCTTCGATCAATGTGCGCACGACATTGTTAAACGGATCTTGTTCGGTCAAGCTCCATCCCGATGTTTGCGAGTGCGTCCGCAATGCGAGCGATTTCGGGTTTTTCGGGTTGAACGTTTTCATCATTTTCGCCCACATAATGCGCGCCGCGCGCATTTTCGCGACTTCCATAAAATAGTTCATGCCGATCGCCCAGAAGAAAGAAAGCCGTGGCGCAAAGGAGTCAATATCAATTCCTGCTTTTAAGCCAGTGCGCACATATTCCAATCCGTCAGCGAGCGTATACGCCAATTCGATATCGGCTGGCGCTCCCGCTTCTTGCATATGGTAGCCGGAAATACTGATGCTGTTAAACTTTGGCATGTATTTGGACGTATACTCAAAAATGTCCGCGATGATGCGCATCGACGTTTCCGGAGGGTAAATGTACGTGTTGCGCACCATATATTCTTTTAAAATATCGTTTTGAATCGTTCCGGAAAGCTTGTCTTGCGTGACGCCTTGCTCTTCGGCCGTGACAATATAAAACGCCATAATCGGCAGCACCGCACCGTTCATCGTCATCGACACCGACATTTGGTCAAGCGGAATGCCGTCAAACAAAATTTTCATATCTAAAACCGAATCGATCGCGACCCCTGCTTTGCCGACATCGCCGACGACGCGCGGATGGTCGGAGTCATAGCCGCGATGGGTGGCAAGGTCAAAGGCTACGGACAGCCCTTTTTGCCCCATCGCCAAATTGCGGCGGTAAAAGGCATTGCTTTCTTCCGCTGTCGAAAACCCCGCGTATTGCCGGATCGTCCAAGGCCGATTCACATACATCGACGGATATGGCCCGCGCAAATACGGGGGGATTCCCGGCATATAATCAAGAAAATCAAAACCTTCGATATCTTTTTTCGTATAAAGCGGCTTAATGGCGATATGCTCATTCGTTTGAAACAGCAGATCATCGATGGATGCCCGCACCTTTTCTTCGATCGCCTGCTTCCATTGTTGCTCATCTGCCGCTTGTTTTGTGATTTCTAGCGAAAGGTTGGTAAAATCGACTTGCTTACACATCAAGGACCACCCCCATCTCTTTCATAAACGATACAATCGTTTCATAACAGTTCGAACCGATATGGATAAAGCCATCGACCCCCGCCTCGATGAAAATCTGTTCGACATCGGCAGGCTGTTTTCCGGCGACATATAGCTTGGCGTTTGGCTTTGCCTGCTTGAACGCTTTGGCGAGTGCCGGAACGATATCGACGTAGCTTTCATCCGAGCCGCAAATAACATAATGCGTCCCGCTTGCATTGATTGCCTCTGACACCGCTTCCTCAGCGCTATGAACACCTTCGCTTTTTTCAACCGCCATCCCGCCGGCTTCAAAAAAGCCGGTAATAAAATCGGCGCGCGCTTTATAGTTTGGAATATTTCCGATATTGATAAGATGAACGGCAGGGCGCTCCCCGTATTTTTCCAAATGCGCTTCCGAAGCTTGGCGCAGTCGTTCGAACGGTTCGGCCAAACGCCATTGTGTAATCGGCTTGACATGGATGGACGCTTCCTCTGTTTTTAATGCCGCTTCGATTTCCTGAGCGGTTGCTCGACGCAAAGCCATGTCAACTGCCGTTTCGATCCATTGCTGATTGGCAAAACCAGCTTGCAGCGCGGCGACATGTTCCTCATCGATGATAGAAGAGGAGGACCGTTGCGCTTGGCTTTCATTTATTTTTTCAAGCGGTTCTTCCGCCAAGTTCGCGTAAAAATTGGTGCCGACAATTTTTTCTTTTCGCGTTTCAACGTTTTTCTGGCGCTGCCTTGCGACTGCTTCCACTTGCTCTTGCACAAAGCCGTCCGCAAGCGCTTGAACGATGCCGCCTTTTGCTTCGATTTGCTGGAACAGCTTCCACGTTTCTTCCGCCACTTGCGCCGTCAACGTTTCCACATAGTACGAACCGCCGGCCGGGTCAATGACATTGGCGATATGCGCCTCTTCGAACAAAATCAGCTGCGTATTGCGGGCGATTCTCCGCGAAAATTCATCAGCCGGTCTGATCGCTTCGTCAAACGGAGAAACGTGAAGGCTGTCTGTGCCGCCGACCGTTGCTGCGAACGCCTCGGCCGCCGCGCGAAGCATGTTGACATACGGATCGTACACCGTTTTCGTAAAATACGACGTGCGTGCATGCATCGCAATTTTTTGCGATGACTCACTGCCGCCAAACGCTTTGACAATATTGGACCAAATAAGCCTTGCCGCACGGAGCTTGGCGATTTCCATAAAAAAGTTGGAACCGACAGAGAACGAAAATTGGATTCGCGGCGCAATGGCATCAATCGCTACTCCTCTTTCCAAGCAGGCACGGATATATTCCACCGCTGTCGCAAAGGCAAAAGCAAGCTCTTGCACCGCGTTTGCTCCGCCGTTATGATACGGCTCCCCGCGGACAATGACCGTCTTCACGTCCGGCATGTTTTCTTTTGCCCATTTCGTCACAGCGGCCATCACGTCATACAAAGCCGCAACCGAAGCCGAAAGCTTTCCTGTTTCCGCTAGCACACCGATAGGATCCATGCCGATCGTTCCGTGCACCGCATCAAATGGTATTTGCCGTTGTTGCAAATAAGCGGCAAACAGCGCCAAAAACGAAAGCGACTGCGCCCCCGCATCGACGCGAAGCGAATACTTATCCAAAGAAATATCGGAAAACATGGCTTCGATATCGTCAAGCGATGTAACTGGAAACCCTAACCGCTCCAATACGATATGGATTTCCGTTTGCCCTTTTTCCAAATCATGCTTGACAATCTCGTTCCACTCGGTCGGACTGCTTGCGAAAATCTCCTGGCTTACTTTCCAAGGCTCTTTGATATAGCC
The DNA here is from genome assembly GCF_000632515.1 of Parageobacillus genomosp. 1. Taxonomy (GTDB): domain Bacteria; phylum Bacillota; class Bacilli; order Bacillales; family Anoxybacillaceae; genus Saccharococcus. The sequence goes on from NZ_CM002692.1 coordinate 2,398,028, forward strand.
GTTCGACCTGGTGCCGCGGACGTAGTTGGCAAAGCCCGGATACTGCTCAATATAGGCAAGCTTCTCTACATCATGGCGCGTATAAATAGGTTGAATCGTGATATTCTCATATGTGGTCGAATACAATTTTTCGAACGGTTTCCCTTTTAAGGATTTTTCCACTTCCTGCTTCCACTCCGCGAAGCTTGGAGCGGGAAACGTCACATTTTTCATCGTTGAAATATCGCTCACTATGTTTTCCCCCTTTTCAGCGCTTTCCCCCATCCATAGAAACCGCTTTCTTTTGCACTTTTAAAAATATTACTGATATTTTTATTGTAGTATATGTGCATCGTTCTAGCAATGAAGAAAACAGAATCGGTTTCCAATATGACAAGGAAAACATGGCATAAACCTCCCGGCCGCATAGGAAATAACGAGGGGGTGCCATTAATAAATCGGCGTATTATCCTCTAAAATTTTTTCACGCGCGCGAGGAAACAGCCACAAATTAAGCCGTTAAGGAAGCGATCATTAAGGGAAAAATACGAGTTTATCTTAGTTTGACGAGAAATATCAACTTTTATAACAAATTGATATTATTTTTTCTGTAGGTTGCTAATTTATTAGGGGATAATCAAGTTATTTAATTTCCTTACAACGCTTTGTACAACTTCTTTCTTTACACTTCCAAATTTTTTAATGATGATCTCTTTAGAAAGAGTATATATTTTGTCTGCTCTAATAGCAGAGGTGGCTTTAAGGTTTCCCTCTGCTAAATCCTCTTGGGTAATTAAAACGGAATAATCAATATCTCTTAGTTGGGAAGTAATCGCAGCGACAAGTAAATCTTCGGTTAGTTGATTATACTTATCATTAGACAGAACAAGAACGGGTCGTTGTTTCGTGACTGATAAGTTGCTGAATGGAACCGGAATCAGAAGAATATCACCTTGCTTATACATGATTCCAAACCTCATCATCGGTTTCATTGTCCCAAAAATCTGTACTTGTTTCGCTTGCTTTACTTAAATCTTGGACAAGTTGCTTTTCTTGTTTTTTCATTAAGTATTCAGCAAAATCTAAAACCTTTACAATCTCGCTCTCCGGCATCTGCTTTATAAGATCAATTAATTTTTCCTTCGCCGTATTCATCGATGAGCCCTCCTTAGAGAAGATTTGTATTAAGAATATTATAACACGAAAAACCTCACCCCAAACGAATTTGCGGTGAGGGAATAGGAACAAATCACTGTATTGACTCTAGAAATACGTTTCCTATCATCATTCCCTATTTTACTTCTACCGCCATATCCCCAGGCAGCCAATCATGCCTGACGATCATAATCAGCTTTTCCGCGCGCATCGGTACTTCAAATGTCAATAAGACTCTCGCTTTCCCTGGAGCACGAATCTCGAACTTACCTACCCAATTTTTGCTTTCTACAACCTTCATCTTTTTTACTTTATATTCATTTCCCTTTTCATCGATCAGTACATAGCCATATGGTATGAACCTCTCCCACCTACACTCCGTTAAGAGGTGGGAGTTTCTTACCACTCGCCCGAAGAAGCTTCGGCGCCGAAGAAGGTTGTCTTCTTTGGCTCGATGCACGCATCGGAAGTCTTCCCAGGCGATTCTGTAAGCAACACCGGCTTTTCGGCCGATGGGGCGGTCCAACCCTTCTACTACTTCTTGCTTACGCAATCCGTAGATACGTCAGCTTCGTTTGCACGTCCCAATGAACAAAAGTACCATGCAGCGCCTTGCTTAAGATATTTCTTGCACCGTGAACATCACGATGCTCCTCATACCCACACCGGCACACAAACTGTCGGGAAGATGCTTTTTTTCTCTTTTGGCAGACAGGACATGTCTGACTTGTATATGACTCCTCGATTTCATGCAAGCGAATGCCATGTTGAGCCAGCTTATAAGTGAGATACTGCTTCACTTTCCCGAATGACCAATTCGAGAGCTTTTGCGCTTGTTTGCGGCTCGTACGTTTTTTCTTTCTCGTGTTTCGCTGCACCCCTTCGACGTTTCCGATGTACACATCGGAAACCGATTGGGAACGGCACCAGTCGACAAACTGTTTGGTCGTTTTATGGAGCGCATCCCGCAGCTGTCTTTCGGATTTGGATAACACGTATTGTTTCGCCCGCTCATACTTTTTCCATCGGCGTGATCCTTTTTGACATTTCGATTGACGACGCTGGATCTCGGCCAGTTTTTTATTCCGCAGCCGATGAAGGGAGCGTATTTTTCTTCCCGTGATAAGGAGGGCTTGACCGTTTTCGCAAAACGCACCTATGGTATGCACTTCCCCAAGATCGACTCCGACCGATGAACCCGGTTGGTACGCTTTGGCCTTTTGTCCATCTTCATACGTCACGGCCAAATAAAGACCTTGATCCCAGCAGCATTCGATTTCTTTGATCGTTCCCTTGGGCAGATGCGACGCATACACAACGATTGGCTTTTCCCGTTTTCCGTGATGAATGCCCATCGACAGTTCGATTTTTCCGTTTTCGTAAACCTTGAAACCATCTTTCGCCCATTTCGTTGGGAAGTACTTCTTTTTCTTGTAGGGATAACGAGCAGGATGTCCTTGTTGGATGGCGTAATGAGCAGATTGTCTTGCGAAGAGGTATTTGTGGCAGATGGCTTGAATCGATTGGCTGTGAAGATGGAACTTTCTTTTCGTTTGTTTTTGCAGCTCGCTTTTGGTGATCCAGCACCCATGCTGGAGGAAGTGTTCTTTGGCTAAGCGGAGGCATTCATTCCAAACACGGGCGGATTCCCGATTACAGGCATACAATCGGTCCAAATCCGTTTTCGATGCCCGGAAGAACACTTTTTGCCCACGAAGCATGGTGGATCCTCCTTTCAACAAATCATGGATAAGAATAGTATAGCACATATGTTCTGTATTTAGAAGAAAAAAACAACCGATTCCTCTCCCATCTACACTCTGTTTAGAGGTGGGAGACTTCTCGGTAAATATGTTAAAGAAGAAAAACCCTATCAGATTTTAATCTATTAACCATTTTTTGAAACAAAAAAATAAACTCCTACCGCACCAACGTGCGATAGGAGTTGTTTATTAATAAATCGGCGTATTGTCTTTCGATACGTTTTCCAAAATCTCTTTGACACGCGCCAGGAAGCGGCCGCAGATTAAGCCGTCGAGGACGCGGTGGTCAAGCGATAAACATAAGTTCACCATGTCGCGGATCGCGATCATGCCGTCTTTGACAACCGGGCGTTTGACGATTGATTCGACTTGCAAAATTGCTGCTTGCGGATAGTTGATGATGCCCATCGATTGCACTGAGCCGAAAGAGCCGGTGTTGTTCACCGTAAACGTGCCGCCTTGCATGTCTTCCGGGCGGAGTTTGCCGGCGCGCACTTTGGCGGCGAGCTCGGTGATTTCACGGGCGATGCCTTTGATTGATTTTTCGTCGGCGTGCTTAATGACCGGCACGAATAACGCATCGTCTGTCGCAACGGCGATCGAGATGTTGATATCTTTTTTCTGCACGATTTTGTCGCCCGCCCACATCGAGTTGAGCTGTGGGAATTCTTTGAGCGCCTGCGCGACCGCTTTGACGAAGAAGGCGAAATACGTTAAATTGAAGCCTTCGCGTTTTTTGAATTCGTCTTTGATCGAGTCGCGATACGCAACCAAGTTTGTGACATCGACTTCGACCATCGTCCAGGCGTGCGGCGCTTCGTGCTTGCTGCGAAGCATGTTCGCGGCGATCGCTTTGCGCACCGGTGTGACCGGAATTTCGATGTCGCCTGCTTGAACAGGGACGTTTGGCGCCGCCGACTGTTTTGGAGCAGCAGCTGGTTCTGCTTTCGGCGCTTCTTGCGCTGGTGTTGGCTGCGGTGCAGGCTGAGCCGAAGCGGCTGGCTGCCCATCGGCTTTCGGGATATTTCCGGATTCGATGAGTTTTAACAAATCTTTGCGCGTAATCCGTCCACCCAGTCCTGTTCCTTGCACTTGCTCCAAATCAATATTATGTTCTTGAGCGAGGCGAAGAACGGCTGGCGAATAGCGGCCTTTATTGGCCCGATCCGCTTTTTTCGGAGCTTGGGCAGCTTCTCCCTTTGTCTCTTCTGCTTTCGGTGCTTCCTCTTGTTTCGTTTCCGCTGCTGTTCCTTCGCCTTCCACTTCAATCGTACAAATCACGGCGCCAACCGGCAGTGTTTCCCCTTCTTTGGCAATGATTTCTTTAATAACGCCTGTAAAGGAGGATGGAATTTCGGCGTTTACTTTATCAGTCATGACTTCGGCGATTGGATCGTATTTATTGACTTTATCGCCGACGGAAACGAGCCATTTGCTAATCGTGCCTTCGGTGACGCTTTCCCCAAGCTGGGGCATGGTAAGTTGTTCAATTGCCACGTTGATGACCTCCTATCTCCGTTCAAATCTGCATTTTGAATCGCAAAAATCCGGCTGCTTAAAACGCCGCTAGCTCGCGCATCGCTTTTTCCACTTTATCCGGGTTGACCATAAAGAATTTTTCCATCGTCGGCGCATATGGCATCGCCGGAACGTCCGGGCCGGCAAGGCGCATAATTGGCGCATCTAAATCAAACAAGCAATGTTCAGCGATAATGGCAGCTACTTCGCTCATGACGCTTCCTTCTTTGTTATCTTCCGTAATAAGCAGCACTTTCCCTGTTTTGCTTGCCGCTTCAATAATCGCTTCTTTATCTAACGGATATACCGTGCGCAAATCAAGAATATGAGCGGAAATGCCGTCTTGCGCTACCCGTTCTGCCGCTTGCAGCGCAAAGTGAACGCATAATCCATACGTAATAACGGTAATATCGTCGCCCTCGCGTTTAACATCGGCTTTGCCGATTGGCAATACGTAATCGTCTTCCGGCACTTCGCCTTTAATTAAGCGATACGCGCGTTTATGTTCAAAGAAAAGAACCGGGTCTTCATCGCGGATGGCCGCTTTCAAAAGCCCTTTCACATCATACGGTGTCGATGGCATGACAATTTTTAAACCTGGCTGGTTCGCAAAAATCGCTTCCACCGATTGCGAATGGTATAATGCGCCGTGAACGCCGCCGCCATACGGGGCGCGAATGACGATCGGGCAGTTCCAGTCGTTGTTCGAGCGGTAGCGAATGCGCGCCGCTTCAGAAATAATTTGGTTGACCGCCGGCATGATGAAATCGGCAAATTGAATTTCAGCAATCGGGCGCAGTCCGTACATCGCCGCGCCAATTCCGACGCCAACGATCGCGGATTCGGCCAATGGAGTGTCAATGACGCGCTCTTCGCCAAACTGTTCATACAATCCTTGCGTCGCTTTAAATACTCCGCCCTTTTTGCCCACGTCTTCCCCTAATACGAAAACGCGCGGGTCACGTTCCATTTCCTCACGAATCGCCATCGTCACAGCATCAATATAGGAAATCACTGGCATCGTCCATTCCCCCTTACTTCTCTGCGTATACATACTTTAAGGCATGTTCTGGTTCCGCATACGGCGCTTTTTCTGCATAATCCGTCGCTTCGTTCACTTGCTTCATGACGCGGTCGTGAATTTCTTTCTCCAATTCATCTGTCAATACACCGACTTCTTTCAAATATTTCGCGAAGGAAATAATCGGGTCTTTGGCACGCGCTTCTTCTAACTCTTCTTCGGAACGGTATGCTCGTTGGTCGTCGTCGGAAGAATGCGAGGTTAAACGATAGGAAACCGTTTCAATCAATGTCGGTCCTTCGCCGCGGCGGGCGCGGTCCGCTGCTTCTTTGACAACTCTGTACACTTCAAGCGGATCGTTTCCGTCTACCGTATAGCCCGGCATGCCGTAGCCGATGGCCCGGTCCGATACTTTTTCGCACGCCAATTGTTTTGAAATTGGCACGGAAATCGCGTATTTGTTATTTTCGCACATGAAAATAACAGGTAATTTATGCACGCCGGCAAAGTTGGCACCTTCATGGAAATCGCCTTGGTTCGATGATCCTTCCCCGAACGTCACAAACGCAACAAAATCTTTCTTTTCCATTTTCGCCGCCAGCGCGATGCCAACTGCATGCGGCACTTGCGTCGTTACGGGAGATGAGCCGGTTACAATACGGTTTTTCTTTTTCCCGAAGTGACCCGGCATTTGCCGGCCGCCGGAGTTTGGATCTTCCGCCTTCGCAAACGCGGAAAGCATTAATTCCGTCGGCGTCATTCCAAATGTTAAGACAACGCCCATATCACGGTAGTAAGGCAAAACGTAATCTTTCGTACGGTCAAGGGCAAACGCCGCGCCGACTTGTGCCGCTTCCTGTCCTTGGCAAGAGATAACGAACGGAATTTTTCCAGCGCGGTTTAATAACCACATACGCTCGTCGATTTTACGGGCCAACAACATCGTTTCATACATTTGTAATACTGTTTCATCGCTTAACCCTAGCGCTTGATGACGGTTTTCTGCCATCGAAAAAACCTCCCTTTATTCGCTTAAAAATGAATCGCTTTTCCATCCACGGCAAGTGCCGCTTCCGCCATTGCTTCCGATAGCGTTGGATGCGGATGAATCGTATGCGCCACTTCCCACGGAGTCGCATCCAAGACGCGCGCTAACCCCGCTTCAGAAATCATATCGGTGACGTGAGGACCGACCATATGAACACCAAGCAAGTCGTTCGTTTTTTGATCGGCTACGATTTTCACGAACCCTTCCGCTTCGCCGAACACGAGCGCTTTACCGATCGCTTTAAATGGAAATTTTCCGACTTTGACATCATATCCCTTTGCTTTCGCTTCTTCTTCCGTTAAGCCGACGCTTGCGACTTCCGGACGGCTGTAGACACATTTCGAAATCATGGTGTAGTCGATCGGGGATGGGTTTTGGCCAGCAATATGCTCGACAGCAACGATTCCTTCATGGGACGCTACATGCGCTAGCTGCAAGCCGCCGATGACATCGCCAATCGCATAAATATGCGATTCTTTCGTTTGGTAAAACTCGTTCGTTTGAATAAATCCTTTTTCGACGACAATATCGGTATTTTCGATGCCGATTCCTTCAATGTTTGCTTGACGGCCAACAGAGACGAGCATTTTTTCGGCGGTAAACGTTTTTTGCTCGCCATTATGCTCCGCTTGAATTGTCACACCATTTCCTTTTTCCAACGTTTCCGGCAAGACTTTTGCCCCTGTGACAATCGTAATGCCACGGCGTTTTAAAAGCTTTTCCACTTCTTTGGAGACGTCATGATCTTCCGTCGGCAAAATGCGCTCGGCGTATTCCAATACCGTCACGTCGACACCAAAATCATTCAGCATCGATGCCCATTCAATGCCAATGACACCGCCGCCGACGATAATAATCGAAGAAGGAAGTGTTTCCATTTGCAGCGCTTCATCGGATGTCATGACCAATTTGCCGTCAATGTCAAGGCCTGGCAGCGTTCGCGGACGCGAACCTGTGGCGATGATGACATTTTTTGGCACGAGCATTTCGTTTTCCGAACCGTCATTCATTTCCACGGAAATCGTTCCCGGCATCGGCGAGAAAATCGATGGGCCTAAAATGCGCCCAGTTCCGGCATAAACGTCAATTTTTCCTTTTTTCATTAAGTGCTGGACGCCTTTATGGAGCTGCTCGATAATGGCTGCTTTGCGCGCCTGCACTTTGGCGAAGTCAAGGCGTACATCGCTTGCCACGACGCCAAACGTTTCGCTGTTTTTCGTTTGCGCGTATACTTCCGCGCTCCGCAGCAGCGCCTTGCTTGGAATACAGCCGGCATGCAGACACGTTCCGCCCAGCTTGCCTTTTTCGACAACGGCTGTTTTTAACCCTAGCTGGGAAGCGCGAATCGCCGCCACATATCCTCCCGTGCCGCCGCCAAGGATGACGAGATCATATTCTTTTGCCATATCGTTTTCTCCTTTCTATCGCAAAACGGTTGTGTGTGTCACATTTCCGCTCGGATATACTTTGTCTTTTTCTTCGCCGCGCAACACGCGCAACGCCCCTTCCGCAAGCGCTTGCAACTCGTTTTCACCAGGGTGAACAATCACATCGGCAATCCAGTGAACGCGATCGCTGATTTCCTTCACAAACTGTTTTCCGTAGGCAAGGCCGCCCGTTAAAATAATCGCGTCGACTTTTCCCGCCAATGCAGCGCTTGCCGCTCCGATTTCTTTTGCCACTTGATAGGCCATTGCGCTATATACTAGCTTCGCCTTTTCATCGCCCGCTTCAATCATTTTTTCCACTTTTACCGCATCATTGGTGCCAAGGTAACCGACTAGCCCGCCTTTGCCGACAAGCATGCTCATTACTTCATCACGGAAGTATTCACCGGAGAAACATAAAGAAACGAGGTCGCCAGCGGGCACGGTGCCGGCGCGTTCCGGGCTAAACGGACCTTCGCCGTCCAATCCGTTATTAACATCGACTACGCGGCCTTTTTTATGGGCGCCGACGGTAATTCCGCCGCCCATATGGGCGACAATAAGGTTCAGCTCTTCATACCGTTTGCCGAGCTGCTTAGCAACGCGGCGAGCCACCGCCTTTTGATTGAGAGCATGGAAAATGCTTCTCCGCTCAATGAGCGCAAATCCAGAAATACGGGCGATTGGCTCAAGTTCATCAACGACAACAGGGTCAACAATAAACGCGGGGATATTTAACGCCGAAGCAATTTCATACGCCAAAATGCCGCCAAGATTCGAAGCGTGCTGGCCGGAATAGCCTTTACGCAAATCCTTGAGCATCTGTTCATTGACGCGGTATGTGCCGCCTTCGATCGGGCGCAAAAGCCCACCGCGGCCGCAAACAGCGCTTAATTTGGAAAGATTGATGCCTTCTTCATCGAGCGCGTCTAAAATCGTTTGTTTGCGAAATTCATATTGATCAATAATCGATGGATAACGCTGCAGCGTTTCTGCATCATGGCGAATCGTTTTTTCAAAAATGGAGCGCTCGTTTTCAAACACGCCAATTTTTGTCGAGGTCGATCCAGGATTAATGGTTAAAATGCGAAACTTCTGCTCTTGCAACGGTTGCTACCTCCATTTCTGGATGCGGGAGCGGAAAATATTTTCTTTTCCGCTTCCGCTTAGATTTGTCTTTAACGACCACGACGGCGGCTTAAAATATGATGGCCGTTTTGCAAAAATTGACTGCGGGACTTGCGCATCGTTTCAATGCGTTCCTCCGCAAGACGGTCTGCTGCTTTATACGTCGGAATGCCGTCGCGTTTCGCAATGGCAAATACTTTTTCAATGTTGTCGTAAATTTGTTCGATTTTTTTCATTGCGCGTTCGCGATTGTAGCCGTACAGCTCATCGGCAACGTTAATGACACCGCCGGCATTGATGACGTAATCCGGTGCGTACACGATGCCCATTTCATGAATGATATCGCCATGTCTCGGCTCTTTTAGCTGGTTGTTCGCCGAACCGGCAATGACTTTCGCTTTTAATTGCGGAATCGTTTGGTCGTTAATAATGCCGCCAAGCGCACATGGAGCAAAAATATCGCAATCAACGCCGTAAATATCGTTCGGGTCTACCGCTTTGGCGCCAAATTCTTCAACGGCGCGCTGCACCGCTTCTTTGTTAATGTCAGTAACGATAAGTTGCGCCCCTTCTTCATGAAGATGACGGCATAAATGATAGGCGACATTGCCGACCCCTTGCACGGCGATGACTTTTCCTTCTAATGAATCGCTGCCAAATGCTTCTTTTGCCGCCGCTTTCATGCCGCGATACACGCCATATGCCGTTGCTGGAGACGGGTTGCCCGATGAGCCAAATTCTGGCGAGATGCCTGTCACATAATCTGTTTCTTGGTAGATAATATCCATATCGGCAACGGTGGTGCCGACGTCTTCCGCGGTGATATAGCGGCCGTTTAATCCTTGAATAAAGCGGCCGAACGCGCGGAACATCGCTTCATTTTTATCTTTGCGCGGGTCGCCGATAATGACCGTTTTCCCGCCGCCAAGGTTGAGCCCTGCCGCAGCGTTTTTATACGTCATGCCGCGTGCTAAGCGAAGCGCGTCTTCAATAGCTTCTTCTTCCGAGTTATACATCCACATGCGCGTACCGCCTAATGCTGGGCCGAGCGTTGTATCGTGAATAGCGATAATCGCTTTCAATCCCGATTCTTTATCTTGGCAAAACAACAATTGTTCATAATCGTATTTTTCCATGTATTTAAACAGTTCCATGATAACTTCCTCCCTAATTTTTTATTTGGATGCGGAACAAACCGCGAGCGCTAACGAATACAGTTTGCTTTCCGCCGAATCGGCGCGTGATGTAAGGACAATCGGTGCCTTCGCTCCAGCGATGACGGCCCCGACTTTGGCATTGGCAAAATAAACAAGCGATTTATATAGCATGTTTCCCGCTTCAATGTCAGGAACGAGCAAAATATCTGCCCTTCCCGCCACTTCGCTGTCAATGCGCTTATGTTCCGCCGCTATAGCCGAAACAGCATTGTCGAGGGCAAGCGGTCCATCAATGATGCAATCTTTTATTTGTCCGCGTTTTTGCATCATGGTCAGAGCTGCCGCATCAACGGTAGCTGGCATCGCCGGGTTGACTACTTCCACCGCCGCCAACGGCGCCACTTTCGGCATGTCAATGCCAATTGACCGGGCTACGGCAACGGCATTCGCCACAATCTGCGCTTTTTGTTCCAAATCCGGCACAATGTTCATCGCCGCATCCGTCACAATAATGAAACGGTCATATCCAGAGACTTCAAATACAGCCACATGGGAAAGCACCTTTCCCGTCCGCAGGCCGTATTCTTTGTTTAACACCGCTTTTAACAACGCAGCTGTTGGGATGTTCCCTTTCATCAGGACATTCGCCTCATTGAAGTGAACAGCCTTTACCGCTAACTCAGCGGCTTGCACAGCAGAATTGGCATGGACGACTTCAATATGTCCAGAATTCGCATAGCCTTTTCGCCTTAACAGTTGCACAATTTGTTCACGGTCTCCATACAACACAAACTTTCCGAAATGACGCTCGAGCGCCATCGTCACGGCATCAATCACTTCTTCATCTTCCGCTGCCGCGACAGCTACCGTCATATCGGTATATTTGGTTGCATGATCGATCAACGATTGCAGCTTCATCTTATGCACCAACCTCTTCATTAAAATTTGCGGTGGCATTTTATTAACATGCAAAAATCGTGCCAACCCAAAAAAGTTGAAAGCGCTTTATTTTTCATGAATTTTGTTTTACTGATTATAAGCAATAATTTGCATGGTATGCAAATTATTGCGTGCTATTTTTGTCAATGTTATATTTCTCCAACTTGTAATATAAATTGCGAATCGAAATGCCCAGCGCCCGCGCTGTCGCCGTTTTATTGTTGTTGTATTTTCGCAGCGCCTGCTTGATGATGCTTGCTTCATATTGCTCCATCATCTCCTCAAGCGGACGGATTTCCGGCTCCTTCTCATTTTTATGGGGAGAAGAATCGGCCCGCGGAATATCAAGGGGCGGAATATGATGAACATCGATCATCACTTCATTAAACTTCATAAAAATCATCGCCCGGCCTAATACGTTTTCCAATTCACGCACATTCCCCGGCCAATCGTAAGCGAGCAGGAGGTCAAGCGCGGCCGGAGTGACTCCTTCGACATTGCGCCCGTAATCTTGGTTCAGCTTTTGAATTAAATGCTGGCACAACGCCGGGATATCTTCCTTCCTTGCCCGCAGCGGCGGAATGTAAATCGGCATGCGGTTTAAGCGGTAATATAAATCTTCGCGGAATGTCCCTTCGGCAATCGCTTTTTCTAAGTTGACATTCGTGGCGGCAATGACACGGACGTTAATCGGAATTGGCTTCGTGCCTCCGACGCGGACGATTTCCCCTTCTTGCAAAACGCGAAGCAGTTTCGCCTGCGTATTCGCGGAAAGCTCACCGATTTCATCAAGGAAAATGCTGCCGTTGTTCGCCTCTTCAAACAAGCCGCGTTTGCCGCCGCGTTTTGCCCCGGAAAATGCTCCTTCTTCATAACCAAATAGTTCGCTCTCTAATAGTGTTTCAGGAATGGCCGCACAATTGACACGGATAAATTTGTTATATTTTCTATCACTTGCATTATGAATCGCGTGAGCAAATAATTCTTTTCCCGTGCCGGATTCACCGCGCAGCAATATCGTCACTGGCGTTTTTGCGGCTACTTTCGCTTGTTCAATTGCTACCTTTATTCCCTCCGACGTACCGATAATATCGGCAAACGAATATTTCGCTTCGAGCGTGCGGATAATTTGCCTTGCCCGATTGAGTTCCGCTGTCAGCCGCTGAATCTCGGATACGTCATGAATCACCCCGACGCTGCCTTTCAGCACTCCGTCGACAATAATCGGCGCCACATTCACGACCACGTCGCGGTTTTTCGGCCCGACTTTCATGCGCACCCCGCGGACGGGCCGTCGCGTTTTTAACACTTGCATATGCATGCTTTCCCCTTCGGCGATATCGGCTGTCGCCGGCTTGCCGATTACTTCTTCTTCCGTCAGGCCGGTAATGCGCGTATACGCCGGGTTAATTAAAATGCCGTTTCCATGCTCATCGACAACAGAAATCGCTTCCTCTGACGAATGAATAATCGCTTCGAGCATCATGCGCATTTCTTTTAAGTCGGTAATTTCCTCGGCCAGTTTCACCAATTCGGTAATATCTTTAAAAATCGCCAGTGCGCCGAACAGTTTCCCGGTCTCATCGATCATCGGAATTCTTGTCGTTATAATTTTTTTGCCGTTGGCTAGTTTTACTTCCTGGTGAAATTCCGTCTGTTTCGTTTTTAATACCCGCGGCAGTCCGCTTGTCGGCAGAACTTCTAAAATGTGTTTTCCAATTACTTTTTCCTTATCTACTTCAATCATTTCGGCGGCGCTGTTATTAATATCGGTAATGTAAGCATATTCATCAACAACAATCATGCCATCATGAGACGAGTTAAAAATTAAGCCGCGTCTTGTTGTTTCGCTTTTCAACTTTGCAATCAACATTTCTTTTTCTTCCATCAGTTCCGCCAACATATGGGCGACGGCTCCGGGCACGACGTTCGTATTTGGCGCGCACCGAGCGCGAATGTCATCCAACACTTCCTGCTTTCCTGTCGCTTCAATAACGAGGTCGATTTCCTCACTAACAAAAGCACGCCAATCCGTGCCGACAGCAATATTCATTTCTCGCGCCAGTTTTATTCCAGGAGCCGTCTCATCGATATCCACTACGGCTGTTACCTGAAACGCCGTTGTTTCATGCAGCAGTTTTAGCAGCGCCGTTCCTCCAGTTCCTGCTCCCACGATTAATACTTTTTTCATCGTTCTTCACCACTCTTTGGCATATGCAATTTTTTGCAGGCATTTTTATCATAACGGTTTTTTCTTTGCTTGACAAACGCAGAGGAACAGTTAAGATGGTTCATGAAACTACCTTTTTTTCGAAAGGATCAAGATGACGATGGTACGAATGATCGCTCTTCTTATTTTAGTGATTCCCGGCTTATTGGCGGCGCTTGGAATTAAATGGATGCGCGACACCTTATTTGGTATTTTGCACTCTCCGTTTCCATTTCTTTCCTTGCAGTTTTTAGCGGGGTTCCTTTTGTTTGCAGGCGGTCTGGCATTTATCGGCGGATTTATTTTATATCGCGACCGCAAGCGCAATAAAGTGCAGCCGAGGTTTCAAAACAAGAAAAAAACACCTTAAACATTTTTGTTTAAGGCGTTTTTTTTAATACTTCCCTCGCCTGACGCGGATAATCGGTAAAAATGGCATCGACTTTGTATTGGAACATTTTTTTCATTAAAGATTCTTTGTTAATGGTAAAGGGGCGAACGGCAATTTGATGACGGCGGGCCTGGCGAATAAACGGCTCTGTCACGTTGCGATGATAAGGATGCAGCCCCTTTGCCTGCATAACGCGGACATAGTGCCATGGTTCATATAACGGCTCGATATACAGCAAAGCCGTTTCGATCGCAGGGGCAAGGCGGTGGCACCACGCCATGCTGTTATGATTAAAGGACGAGAGAACGGTTCTATCTTCAAGACGATAGTGACGGATCATGGCGATCACTTTTTCTTCCAATTTTTCGTAGGCGATCAGGCTGTTTTTTAATTCGATATTCAATAGAAGTGGCTTTGAACAAATCCAGGCAAGCACTTCTTCTAGCAATGGAATGCGGCAGGTGCCGTATTGATCAGCAAATTTATATGCTGCATTAAACTGCTGCAGTTCATGATACGTAAAATCTTTGACCCAGCCGGTCCCATCAGTCGTTCGGTCGATCGTTTCATCATGAATGACGACAATTTGTCCGTCTTTTGTCAGTTGCACATCTAATTCAATGCCGTCTGCTCCCGCCCGTTCTGCTTCATAAAAAGCAATCATCGTATTTTCCGGATGCGTGCCGGCGGAACCGCGGTGCGCGAAAATTTTTGTCATTCGTTTATTACTCCTTTCCGTTTCCGATGCAAAAGCGATCATAAAAATATATGCAGGAACATAACAACATTTGCTATACTGTTTTATAAGCAAGCGAGGTGATACTATGCAGCCGCTAAAAATTTCGTTGGAAACGGCGCAAAAGCTGGCCAAAGCGCTAGGGATGCCGATCGAACGAATCATGCACATGCCACAGCACATTTTAGTGCAAAAATTGCTCGAACTGGAAAAAAAGCAAAATGAGCAATCGTAAAAAAGGCAGTCCACATCGGACTACCTTTTTTATTAGGAAGCCTTATGTTCCCATCTTAACCCCGAGTGCGACACTTACAAATCATTCCTCACCGGAGTTCTACTCTTTTTTGTTCTTTTCCTGTCAGACAAAAAATTTGACTACTACTCATCATAACGTATTTCAAGCAAGAGGGATTAGTAAAGCGACTAAGTCAGAGATGCAGAAGACTTACCACGCGTTAACACCATTTTCTCCGTAATTCATCGGGAAAATAATGGGAAATAGTCGCTTTTTTGCCTAATTTGGTGTATTATTAACTTAAGGTCAATCGTGCGAGCAGGGTGGGCGGTTGAGCCTCCAATAAGGAGGGGAAGCCGATGGACATGCCGACAGCGATGTTTATGATTTCGCTGGTGACATTGGTCGTGTTGCTGATCGAAAAAATAAAAAAGTAACCCACCCTGTGTTTGGCCGACGGAGGGTGGATTACTTTTTTTAAAATCCCAATGAAGTTTGCCAATCGCTCATCTTGTGACGTGCGATTGACTTAAGCCGAGGTGCTGCCGCACACATATCATATTATATCATGCTTCCGAAGGTTAAAAAACATAAATCCGTAAATTTATTTTAACAAAAACTGAATTTTGTGTCTAGAGACCTATGTAAAAAGTCACCTCTCGTTTGCTTCTACGAGAGGTGGTTTTTTATTTTACGACAATGTGACTCAATATCAAAATCGGGCAAAATAGAAACCCCTCCTACTTACCGTTGTGTTTCCGGTAAATATTTGGGAAGTATAAACCATGAGGTGATTGGATGAAAAGAACTTTTATGATGCTCTTGCTCGTGGCAATGGCTTCAACATCTATTCCTGTCCATGCTGAACCAAAACCATATGGAAAACAGACTGAACAATCTATTCCCAGTCCTCCATATGCAAAATGGAGTACATTAGCTATACGGGAAACCAACAAGAAGTATCCGAACGCGAAAATTGTTGATTATCTACATGTAGGTCGACAAACCGTATCCTCAACCACTACCCGAGAAACATTCAAACTTTGGCTAAAACAAGGAGATCGTGAGTTTGGGGTTTATGTAAGAATAACATTTGATACAGTAACCGAAAGGATTCAAGCAATCGTTTTTGAAGAAACAGAACGATAAATCAACATAAGCCACTTCCAGCGGTGATGGAGTGGTTTTTTATTCTAAGCTCTATAACTGTTGGTTGTTGTTTCCGAACAAAAGAAACCCACTAAGAAAAAAGTGGGTTAATTGAACTCTTGCACCGTTAGTTGGTTCAACAAGGAAGTTTAATTCTTATTGTAAGGTATGATTGGTCTTTCAAGAGATTGTATATCCTCTTCTAAACTCATCATTTTCTGTTCAAATACCTCTTTTGCATCTTTCACACCTTGGTTATAAAAGTAAGGCCCAATTTCTTTTAAAACAAAATCAAGTAGGCTTCCTGCTGCCAAATCACCAATTTCTTCTGACCGTTCATTATAAAAATAATCCTTAATTTTATAAATAATTTGATCTTTAATTTCCTTCGGAAGCCGAATATACATCGAATTCTCCTTTCACCAAATCATGGATAAGAATAGTATAGCACATATGTTCTGTTTCTGGAAGAAAAAACAACCGATTCATCTCCCACCTACACTCTATTAAGAGATGGGAGACTTCTCGGTAAATATGTCAAAATCCGATTTATTGGCTTTTTATAACTTGATGTAAAATTATTCCATAACATTTAGACCGTTGATATTAACGGCTTTAAGACGCCTTATGCTCTAATCTTAACTTATCCGCCACCATCGCGATGAATTCCGAGTTCGTCGGTTTTGCTTTCGACATGCTGACGGTGTAGCCGAATAAGGAAGAAATGGATTCTAGATTGCCGCGGCTCCAAGCAACTTCGATCGCATGGCGGATCGCCCGTTCGACACGGCTAGCAGTGGTGTTGTATTTTTTCGCGATATCCGGATAAAGCACTTTCGTAATGGAACCGAGCAATTCAATATCATGATACACCATGGCGATTGCTTCGCGTAAATATAAATACCCTTTAATATGGGCAGGAACGCCGATTTCGTGGATGATGCTTGTAATGCTCGCATCCAAGTTTTTCGGCTTGTTGTCGCGCGCTTGGTAAGATGGAGCCGTTTTTTTCATGATCGGCGTTGTTTTTCCATGGATTTGCCGGATATGATGCACTAAATTTTCCATATCAAACGGTTTTAAAATAAAGTAAGAAGCGCCGAGTTCGACCGCTTTTTTTGTTACATCTTCCTGGCCAAATGCCGTTAACATAATGACGTGCGGCTGCTGCTTCAGCTTCGTGCGGATTTTTTCCAGCACCGCCAACCCGTCTAAATGAGGCATAATAATGTCTAGCAGCAAAATATCCGGCTGCTTTTCTTCGAGCATATATAAGCAATCTTGGCCGTTATAAGCTGTTCCGATTACCTCCATATCGCTTTGGCTAGAAATATATTCCTCAAGCAGGCTAACTAATTCGCGATTATCGTCTGCAATACATACTTTGATTTTCAAGAACATCTTCCTCCCTTACTTCCTATTTTCTATGTAGAAAAATCCATTTGGATACATTCGACAATAGAATGACAAAATCCTTTTACTTTTTACGAAATATTGAAATAAATGATTCTTTAAATTATAACAAAAATTGAGTGAATTTGACAATTTGTGGATAGAAATTGTTGCTTTTTTGTCGAAAAATCTTCATACATTCATTTTATATAATGTTTCACCAAATATCTATGCAAAAAAGATGAATTTCTTGACGTTTTTTACAAAATTTTTTGCTGTGAATTGGAAAAAGGCGAGCTGAATCGATCAGCTCGCCTTTTTGTTCTGTTTGCCATATATATCAATGCCTGCTTCGTTTAACATCCATTCAATATGAACGCCATATCCTGAGGTTGGGTCATTCACAAATACGTGTGTAACAGCGCCAACTAATTTCCCGTCTTGAATAATCGGGCTTCCGCTCATGCCTTGAACGATTCCACCCGTTTTTTTCAATAGCCGCGGGTCGGTGACGCGGATAACGAGACCTTTAGTGGCTGGAAATTTTTGTGGAATGGTGCTGACAATTTCAATGTCAAATTGCTCGACTTTGTTGTCTTCTACGACCGTCAATATTTTTGCTGGACCTTCTTTTACTTGGTTCGCTAAAGCAACGGGAATCGGTTCGGTAAAAATTCCGTTTTCCACCGGTTTCGTCAGCGTTCCAAAAATGCCAAACGCGCTGTTTTCCGTAATATTTCCAATTACTTCTTCACTCTCGGAAAATCGCGCTAATTTCTCCCCCGGATTGCCGCTGCTTCCTTTTTCAATCGACGTAACCGTTGATTTCATAATTTGCCCATTTTGCACGACAATCGGCTTTTTCGTATCCATGTCCGAAATGACATGGCCGAGTGCTCCATATTTTTTCGAAACAGGGTCATAAAAGGTCATCGTGCCAATTCCCGCAGCAGAATCCCGGATATATAGACCAATGCGATAAGCGTGGTCATGTTTATCCTTGAGCGGAATCAATTTAGTCGTAAAGGAGTGTTGGTCACGCAGAACTTGGAGGTGAAGCGGTTTCCCTGTTTTTCCTGATTCCTCAATGAAAGGGGAGAGATCGCTCATCTTTTCGATTTTTTTGCCATTAATGCTTGTAATGATATCTCCTACTTTAATCCCGGCTATTTCTCCCGGGGATTTTTTGCCGTTTTCGGTTTCGACGAGATGGTAGCCAACAACAAGAACTCCTACCGTATTTAACTTAACGCCAATCGATTGCCCTCCAGGAATAACCTTTAACGTCGGCAGTACTTTTACATCCACTTGTTTGATCGGCATTCCGGCAACTTCTAATACCATTTTCTTTTCTCCACTTTGTTTTGCCTTTATAGAAAGCGAATGAGCTTGTCGCTGAACTTCTATTGATTTGGGAGCGTTTTTTACTGTTGCTTGAACTGGAAGTGTTGCGGTAGGAAACCGTACCGCTTCTCCTTCAAACAGAACGATTTGTTTTGGAATTTGCAAATATTCTTTCATCGGCTTGGACATGCCAATGATCATTAATAAAATAAGGAGAAAAACCCCAACGATTTTTCGGATTGTTTCTGTATTCAATCTTGTTCACTCTCCTCGCTCCCACCTACACCTTTCAAAAAGCGGCTACAGTTTTAATTTTGCCTTAAACAGTGAAAATATAATCGTTGGGGCTATAAAAAAAGCTACCCATAATGGATAGCCCTTCATTGTTTGATTTTTGTTGCTAGCTCGAGCAGTTCTTTGGCATGTTTTTTTGTCAGTTCCGTAATTTCCACACCGGAAATCATCCGTCCAATTTCTTTTACTTTTTCTTCCTCTGTCAATGCTTTCACCAGCGTTTTCGTTCGGGTTCCGTCCGTTTGTTTGGCAATAAACAGATGCGTATCCGCCATTGCTGCTACTTGCGGCAAGTGGGAAATGCAGAGCACTTGCGAATCGATGGAAATGCGGTAAATTTTCTCGGCAATCGCTTGGGCCACACGGCCGCTGACGCCTGTATCGACTTCATCAAAAATGATCGATGTAACGCCTTGATGTTTGGAAAAAATGCTTTTTAACGCCAGCATGATGCGAGAGAGCTCACCGCCGGAAGCAATTTTGGCAAGCGGTTTAAGTGGTTCGCCGACATTGGTGGAAATATAAAATTCGACCACATCGACACCGTCTTCATGGAATTTAACGGGCACTCCGTCCAAAAGCGGTGCGTCGAGCGGCCCTTCCCGCTTGGCAAATACGATGTCAAACTTCGTTTTTTCCATATATAGATCCTTTAGTTCCTGATGGATACGGTCGATTAACATTTTTGCATATTTTTTGCGAACGTTCGTTACGTTTTTTGCTTCAATTAATAAATCTTCCATCACCGATTTCAGTTCTTTTTCCAGTTCATGAACATGGATTTCCCGGTTTCGAATCGTATCGATTTCTTCAGCAATTTTTTCCGCGTATTGCAAAATCTCTTCAATCGTCGAGCCGTATTTTCGTTTTAATTGATTAATTTCGCTTAGGCGGCTTTCGATGAAATCTAGACGGTATGGATCATATTCTAATTGTTCGAGTTCATCGCGCAATTTATACGTGATGTCTTCTAATAAATAATAACTGTTGGCGATCGTTTCATACGCTTCCTTTAGCGCCGGATCGATGGAGGCAACATCGTCTAAATGGCTCATCGCCAGCCCTATCCAATCGAGGCCGCGCTGCTCACCGGACAGCGCTTCATAGCTATGTTTCAAGGCTTCGTAAATTTTTTGGAAATTAACAATTTTTACCTTTTCCTCCATCAATTGTTCATCTTCATTTGGCTGTAAATTTGCCTGCTGAATTTCATTAAGCTGAAACGTCAACAAGTCAAGGCGATGGGCCATTTGTTGTTCATTTTCATTTAATTTTTTCAGCTTCTTCCGCAATTGTTCATATTTCTCATAAACGGCGCGGTATTCGGCCAGCGCTTCTGCAATTTCCGCGCCGCCGAATTCATCTAATAGCGGAAGATGCCGCGATGGATCCATTAATTCCTGATGTTCATGCTGCCCGTGAATATCAACGAGCGTCGAACCAATCTCACGCAATACCGCTGTCGTTACTAATTTTCCGTTTACGCGGCATACGCTTTTTCCAGTCGCGAAAATTTCGCGGCGCAGCACAATCATTCCTTCGCTAATATCGATGCCGACTTCGGCGCATTTGTCATAACACGGATGAGTTTCATCATCTAATAAAAAAAGTCCTTCTATTTCCGCCTTCTCTTCTCCATAACGGACAAATTCTACGGAACCGCGGCCGCCAATCAGCAAATGAATCGCATCAATAATAATTGATTTTCCTGCTCCCGTTTCCCCTGTTAATACTGTTAACCCTTTCTCAAACGAAACCGACAGCGATTCGATAATGGCGAAATTTTTTATGGATAATTCCGCAAGCAAAGGGAATCACCACCTTTATTTAAAGCATTTCCATCAACTGTTTTGATACCTTGTCCGCATCTTTCACTGTGCGGCAAATAATGAGGCACGTATCATCGCCGCAAATTGTGCCGACGATTTCGTTCCAATCCAAATTATCCAATAAAACGCCGATGGCATGCGCATTGCCCGGCAACGTTTTTAAAACGAGCAAATTCCCCGCTCCGTCCAATTTGACAAACACATCTACTAAAACGCGTTTGAGTTTTTGCATCGGATTGAAGCGCTGGTCAGAAGGCAGGCTGTATTTATAGCGCCCGTTGGCCATCGGCACCTTGACGAGCTGCATTTCTTTGATATCCCTTGATACCGTTGCCTGCGTTACGTTAAACCCTGCTTTCTTCAGCATATCGACCAATTCATCTTGCGTTTCGATGTCGTGACTCATAATAATTTCACGAATTTTAATGTGCCTTTGTCCTTTGTTCAAATTCCGCCACCTCACAAAATAATGTCACGCTGAATCTCCACACGACTAAAGTCGGTAGGTTTTGACGTACTTAAGAGTTTTTCCTACACCTGCGTGTAAGCACTCACTCTTGTTCCACCAAACTTTCATGGACAAACACCTCATTGTTGCTTAGCGCCCTGTCGGCTCGATTCAGAACCGTAGTCACGGGCTTTCGTGGTATATACTTGTGTAAAAACGGGAATAACCGCAACCGTTATTCCCTTTCTTAAGCAGAACTGTTTTTTAGCTGTACATGGGCTTCTTTTACTACTTCAGCGACCGTCTTCACTAAATGATTCTCTCCTCCTTCATCATTTCCCGAAAAGCGAAGGTGGAGCAAAAATTCAATATTGCCATCGCCGCCGGTAATCGGGGAATAGGATACATTCATGACATCAAATCCTTCGCGAAGGGCAAATGCTATGACCGACTCTAATACTTCCTCGTGCACGGCCGGGTCGCGAACAATCCCCTTTTTGCCGACTTTTTCCCGTCCTGCTTCAAACTGTGGCTTCACCAGGGCGATAACGTCGCTATCGGGCACCAGCACTGTCTTTAATACCGGCAATATTAATTTCAAAGAAATAAAAGAAACATCAATCGTCGCAAATTGTGGAAGCCCTTTCGTAAAATAATCCGGCGTAACGTAGCGGAAATTGGTCCGCTCCATCACGACGACCCGCTCGTCCTGGCGCAGTTTCCACGCCAATTGATTATAGCCGACATCAAGCGCGTAAGATAATTTCGCGCCATGCTGCAAGGCGCAATCGGTAAACCCGCCGGTAGATGCCCCAATATCTAAAACAATTTTATCTTTGACGCTGACGTCAAACGTACGCAGCGCTTTTTCTAATTTTAAGCCGCCGCGGCTGACATACGGAATGGCGTTTCCTTTCACCGTTAGCGGGATGTCTACAGGCACCTTTTCCCCTGGCTTGTCTAAGCGGACATCATTCGAATAAACAAGCCCGGCCATAATCGCACGTTTTGCTTTTTCCCGCGTTTCCATTAAGCCGCGTTCCACCAATAGCACATCTAGACGTTCTTTTTTTGCTTTCATCTCTCATGCCCTTTTTTGCTTTTTTGGTATGATCGTTTTGACGCGATCGATAATATGGGAAGTGGTTAAGCCGATTTCATTTAACAGCTCTTTGACACTGCCGTGTTCAATAAAGCGATCAGGAATGCCCATGCGGTTAATCACCGCTTGATGGTAGCCATGATCATGGGCAAACTCCAAAACGGCGCTGCCAAATCCGCCTTGTAGTACCGCTTCTTCAATCGTTAAAATCGGCATATTGCTTCCCAGCAGATCGTGCAGCATTTTTTCATCCATCGGTTTAATGAAGCGGGCGTTGACGACCTTTACCGAAACTTTTTCTTTCGCTAGCTTCTCCGCCGCCTCGAGCGCCATGGAAATCGTCGTACCGAATGTTAAAATCGCCAGATCGCTTCCTTCACGCAATACTTCCCATGTACCGATCGGAATTTCCTTGAATTCCTCATCCAATTTCACGCCAAGCCCATTGCCGCGCGGGAAGCGAAGCGCGATCGGCCCGTCGTCATATTGGATGGCCGTATATACCATATGTTGGCCTTCGTTTTCGTCTTTTGGCATCATAATGACAAGATTCGGAACGTGACGCAAAAAGGCGATATCAAACACCCCTTGATGCGTTTCGCCGTCCGCACCGACGAGCCCGGCACGGTCAATCGCAAAAAAGACGTTTAAATTTTGCCGGCATACATCATGAACGACTTGGTCATATGCCCGCTGCAAAAACGTCGAATAAATCGCCAAAAACGGCTTCATTCCTTGCGTCGCCAGTCCTGCCGCGAGCGTTGTCGCATGCTGCTCGGCAATTCCGACATCAAACATACGGTCTGGAAACTCGCTCGCAAACCCTTCTAATTTCGAGCCGACCGGCATCGCCGGTGTAATCGCGACAATTCGCTTATCGGTGCGCGCTAGTTTCCGCACCGTTTCGCTGACGAGCTCGCTCCACGACGGGGCCGTCTCCACCGGTTTTAGAAAATCGCCGGTTTCGATTTTATACGGGCCAGTGCCGTGCCATGTTCCTACTTTATCATTTTCTGCCGGACTATACCCTTTTCCTTTTTTCGTAATCACATGGAGAAGCACCGGACCTTTTGTCTTTTTCGCGTAACGCAAATTCTCGAGCAAATCGTCAAAATTATGGCCGTCAACAGGGCCAAAATACGTAAATCCTAATTCCTCAAAAAAAACACCGGAAACAAGCAAATATTTCAGGCTGTCTTTAATGCGCTCCGCCGTCGCCGCCAATTTGCCGCCGACAGCTGGGATTCGTTTTAATAAAAGCTCTAGTTCGTCTTTTACCCATTGATACTTGCCCGCTGTCCGCAGGCGCCCAAGCACATTGTGAAGCGCGCCGACATTCGGAGCGATCGACATTTCATTATCATTTAAAACGACAATGATATCTTTTTTCTCATGTCCGATATGATTGAGCGCCTCAAGCGCCATGCCACCTGTCAATGCCCCGTCGCCAATAATCGGCACGATATATTCATCCGTTCCTTTCAAATCGCGGGCAATTGCCATTCCCATCGCTGCGGATAGCGATGTAGAACTATGTCCCGTTTCCCATACGTCATGTTCGCTTTCGTTTCGTTTGGGAAATCCGGATAACCCTTTATATTGCCGAAGCGTATCAAATTCGGCGGCACGTCCCGTCAAAATTTTATGAACGTATGACTGATGGCCGACGTCCCAAATTAACTTGTCCTTCGGGCTGTCAAACTCTTTATGAAGCGCAATCGTTAGCTCAACGACCCCTAAGTTTGGGCCGATATGCCCGCCTGTTTTCGACAGCTTTTCAATTAAAAATTTGCGAATATCTGCGCTTAGCTCAATGAGCTGGTTTGTTGACATATTTTTCAAAAAGCGCGGATTTTCGATTTTCGTAACGTCCAAACGAGATCACTCGCTTTCGTTTTTATCATTCCATCTAGACGCGTTGCTATAGTACAGAAGTTAGTTATTATTATACATGATTAGACATAAAAAATCGATTTTTGCTAAGAGAAAAAGAGCCGCTAACACGAATGTGATAACGGCACAAAAGGAAAAACCTCCATTATTTCAATATAACATACTAACGGACAGTCAGCAATATACAATGCGTCAATGGTCGCGTGTAGCGACTAAATCACAAATATATTGCAATACGTCATCCTTTACTCCCGCTTTTTGCAAATAACGTTTGGCCTCGGTAATATGCAAAGCTAATTTCTCTTTCGCTCCCTCCATCGTTAATAACGACGGATATGTCACCTTTTTCTTTTCCACGTCGCTGCCGACCCGTTTACCAATTTTATCTTCCGAGCCTTCAATATCGAGAATATCATCGCGAATTTGAAAAGCAAGGCCAAGATGGGAGGCAAATTCATATAGATCGCGTTGCTGTCTTTCACTAGCTCCTGCAAGCAGCGCACCTGCTAATACGCAGTATTGCAACATTTTCCCGGTTTTATGGCGATGGATATATTCAAGCTGTGCAAGCGATAGCTCCCGACCTTCTCCTTCGATATCAGCTACTTGTCCCGCCACCATTCCTTCCGGTCCCGCCGCTTTCGCCAGTTCTTCGATTAAACGAATTTGGACTTCCGGCGCGATGCGGTCATCCTTCATCTCCGCAATGACTTGAAACGCGTACGTCAGCAATCCGTCTCCAGCCAAAATCGCCATCGCCTCGCCAAACACTTTATGGTTCGTCGGCTTGCCGCGCCGCAAATCATCGTCATCCATGCTCGGCAGGTCGTCATGAATTAATGAATATGTATGGATCATCTCAATCGCACAGGCAACGGGAAGGCCAATATCCGGATCTTTCTCAAACGAATGCAAAGTGGCAAACAGAAGCAGCGGACGGATCCGCTTTCCACCCGCTTCCAGCGAGTACGCCATCGCCCGCTTTAGCGTGTCAGGCGCCTGCAGCCTCGCGATATAACGCGGCAGCGTCGCTTCCAAACGCTGTTTTTGCCGCTGCAAAAATTGTTCTACTTCCATCCGATTCAAACGTTATTCCTCCTCCTGGATCGAGAAAGGAGCGAGCTGTCCATCTTCTCGCAAAATATATTCCATCTGCTTTTCGACATGCTGCAATTTATCGTGGCAAAGCTTGGAAAGTCTCATGCCCTCTTGAAAAAAAGAAATTGCCTGTTCCAACGGCACGTTTCCTTCTTCTAATTTTTCAACGATCTCTTCTAACTTTTGCATTGCTTCTTCAAACGTCAGTTCTTTTTCTTCACTCATGTAGCTGCTTCTCCTCCATTCCCCATACGTGGCAGTCAATTTGTCCATCTTGCAAGCGCACTTGAATCGTATCTCCTAGTTGAAGCTGGCGAATGCTTTTTACAAGTTCCTTTTTTTCATTATAAACTAAGCTATAACCCCGCTCCATAATTTTCAGCGGACTGAGCGCATGTAAATGGGAAACAAGCGATGTAAAGCGAAGCTCGTGTTGATGTATGATCGTACGCATCTCTTTTTCCAGCGTTTTCGCCAATGCTTGCTGTTTTTCTTTCATGCGCGAAAGCTGTTCAGCGGGATGATAGCGCAATAATGTCAAACGAAGCTGCTCGAGCCGCTCGCGCTGTTTCTCCAACAGCCGCTCGGCATGGCGCTGCAATCGTTCCAGCAAAGCATCTAGCTGTTGTTCTTTTTGTTCATACAGTTTTTCCGGGTATCGAAAGGCGTACGATTTTTGCAAACGCGACAGCCGTTCCGATTCCATCGCGATTTTTTCTTTCATGGCGCGCATGAGCCGCACTTTTCGCTGCGAAATGCGCTCAATCAGCTCGGTCATATGAGGGACGGCCAATTCCGCCGCGCCCGTTGGGGTTGGCGCGCGCAAGTCGGCAACAAAATCGGCGATCGTAAAGTCCGTCTCATGGCCAACCGCGGAAATAATCGGCACTTCGGAAGCGAAAATGGCGCGGGCGACAACTTCCTCATTAAACGCCCATAATTCTTCAATCGAGCCGCCTCCGCGCCCGACAATCAGCACATCAATGTAGCCAAGTTCATTCGCTTTTTGAATGGAACGGACGATTGATTGTGCGGCATGTTCCCCTTGAACGAGCGTCGGAAACAAAATGATCGTGGCAATCGGATAACGGCGCCGAATCGTTGTAATAATATCACGGATCGCCGCTCCGGTCGGCGAAGTGACAACTCCGATATAGCGAGGGAAGGCGGGAAGCGGCTTTTTATGCTGCGGCGAAAACAATCCTTCCGCCTCAAGCCGCTTTTTTAGCTGTTCATACGCCAAATATAAATTCCCGATTCCTTCCGGCTGCATTTCTTTTACGTAAATTTGATAGTTTCCACTCGGCTCGTAAACGGAAATCTCGCCGCGGACGAGCACTTTCATGCCATCTTCCGGGCGAAAATGCAAATATTGATTATATCCGGCAAACATGACCGCCTGAATGCGGGCTTGTTCATCTTTCAGCGTAAAATACATATGGCCGCGCGAGTGATATTTAAAATTGGAAATTTCCCCTTTAATCCATAAATCGCGCAAATGCGGATCGACGTCAAATTTGCGTTTAATGTATTTCGTCAGCGCTCCGACGGTTACATATTTTACCTCTGCCACCGCTTTAACCCTCTCTTATGGAATGAACTTTACCGATGCATAAGCTCCTTTGCCGCCTCGATCGTATTATGAAGCAGCATCGTGATCGTCATCGGTCCGACCCCTTTTGGAACCGGCGTAATGTAGCTTGCTACTTCCTTTACTTCATCGAAATTTACATCTCCGCACAGCTTGCCGTTTTCTAGACGGTTCACGCCGACATCAATGACAACCGCCCCTGGTTTAACATAATCGGCACCAATCAACCGCGCTTTGCCGACAGCAACGATTAAAATATCGGCCTGACGCGTAATGGCAGCTAAATCGTTTGTTTTCGAATGGCAATACGTCACCGTCGCATGCTCGCGCAAAAATAGCTGTCCGACCGGCTTGCCGACAATGTTGCTGCGGCCGACAACGACCACATGTTTTCCTGCGATATCCACGCCGATCGATTTCACCATTACTAAAACACCGTATGGCGTACAAGGGAGAAACGCTTTTTGGCCGACCATCATTCTGCCGACGTTAATAGGATGGAAGCCATCGACATCTTTTGCCGGTGAAATCGTTTCAATCACTTTTAACTCATTAATATGTTTTGGAAGCGGAAGTTGCACTAAAATGCCGTGCACGGATGGGTCAGCGTTCAATTCTCTTATTTTCTCCAATAAAAACTCTTCTGTAATCGTCGCCGGAAACGTCAGCAATGTCGAACGAATGCCAACTTCCGTACACGCTTTTTGCTTTCCTTTTACGTAAGAATGGGAAGCAGGGTCATCACCGACAAGAATGACTGCAAGCCCCGGCTCGATTCCTTTTTGCTTTAGCTCCTCTATTTCTTTTGCCAATTGTCCTCGTATTTCCTTTGCCAGCTCGGCGCCGCTAATGATTTGTGCTGTCATGGGCAACTTTTCTCCTCTCTTATTCTTGAATATGCAATGCATCTTTTACTTTCGAAAGCACACCGTTGACAAAACTCCCAGATTTCGTATCGCCAAATTTTTTAGCTAATTCAACGGCCTCATCTAGGCTCACATTGACAGGAACATCATCGACATATTTCATTTCATAGGTAGCCATCCGCAAAATCGCGCGGTCGACATTCGCCACCCGCTCTAACGTCCATTTTTCCAAGTTGGCGCGCAACAATTCGTCAATTTCTTGCTGATGTTCCACCACGCCATACACAAGCTGCTGCAAAAACGGATCCGCTGCTTTCCCTTCCGTCACGTTTTGCAGCGCCTCGTCCGGAGGGATGCGGCCTACATCGACTTGGAACAATGCCTGCAGCGCCTTTTCCCGCGCTTCATGCCGTTTCATTTTGCTCCCCCCTTTCTAAACACGAACATTTATATTAGAATCATAACATATTTTTCGGATAAAAGGCACTCCCCTGTGCACAAATCATTAGCCTTGATTTTTGTTTATTTTGGAACGCCTATTCGCCTCCTTATTCTTTGACGCCTCTTCATAAAAAAGGCCCGTTCATTACAATAACAAACTTTCAGCAAAAATACAAAAGGGCACGATCGCCTGAAGCGAATGCGCCCTCTTCCGCTTTATCCTTGCTCTACTTCCTGTTCCTGCTTTGCCGTTTCAAACTGAATACCGACAATATGAACGTTGATTTCGCTCGTTTCCAGCCCTGTCATGTTAAACAATGCTTGGCGGACGTTTTCCTGCACTTTTTTGGCTACATTCGGAATCGACGTACCAAATTGGACAAGGCAGTAAATATCGATGGCGACGCCGTCATCCCGTAAATCGACTTTGACGCCTTTGCCGTGATTTTTCTTGCCGAACCGCTCGACAACACCGGCAGCAAAGTTGCCGCGCATTTGCGCGATTCCTTCCACCTCGCTGGCGGCGATCCCCGCGATTACTTCAATCACTTCTGGAGCAATTTCCACTTTTCCTAATGCGCCATGATCTTGCTCCATTTCAAAAATATGTTCTGACATGGTACCCACCTCCTGTCATGACTTCATAATGTCATATAGTTCCAAAAATTTCGTATTAAACTCGCCACTCACAAATTTTTCGTGTTCAAATAATTTTATGTGAAACGGAATCGTTGTATGAATGCCATCGATGATAAACTCGCTTAACGCCCGTTTCATGCGGGCGATCGCTTCCTCACGCGTAGGGGCGTGCACAATCAATTTCGCGATCATCGAGTCGTAATAAGGCGGGATCGTATAGCCAGGATAAGCAGCGGAATCGACCCGTACTCCCAAGCCTCCCGGCGGCAAATACATTTCTATTTTGCCCGGCGATGGCATAAAGTTTTTCGATGGATTTTCCGCATTAATCCGGCATTCGATCGCCCAGCCGTTAAAGGTGACTTCCTCTTGAGTCAGCGACAGTTTTTCGCCGGAAGCGATGCGGATTTGTTCTTTTATTAAATCCACTCCGGTAATTAACTCTGTTACCGGATGCTCTACTTGAATGCGTGTGTTCATTTCCATAAAATAGAATTTTTTGGCGTTATAGTCAAAAATAAATTCCACCGTGCCAGCACCGGTGTAGTTCACTGCGCGGGCCGCCTGTACCGCCGCTTCCCCCATCTTCTTGCGCGTTTCTTCATCCAACGCCGGTGATGGCGCCTCTTCGACCAGTTTTTGCAGACGGCGTTGAATCGAGCAATCCCGCTCGCCAAGATGAATCACGTTTCCGTATGAGTCAGCCAGCACTTGAATTTCCACATGGCGGAAGTCTTCAATATATTTTTCAATATATACACCCGGGTTGCCAAACGCAGTGGCAGCTTCCTGCTGTGTAATGTTAATGCCTTTAATAAGTTCTTGCTCATTTCTCGCTACGCGAATGCCTTTACCGCCGCCGCCCGCTGTTGCTTTAATAATGACCGGATAGCCGATTTCATTAGCAATGGCAAGCGCCTCGTCGATATTTTCAATAACGCCCTTTGATCCGGGAACGACCGGCACCCCTGCTTCCCGCATCGTCTCGCGGGCGATATCTTTAATCCCCATTTTTGTAATCGCTTCCGGACTCGGACCGATAAATGTGATATTGCATTCACGGCAAAGTTCAGCAAACGCCGCGTTTTCCGCCAAAAATCCGTATCCCGGATGAATCGCATCACATCCAGTTAATGTGGCGACGCTCATGATGTTGGTGAAATTTAAATAGCTGTCTTTGGAAGCGGTCGGTCCGATGCAGTACGCTTCATCGGCGAGCTGGACGTGCAACGCCTCGCGGTCCGCTTCAGAAAAAACGGCCACCGTTTCAATTCCCAGCTCTTTGCAGGCGCGAATAATGCGAACGGCGATTTCCCCACGGTTGGCAATTAATACTTTTTTGATCATCGCTCGTTCTCTCCCTTATTCAGGCTTGACCAAAAATAGAGGTTGTCCATACTCAACAAGCTGTCCATTTTGGACAAGCACTTCGACAATCTCCCCGTTTACCTCTGCCTCGATTTCATTAAACAGCTTCATCGCTTCAATAATGCAGACGACCGTATCTTTTTGCACTTTATCTCCCACTTTGACGTATGGTGGAGCATCTGGGGACGGCGCAGCGTAAAACGTACCGACCATCGGCGAAGTGATTTTGTGCAAGTTTTCTGTATTTTCCGCTTTTGGCTTCGGCGTTTCTTGCTGTGTTGTTTCCGCTTGTACATGAGCTGCTTGCACTGGCGCCTGTACCTGCGGTTTTGCTTCTTCTACTGCTGGCTTCGCTACCGGCTCTGCCAGCGGTGCCGCAACCACTGCTTGGACTGGTGCCCCTGCTGCGGCTTTTTTCATATGTACTTTCGTTCCATCTTGTTCATAAACAAATTCATCAATGTTTGATTGATCAATTAAACGGATCAGTTCACGGATTTCTTGGATTTTCATCTTTCTCACACCTTTCTACGTTACAAAATATCAAGTCTTTGTTCATCATTATGATTATACACATAATGATCATATAATAAAAAGGTTTTTTATGATAAAAAAGAAGCTGCCCTTGGCAAGAGCAGCTTTTCATTACCCAGCTGGCTGAAATTCAACCGTTACATCATTAGCTTCTGGAATTTCATTTTTTACCATATGAATCACTTCGTTGGCCGATTTCTTGGAATGCTCTTTTGCTTTAATCGTTACCCGCACTTGGTCATCTTCCGCGCGCACCAATACATCCTCATAACCGCCTTTCGATTTGATCAATGTTTCTAACGTTGCCTCTTTTTCCGCTAGCGCTTGGAGTTTTTCAATTTTATCCATCGCTTCGCTTTTTTCTTGTGCGGTGGCATTGGCAGAAGCGACAATCGCGTTTAATTGGTCGCGCAGACGGCTGCGTTCATCCTCAATTTGCATGCGAAGCGCGGTGAATACATCGTCGCTAGAAACACTGGAAGTGACTTTTCCATCTTTCGTTTCCATTTCTTCTACCGCCACATCGGCTTGATCTTTATCGCTTTCTTTTTGTTTCGTTGCATCTTCATGGCTCGTAAAAGCGATATTATCATTCATATCTTTCGGCGCCGTTACATAATACACCGACAAAACAACGACTAAACTTAACATCGTTAATAGCCAAACCGTTTGTTTCTTTAACATCATAACCATCCTCCCCCAAAGCCTGTTATTTTTTTGGCAATACGGCAACGCGGTAGCTTGGAACGTTTAACACACGCGTCACTGCCTCGACAATCCATTTCTTTATTTGTAAGTTATCCGCACCTTTCGCGACTACTAACACTCCTCGGATTTCCGGCTTTTTGGTTGTTAAGACAATCGGTGTTTCGTTATCGCCATCGCGGACGATGACAACTTCCTCATTCGTAGAATTGTTTTCAATCTTCCGCTTTCCGCCTTCACGGTCCGTTTCTTCCGTTGTCTGCTGCTGAGAAACGCGGTTTTTCTCTAATATTTTCGTTTCGGTTGTATCAAGGTTGACGACAACAGTGACATCTTCTACTCCCTCAATCGCTTCGAGCGCCGCTTTTAGCTCTTTTTCGTAACGTTCTTCATAAGCGGCGATCACTTTCGGCTTTGTCTCTTGTTTAATTCCAAAGGTAGGCTCTGCTTGCTGTGGTTGCTCCGTGGCTGTTTCTTTATGAACGGATGCCACTTCTCCCTGTTTCGAAAAATGGCTCATCACCATGAGCGCAACCCCAACTAATAGCAGCAGAACAATATACGAAAAAGGTGTTTTCTTCTGTTCGCCTTCTTCTTTTTTTGACGATGAGAAAAAACGTTTAATGAGCTCGCGCATCCCCCCATTCCCTCCCTTTTACTAGCACTGCAATTTTATTTTCATCGACTTCCCATTTGCTTGCTAAAAAAGTGCGTAGTTCTTTTTCTAGCTGAAGATCGCTATCTGGTGAATGGACTGGCTTTGATGTGTCAATTACTACAGGCTCGATCCCTTTCGAAGTCTCCTTTTGGGAAAGCACTACTTCAATCGTTTCAATGTCTCTCGGAATTTGTAAATCCTCTTTTTCTTTTATTTGCAGAGAGACGTCTTCCACACTTAATCCATATTCCTTCATCAACTCCCCATCTACCTGTTTTTTCATCTGGACAGCCATTTGTTCTAAAATATATGCACGTTGTGAGGCTTGTATTTCTTTTTTCTTCATTTCCATTTCATTTTTTATCATCTCTTGTTCATTCCCCTTTTCCGATAGACTGGATATGGCAGACGCGACGAGACGGTCAGGATGGATGGACAGCAGCTGTAAAATTGGCGATAGCATGAGCAACAGCAAAATGAGTCCCACTGCCATTTTTACATACTTCTGCATGTTACTAGAGGGAAGCAGAAAATCAATGATGGTCGCAAATAAAATAAAAATAAGAATATTGGTGATCCATTCCGTCACAAATTGCATAGTTTTCCCCCTATCGAACCATCATCGTAATATTTCCGGCCGTAATAATAATGGTCAAACTAAGGAAAAACATCAGCGAGACGATAGCCAGCGCAGCAAGTACATAGGCAATGCTTTTGCTCATGATACTGAGGCAAGAAATGACTGGCCCTCCCCCTAAAGGCTGCATGATTGCTGCGGAAATTTTGTACACCAACGAAATGGAAAAAATTTTCAGCGCTGGGAACACGGCGATGATCAATAAAATGGCAACGCCGACTATACCGACCGTATTTTTCAATAACATCGAGGCGGTCACGACGGTATCCGCCGCATCGGTAAACATTTTGCCAACAACAGGAATGAAGTTTCCCGTCACAAATTTCGCCGTCCGCAGCGCAATTCCATCAGCAATCGCCGATGTCGTTCCTTTTACCGACATGACTCCAAGAAAAACCGTCAAAATGACTCCCAGTATCCCGACGCCAATTTTCGTCAGCAGCTCCGCTAGCTGTGTGACTTTATAATGATCAGTCAGCGTGCTGACAATGCTTAAAAGCGCGGCCAAAAACAACAACGGCAACGTTACATATTCAACAATCGTTCCCGTCGTATTCATCAGAAATAAAATAATCGGATGAAAAAACGCTGCCGATACCACTCCTCCGGAAGACGCCAGCAGCGCCAGCAGCAAAGGAAGCATCGCGATCATAAAATGGCTCATCGTCCTTACAGCGTCAAGCGCATAGTCCATTGCGAGGCGAAAACTGTTTAACGCAATAATCAGCAGCACCATATAAACAACGGCATAGGCGACTTTGCTGACGGTTTGTTGCGCAAACGCGTTTTGCAATGACTGCAGCACCATGCTAAACACCGTTAATAAAATTAACGTTCCTAGCAATTTTCCGTTTACTTGCAATTCGTAAAAAAGAAATTTCACCAACGCGACCAGCCATTCTTTTAATGACAATTCTTTTTCGCCGCTTAAAAAATCCGTAAGCGATCCTTTTTGACTTTCCGGCAAAAAACCGCCGTATTTCGTGACAATATCTTCCCAAAATTGACGAATTTCGCTGACATCGAGCTGTTCGATTTGCTTTTGCACCAATTGCTCATTAGAAGAGGAAGCTTGTACAACAAACGGGGATAAAAAGAAGAAAAAGAAACTTGCCGCCGTTATGATTTTTCGAATCAATTCATCACCCCCTATTCTCCTGTCATGACGCAGGAATCAAGCTGATGACCGCTTCAATGATCGCTGTTAAAATCGGGATCGCCAGCGCCAAAATAATAATTTTTCCCCCCAATTCAATTTTCGAGGCAATCGCTCCTTGACCGGCGTCTTTGGAAATTTGCGCGGCAAATTCCGCAATATAGGCAATGCCAATAATTTTCAAAATCGTTTCCAAATAAACCATGTTAATTTTGGTGCTAGCTGCCATTTTTTGCAGCATATTTAAAATCGCGCTGATTTTGTCGACGAGAAACAGGAAAATAACACAGCCGACAAATACCGTTAGCAAAAAGGCAACGCTCGATTTATGTTCTTTCAACAGCACGACTAAAAACGTGGCAATCAAACCAAGACCGACAATTTGTAAAATTTCAATCGCCCATCCCTCCTAACCGCGGAACAAAAATACGTCTTTAATTTTTTGAAACAAGTCGCTGACAATCGAGGCGACCATAAACAAAATGTAAATAAAGCCAAGCAGCGTAACCCATTGCGCATACTCCTTTTTCCCCATTTGATCGAGCACCGTATGCAAAAAAGCCACTACGATTCCGATGCCAGCGATTTTAAAAATAATATCCACATCAATGCCCATTTTGTTCTGCCTCCTGTTCAAATCAGTAAAATCACGAGTAGCAATCCTGTAAGAACCCCTAAGCTTTTCGCCATTTTTTCATAGCGCGCCTGCCTTTCGAGCGCATCGGCCTCTTCCCGCTCTAAATGAACGAGCGCCAGCGCGATTTGTTTCTGCTGTGTCAGGCGGTCGTACTGCCCGAGCGTTTCCCCAAATTGCCTCATAATCTCTAATTCCCCTTGTTTGAGCGCCGTCGAACTCCATACCGTTTGCAAACTTTCTTCCCACGCTTGCTGAACGCTCGTTTCTTCCTTTTGCAGCTTGGCAGCGAATTGCTCGAACAGTTTGGAAAGCGGCAGCGATATTTGCTTGCTGATATGCAGCGCGGCTTCAGATAGCGGAGTGTGCGCATACATAATTTCTGCTTCTAGCACCTTGAGTGCCGCTTTCAACTGGCGCAACTGCCTCGGACGCTCCTTGAGCATTCGCGCCGCTTCAAATCCAAACCACGTTGTCGTAAGGAGAATCAACATTGCGCCGATCAGCTTCATCTGCTTTTCACCGTCCGCTCATACAGCGCCGTTCCATGCGCATCCGTAATGCGTCTTACCGTGCCCGGCCCGAATTCGTTCGTCAGTTCAACAAATCGCTCAAATACCCCTTGTTCGATAATGGGGCGCAATGTCGGACGCTGCAGCACATCTTTCCAATTCCTTCCGTGAACCGTCGTCCATATGCATACCCCAGCGTTCACCGCTTCTAAAATCGCTTCGCTATCTTCGGCGCGGCCAATTTCATCAACGATCAGTACATCCGGGCTCATCGAGCGGATCATCATCATCATTCCTTCTGCTTTCGGGCATGCGTCAAGCACATCGACACGGTTGCCTAATTCAAATTGCGGGATGCCTTTTACACACCCGGCAATTTCGGAACGTTCATCAACAATTCCTACTTTTTGCGATGGAATATGTTTTGCCCGAACCCCGGTGCTGATCATCCGTGCCGCGTCGCGCAGCAGCGTCGTTTTCCCTGTCTGCGGCGAACCGATGATCATTGTATTATGCCAACGGCCGTCATATACATACGGCACGAGCGGTTCAGCGATGCCGATCTTCTGTTTCGCAATGCGGATATTGAAAGAGGTCACATGACGAATCGCTTTCACGCTTCCGCCCTCGGTTACGACTTTCCCTGCTAGTCCAACACGATGGCCTCCCTGTACGGTAATAAACCCGCGTTTCAGTTCTTCTTCTATTGCATAAATCGAATATTGGCTCAATTTATTAAGCAAATGCATTCCATCTTCGTAAGTCACTTCATATGGGAGAAATTGAGCCTTTCCTTTCACAATAATTTCTAATGGCCGAAGAACCCTTATGCGAATTTCTTCCACCTGTTCATGCCATGAAGGAGGCTGTTGCTGCAGTATGGCGGCAATCGTTTTTGGAAGCATATCCCATATCGCTTGCATTTCATTCCCCTCCCTGTTGGACTAGTTCATATGTATGGGACGGAAAAAGAATTTATGACTTACTTATAAATACCGATGAGAATAAGAATGACCCCTAAAGCGATCAAACCTAATTTCGCGAAAGAAAGCTCGTCCGCTAAAGAAAACAGGCCGATCGCCATCGTGACAATAAAAATAGTCGGTCCAATCACAGCAAGGATCGCATTGACAACCAATGCCTTTTTGACATCATTGAACAGCAGCATGGCAAGAGCAGCGATCATCTCCATCACCGCCGACAGTAACCGCATTCCTGCCATTGACAAAACGGCTGGTTCGATGCTTGATAGCCAACGTTTCATGTACTCCTCCTAAAAAATGAGATGGTTAGTACAAACGTATGCCGGAACAGGCAATTTCAGAAGGGATTTTTTTCTTTTGCGGCAATGAATCCTTAAGGTGTGGACATGTTTGTGGAAATAGTTTCATAATGGAAATAGAGGAAGGTTGTAAATAATTTCTAAAAACAAAAAGGGGGGAAATCATGAGGAAACTTTCTACGTTCGGAAAAATCACATTTTACGCCGGATGTATGTTTGCTATATTGGGGTGCGTTGGGGTGTTCGGTCTGTTCGATGATTCACCTCTTGTACCGAATCAATCTTTGGCGATAGGTGGTTATGTACCACTTGGAATATCGTTAATGTTGTCATCGTTTTTTTATAAAAAGCGCGACTGTTAGCGAATAGGACGTCAAGGCTTCCAAAAACCCCCTTTAACAAAAAGCTCCTTGCCAAAAACGCAAGGAGCATAAAGGTTAGGCACGGGACACGTATGTGCCGTCTGACGTATTGATAATGAGCGTATCGCCTTCGTTGACAAAGAACGGAACTTGTACGACAAGACCAGTTTCCAGCTTCGCTGGCTTCGATCCGCCAGAAGCGGTATCGCCTTTAATGCCTGGTTCTGTTTCTACTACTTTTAATTCGACAGTGTTTGGAAGTTCTACCCCAATCGTTTCGCCTTGGTACATCATGATATAAACTTCCATGTTTTCTTTTAAAAATTTCAATTCATGTTCGATTTGTTTCGCTGGAAGTTCGATTTGCTCATATGTTTCCATATCCATAAATACGTGCTGATCGCCGTTGGCATATAAATACTGCATTTTGCGCGTATCGATTTGGGCGCGGTTTACTTTTTCGCCGGCGCGGAACGTTTTTTCTTGAATCGCACCCGTGCGAAGGTTGCGAAGCTTCGAGCGGACGAACGCTGCCCCTTTTCCTGGTTTGACGTGTTGGAATTCGATGACGCGCCAAATATCGCCATCTACTTCAATCGTTAATCCTGTGCGAAAATCGTTCACTGAAATCATCCGTTAAAATCCTCCCACACGATAAATTTATAAAATGATCAGTTCTTTTGGCGAATGAGTGAGCGATTCATTGCCGTTTTCCGTGACAACCGTATCATCTTCAATACGCACGCCGCCAAGTCCTGGGATATAAATCCCCGGCTCCACGGTGACTACCATGCCAGGCGCCAGCACGACATCGGAACGAACGGATAACGCTGGTCCCTCGTGAATCTCAAGGCCGATTCCATGGCCGGTGGAATGGCCGAAATATTCACCATAGCCTTTTTCGCTAATGTAATCGCGCGTCAGCGCATCGGCTTCTTTTCCGGTCATTCCCGGCTTAATGCCGCTCATGCCGCGCAACTGCGCTTGAAGCACAATGTCATAAATCGTTTTTAACTCGTCGTTAATGGCACCGACAGCAATCGTTCTTGTAATGTCGGAACAATATCCTTTGTAATAGGCGCCGAAATCAAGGGTAACGAGTTCGCCTTTTTCGATGACTTTCTCAGTCGCCACTCCGTGCGGCAATGCAGAGCGGTGGCCAGATGCGACAATGATATCAAACGAAGAGGAAGTCGCACCTTGTTTGCGCATAAAAAATTCCAGCTCATTCGCCACGTCAATTTCTTTTACACCCGGACGAATAAAGGAAAGAATGTGTTCAAATGCCGCGTCGGCAATTTCCGCTGCTTCCTTTAATATCTTAATCTCTGATTCCGACTTAATCAAGCGCAACTTTTCAATAACATACGAAGTTGGGACGAGTTCCGCCTTTACAGCGCTTTCATACGCCTTAAACGTCGCATACGAAACATCTTCCTGCTCGAAGCCGAGCTTTTGAATGCCAAGGCGGGCGATTTGATTTGCAGCCTCCTCGACAATCGGTCCGGTATGTTGGACAATTTCAAAGCCTTGCACTTGTTTGGATGCCTGCTCAACATAGCGGAAATCGGTAATAAACACCGCTTTATCCCGGCTAATGACCGCGACGCCGGCCGTTCCTGTAAAACCGGTAATATAGCGACGGTTGTACGGATTGGTGACAAGCAGGCCATCAATATCATGTTCGTCAAACAACGCACGTAATTTTTCAAGTTTTTCCATTCTTCAATCTCCTCTTCCCTGTATTTCTGAACCTCCGCACGACTTAAGCCGGCGGGCTCTGACGTACTTAAGAGTTTTTCCTACACCTGCGTGCAGGCACTCCCTCTTGTTCCGCCAAATTTTCATGGACAAACACCTCACTGGTGTTTAACGTTCTGTCAGCTCGGTTCAAAACCGTTTTCCACTTCATCTCAAGACTTAAGTCACGGGATACTTTTGTAATAATGCTAAAATGGCTAGCCGATAGCCGATTAATCCAAAACCGACAATTTGTCCGGCGACAACCGGAGCAATCACAGACTGATGGCGAAACGGCTCGCGCGCATGAATATTGGAAATATGTACTTCTACCACCGGGACGCTGACACTAGCAACCGCGTCGCGAATCGCATAACTATAATGCGTAAGCGCGCCCGCATTTAAAATGATGCCATCGTATTTTCCTTCCGCCTCCTGAATACGGTCGATAATCGCGCCTTCGTGATTGCTTTGAAAACAAGTCAGTTCGGCCCCATGCTCGCTTGCAAACGATATCAGCTCTTGCTCTAGCTCATGAAGCGTTGTGCTTCCGTAAATATGTGGCTCCCGCTTGCCAAGAAGATTCAAGTTCGGACCGTTAATGAGAAGAAGATGAGCCATATTCTTAACTCCTTTAATCTAGCGAAAGAAATATTGAAACATTCTTTATTTTACCATAAAGCCAACGCTTCTTACTACTCTGTTGTTGATTGTGTTTGCCGATTCATTTCCTGCGTTGCAAATGAAATGGAGTATCCAATGAAAACACCATATAAAATGTACAGGCACAACGTTGTAATAATTGTATTCCGCTGCAAATGGGAAACGGTTTCTAAATTAGGGAAGAGAGGATTCAATACGTAAAATACGATCAGCCACCAGGCAACGCCATACAGTACGCCCGCCCACATTCCTTTTATTCGCCTTAATGCAGCATAATAAATGAGGGCGACTAATATGGATAATAATCCAATGAGCAAAATAGCGATATAATTGCCAATCTTTCCATGTTTCCAATCACCGGCCACCCATGGGATCAAAATCATATTCGGGCTTATTTCGCTGAAATGGAAGAAATACGCTAAATATCCAATCAAGCTCCAAAACACGCCGCCAACAAATCCAGTAATAACTGTTTTCAGCAAAAGAGACATCGGCCGTTCTTTCTGATTTTGTTCGAGCTGCTCTGGATTTTCCGCCATTTTGTTTTACACCTCCTTGTACGTAGTATGACCGATTATTCGCGAAGTCATGAATAGAACGGCAAAAATTGCAACGTCTGAAGGTGTAAACGCTGAAATTTTTGGAAATTATAATATTAACATCAACCTAGAGGTTTCTAGATGTTTTTTGTAGAATAAAATAATAAAGATAAAAAAATAGGTTGGTGTCAACAATGGAAAAAGTCGCAAAACCAATGTACGGCGGCCAGGCGGTGATCGAAG
This sequence comes from Parageobacillus genomosp. 1, assembly GCF_000632515.1. GTDB lineage: Bacteria > Bacillota > Bacilli > Bacillales > Anoxybacillaceae > Saccharococcus. The sequence continues at coordinate 2,437,853 of NZ_CM002692.1, forward strand.
GGGTCATGTTTGCCGGAAAAACATATTCTGTCACTGCCATTCGCCGCAAAGATCACACCATTGAATACTTTCGTTTGCCGCGCCAGGCTAATCCGACGCTCGCGTTTCTTAAAAAAATTCCGTTTGTTCGCGGCATCGTCGCGATTATTGAAGCGAGCGCAAACGGGGCAAAACATTTGCAGTTTGCTAGTGAACGCTACGATCTCGACCCAGGTGAAGAGGAAGCATTACAAACAGCGAAAGCGGATTCGTCCAAACTTTCTCTCGTCCTTGGTGTAGCAGTCGTCGGCGTGTTGTCCTTTCTATTTGCCAAAACGATTTTTACGCTCGTTCCCGTCTTTTTAGCAGCATGCTTTAAGCCGCTGTTTCCGGGGAAAATGGCACAAATTTTGCTCGAGGGAGCATTTAAGTTCGTTTTGCTTCTCGCGTACATTTACTTTATTTCGATGACGCCGCTTATAAAACGCGTTTTCCAATATCATGGCGCAGAGCATAAAGTCATCAACGCCTATGAAGCGGAGTTGCCGCTTACGGTAGAAAATGTTCAGCGTTCATCCCGGCTTCACTACCGCTGCGGCAGCAGCTTTATTCTATTCACCGTCATCGTCGGCATCTTTGTCTATATGTTTGTGCCGACAGATCCGCTTTGGCTAAGAGTCGTCAACCGGCTCGCTCTCATTCCGGTCGTGCTTGGCGTTTCATTTGAGGTGTTGCAGTTTACAAATAAATTGAGGGATATCCCCGTTTTACGCTGGTTCGGCTATCCGGGGTTATGGCTGCAGCTTTTGACAACGAAAGAGCCGACCGATGACCAAGTGGAAGTGGCGATCGCTTCCTTCCAAGAGCTGCTCCGTTTAGAAGAAAACATCAAAATGGAAACAAAAGCTGTCCAGTAACATGTAAGGGGGTGGACTCATTGCGGCGCGGTACCATTCATCCGCTTGTCGGGATTACCCTTTTTCTTGGAGTGCTCGGCATCCTATACACGCTTTTCGCACATCCAACTGCCCTGTTTCGCAAAATCTTGTTCGTAATGCTTGTCATCGCGGTAATATACGTTTTCTATCACTTTATCTATAAACGCCGTACAAACAAAGACCATCTTGCCTATTTAAAAGCGGTGCGTCAATCGAAAAAACTCCATCCCCAAGCGGTGCGAAAACAAAAAACAAACAATGCGCATTTAAAGATGAAACGACCGCTGAGAAAACGAACGACAACGACCCATTTAACGGTCATCGACGGAAAAAAAGGCAAAAAAAAGAATCGAGCGTCTTTTTAGCTTGATTCTTTTTTTCTGTGTCCTCTGTGGCATACCTGCTTCTTGTTTCAATATGTCCATTTTTTTAAAAATTGTTCCGTTCTTTCTCTTCCATATTGAATCAAGCGGTCTCTCATATCAGGGGTGATAGAAAACTCCGTGAATAGAACGTTTTCGACAGGGAGAAAGACGATATTTTTTTCATGGCGCCGCGAGATGTAACGGGCATCATGCGCTTCTTTCATGGCGACAAACAGCGCTTCATATAAATCAATCGCGTTGTTAATTTTGCGCTTCGGCCTTTCCGCCAGCTTTGCGCTTAACTTTATGCCAAGAACGGGGCGTTTTTTCACTTTCTTTTCTTCATCAAATAAAAAAAGCGGGAAATTGCTGAGCAAACCTCCGTCGACGATAATATATTTCCCTTTCTCTGTCTGCAGTTTGACCGGTTCGAAAAAGTACGGAATGCTAATGCTCATCCGCACCGCTTTTGCGACAGAAAACGCTGCAGGATCTATTCCGTATTGCGGCAAATCATCCGGCAAAATTAATATTCGCCCGTTTGTTACATCCGATGCAACAATATATAAACTTTCTTTCGGCAAATCGGCAAACGTTTTTATGCCCCGTGCCGCTAATACTCCTTCTAACCATTGTTCCAACGCTTCACCTTTATACAATCCCATTCGCCAATAAATTCGCATCCATTTCCATACGGAAAATGGCAACAGACATTTCCGCTCATCCAGAAAATACCGCAGTTCCAATCCATCCAACAAATCAATCATTTCCTTGCTTGTGTAACCCGCGGCGATCAACGCGGCAATGAGCGCCCCCGCACTCGTCCCAGCAAGCCGTTTCCAGCGCAATCCTTTTGCTTCAATCGCTTCGTAAGCGCCAAGGAACGCAAATCCTTTTATTCCACCTCCGGAAAACACGATGTCAATGTCCAATGCTGTCTCCCCCTTACTTGCCATTTGTATATATGTAAGAGAGAGAACCTCAATTTAGTACAGCAATAAAAAAAGAGTAAGATTTCCCCTTACTCTTCTGCTTGCTCATTTCGTTTTTGAATGTTTCGAAGCGCCTCAATGCGGTTGGGATCCTCCTGAAAATATTGCACTAAATCGCCGATGCGGTCGATCGCGTTCCAGCTTAAATGGTGTTCAATTCCCTCGACGTCGCGATAAATATTTTCCTCATCCACGCCGATAATGCGCATAAACTGCTCGAGCAGTTCGTGGCGATATACAAGCCGCTTGCCGATTTTCTTTCCTTTCGACGTCAACACTAAACCGCGGTATTTTTCATATACTAAATATTCATCCTTGTCCAATTTTTGCACCATTTTTGTCACCGAGGAGGGATGTACGGACAATGCCTCCGCGATATCAGATACGCGGGCATATCCTTTTTCTTCAATTAAAATATATATTTGTTCAATATAATCTTCCATGCTTGGTGTCGGCAATTTCTGTCCCCTCCCGTAAACCATTGTAAGAAAAAAATAGCAATCAGTATTATTATATCATGAAGGCTTAAAATGACAAGGAAGATTGCACCGTTGCTTCCCAGAAAAAATTCGGCGATATAGCAGCACATCGTCATTTATTAAAATTTGTCATAAAGTTTTTCATTACGAACAGAATGTAATCCATTCATTTTTTGCTATTTGAGCCTGCACCATTAAATCAGCGCTTTGATTCCCGTTAAAAAAATCCCGATAATAAAACCGCAAATCGCTCCATTCACCCGAATCCACTGCAAGTCTTTTCCGATTTTATTTTCCATCGTATGAATAAGCGTTTCATCATCTAGCTTATCTAGATTCTCCTGTACAAGCTTGCCTATTTTTGAATGATTCTCTTCAACAAAATTATCAATTTCCTTTTTTATCCAATTATCAATGATATTGATTGTTGCTGGATCTTCCTTTAGTTTGTTCAGTAAGCGTGTTAAAAAGGGAAGAAGATACGTATCCATAAACTTGCTGCTTTGAACAAAGGCCAATGCTTTCTGCTGAGTTTTCTGCAACATTTCGGTTATTTTTTCAGCAGGCTCCCAATCAGCAATAAGATGGTTCTTCCAATTTTCGATTTCTTCCAACAGCTCCTTATTGTTTTTTATGTTCTGCAATTCCGTACGAACATGTAAAAGCAAAGCCTTCCTGTTCGTATCATCGGTCTGGCGCAAACTGCTTACAACACTAAGAAGAAGGGTTTGCAGTATGCTGCCGAGTTTTTCTTCATTCAATAGATTCTGAAAAGACTTTAGCGCAAACTGCAGAAAACCGTCTAACTTTATATTGTCAAGCGCCCATATTGCTAGTTTGCCGAGTTGATTCTTCGTGTTACTTTTCCTTATCCATTCCTCTGCCTTGCCAAGCAGATAATCTAACGCCTTCTCATCATATTCACGAATGAGTACTTGATTGATGGCAGACTGAAGGACAGTGCTCATTTCAATGGAATGAAAAGCAGACTTTATTTCTTTTTCAACAAAAGGAGTAATTTTTTCAAGATTGATATGACTGATCATTTGTGCGACGAGTGACACAGCGCCCTTTTTAACTGAATCTGAATGAAGCTCTCTCTCAAGAACAGGCAGTATTTTCTCTGTAAAATTGATTTGTTTGATTTTATTTCTAATACTTTCTTTTGAAAGCCAGTCATTTTCAAGTGTAGAGACGAGAGCTTTTGTCATTCTTTCCCGGTTTTTAGGCAAAAGAGCCGTATGGGGGATGGGCAGTCCCAATGGATGCCGGAATAAGGCAGTAACGGCGAACCAGTCGGCTAATCCACCCACAAGCCCCGCCTCAAAGCCTCCTTGCAGTAAGCCACCTAGAAACGATCCTTGCAAAGGAATAGTTGCGACAAAGCCAGTTCCCATAACCGCAAGCGAAAAACTAGCTAAGCGCTTTGATTTCTTTGGTTGCTTTGACTTTTTCGATATCATGCTTCCCTCATCCTTTATGATATAAATTACTATAACCAAATGATTGTGAGATGATGCATAACCCAGCTTTTCCCGAATCGAACTTCTTGACGGTACCAAATATTGTTACAGATATGATATTGCCTTACAACAATATAGCAAATCTTTGTTCATATTTCATTCAATTAGCTGTGATCAAGCTCCCAGCGAAACCAACGGGCGTGTCCATCTGTTTCTGCGACAATTTCGTTATGTTCGATGCTATCGATAAAGTAGTCAAGATGAAGCTTTGTGTCCCACATATTGTTATATAGATGGAAAATATCCCTTGTTTGTCCAATATCCCGGATTTGTTTGATGAGAAGCTGTTTTGCTTCATCAGGGATTTGGTTCGCCACATGGGTGTGAAACACGCAAATAATAGTATCTTCTGGAATTGTAGCTACCATGTTAGGTAAGAGCGATATTCCATCTCCTTCTACAAAGCGGACAGGTGTTTGCTGCAGGCAGCGGGCGGCTTTTTGAAACAATTCGCGCCGCTCTTTATGCTCCGGCCAAATAAGCGCTTGCATCCATAATCGGTCTTCTTCGTTTTGCAAATCATTCACATGCAAATCAATCCCTATACGCTCCGCAACCGGAGGACTTTTCGGCAGCAAAAACGGCAAACTCTCTCCGCGAATTTCGGAGGTGATCAAAACATTGGAATGCGGGTTTCCGTATGTTTCGTGCAGACCGTAATCGTATCGGTACTTGTCCCACGCCAGCTGCAAACCGGCGCTTGTGCCAATTTCAATGAGCGATAAAGGCTTTTTGACCATATCATAAATAAAACAAAAACTCGAATACAAATACGCACAACGCCGAACCTCATTCGTCTGCACGAGTTTACTTGCCAGCATCGCTGTTATGTCTTCTTGATAGCGGATACAGAAATCGCGGAAATAAGGGAAAGCGTGCTGCGGGTTTCGTGGCCGGTCGACCATACTTCCATAAAATTCACGTAGCTCATGCGTATATCCTTTGAGCAATAAATAATGCACCACACCAAATAACAAATTCGGAATCGGCTGGCCGCTTCGGGCAGCTGAAGCAAGGCGCAATATCTCCTCATCTTCGGCAACGTTTAATGACAGCTGTTCGTACAGTTCACTAGACCCTCGGCATTCTCGAATGGCAAAGCGGCGAAACCGTTCAGAAATAATCTCTAGCGACATCTTTATCTTCTCCTCTCGTTTTCTATTCGTCCAGCAATTGGATATAGATAGCTAACGCGCCCCATTGCCGCTCTTGTTCTTTCGTATAAATGGCGTATGTGGCCTCGAGCATTTCCTCCATCGTCCATCCTTCACAGTCAAAAAAGGAAAACGGAATATCGCGATACATATCGGCAAACGTTTCATACGGCTGCAATGCCATCACTTTTACTTTCACAGTTTCCTTTTCATCAGACACTTTCACAAATTCGATGATATCCCCGACGTGAATGCCGCGGCGTTTTTCGTCATATAACCGCACTTCCACCGTTTTCTTTCCGGATTGGATGGAACGGAAAGGTCTCTCATACAATCCCATTTGATGAATCATTCATTTCTCCTCCGCCTCTTTTAAAAAACTTCTTTTCTCCCATTATCCATCATGACATTCCATTCCGGCAATGGTACAATGAAGTCAATAGAAAGGAGGGACACAAAATGGCGCAAGAATTAATCGAATTGCTTCGTTCCGTTTTAAAAGAAGAGCTGCAGCCGGTCCATGAGCAACTCGCTCGTCTCGAAGAGGGACAACAGCGGCTCGAAGAAAATCAACTTCGCTTGGAAAAACGACAACAGCGGTTGGAAGAGCGACAGCAACGATTAGAAGAACGACAACAACGGTTGGAAGAACGACAACAACGGTTGGAAGAACGGCAACAACGATTGGAAGAACGACAACAACGATTGGAAGAGCAACAGCAGCGGTTAGAAGAGCGGCAACAACGTTGGGAAGAAAAACTAGACAATTTCATTATTGAAACAAGAATCCATTTCAAAAAAATCGAAGAAGAATTGGTCGAGCACCGCCGGATGTTTGAGCTGCTTTTCAATGACTGGAGAAACGCGAAAATCGACATCGACTATTTAAGCGCAAAAACTGGAAAACATGACGCGGAAATTCATCAAATAAAGAAACGGCTTGAATTGCAGCAGCTATAAACAACCTCCCCACAAACGAAAAAAAAAAAAAGCGCGTGCTGTCGGAGTGACCCGCTTACACGCACCTTCGTTGGAAAAGGCCATTTATCATCGCTTGCGAATTTGAAAATTGTCCTCTAACAGCACCCAATTTTCCGGATAAGGATAACCAAGCACCCAATAGCTAACTCCTCTTAGCTGATATTCTTTCACCAACTCAAATTTTGCCTGGGCACTGCGAGCATCCTCAAACCAAACTTCATGCGTCCGCCCCTGGCTGTCGACATAGCGGTAAAACGGCGATGCGGCGATTGGATCGTATTGAATCGTTGCTCCATAACGAATGGCGCGTTCTACTGCTTCCTGCGGACTGAATGTTTCCGCTTCTTGCCCTTGTACGTGTGGAAGCACCCAGTCGCGTGCGTAAACTTGAAATCCCATAAAAATTTTATTTCTTGGTATCACGCTGACCGCGTAATTGAGCACCCTTCTAATTTGATGAACCGGGGAAATCGCCTGCGGCGGGCCAAGCCGGTATCCCCATTCATACGTCATCAGCACGACAAAGTCGACAATTCTCCCATGGGCTGGGTAGTCATGCGCCTCGTATAATAATCCCTTTTGCTCCCCGCTTGTTTTTGGGGCAAGAGAAGTCGAAACAAAGTATCCTTCGCGATGAAGCCGCTCCACAGCTCGCTGCAAAAACTGATTATATCGCTCGCGGTCAGACGGATAGACGTTTTCAAAATCAATGTTCAATCCGCGATATCCTTTTTCCCGCATCGTACGGACAACATTGTCAAGCAGCCGGTTTTGTAATTGTGTATTGGAAAGGATCGTCTGCGCCAATCTGGATCCCGGATCTTTATACGTAAAATTGGTGATCGCCATCATTGGAACGACCCTTTCTGCCGTTGCTGCCTGAATGATGGCCGCATCATTGAACGGATTGAGCCCGCCATCTGCTCTGATTGTATACGCAAACGGAGATGCGTACGTTAAATGGCGGCCTACTTCCCGGACTTCCTGCGCTCCTTTTTCTCCTGGATCAATCGTAAATGCATTCGCTTCAATGACCGGCTTAGAATGAGGAATCGTTAATACCATGCCAGGGGAAATCACATTCGGATCGGCAATCCGATTGACTCGCAGGATCTCTTGCACGGTCGTCCCGTACCGCGCGGCGATTTGTGCCAACGTTTCTCCCTGCTGTACCGTATGTGTTCTTGGCGGAATAAGAAGAACCGTTCCTGGGTAAAGAACGGAAGGGTTGCTGATTCGGTTGGCCTGAACAATCGCATCCAGTGAAACGCCGTATCGTCTGGCGATCATCCATAATGCTTCTCCCGGACGAACGGTATGATAGCGATACGGAACCGGAATGACGAGCGCCTGCCCGACCGCGAGGCGGTTGGCATCTTTCAGCTCATTGGCCGTGACGATTCGCTCGAGCGGCACCCCGTAGCGTTGGGCAATCGCCCAAAGATTTTCCCCCCGCTGCACAACATGGATCAGCATTATTATCCCCCTTAGTCAGTAATTACGCCTCATACTACTATATTTTCTTTTCCATGCTTTTATGAATGAAAAAAGCTGGCCTCATGGTTGAAGCCAGCTTTCTCTGTTATTTATTTTACTTACAGCCCGCATTTTAGCTGCGCTCCACAGCTCGTGCATGTGTTGCAGCCGCCGATTTCTTCGACCGTACCTTCGCGGCAAACGGGACAAATGTTGCCGACTTCGGAGCCGATCGTTACATCGGTTGCCCGCAAATCTTGAATCGTATCGACGAGGACAACGGCGCGTTTTGTTTCTTTGTCCTCTTTTTCTTCCGGGAGCAGTTCGAGCTGCTCTTCGATTGTGTTTTCTTCCGCTTTCAGCGTCAATACTTGCGCGTCGCGGCTTCCGTCCACATACACGGTGCCGCCTTTTGCGCCCCCGCGCCATAAACGTTCGTACACCTTTTGCACTTGCTCAACGGTATATCCTCTCGGCGCGTTCACCGTTTTCGACAGACTCGAATCGACCCAGCGCTGAATGATGCATTGCACATCGGCATGCGCTTCCGGCGATAAATCCATCGCCGTGACAAACCAGTGCGGCAAGTTGTTCGGATCCGCTTCCGGATGCTTGTCTAAATATTCTTGAACGATATCGGCCTTCACCTCAATAAACTTGCCGAGACGGCCGCTGCGGTAGTAAGAGAAGGAAAAATATGGTTCAAGTCCTGTGGAGACCCCAACCATTGTCCCAGTGGATCCCGTCGGAGCCACGGTCAGCAAATGCGAATTGCGAATGCCGTATTTCAAAATGTCTTGGCGAATATCTTCCGGCATCCGTTTCATATAGCCGGTGTTAATAAACGCTTCCCGCAGTTTTTGCGTTTCTTCGTCCGTTTCCCCGACAAGGAACGGAAAGCTACCTTTTTCTTTCGCCAGTTCAATCGACGCGCGGTACGCGGTTGTCGCAATCGTTTTAAATAATTCATCGACCAGCTTGTTTCCTTCTTCGGAACCGTATTCTTTCTCGCAGTAAATGAGCAAATCAGCCAATCCCATAACGCCAAGACCGATGCGGCGTTCCCCGAGCGCTTGTTTTTTGTTTTCTTCTAGGAAATACGGCGTTGCATCAATGACGTTATCTTGCATTCTTACGCCGATTTCGACGGTGCGTTTTAATTTTTCATAGTCGACGACTTTCTTTTCCTTATCGACCATATTCGCCAAGTTAATGGCGGCCAGGTTGCACACCGAGTACGGTGCGAGAGGTTGTTCCAGTTATGTTACCCTAGGGGCTTTTTATCCCCTAGTTCTAACGGTTCATTTCCCGTTAGCTCAGCATACATCTTCATTGCACACGCTTTTCATAAATTTAATTAACTCTTTCCTTCCCCGATCTTCTCCAAATACTGATTTTGAGATGACTCTGAGATCTTTAACTTGAAATTCCCTTTCAATATCCCTAATTAAGGATTGAATAGTAGTTTTTATTTTGTTTAAAGGTGTTTTAACAACTATATCTGAGTTTTCTCTTGACCATTTAATAATATATTCCCGTATATTATGGTGTACCTCATTTCTTATTTCAACATATGTGTTTGTGGCATGCCTAATTGCCCGATGACCTGCACAAGTTCGACTGCAAAACTTTTGTTTTGAAGTAATGATAACTTTAAATATCTTTCCACACTCTTCACAAGTTCTGGTTTCTCTTGGCTTTTTTATTTTTCCTTTCTGAGCTAAACCTGACTTTTTTAATCCTTCCAACATTCTTTGTTTTGCTATACCATTAGATAGCCATAAGCTTCTAGTATGCTCTCCTATTTTCTTTTTAGTTTCCTCGTCATGTTTTAAATTATAATGACCATTAAGTTCACCATAAGCGACTTTACTAATAGTGGTATTTTCTGATTTTATCCATTCCTCAATAGTTGATGTTAAAGAAAAAGGCAATGTTTTATACAAGTCAAGCAGCTCTTCATAAGAGATTAGTTCACACTTTATATGATGCTGTTCCTCAATAATATTCAATGCTTCTCTCGCATTCTTTTTTGCGTCTTTATTTCTCGATTTAATTTCCACTATTTTAACAAGTTTTCCTTTTTGATCATATAAGAAGAAGTCGGGTTTATACAATTTATATCCAATATCAAATACACAATCTTCGTAGCTCCAAGGAATTGAGTGATGATCAAGATATTTGGCATACGCATATTCATATGAGCTTCGTAAATAATGTCCTTTATAAAAACCTGCATATCCCCTGTTCATTAACGCCACCTTAATTCTCTTTAAATACGAATAATAATTAAAGCGTGTGCAATGCTGCGGCCTCGTGGGTGGATTATATTCTGCTTTCGCAGGTTCACCACCTATGCGTTGCCCCTGACTGAGTTTTTAGGCTCAGCCTTCGGTTCGGGTTAGCATCTCAGCCTCCCCGCTTAATTCCGCAGTTTTTTACGTGAGGCGATTATTCACCACACGGGTTGGTCGCAACCACTTTTTGACCGTACGCTCGGGCGTTCGTCATGTCATTGGCGTTATCGATGAAGAAAATGCCTGGTTCCGCGGAGTACGTCGCACAAATATTAATCAGTTTCCAAAGCTCGCGGGCGCGAATTTTGCGGTACACACGCACGCGGTATCCCATTTTCTCCCATTCGCGCACATCGCCGACTTCGTGCCATTTTTCATTGTAAATCCGCATTTCTTCTTCTGAGTAAGTTTCGACATCCGGGAAGCGCAGTTCGTACTCTTCATCTTTTTCGACAGCTTCCATAAATTCTTTCGTCAGGCAGACGGAAATGTTGGCTCCTGTTAAAAAGTCTGGGTTGTGGACCGTGTATGTACCGCCTGTCCGCAATTTTTCCTCGGCCTCTTTAATAATCTCTTCACTGAAGCCGCCGTAGCCCGGTGCGTTTTTATAATTGACGATGGCTTGGTACATCGCGCGTTCCCGCTCGGTAAGCGGCGTGAATTTCAATTTGTCTTGTGCCGCTTTTTTAATGCCTTCGTCTTCCGTATTTTCAATCAAGTAGCGCAAAATGCGCGGGTTTTGCATTTTCGATACGATAAATTCGATAATGTCCGGGTGCCAGTCGGCCAACATGATCATTTGCGCGCCCCGGCGGGAGCCACCTTGTTCAACCAGGTGGGTCAATTTTGCAATATCATCAAGCCAAGAAACCGACCCGGACGATTTGCCGTTCACCCCGCGCGCCAGCGTGTTGCGCGGACGCAATGTCGAACCGTTCGTGCCGACGCCGCCGCCGCGGCTCATAATCTCCATCACTTGTTTGCGATGCTCGGAAATCCCTTCGCGCGAATCTTTCACAAACGGCATGACATAACAATTAAAATACGTCACCTCTTTGCCGGACCCTGCGCCGTACAATACCCGTCCCGCTGGTACAAAGTTTAAGCTGACAAGTTCTTGATAAAACTTTTCAAACCACTCTTTCCGTTTTTCCTCCGTTTTTTCCACCGCTGCCAAACCTGTCGCATTGCGTTTGGCGATTTGTTCATAAAAGATTTCTAGCGGTTTGTCGATAATATCGAGCGAGCGGACGACGATTCCCGTCTCTGCTTCTTCTCCTTCGAGCACGTGCCGATATTCTTCCTCCACGAGCACTTTCGCTTTTTTCGCTGCCCAATCGATATCGACGATAAAGCCCAAGCCGCGGGCCGGGAATTTCGGATCTTCTTTAATCGTCAATACAACAAAATCGCCGACTCCCAACGTCAATTTTTCCGTATCTTTAAATGAGTAGCGGTCCAACATCACTAAACGAGAAACGCCTTTATGCGTAATTTTCATGTCCTCCGTAATCGGATGCACTTGCGGAAACAGGCGAATATCCTCGTTCAGCTTTTCGATATCAATTTTCATTTTTTCTGAAGACGCGACCGTCATTCTTCAATCTCTCCTCTTCTTTCTATTTCTTCATCACTTTTCTGCCTGCATGTCCTGTCTTTTTTACCTTACCATATTAACCATAAAAAAACAATATATAGTATGTTTTTCACTAAAAAACATACTATATATTGTGTTTAGGTCAAATATTTTTCATTTTGTCAAATAAAAAAAACAATAGAAAACGGCGGAAAAAGGAGAAAAACGGAAAAATCCCGCCGTTTTTGCCGATAAACGAATGATTTTCCATGTTGCCAATCAGCGTTTGAAATTCCATTCATCGCTTTCATATTTCGTACGCGCTAACTCATGAACATATTCGAGCTCTTCCGGCGATAATGTATACGGTTCCAGTACGATATCAAGCCCTTTTTCAAATCCTTTATAAAACGCTTCTTTCGCTTCTTCGATCGTAATCTTGCGGTCGGTCAGTTCGTTAATCGCCACCGCCTTGTTTTTAAAATTGCGTTGCAGACGCTCTTTTACCCGTTCGTTTGGATATTTAAACAAGCTGAAAAGCAAATCTTCATCCAAGTCAAGCAAAATCGAGCCGTGCTGCAAAATAACCCCTTTTTGCCGCGTCTGCGCGCTGCCGGCAATTTTGCGGCCTTCGACGACGAGCTCGTACCATGACGGCGCATCAAAACAGACGGCGGATCTTGGGCTTCTTAAATCCGCTTTTTCCTCTTCCGTTCTTGGCACGGCAAAATAGGCATTTAAGCCGAGAAAACGAAACCCTTCTAAAATTCCTTGCGAAATCACCCGATACGCTTCGGTCACCGTTTTTGGCATATCGGGATGCTCTTCGGAAACAATCACACTATATGTCAGCTCTTTATCATGGAGAACGCCGCGCCCTCCTGTCGGCCGTCTCACAAACCCGAGGCCATGGCGTTTTACCGCTTCTAAATCAATCTCTTTTTCGACTTTTTGAAAGTAACCGATCGATAGCGTCGGCGGATTCCAGCCATAAAAGCGAATCGTCGGCGGAATTTTTCCTTCGCTATGCCAATCTAAAAGCGCTTCATCAAGCGCCATATTAAACGATGGGGTACAATAGCCCGAATCAATAAAACGCCATACTTCTTTTGCCATCTTTCAACCCTTCTTTTTTTAAGTTCGCGTTTACTAGTTTAGCAAACAAAACGGAACATGGAAAGAAAAACGCTATATCGTGAAAAAAGTTCCCCTTTCCTTTCATAGAGTTGCTGTGAAAATGCTTTGCTTCCAAATAGCAACCTTTATATAATAGATGTTAGCGAATGTACAAAAAGGAGGACTGGCTTGTGAACGCACTATTGATCATTCTCGGCGCGATTATCGTTTATTCAGTCATCACCTTCTTGATGCAGCGAAAAATGGTGAAAGCGTTGACGGAAGAAGAATTCCGCGCCGGTTACCGCAAAGCGCAATTAATTGACGTCCGTGAACCGGATGAGTTTGCGGCTGGACATATTTTAGGGGCGCGCAATATTCCTTTAACCCAGCTACGCATGCGCATGAAAGAGCTGCGGAAGGATCAGCCGATTTATTTATACTGCCAAAACGGGCTGCGCAGCGGCCGCGCCGCGCAAATGCTGTACCGCAAAGGCTACCGCGATTTGTACCATTTAAAAGGCGGTTTTAAAACGTGGACGGGCAAAATCAAGAAAAAAGCTTAATAATAGCTAGAAAGGATAGATAGCAGCTGCAAGCTTGCCATCTATCCTTTTCGTTTTTCTTCATCTATAATGCAAATAAACCATTCTCTTATGACAGGTCCGTCGTTTTTACTACATTTTTTGAGACAAATGCTCTTTTCACCCCATTTAACATCAGTTGTGCCGCAATAATCGTTAACGAAAAAAACACGATCGGTACAAGCGGAATCCAAGGATAGATGCTTATGAATGGATAGCTGTCACCAATGAGTCCTGACCATTCATAGGAAATCGTTTTCGGAGGATCCATCTGCATATAGTCGACATAAGTGCCACCAAAAAATAATTGCAGCACTCCTAGGTGGGCCAACACCATTAATACTTGGATGAATTGCTGAATAGACAGCAGCACCCAATTTTCCAAAACATGCGGAAGCACATGCACTTTGAAAATATGCCATTTGGAACCGCCTAATATTTTAGCCGCTTGAACAAACTCTTCTCTATACACTCTCCGTATATCATTGGCAATATAAAATGACAACGTTGGAAGAGCAAGAACCGTCAGAACAAATACTTCAAATACGGCCCGTTTCCAAAAAGGATGCGGAAACCCGTCGATCGGCATCCACAGCACATTGACTAAAATAAAGTAAGCGATTAACGTTAATGGAACGACAGTAAAACTATCAAAGAAGTTTTCCAGTTTTGGGATCCATTTTTTGCAGTAAACGCCTAACGTCCCACCGATCATAATCGACAAAGCCATGCGCAACATCGTGATGAGTAAAGCGATTCCTATAGTAAATTTTGCACCTTGTATAATAATATAGAGCATGTCATATCCATTGCGATCAGTCCCTAATGGAAAACGAAGAGAAGGCGCAAAAGGAGGAGCGCCGATGACATTACCGTTTTTATCAAAAAGAATTGGTACTTGCCGAATGTTCCCATCATTGATCATGCTGTTTAATAAACTTAAGAGGAGCAATATGCTGACAAAAAGGAACCCCAGCATAAATAACTTGTCCCGCATCAATATACGAATCAAGCTACTTCTCCCCTTTCCACATCTGTGGAAGAAACAAATAAGAAATTCTGTAAAATAGAAAGACCGGGATATATAATAATAACACCCCGAGTGCAAACACTTCCGGAGTATGATATTCAATCAAAAAAGCAGTAATGCCACTCACGTTAAATACATACTCGATCATAATCAAGTTCGAAAGCATACACCAAATCATTGTTTTCGAATAATAAAGCAATCCTAGCGCTACGTTCCGCAGCACATGCTTATTCAGAATATAGAAAAAAGACAACCCTTTCGAAAAAGCATATTCTACATATGGTTTGCGAAGTTCATTTTCATATTGCTGCAAAAGCAGCTTTGCAAACAACGGAGAAATCGGAATACTCAGACAAATAACAGGCAAAAAAAGGCTTCTTTCCTCTCCGACAGAAGCAAGCTGAAAAATGAGCCAGCCGGTCTTTTTAAATATTGCGATCACGATTAACTGAAAGGTCACGATAATCAATAGATCGGGTAAGGACTCGAAAAAAGCTAATATCATTTGGATTCGCTCCATATTGCGCCGAAAGAAAAGCAGCGTGATATACGTTATCCCCCATGCTAATACTAGTGCTACCACGATTGCCAATCCACATAGTAGGAGCGACTCCCGATAATGAATAAGAATTTGCGGGAATACTTTTCTATTCATTCCATATTCGATACTTAGCGGATGAATAAGCTTCATGCTGATGTACCCTAACGTTTTTACATATTCCTTTATATTGATCGAAATATTATGAAATAAGTTGGGCAAACCGCTGACGATCACTACTCCTAAAATGGCAGCGAGGCATTCCAGTATCACTTTCGCAACGGATTGTATCGTTTTTGCCACTGACACTCCCCCTTATTCCTGACTGCTCATCTTCTTTCGTTACCAGAATGATACTCTATTGTACAAAATTATAAATTATTAAAAAAAAAAAGCGATGCCCCGAAAAACTTTTAGGGCACCTGGTTTAGACTGCTATGAAATGACTTCTAACTCCGAAGGCATCACTACTTTTTCTAATACGGAAGCCACGGCACCGATCGCACAGCTTTTTTCGAATAACTGCGATGGAATAATGAACGGGCCGTTCCCATTTTTCACCAATATCCTTTTTTCGACTTCTTCCCGTGCCGGCTCCAGCACCCATTTGCCCGCCTTGCCAATCGTACTGCCGACGATAACGGCTTCCGGGTTATACGCATAAATGATATGTAAAATCCCAATTCCCAGGTAGCGGCCGACCTCCGCTAATATTTGCGCCATTTGCTTGTCGCCGCGTTCGGCTAATGCGCGCACTTTTTCTACGGAAAAGTCTTCTAGCATGGAATGATAGTTTTCTTGCTCGAGCCGGCGCTGAATATACTTTTCTGACGCGTACATCTCCCAGCATCCGTTATTGCCGCAGTTGCAACGAACGCCGTGAACGTCAATGACATGATGGCCGATTTCGCCGGCAATGCCATCAATCCCGCGGTATAGCTGGTTGTGAATGATGACTCCGGCGCCGATCCCAATTCCAGCGCTGACATATACAAAATTCGCAAACTCTTTGCCGGCGCCAAACCATTTTTCCCCTAGCGCCGCCAGTTTTGCTTCGTTTTCAATAATAATCGGATAATTTGGCCATTGTTTTTGAAGAATGGAAGCAAGAGCAACATGATCCCAATGAAGGTTTGGTGCAAATATAACAAGTCCTTCCTCTGTATTCACAATCCCCGGCACGCCAATGCCGATGCCCATTATTCCATACGGAGTAGTTGGCGCATGGCGAATGGCTTCGTGAATCATCGCGATCATTTTTTCAATGATTGCTTCCTGCTTTTCATTGGCGCGGAAATGGCACATCTTTTCCCAAATGATCTCGGCGTTTAAGTTAGTTAACACAGCATAAATGTAGTTGACCCCTAACTCTATGCCAATCAATGAGCCAGCCGCTTCGTTAAAGCGGAGCATGAGCGGCCGGCGGCCACCGGTGGAAACGCCAATTCCGCTTTCACTGACAAAATGTTCGGAAATTAATTCATCGACTAACGCTGATACCGTCGCCTTGTTTAATCCGGTGATTTTGGCGATCTCCGCCCGCGAAATATTATTTTTTTCACGAATCAGCTTTAATACGATATGTTTATTGATTTTTTTGACGAGTCCTATATTTCCTGTTCGCACCATATACCGTCTTCCTTCTGCAAACTTTATTTATAGTATGCCGCGCAAATAGGCGGATGAGCCTCTGACCAATATACGTCGACATCTGCTGTATGATGACATATGCAAACGCACGCTACAATTCTTCGTCGTTTACTTTTTCCCATGATCCGCCGATCGTCTATGGCCAAAGCCGATTTCACTTGCTTACTCTCCAGTCTTCTATATTTCATCTTTTTCTCCTACTGTGGTATGCAAAATAAAAACGACTTACTGCTTCTGTTTAATAATGTTAGTTTATATACTAAACTAATATGGTTTTTATGTCAATAAAATATAGATGCATTCATCTTCTTTGCAGAGAAAGGAACTTGTCTGTTTGAGATATGGACATTACTCCCATTAATCTAAAAGATACACTTCGTCTCCGACATGAATTTCTCCCGTCTTGATGACAGAAGCGTAAACGCCAAAATAATTATTTTTTCTAATTTTTCTGTCTATTATTAATATACAAAAACAAGCGATCCATTCCGAGCGGAATGAATCGCCTGTGACATTCGTTTTTATTGTTTTTGATAGCGCAAGATCGGCTTGCGCGCCGCTGTCGTTTCGTCGAGGCGTTTGACAACGGTCGTATGCGGCGCCTCTTGCACAATTTCCGGATTTTCCTCCGCTTCTTTGGCGATTTGAATCATCGCGTCGATAAACGCATCGAGCGTTTCTTTCGATTCCGTTTCCGTCGGCTCGATCATCATGCATTCCTCGACGATAAGCGGGAAATAAACCGTCGGCGGATGGAAACCGAAATCTAGCAAACGCTTCGCGATATCAAGCGTGCGGACGCCGAGTTTCTTTTGCCGTTTGCCGGACAACACGAATTCATGCTTGCAATGGCGGTCATACGGCAAATCGTAATATTCGGCAAGGCGGCGCATCATGTAGTTGGCGTTTAACACCGCGTATTCGGTGACTGCTTTCAGCCCGTCCGGTCCCATCGAACGAATATACGTATAGGCGCGGACGTTGATGCCGAAGTTACCGTAAAACGGCTTCACACGGCCGATGGACTGCGGGCGGTCATAATCGAGATAATAGCCGTTTTCACCTTTTTCCACGACCGGCTTCGGCAAAAACGGAATAAGGTCAGCTTTGACCCCGACTGGGCCGGAGCCAGGACCACCGCCGCCGTGCGGGCCGGTAAACGTTTTATGCAAGTTGAGATGGACAACATCAAAGCCCATGTCCCCCGGTCTTGCTTTGCTTAACACCGCGTTTAAGTTCGCTCCGTCATAATACAGCTTTCCGCCGGCTTCGTGAACGATTTTCGCCATTTCTAAAATGTTTTCTTCAAACAGGCCGAGCGTGTTCGGATTTGTCAGCATCAATGCCGCTGTATCCGGACCGACGACGCGTTTTAAATCTTCCAAATCGACAAGCCCATTCTCCGTCGACTTGACCGTCACCGTGTCAAAGCCGGCGACCGTCGCCGAAGCCGGGTTCGTGCCATGGGCAGAGTCAGGAACAATTACTTTCGTCCGCTGGAAATCACCGTTTGCCTCATGATAGGCGCGAATCATCATCAGACCCGTCCATTCGCCATGCGCACCCGCGGCCGGCTGCAATGTCACGGCGTCCATGCCGGTAATTTCCTTTAAATGCTCCTGCAAATCGTACATTAATTCCAGCGCTCCTTGCACCGTTTCTACCGGCTGAAGTGGGTGGATATGGGCAAACCCAGACAAGCGGGCGACGTTTTCATTGATTTTCGGATTGTATTTCATCGTGCACGAACCGAGTGGGTAAAAACCGGAATCGACGCCATGGTTTCGTTTCGATAAAGCGGTGTAATGGCGCATAATATCGAGTTCTGATACTTCCGGAAGTTCCGGTTCTTGCGTGCGGATATAATCCGCAGGTACAACTTCATCGATATCGACAGCCGGAACGTCCAATTCCGGCAAGCTGTACCCGATGCGACCTGGTTTGCTGATTTCAAAAATAAGCGGCTGATCTTTATGCATGGCAATCCCCCAATTCTTTCACAAGCGTGTCGATTTCCTCTTTTGTCCGCAATTCCGTGACCGCGATAAGCATATGGTTCGCCAATTCTGGATAATCGCGGCCGAGGTCGTATCCGCCAATGATGCCTTTTTCCAAAAGATGCTTATTGACTTCTCCTGCCGGTTTGGACAAGCGGATGACAAATTCGTTAAAGAATGGACCGGTAAACGGCACGACAAAACCGCGTTTTACTAGTTCATTTTTCGCATATTGCGCTTTTTGAATATTCATCATCGCCATCTCTTTGACGCCTTTTTTGCCGAGCGCCGTCATCGCCACCGACGCGGCAAGCGCGTTTAGCGCCTGGTTCGAACAAATGTTGGACGTCGCTTTATCACGGCGAATGTGCTGCTCGCGCGCCTGCAGCGTCAATACGAACCCTCTCCGTCCTTCTTCATCGGTCGTCTGTCCGACAAGCCGGCCCGGAATTTTCCGCATCAGCGCCGCTTTGACGGCAAAATAACCGCAATGCGGTCCGCCAAATTGCATCGGAATGCCAAATGGCTGCGCATCACCGACGACAATGTCGGCGCCAAACTGCCCCGGCGGGGTGAGCACACCGAGCGCGAGCGGATTGCTGGCAACGACAAACATGCTTTTTTCACCATGTGCAATCGGCTCGATGTCTTTTAGCGGTTCAATTTGTCCGAAAAAGTTCGGATATTGGACGATGACGCAAGCGACATCGTCGGCCATTTCCGCCTTAAGCGCTTCTAAATCAGTAATGCCGCCTGCAAACGGAATTTCAACCACCTCAAGGCGCTGTCCTTTCGCATACGTTTTCACGACATCGCGATATTCCGGATGGACGGCTTTCGACAGCAATATTTTTTTCCGTTTCGTATGCGCAGCGCTTAACAGCACCGCTTCCGCGAGTGCCGTGCCGCCGTCATACATTGACGAGTTAGCCACGTCCATACCGGTCAGCTCGCAGATCATCGTTTGAAATTCGAAAATCGCCTGCAGCTCACCTTGCGAAATTTCCGGCTGATACGGGGTATATGCCGTATAAAACTCAGAACGGGAAATGACATGGTCGACAATGACCGGAATATAATGATCATACACTCCCGCTCCTAAAAAAGAGACGTATTTTTTCGCATCGACGTTCTTCGCAGCAAGCTCGGTCAATTCTTTGAACAGCTCCGGCTCCGACTTCGCCTTTTTAATGTTTAACTCGCCGCGGAAGCGCACGCTTTCCGGAATATCGGCAAACAAATCATCAATCGAGTCAACGCCAATTGCTTTTAGCATTTCCTTCTTATCTTCTTCGGTCATTGGCAAATATCGATGCAGCACGTTCCATTCTCCCCTTTTCTATTACTTTGCCCGCTTATAAAACGGCGTCGCAATGACTTTTGCTTTTAGGCGTTTGCCGCGAATTTCCACTTCTACTTCGCTGCCAAGCCCGGCAAATTCCGCTTTCAGCAGCGCTAAGCCGATATTTTTCTTTAACGTCGGCGATTGCGTTCCTGTCGTAATAAAGCCGATTTCTTCCCCATTGGCAAACACTTTATAGCCATGGCGAGGAATGCCTTTGTCAATCATTTCGATACCGACTAGCTTTCGTGCGGTTCCCTCTTCTTTTTGTTGTTTCAGCACATCTTTTCCAATAAAATCCATCTCTTTGTTCGTTTTCACCGCAAATCCAAGCCCTGCTTCGATCGGCGTAATATCTTTGGACAGCTCTTGGCCGTAAAGCGGCAATGCCGCTTCAAAACGAAGCGTATCGCGCGCGCCAAGCCCGCACGGAATAACGCCTTCTTCTTTTCCTGCTTCTAAAATCGCCTCCCAAAGGGCGATCGCATCTTCGGCACAGCAATAAATTTCAAATCCGTCCTCCCCCGTATATCCGGTACGGGAAACAAGCGCTTTTACTCCTTGAAGATCAACATTATCTTGAAACGTAAAAAACTTGAGCGTCGATAAATCAATATTGGTTAATTTTTGCAGCACTTGTTCTGCAAGCGGTCCCTGTAGGGCAAGCTGGGCAATTTCCGCTGAAACATTTTCCAGCTGCACATCGCCAAATGCGTGCTCATTCAACCAAGCAAAATCTTTCTCTATATTTGCGGCATTGACAACAAGAAGATATTCCCCGTCCGCTTTTTTATAAATTAATAAATCATCAACGGTGCCGCCGTCTTCATAGCACATCAGCGTATATTGCGCACGGCCATCTGTTAATTTCGCAACATCATTCGTCATCATTTTTTGCAAAAACGCAAGGCTCCCGCTCCCTTTGACGACAAACTCGCCCATATGCGATACATCGAATAGGCCTGCGCGCATGCGCACTGCTTCATGCTCTTCTTTAATGCTCGAAAATTGGACAGGAAGTTCCCATCCGCCAAAATCGATCGTTTTTGCGCCATAGCGCTCGTAAACAGGAAATAGCGGCGTGCGTTTTAACATTTTGTTCCCTCCTCGTTTTTCCGTCAACGCAAAAAGGACAGACTCCCCCCTCATCATCATGAGTGGTGGGCTCTGTCCTGGTACCTGAAAGTTTCCCTATTGTAAGGTTTCCTCTTGGGTGGTTCACGGGTGGTGAACGCTCTCCAGAGCTGCGTCAAACAAGAGTCTTTTTGCCTGAGAGATTCGCGTTTTCGCTTGCTCCTTCGGCGCTACATCACGTAGTCTCTCCCCTTGTTCTCATCCGCCGCATATATAATTTTCAAGAAAATGGGCAAACTAATGAAGGTAAAAATCGAAAAATAACTTTTAACTTTCTAACTTTATACTACCATTAACAAACAGAGAAGGGCAATAGAAAAATAACGAACTTTTAAATATTAATAAATAATAAATGTTAGTAATTACTGAAATGTTTACAGTAACAAAAAAATAAATATTCGTAGCAAGGGAAGGAGATGAATGCGATGCTAGACATCGAAATGGATGAGTCGTGGAAGGAAGAATTTATCGAGCGGCTTGAAAAAGACGGTCCATGGGCGAGCTGGGAAATGTACCAGCTTGCATTGGAGGCAGCAATGCATTTAAGCGTGCCTGAATTTGACGGCCTGCAGGCGCCAAAGCATTTGCCACACTTAACACCGCTTCCACATCAGCTCGAAGTCGCAAGGCAGGTCGTCGAGAACATGAACGGAAAAGCGATCCTTGCTGATGAGGTCGGGCTTGGCAAAACGATTGAAGCCGGACTCATTTTAAAAGAATATATGATCCGCGGACTAGTAAAGAAGGTGCTCATTCTCGTTCCCGCCTCCCTCGTGTCGCAATGGGTGAAAGAACTGAATGAAAAGTTCTTTATTCCCGCCGTGCAGCAGAAAAAAAGCTATGTATGGGAACAATGCGATGTCGTCGTTTCCTCGATCGATACCGCTAAAAAAAGCCCGCACCGCGAAATCATTTACAAGCAGCAATATGACATGGTCATCATCGATGAGGCACATAAGCTGAAAAATAATAAAACTAAAAACTATGAATTCGTACAAAATTTAAAAAAGAAGTTTTGTTTATTGCTGACCGCCACCCCGATTCAAAACCGGATCGAGGAAATTTTCAACCTCGTTTCTTTGCTAAAGCCCGGTCATTTAGGGAATGCCGAATATTTTGCGAAAACGTACGGCAAAACACGCTCTCTAAAAACCAACGAACATTTAAAAGCGCTAGTCAATAAAGTGATGATCCGCAACCGCCGCGCCGATACCGGCATCGAATGGTCGAAGCGCCATGTAGAGCCGGTGCTTATCGAATTTACAAAAGAAGAACGCGAAATGTATGAGGCGGTGCAAGCATTAAAGCATGACGGGGAATTGCTATTTGGCAGCCAATTTTCCCT
Organism: Parageobacillus genomosp. 1; assembly: GCF_000632515.1. GTDB lineage: Bacteria > Bacillota > Bacilli > Bacillales > Anoxybacillaceae > Saccharococcus. Next base: position 2,460,349 of record NZ_CM002692.1, read on the forward strand.
TATCACGATGCTAAGGGAGGCGTGCAGCAGCCGTGAAGCTCTGTTTCTTACCGTCAAAAATATGATGGACAAATATGAAGGCAATGTCCCGGATTCGTTCCATAAACTGATGGAAAAAATTAATGCAGTCACCACCAATTCGAAAGCGGAGAAAGCGCTCGAGCTGATTCGCTCCATTAATGACAAAGTCATTATTTTTACCGAATACCGGGCGACCCAGCTGTATTTGCAATGGTTTTTAAAGCAGCACGGCATCACTTCCGTCCCGTTCCGCGGCGGCTTTAAACGCGGAAAAAAAGATTGGATGAAAGAACTCTTTAAGAACCATGCCCAAGTTTTTATCGCCACCGAAGCGGGCGGGGAAGGAATCAACTTGCAGTTTTGCCGCCATGTCATTAACTATGACCTGCCTTGGAACCCGATGCGGCTTGAACAGCGGATTGGCCGCGTCCATCGCCTCGGCCAGACAGACGACGTCTATATTTATAATTTCGCGGTTAAAAATACGGTCGAAGAGCATATTTTAACGCTCTTATATGAAAAAATCCGCCTGTTTGAACGGGTCATCGGCGAACTCGACGACATTTTAGCGAAAATGAATTTTGCCAACTTGGAGCGTTATTTGCAAGATGCGTTAATCCACTCTAGAAGCGAAGGCGAAATGAAAATCAAAATGGAAAACATCACAGCCATGATTGAATTAGCGGACCAGCTTGCCAAAGGAGGAGAGCATTATGCAGCAACATGAAATCCGACATTTTGTCGAGCGGTATTTCCGCGCCAATGAATGCGCGATTCTTGAAGCGAATGATGAATATATGACGGTGCAGCTGACCATCGAAATGGACAAAGAGTTAATGAACCGGCCGTTTTATTGGCATTATATCGAACGGACCGGCGGCACGCCGCAGCCGATGCAGCTGACGCTGATTACAAAACAAACGGAAAAAACAAAATCTTTGCAAGGAGAACGGCTGCATTTCGGCTCGCCGCGATTGCACCAAATTTTCCGCTCCGCGCAAAAGCGCGGCAGCTTCATCCGCCTTTATGAAGAGCCCGATGCTCTCCAGCACACGCACCTTCCGCTCCATCCTTGGCTTGGCTTAAACGTAAAAATTTCCTATCAATGCGATCGAAAAAAAGACCAAATTTTATCGCTCGGCTTGCACTTAATTAGCGGAACGATTATCGAGCAATTTCACGAGCTTCTGCAAAAACGGAAGCTCACACCGAAAATTCCTGATTACTGTTTTACGATTTCACCGCTCATCAAACCGAAAAGCGGAATCGGTCGTTTGGAGCAATATATTCGCAGCCGCATTGCCGCGGACGATCATACATGGGCGGAAAAAGCAAAAGAACGATGGATGGAAGATTTGGCGCTTCTCGACCACTTTTATGAAGGAGTAGAAGAGAAGCCGGAATGTTATTATATCGAAAAAGAAGCGCTGGAACAGCAGTACAAACCACGCATTATCGTTTCCGTTATTAACGGCGGGATGTTTTATTTGCTTCCCCGCTCTTGATCATTATATAAAAAGGAGCGCCTCTCTATTGAGAGCGCTCCTTTAAGAATGGCGCCGAAACAAAAGGCGAAGGGAAAGGGGAAGCATTCCGAACCAGCGATAAGCCAGCGGCGGTTTTTCTTGTTTTCGCTGCATTCGTCTCTTTTTTCGCTCTTCCTTCGGCAAATCCATATAAGCGACCAATTGCTGGGTGACAAACTTTACATAATCGTTTGCCGCCATCAATGCCACCCCCTTTTTTATTATCCTTTCCATTGCTGTCATTTTTTAATCATGGCACGTCATTCTCCGTCCACTCGATAATATCGAGTGACGGAAACGATACGAGAAAAGTGGCGCTATAGCGGATGCCGCCGCTGGAATAGGCGGAAATCGTCGCTTGGATTGTGGTTTCATCTATCTTCTTCCACTGATAATCCGCTTTTCCAATCGGATACAAAAATGTCCCTTCCTTTTCTTGCTGTAAAGGGGAAGACGCCATCTGTTTTTTGACGTCAAAAACAGCCATCTGCATAATGGACTCCACTTCAAAAGATTGTTGCTCGTACTTCATCGTTTCCATTTCCACCTCATACAGCGCGAGAACGTGACCAAGCATAAGAAGAAGGAAAAACGAGACCACGACTGTGAGCGGAAAAATGACACCGCTTTGCTTGCGCATGCGCACCGCCACCTTGCTAAAAAAGTCGGGAAAGAAACGCCTCATACGTTTTTCCGTCCGTTGCCGTGACATGAAGAAAAATTCCGTTATTTGTCGTGGTATAGGCAACACTCTTAACATACTGCAATGCCGTTTCATTACCGGTGCCGTTTACTTGCCGGCGGATCGTCGATTGGTATAAATCAAAACTGACTTGCTCCCCGGTAAACTTTTCTAAATATAACGCCGTCCCGCTGCTTTCCCATCGTTTTGATTCGTTCAGCTCCTTTTCGAGTTGCTGCAGGAAAATCTGCCACTCCGTACGGTGAAATCCGTTCACATTGTCATAGGTGAATAAACGCGCATCAAAAAACAGCGGCAGCAGCGAGGTAACTAGTAAAACGACAGACAAGACGACAAGCATTTCTAAAAACGTAAAGCCTTTTACGGCATTGTTCATCGCTTCCCATATCCACACCTTTCTAAACTGCGTCCGGCGAAATCGTTCCAACTCACACATACTTTCCACATATCATTTTCTTCATAGTACGAACGAAGGACAAACGTCGTCCTTCCATCTGCTACCGTTGCTTCCGGCTTCATATCTTCTTCATGAAGGGCGACAGACAACAATTGCTGCGCCTTTGCTTTTAGCGCTATATTTTGCCGTTCGATTGCGATTTGCGTAAACAACGGCAGCAATGCTGTTGTTACAACAAGCAGCAGCGCGAGGGCAAACACCGCTTCCACTAACGTAAATCCGCTACATTTTTTGCACATAAAACCTCCCTTTTCCGAGCAAAAATATAATTTTATAGGCGCTGTCTTTTCTTTTTAATACAAGCGCTCCCGCTTTATTCACATTTCCGTTTTCCAAAAAGAGAAGCGGCATCGTCAGCGTCGTCAGCTGGAACTTCCATGGATTCGGAAGCGTGCGGATGAAAAGCGTTTTCCCGTTTTTCATTTCTGTCATCCGATATTCGGGGCGGCTTTCCGAAAATGTCACGGCCACCCGCGTTTTATAGGTCATCGCATATTGCTGGGCGTACAATAAATCATCACGCAACTGTGTAATGATATACGTTTCTGTTTTCTGCCGCGCCAAGTTGCTTAAAGAAGGGAGAGAAACCGCCATCAACACGGTGATGGCGGATAAAACGAGAAGCATTTCGGTAAAGGTAAATCCGCGATCACGTTCCACTTTCGCTTACTTCCCCGTTGCTATTAATTTGAATGGAATGGCCGTTCGGACATTTATCAGACTTAATATACTTTTCATCGATCAGGTCCTGTACAGTAGGAATTTTGTTATTCTCCATCTCATACGCTTTGACTTGTGCTTGGACGGTATTGACAAACGCCGCACATCCCTTGGTGTTAATCATCCCGTTATGTTTTGTTATATTTGGAATGACAATTAGCAATAAGACAGAAATAACCATTAATACGATTAACATTTCGATTAATGTAAAACCCTTTTCATTCACTGTCCTTCCCTCCTATAAATGATTCATCATAGAAAACATCGGCAGCAAAATCGCCAAATACATGCAAATGACAAGCAAACCGACAGAAGACAGAAGCAGCGGCTGAATGAATTTCAATAACGCTTCAAGTCGCTCCTCGAACGTCTGAAACAATATTTCGCTATAATGATTTAACTCTTTGCCCAATTCCCCATTAGACTGGCCATGACGGATCACGAGCGCCAGCTCTTGTTCGTAATAGTTGCAAGCAGCGATAGTGCTATCTAGCGGAAGTCCTTTCGCCAGCTCGTCTTTGATCCTTCTTCCTTCCGCCTGTAAAAACGGCAGCGATTCTTGTCGTTCAAAAACTTGGAGCGCCTCATATATCGACATTCCTCCCTGTAGTAAATGGCCGAGCTGCAGCGCAAGCAGATGGGTGACATAAAGCTTGACAAAAGATCGAAGAAGCGGGATTTTCATCACAACGTTGATCTTGGTGGTCACCGTCCATTTTCGAAACGAGCCGATATAAAAAAGAAAACAAACGATACATAAAACAAAAACAACAGCAAACATATTAGGGACAATAGAAACGATGTGCATAAAAACGGTGGATGCCAAAGATGGCGAAGAGGATAGAGTGGAAGAAACTTGAGCAAACCGCGGCAGCAGCAGATGCCCAACGGCAGCCAACATCAATACCATAAAAAACAGCAACATTAGCGGGTAGCTGCTCGTTTTGCGTAGCTTTTGCATATATTCCGCTTTCTGCATTAGCATTTTTCCCGCTTCGATAATGCCGCGCGGTAAATCCCCGCGCTGCTCTGCGAAAAACAAATAGCCGATTGCTTCGTGATGAAAAGAAAGCGAAGCAACAGATTGGTAAAAAGGTAGTCCCGAACGAAGTCGGGAAAGGCATTGCTGCAAATGATGGCGTCGGGAAAGCGGCTCTTGAATTTCTAAAAATTCGAGTGCTTGTGACAGCGAATACCCTCTTTCTAACAGGCTTCCTAGCCGCACTAAAAACGTTCCTTGCTGATGTAGCGGCCATTTTCGTTTCTTCATTTTTCCCCTCCCTTAACGACCGCGAGAGTGTGCGCCGGCAAAAACCCAAGCGCCACTCCTTTGCGAATGATATTTTCCAACGTATAGTAGCGGCATAGTTGGTTTCCTGTTTGCACGGATTGAATAGCATCCGACAGTGCATTTCCATACAGCAGTTCATGCACAGCGACGCGGCGCACTTTTCGATATTGGCGGCAAACGGGCAAGCAATGTTCGCCGCAAAACGGACAGAGTAAATCGACAAGCCGCTGTGCTGCTACTGTGAGCAATGTTTGTTCAACATCAGCGAGCGGGATGCCGAATTCGCGCAAACGGTAAATCGCGCCAACCGCGTTGTTCGTATGCATCGTCGAGACAATCAAATGCCCTGTCATGGCCGAGCGCACCGCAATTTTTGCCGTTTCGGCATCGCGGATTTCGCCGACCATAATGACGTCCGGGTCATGGCGCAAAGCAGCCTTTAAGCCAGCGGCATACGTAATTCCCGCTTTTTCGTTAATCTGCACTTGCAGTAAATTGTCAATCCGCTTTTCGACCGGATCTTCCAAAGTGATGACATTGCGATGCCACCTTTCTTGGCAAATCCGCAGCAGCGTATATAAAGTTGTCGTTTTTCCTGATCCGGTCGGCCCGGTGAAAATGATTAATCCTTGCGGTTGTTGAAACAGGGAAAGTAATATGTTAGTGGAGTGGGCAAACAGAGAAATTTGTGACTGCGGCAGGAAAAAACTTTGTGGAAGAAGCCGGATGACGAGGCTTTCGTCGTAGAGTGTCGGCAATGTGGAAAGACGCAAATAAATGATTTCCCCTCGCTGGTTTATCTCCATTGCTCCGCTTTGCGGCCGGCGGCGTTCGCCAATATCCATGCCTGCTAAAAATTTAAAGTGGGTAATCAGCCGCTCACATGTTTCTTTTGTCAGCGCTGCTTTTTCCATCAGCATTCCATCTAAGCGAAAACGTACTACCGCATCGTTCTTCCGCGGAACGATATGAATATCCGAGACGCGAAACAACCCCGCTTCCATGAGAAGACAGTCCGCCAAAAATTCGATCTCATTCATTCGTTCATACCATTCCCCCTTTCATCAAACTAATTGTATATTTCGACTTGCTTTCTCCTATTTCCTGCATTAAAAATAAAAAAATTTTATGAACATTTTATGAACTTTTTACGATATTTATGTTGACAGTGATAAATATCATTCCTTGCCGAAAACCAATTTATTATAATGGTCATAGGAATTATTATTTAGGAGGAACCATTATGGAACAAACATTAAAAATTACAAACGTATTGGCGGATCCGACACGCTATCATATTTACGAGTATATCACCAAAAAACATAAGGAAGTATCTGTTCAAGAAATTGCCGATGCATTTAACATCCACCCGAATGTCGCCCGTCTTCATTTAACAAAGCTGGAAGATGTCCGTATGATTGTTTCCGAAACGCAAAAAACTGGAAAAGGTGGACGGCCAAGCCGCCTTTACCGTCTATCGGATGAAGTCATTCAGCTGCATTTTCCGTTTCGTGATTATCAGCTCCTTGCCAAAATCGCGATCCAAGCGATGATGAAGCTTGGTGATGTGGGCAAACAGGCGCTTTACGAAACAGGAAAAAGCTTTGGCAAAGAACTTGTCGCCCAGCGCATCCCACATGATCAATCCCCACAGCAGTTAACGTTTGCCGAAAAAGCAGCCATCGTGAAAGAAGCAGCAGAAACGGCAGGATTTTACCCGACGTTTGAATATAACGAAGAAGAAGGAAAAATATATTTGCAAATTTTTAACTGTCCGTTTAAAGAAATCGCCTTTCAGACGCCGGAAACCGTTTGCCAAATGCACCGCGCCTTTTTGCAAGGAATGTTTGAAGTGCTTTTCCCAAACACAGAACTAGTAGAAGTGGAAAGCATGACAAACGGCTGCGATTATTGCTCGTACCGGGCAAGTTTGGCACAATAAAACAAAGGCACCGCTTTTCTGTCAGCATTGGCAGAAAAGCGCTTTTATGTTTCACAAATGGAGCTTGAGGTTTCACCTTTTACGGAGAATCATAATGCTTTTTGACTGCCGGAGGCAAGCCTGCGTCTTGCCGTTGCGACAACACAACGGCACAATATGGGGATAGATATGGAAAGCGTTATTTACATTCGCTATTATTGTACATTATAATAAGTAAAGGTGGGGACTTGCACATAAAAAGGAGGGATACATAATGGATCGTATGTTCCGCGTCTTAGCGTTTTGGACGGGAATTTTCGCAGTCATGTTTTATCTTGGGCATATGCACACAACATCGCTCATTTTCTTTGGTCAAACCGTATTTTTCCTCTTAGTTGGTTATTTAAAATTAACGGAAAGAATGTACATTTATATTTTCGGGGCATACTTAACCATTTTCTTCGCCGCCTTTACGTATTGGACAACATTTATGATGGTCCCAGGAATGGGAGAATGAAAAACGAGCAGGAGGCTGTTTCTCCTGCTCATTTTCTTTGCCTTCCATTAGGAAAAAAGCAAAAACTCTCGCTGCGCCCATATATCATCCCAGCAAAGCTGCATACCTTTTTGTTGGATCATCACATGAAAGGCGCTGCTCATTCCCTCGCCCATGATCAAAGAGCGAAGCGCCCGGTTTTGTCTGTTTTTAGAGGAAAACGGATTTACATCGTCGTGTGCCACTAAATACTCCAATATTCCAGCCGCAAGCAAAAAGCGGTCCTGCCTGACGAGCGCAACATCCTCCCATCCCGCCTGCTCCCCGTACATTCGCAGCGCGTCCCACTGAACATGCGCTGTTATATCCATCTCTCCAGGATACATAAGCGGATCGGTGATGAGATGGTGGCGATAATATCCGCGCAAGCTTCCCTGCTGCCTTGCTGGCCATCGTAACTCCTCGTCAGTATAGCCGTAATCAATCGTTATCATTACACAATTCTGAAAAAACGAAGCGGTTTGCAAAAGAAACTGTTTCATCTCAAGCGGTACTTCTAAACGCTGTCCGTCCGCTAAATAAAGCTGCCGCTCATGTAAATATTGAAAAATATCTTCATTATCTAACGGGTATTTTTCCTCGATCAGCTTGCCATCGTTCGCGGTGACAAAACATTCATATATTTTTCCATTTTCCTTTGTGATGACGTGCACCGGAAAAGCATCAAAAAATTCGTTGCTAAAGACGATTCCCGTAAACGAAGGTATATGCTGCTTTAGTTCCTTTATATCTTTATACTGTATCACTTTTTCTGCAGCATCGCCAAGCGTTTGCATCTGCTGTGCCCGCTGGTAAGGACTTGTTTCGACAATAATATAAGATAGTTGCTTGTATGTGTGCGGACTTTTTCGCTTCCATTCCTCTAACACCGCGCGCGCAAATTTGCCGTCCCCGCCTCCGAACTCGCAAATATGCGGCAACACACCGCCTTTTTCTACTAACCGGAGAAAAAAGGAAGCAAACAGCTTGCCAAATACGTCGGAAACATAGCTGTTCGTAAAAAAGTCTCCATCTTTTCCAATTTTCGTTCTTTCGCTCATATAATAGCCAAACTGTTCGTTATATAAAGCCAACCTCATATAGTCGGCATACGAGATGCGCCTAAGCGGCGACGATTGGATCGCTTCATAAACCGCCTTTGCCATATCTATTTCCTTTCCTGTTTTTTGCTTTTTACTATTGACATAGTAAAAATACTGTTATATTGTTATAGTAGTAGCTTAACTATATCCCCTCCCATTATATGGATAGAACATCCCCCAAAAACCCTTCTCGATCGAAGAAGGGTTTTTTGTTTGCAAAAAAGCAAACGTGTCATTTGCCAACCGAGGCCGGCACGTTTGCTTTTTTGCATTCATTCCTTTTAAAATCCATGCAAAAACGGATTTGCATCCATTTCTGCACCGATTGTCGTTTCCCGTCCATGTCCGGATAATACGACTGTTTCCTCCGGCAATGTAAGCAGCTTATCATGAATGCTGCGCAATAGCTGTTCATAGTTTCCACCTGGCAAATCAGTGCGTCCAATGCTGCCGGCAAAAAGTACATCTCCGGAAAACACCGCTTCAACCTCTTTACAATAGTAAGAAATGCTGCCCGGCGAATGGCCTGGTGTTTCCAACAAATCAAAGGCAAACGCTCCGATTTGCAACGTTTGTTCTCCTATTATGCACGTCGGCTCATGGCGGACGATGACTTGGCCGCCGAAATACGCCGATCCGTTTAAAGCAGGATCGGTTAACCACTCTTTTTCTTTCTCATGGATATAAATAGGCAGTTCCCATCGTGCTCTCACTTCATGGATGCCGCCGATATGGTCGAAATGAGCATGGGTCAATAAAATCGCCAGCGGAGTGAGCTGCTGTTTTTCAATATGCTGAACAATTCTATCTCCCTCCGCGCCCGGATCGAAGATGACACAAGTGCCATCCGTATGGGATAGGATGTAGGCGTTGGCCTGAATCGGCCCGACCGGAATGCGCTCCCACTTCATTGATTATTCCTCCTCCATTGTTGGCACTATAAACCAAGTTTGTTTCTCATATGCCGGCAAAAACGTCACTATCTCCTAGACGTATGTTCCAAACCGCTATATCCACTAATTACTACTTATTTTATCGCAACATGACCAAGTTTGTCATTTCGCTTATGCCCTTCGCCAAACCCGTTCTAAGCGAGAACAGAATAAATAAAAGAAAGTAGGACACAATGATGATAAATACACGAACGCTTCCGCTTCTTCTCCTGTTCCGGAAAATCACATAGCCAAACAAGATGGAACCGTCCGTTATTCCGAACCGCTTTAAAAAATTTGCCGATGCATATCGCATAATCATTCACATTTTTGACCTCGACAAATAAATAAAAAAAGATTACAATGAAAAAGAGTTGGTCGGTTTCTTACATAATTTCACCATACCGATTATTTTACAAGGGGGTAAGACAATGGGAACAGTCATTATTTTTGCATTAGTAGCGCTGTTGGCGCTTTACGGAATTGTGCGCTCCTTGCGCGAGAAAAATATACTTGCATTTCTTTTCGGACTTGGTGCCTTCGCCGTATTCGGCTGGTTTACGGTTATGACCGTATTGCATCATGGTTTTCCAACAGGCACGCATTAAAACGCAAGAGGCCTTCCCAAAGCCTCTTGCGTTTTTATTTCTTTCCTTCATGCCATGTACAACGCCGCTAAGAAAATGCCGAGACTATCTTCATAAATCTCGGTAAATTGTTCAATTGGCAGCGGGTTTACTCCTTCTCCTAGTTCCACCGTGTATCCTCTTCGTTTCCATGTTTGAATAAACCAGTCGCGATATCCGGCATGGCTATCAATATACCGTATGGCTTGATAGCCGCTTGCTTTGGCAAATTCATCCACAGTTTTTTCCGCTTCCGGCGGTTCTAGTCCTTCGTACCCCCAATATATTTCTTTTCCTTGTGTGTGAAAAGCTAAAATCATGGCAAAATCACTTTCCTCGGTTAACGCGGCCATCGCTTTTGTTTCCGGTTCTGTGAGCGGCGCGAACCCTGGAAAATCGCGGGGCGCCGGCGCTTTTGGAACTTTGCGGGCCTGCTCCACCTCCCATTTGGCCGGAAATTGATTATTTAAATCAATGCCGCGGATGTTTGCCTTCCACTGTGAAAAATCATAAGACCCTCCGTTCATACGGATCACTTCGCTCCGATACGGCTCTTGTTCTGGCGGACCGTGCAAAACAAGATTGACCCCATCGGGATTGACCATCGGCACAACGGAAAGCGTCACCTTGTTATAATAGTCTAGCATTCGATGGCCGCGCAGCGTTTGCTCGTTTGTCACCGCCAGCAAATAGTCGTTTAAAAACGTCATAATCACCGCGGTCGTAATCCATTCGTTGGCATGAAAGGATCCATTAAAATGGATGCGGATCGGCCCGCGGCCAATCTGCAGTTCGATTAATGGCAAGCCGAGCACGCTATATCCAATCGTTCTTGTTCGCACAAACGGATAATAGCGGCAAAGTGTCTTGATATCCTGCTGCAGCGTGGAAAAATCGTACGCTTTTTGCCCCTGAACCACGCGGGAAACAATCCGTTTAGGCAGCTGCACCGCCCCGCTTGTGATTTCCCTCGTGCCTTTCATGCGTTGTAATGCCATTTCGTGTACGGAAAAAAAGCTGGCCAGCTCTTCCCATGATTGGACCGTATCATATCCCGGAATGCAAATAACCTCTCCCTGCTTCAAATGTCCGTTTTTAATATGCGGGTTTGCGTCCGCTAATAACTCGCAAGGAACAGAAAACCATTCGCTGTACATGGTCAGTGTATCGCCCAAGGAAGCATATATATTCAAACGCCGTCTCTCCTTCCTTCTATTCTACCTTCAACATATGAGACGGGACGGCGGAAAATGAAAAATAAAAAACGGTTCATCGAAGGGTTGATCGTTCGATGAACCGTTTTAATAGGCACACTTTTATACCGGCAATGTTGTTTTAGCCAGCCATGCGCCGCCGATGACTCCCGCATCATTTCCAAGCGTCGCCAGTACAATCGTTGCGCCTTCAGCAACGCGCGGAAACGCAAAGCGGCGAAAATAGGTGGTGACACGTTCTACTAATATACTCCCTGCCTTTGAAACCCCGCCGCCAATGACAATTTTCTTCGGATTGGAGACATTGGCGGCATTCGCTAACGCCAAGCCAAGATAAAACGTTACTTCTTCAACAATTTCGAGCGCCAATGCATCTTCTGCTTTCGCGGCATCAAACACCGCTTTCGCCGTTACGGCATCAGGGCGAAGCATCGTCGGCCGATCCGATGCTGCTAATTTTTCTTTCGCGATCCTTACAATTCCCGTGGCCGAAGCGATTGTTTCCAAACAGCCGCTTTTTCCACAATTGCACGGTCCCCCTCCGCTCGGAATCATCGTCATATGACCGATTTCGCCGCCGGCCCCGTTGACGCCATGCACAATTTGGCCATTGGCAATCACTCCGCCCCCGACACCAGTACCAAGCGTAACGCAAATCAAATCACGTGCACCACTGCCCGCCCCCTTCCACATTTCGCCAAGGGCGGCGATATTCGCATCATTATCTACCGCGACAGGAAGTGACGTTTCCCGCTCTAACTCTTCTTTCAACGGATAATTTTTCCAGCCTAAGTTCACTGCTTCATAAAGCATTCCCGTTTCCATATGGACAGGTCCCGGCGCGCCGATGCCAATCGCTAAAAGCCGGTCTTTGTTTTCCCCTAAATGCTGCAATGTTTCTTGTAGCGACCGGGAAATATGTTTGACAATGTTTTTTCCTTGATTCGAAAGATCGGTATCAATTTCCCATTTATGTACAATATCTCCATCTGTCGTTACAAACGCCATTTTCGTCGTTGTGCCGCCTAAATCAATACCAACAAGCCATTTTTCTGCCATCGTTCACTTCATTCCTTTTTCATTCGTTTTTCTCTTTCGATCTGCGCCTCATGCCGTAATATAAAAAGCGCCATTTGAAAATCTTTCACGTCAATCAACTGCGACTGGTATAGCTCTTTTAACTCTTCTTCCATCAACTCTAAGTCGGCTAGACGGTCTCCAATATAGACGATCGTCCCAAACCGTTTTAAAAGCTGCTGCACATCATAAACCGTTTTCATTATTTCACCTACACCTCTTTTTCCCAATATAAATGTATCGGCAAATCTCTCTGTTCGTCAAGCACAAACATTCATCTTTCACAACCACAAACAAATTCATACATAAATTCCCGCTTCCATGCATATATTGGTGACAACCTTGTCCATCATGGGAGGTTTCTATGAGAAAATGGATCATTCCAATAATGACGATGATAGTAGCGCTTTTATGCACTATCCCGTTATTTTCCCTTTATTTCCACAACTCAACAAAAGAAACGATTATCTTTTTCCCTATCCATCCGCAAGCAACATTTAAGGAGGCAAAAACAACGTTACAGCTGCAGCCGCAAAAACGGAAGGGAAAATATTCACTGCTTTGGTCAACGTCCTCTTCCTTAGATAGAACCGCCTATTTACGCCAGGATATTTCTTTGCTTTTTGCGGATGGCCGTCTTATCGACCGTCTTTCTAAATGGGAGAGTAATAGGAAAACGTTAACACAGCGAAAGAAAGTAACAACCAAAGATAGCCGCTTTTTTCAAACGATTTCGTTTCACTATGGTGAACTCCATGAAGGAAATGCCATTACGAGCAGCCAGACGATGACAAGCGATTATTTATATGTCATCGATTCGCCGTACCACCCGCTCACGTCGTTTCGCCGAGCGACAACAGAAGAGGAGAAAGAGTGGCAACGAATATTAAACAAAACAACAAACGGATATCTTCAGCATAAAGCCCAATCGCTTTTATCACACTTCTCTATTCAAGCGCAGCAATATTATTCATTATATTTACCTGACTTAATTATGTATAATGAACAGCCGCTGCCAGACCTTTCGATGAAAAAAACACAAGAAATCATCGGGAAACTTTGGGAAGGAATGTACAAATCTTATTTCCTCGGCATAAAAAAAGAGGATGGTTCCATCCTCTCGCCAATCGGCAGCACCGTACCGCTTATTTTAATAAGCAAAGACTATTCCCACTTAATTGTACTGATCGAGACGGAAAACGGGGAGAAATTTCAGCTAATCCAAAAAATAACCTAAAGGCGGAATCCGATCAATAAGCCTAAAGCAACAATACTTACCGTGACAAATAAGGAACGAGCTTGCCGCTTCCATGCAACATGATTGGGCAAATGAACGATACCGGCGGCAAGAAATCCGCCAATTAACCCGCCAATATGGCCGGCATTATCAATTCCGGGAACAACGATTCCAAATAACAGATTGATAATAATCAGGCTGATAATATTCGTCCCGATCGTTTGAAAAAAAAGATGCCGATATACCGTCCCAAAGTAAAGCAAGGCTCCAAATAAGCCAAAAATGGCGCCAGATGCCCCTGCGGAAAGGGACGACGTGAACAAAAAGCTGCCAAGTGTCCCAAAAAAACCGGCAATCATATAGATGCAGAAAAAACGCCACGATCCGTAAAGACGTTCCACCATCATGCCTAAATAGTAAAGCGCGAACGTATTCATCAGTAAATGCAAAAACCCGATGTGCAAAAAAATCGGTGTAAAAAAGCGCCACCATTCCCCTTCCCAAATAAGGGGATTAAATTTTGCTCCATATCGAATCAACACTTCAGGATTCGTGCTGCCGCCGCTCCATTCCATCAACAGAAACACCGCCACCTGCAAAACGATAAAAATATAGGTAAAAACAGGCTTTCCGTATTCAAACAGTCGCCTTTCCCGTTCCTGTTGTTCTCTCACTTCCTGGAAAATCCGATGTTTCAGCCGCTCCGCCTCGAAAAATGGATCGCTGCCATCGTCGATAGAAAGATCAATAGGCGTTTTTATCGTTTCTGTTAACTGTTGCAGCGAGCGATCGATATTCCCCGAATGGATCAAAAACGTCTGGAATACGCCGTTCTGCCGCTGCGGAAGCGGAAGCGGCTTTGCGATCAGAAATTCCCAATCATCAACAGGGGGATAGGTGGAAATATAAATATTCACCACTTGGTCCATCTTTCCTATTTTCCGCTTTGGCATTTGCCCGACAATACGCCAAGCATATTCCATATCCCTTTTCAACTGTTGCCCCCAATCGATATCATCACGCACGATACGGACGAGCGAAACATGCCGCTTCTCCAGTGACTCCAACCATATTTCATTCACGCGATGGGATAATTGGACAATCCGGTAACGCTGTTTTATAAAAAAATAAACGAGCTGCCAAAATAGCCATTCCATTTTCCCGTTCAACGTCTCCTCCCCCTTTTCTCTATAACATCAAGCTCCCCGAGCAATGTGGAAGCTAACTCTCCCACACTATGGCAGGTAACGACAGATGGCGACAGAACGGTGAAAGCAGGTTGCCTCTGCTGAAAATAAATCGCCTGCCATCCGGCATGAAGCGCCCCCATGACATCCAGCTCCCAAGAATCACCAATATATACCGGCTGTTTCCCAGCGGCCAGTCGACGTTGAGCGCAACGGAAAATCGCCGCATCGGGTTTTTCACAACCAACCTCCTCAGAAATAATCACCGCGTCGTCGGGAAAAAAGCGCCCCAAACCGGCGTAAACAATTTTCTCACGCTGAACGGCACTTTCTCCATTGGTTATAATACCAAGCGGAAGCGAAAGGCTTTGCAACCGTTCGAGCAATGAAATGATGCCTGGCAGCGCTATCGCAAAACGGCCGACTATCTCGTCAAAATAGGCGTGAAACTCATCTGCTGCTTTTTCGCTTACCTTTATATGGAAATAGCGCATCGCCTCAAGAAAGCGAAGCCGACGATACTCCTTTCTTGTCAAGCGCCCTCCCGCATAATCCGGCCAATAGCGGTCACAATACCATTTAAATATACGAAACCAGGACGAAAAAGAAACAGCTTTGTTTGGAAAAAACGTTATAAAACAATGGTAAATGGCAGCGCGGAATGTCCGCTCATAATCAATAAGCGTATCGTCAAGATCAAACCAAATAACATCCCACTGTTTCATTGTACCACACTTAACGTAATATCTGGGAAATCATTGCATTGCGAACAAACGGAACATTCATAGCAGAGCGGACAAGCCCTTTTTGCAAAAACCGGATGCGTAATAAAACATTCAATATTCGGTAGCGATAGCGATATACCACTATACCAGCAATAATGGCTAATATAGAATAAACAAGTTTATTCATCCTTCCATCTCCCTCTATTATACGAATTCCTCTTTATTCTTTTTCCCATTCATTGATAAATTATGAAATAGCAGCAACAGCAAAAAAAGAAAAAACGGGCCAAAAATGGGCCGTTTTTAGCGAAAAATGTTCATATGGACGCCCCGTTTCAGAAAATGGATAAAACGGCATAAACCAACGCCGAACAGGCAATAGACAAAACATTCACCACATCATTGTTGATAAAATGACACCCTTTGATATGCACCGTTTTCTGTCCGCAATGTTCCTTCCGTTCCGTTTGCATCCCGCATATCGGACAACGATACACCGCTTGCCAGACTGCGCCAAACCATGTATCAAACAAGCTGCCAAGCCAGCCGAAAAAGGCGATCGTCATAACGGAAATGTTTTCCCATTGAACAGCGCCTGCAGCAGCGATAAAAGCAGCCCCGAAAAAGGCGGCAGCCGTGCCAAGCAGCGTCACCGCTCCGGATGTCCCCGCTTCTACTTTTTTAAAATTTGTCAATAATCTTGGCGACTGTTTGCTTAAACTACCGATTTCCGACGCCCATGTATCCGCATTGGCAGTGGCGATAGAAATGATAAACAAAGAAAGCCATAGCGGCGATGGATGCAAAAGCGAAAGCAAACTGATAACGGCGGGAACTCCTCCATTGGCAAACACTTGTATATAGTCACGGCACTCTCCTTTTTCTACTTTTTCCGCCAACTTCTGTTTTTTCTTTTTGCCGATTTTGCTCCACACGCTGGAACTAAGGAAAAAGATTCCAAGAAGTATTAGTCCTTTCCATGAAAATCCCATTCCAACGACCGCGCCAACAATGATGGTCGCGATCGCTCCGGAAAGAGAAAGCGAACGAACAAACCACCCTCCGATCGCCGCAACAGCGGAAGCGGCGATATATAGCCATTCACTCATTACATTGTATAACCCCTTCGTTTGTAATAATCATTTGCACAGGAACGTCATGCTCCTCTATAGGGAGAGAGTCGACAACTTGAAAGGAATAAGCTAACGAAACCGCTAGCGCGGATACGTGTTGCAAATAGCGATCATAATATCCCCCACCATATCCAATGCGATAACCGTTCTTAGAAAAGCATATTCCCGGAACGATGATGATATCCATATCGCTTTTATTTACTTCGCTCGTCACTGTTTCGATTGGCTCGAGCAGACCGAAATATACCGATTCTAGCTGGGAAAACGATGTGATTTGCCGAAATGCCATCGACTTTGTCGTCGGATCGCATTTTGGTACGCTTACCGTTTTTCCTTCGCTCCAAGCCTGTTTAATAATAGGGATTGTATCTATTTCTTTTCCTTTCGAAATAGTAATGGCAATGGTATCCGCATTTTTCCACTGCGGCAGTTCATATAGCTTTTCTGCGATTTGTTTATCATATGTTTGTTTTTCTTCATCGGTTAATTGCTGCAACTTTGCTTGCATCCACTTGCGGATTTGTTTTTTTTCCTCCATTTTTCTTTTCCTCCCTCAAGGCTACCATAAAAAGATAAAAAGCAGCAGGAACTTATTTCCTACTGCTTACTTCGTTTCGCGATGAGCTACCGCCTTTTTGCATCTTGGGCAATATTTTTTTAATTCAAGGCGGTCAGGATTATTGCGTTTATTTTTGGACGTAATATAGTTACGTTCACCGCATTCTGTGCAAGCCAATGTAATGTTTACGCGCATGTATCTTCCCTCCAAACTACTGTAGTTGAACTTATTATAATCAGACCTTTCTATGATAGCATTTTTTTATAGCGATTTCCACATCTAAATTTCATCTTTTTCGCTTGATCAATGAAGTATTTCTTGAATAAACGAGCTATGGTATAGTGAAATGGGGTGATAATGATGATCGAATATGTGATGCTCGCTTTGGCCGTCCTATCTATTTTTCTCTTTATTGTTTCTTTTTTTGGCAAAGATGAAATAAACCGTCTTGAAGAACAAATCGACCATCTCACCATTTCGCTGGCGCAGGAAACCTATCAAATCAAAAAACGGCTGCAAGTGTTGGAAGAAGAATTGCTTATTCCGCATGAGAATGGATCGAACGCCATGGCTATCCGCCATGATGGGCTGCTTTCTTCTTCCCAAAAGCGCGTGTTGTTCCTTTACAAACAAGGACTCTCTCATGAACAAATCGCCCGCGAAACCGCCCTTACGACAGAAGAAGTGCGCATGATTTTAAGGGGACTGGCACGATGATGAAAAAGCAAACGATTCGCGCCATCGCTCTTGGAATGCTATTTGCCACTTCGGTTATCGGCGCCGCTTACTACATGGAATTCGGCACGTTAACAACTGCAAAACTCCATGACGCACTGAAAAAAGAAGGGCTGATCGCGATAAGTGTATCAGAATATAAAAAGTTAAAAGAAGCAGCTAAACAGGATAGTCCTCCTTCTGTTTCAAACAATCAACCTTCAGCCAAAACTGTATATGTTTACTTTCTTACGATTCAAAAAGGTGAAGTGCCAAACGACTTCGCGCAAAAGTTAAAGGATGCTCATATTATTCCCGATGCTAACGCATTTGTAACCTATTTAGAAACACATGGGCTGACCCGCTACGTTCGTGCCGGTACTTACAAAGTACATAGCGGCATGAGTTATGAAGAAATAGGAAATCTGATCACTAACCACCAACAAATCCGATAAAAATGGGGTTATTCCCTAAAACAAGGGAATAACCCCATTTTCGATTTTTAGCCAAATCGTCCGGTAATATAATCTTCTGTTCGTTTATCTCTTGGATTGGAAAACAATTGGCGCGTATCTCCAAACTCAATTACTTCCCCGTTTAGGAAAAATGCAGTTTTATCCGAAATACGTGCTGCTTGCTGCATATTATGAGTAACGATAATAATACTATAATGTTCCTTCAGCTGTTGCATCAGCTCTTCAATTTTCGCTGTTGACACTGGGTCCAATGCGGAAGTAGGCTCATCCATCAAAATAACATCCGGTTCGACCGCTAAACAGCGAGCGATGCATAGCCGTTGCTGCTGTCCTCCTGAAAGCATATGTGCATGCTCATGGAGACGATCTTTTACTTCATCCCAAAGTGCTGCGGCACGTAAACTTTTCTCGACAATGTCGTCTAATGTACTTTTATTTCGTACCCCATGAATGCGCGGACCGTAAGCAACATTATCATAAATGGATTTCGGAAACGGGTTCGGTTTTTGGAAAACCATTCCGACACTCGTCCGCAATTCTTCTACGTGGTAAGAAGGGTCAAAAATATTGCGACCGCGATAACTGACTTCTCCAGTAATGCGGACATTTGGCGATAATTCAATCATTCGGTTTAACGTTTTAATGTAAGTGGATTTGCCGCAACCAGATGGACCGATAATCGCTGTAATTTCGTTTTCATAAAAAGATAAGTTAATATTTTTTAAAGCGTGGTGCTCTCCGTACCATACGTTTAGTTGGTTTGTGTGGTATACCGTTTCCTTTTTCGCCGTTTCTCTTAATGTATTCATATGAGGTCGTTCCATTACCAATGTTACACCCATAAATGTCTCCCCTTTTATTTTGCTATAAAAAGGTAAAAAACGCCTTTGATTCGCTATCGCTTTCACAAAAAACGTTTCTATCACTCACTTAACTTCACTAAGCCTCCTAAATCAAGGATACACCGGAACTATTAACGATATTTTAATTAAATGTTAAGATTTTGTTAAAGGGAATTTAAAAAAAGAAGGCACCGCATACAAAAGTGCCTTCTTTTCCTGCTGTTTAATGGCTGTTACTCATTTCTTCCGTGTTTGTCCCTGGGTTTCCGTTTGCAGCATTGTTTGCAGTATTGCCTTTTGCTCTCTCTGCCTTCAGCTCAAAATACGCATCTAAAATTCGTCTGCCGATTCTATTGTTAATGCCGTCGCTCTCTCCTTGCGTTGCCCAAGGAACGACAACAGAAAACGCCACTTCCGGATCATTATACGGAGCATATCCGATTAATGTCAAATTATATGTTGGATCATTTCGTCTGCTTTGGATCGGTCCGTCATAAAAGGCTTCCGCCGTTCCCGTTTTGCCAGCCGGCTTATATGGCGCATTAGCGAAATACACATACGCAGTTCCTTTCGGCATCTGCATCACCCGGCGGAATCCTTCCTGCACCCGTTTAATATACTCCGTCTTCATATCGATTCGGTTTAATACAACCGGTTCAAAGCGTTGGACAATCGGCCCCAATTCCTTTGCACTATCCGTCGGCTTGCGAATCTCTTTGACAATTTGCGGCTTCATCCGATAGCCGCCGTTGGCAATCGTTGATACATATTGCGCCATTTGCAGCGGGGTATACATATCGTATTGGCCAATAGAAAGGTCTAGCAATTTCCCGGCTCCCGTTTCTTTTCCCTTAAAACCGCTGAGCTCGTTTGGCAAATCAATTCCTGTCTTTACTCCGAGCCCGAATTGGCTAAAATACTTGCGAATGGTCGTGAACGCTTCCGGATTAACGCTTAATGACCGGTGTGGGCGATACTTCCCGCCGCCGATGGCGATCGCCGTTTTAAACATATATACGTTCGAGGAGCGCTGCAGCGCGGTCAACTCATTGATAGTCCCCATCGTCTGCCACGATTTTTTAACGGGCGTGTCTTTGATATATAATGGTTCATCACGGATGTAAGTATTCGGATGCAATACTCCTGTTTGAAAGCCCGTCAGCACCGTCGCACCTTTTACTGCCGATCCCATGGCATATGCTGAGGTGATGTTGCCAATAGCAAAATCAACAAATTGTGTTTTTCCATTTTCACCTTTTGTGAGCAGTTTTCCAGCCATGGATAAAACTTCTCCCGTTTTCGGGTTCATCATCACCACAAACGCCCGGTCAAGCAGCGGAGATCTTCCCTTCCGCTTTGTTGCCATGATTTCTTCTTCGATGATTTGTTCCACCTGCTTCTGAAGTTCGATGTCGATCGTCAGTACAAGATCCTTCCCGCGCTCTCCGTTATATATTTGCTCTACCGAAGTCACATTGCCGGACTTGTCCACGACATTTTTGATTTTTGCCTTTTTGCCGTGCAATACATCCTCAAATTGCGCTTCAAGGTAGCTTTTCCCAACGCGATCATTCCGGCTGTAGTCACGGGCCAAAAAATAGTCAAGCCGTTCACGCGGAATTCCTTCATCATCTTTCGTCACATTGCCGAGTACGGAACGGAACGTGTTGTCATACACATAATGCCGTTTCCAATCAACCGTGGTATTTACTCCTGGAAGCTCCTCAAGATGTTCGCTGACAACGGCGTACTCTTCATCTGTTACGCCATCATTTTTCACCGTTTGCGGTGTCAGCGCATAGCCGCTGTCCATTGCATGTTTAATCGCGATAATTTTCAATTCTTTTTTCGAAATTTTAGCCAAATCAGCTGGCGTAATGCGCTTTAATGTCAGCTCATATATTTTTTTGTCGATTTCCTTCTGCGATAGCCCTTGCTTCTCGAGTTTTTTCCGCTCTTCTTTGCTTACTTTTTTTTCTGCTTTGTCTTTTCGTGTTAAAATCCAATAGTCTTTCATATCGCGTTCGGTCACTTTATCCATCATCGGTTTATCGACAACGATATATTGCTCCAGTTTCTGCGCCACTTTCAACGTATCTTCCGGCGTCGTTGTCTTCGAACGCGTATAGGTAATCGCTTTTCTCGGGATATTATCTACAATCACCTGATGAAAGCGATCATAAATTTTTCCACGCGGCACCGGCGTGCTGACAATTTCATCTTTCGTCCGCTCGACTTCCTTCCGGTAGTCTTCGCCATAAACAATCTGTACGACACCAAGCCGTAAAATAAGTGCCGAAAACAGCAAAAACACAACAAAAAAAAGAATATTTAACCGAAACGGCACTTGCGCCCGTTTTTTCTTCTTCAACCTGCTTCCTCCTTTTCCTCGCCCATTTCTTTTTATTATTGTAAAAGAAAAAGGACAACTTTTCTAGAAAAAAACATGGCAAAGAGGGGGCTGCCTATGCCGGGGAGCCCCCTTCTTCATTGGTGAACTTTGGCTGTAGAAACGACTGTCTTGCTTTATCCGTTTCATGGTCGTCCAAATGAATGCGGCGGATAAAAAAGTAAATGATGAAATGCCCCGCTCCAAGTATTAACATTAAAATCGGAATTCCCGTTTTTTCCTCAAAAAAGGTGACCGCCGCTAAAAACGAAAGAATGGATACAATCCGACCACCGTTTAAAAACAATTCACGGACGACAATATACTCAATCCGCATTTCCGCTGATTTCCAGCTTCTCCCTATTACATCAAACGTTAACGACGAATACGGAACGAGCAACAACGGATAAGCAATGGCGATCGTGATCGCATACAAAATCAAGCGCGGATAAGAAACGTGAAAAACGATAAGAAAAACGGCGCCATATAGCAATAAACCGCCGCATAAAATTGCTTTTTTCCGATATTTCCGTTTCATCAGCCGGGAAACAACGTAATAAGCAATGAATGAAGTTAGTGAGTTCACAAATCCAAATTTCCCTAAAGCCAACTCGCTTTTCGAAGTAATATACACTAATACGGAAATGACAAAGACAAACGTTCCTTCACGCAATCCTTGAAAAAAATGTGCGTTCGTAATTAATCTCCAATTTTGATTATAACTCCGCTCTTTTAAAATGCGAAGAAACAAATAGTTTCCATCTGCCGGACGCCGGTGTAGAAAAAAGCTTAAAATGACGGCAATGATAAACAGGACGAGGGAAATAGAAAAGATCAACGTATATCCGCGCGCATTGGCGAAAGAAGAAATAATATAGCCGGCAGCGATTGGTCCAATCATTCCGGCCATCGAAGTAAGGATCCCGAAAAACCCGTTAAAAAAATCACGAGTTTCCGGTTCGGTAATTTCAAATGTTAATACGTTAAAAGCAAGCCAATAAAACCCATAACCGATACCTAAAAGTGCACCTAGAAGGATCAAGTAGTTATGGGCATGACTGCCGACAAGCAATACCATAATAAAAAAAATCGCCAAAAACGATACACCTAACCGCAATACAATAATGCGGTCTACTTTTTTGGCCAATTTCCCAGCGAAAATAAACGTCAGCGGCTGCAAGGTCACAACAGATAAGTTATATAACGCTAAATCACGAAACGCTCCCGATTGTTTCCATAAATACACATTGACAAACGTATTGGAAAGCGAAACACTCAACGCATAAAATCCGCCGATGCATAGCAACAACACTAAATCCCGCGTAATTTGTTCTTGACCAGTAATTTTTTTGATAATTGCCATGGTAAACTCCCCTTTTTCATCTAAAGGGTAGTGTTGCAATTTTTCGTTGTTCTATGCATCGGGACGGAAAAAATCACTGATCCTTTGCAAAAACAAAAAAAGACTGGGCTAAAAGAGAAGGAAGCTTTTAGCCCAGTCTGTGTGCTGCAGCAGTTCATTATTTCGCTTTTGCTTCGCTGTAACGTCTTGCCACTTCGTCCCAGTTGACAATGTTCCAGAATGCAGCAATGTATTCTGGACGGCGGTTTTGATATTTTAAGTAATATGCATGCTCCCAAACGTCTAGACCAAGAATTGGAGTTTTTCCTTCCATTAATGGAGAGTCTTGGTTTGGAGTGCTTGTCACTTCAAGCTCACCGTTATTGACAACAAGCCAAGCCCAACCAGAACCAAAGCGAGTCGTAGCCGCTTTTGTAAATTCTTCTTTAAATGCAGCAAAACCGCCAAATTTTTTGTTAATCGCATCAGCTAGTTCGCCTGTTGGCTCACCGCCGCCGTTTGGTGAAAGAATCGTCCAGAATAAAGAATGGTTAGCATGCCCGCCGCCATTATTGCGAACTGCGGTGCGAATGCTTTCTGGAAGTGCTTCCAAATTGCTGAGCAATTCTTCCAGCGATTTGTTTTGTAAATCGGCATGTCCTTCTAAAGCGGCATTTAAGTTTGTGACATAAGTGTTATGGTGTTTTGTGTGGTGAATGTTCATTGTTTCTTTGTCAATGTGCGGCTCTAACGCATCATAGGCATAAGGCAATTGCGGTAATTCAAAAGCCATACTAACTCCTCCTCTTTTGTTTTTATGTACCCGAACGCAAAATAGCATAACCACTGTGCGTTCGTTTAAAATTAGCTTACCAAAATTGCCACAATGTTTCAATTTATTTGCTTGTAACTCCCATTGCTTAACACACTTTACACATTCTCTTAACAAAATATTAAAAATAATTCGTTACATTGGGTTATGATTAGATTTCATAAGGACAAAGGAGCGTATAAAGAATGAAACGATCAAAGCGGACCTGGTCGAAGCTCTTCTCACTCCCTTCTAAGATAAATACCGTTCGTTTCACACCGTTTTCTTTGATCAGCAGCTGGAACTTACAAACCATTTTAGTATTCGTCATTGTTTTTATCACGTGCATCTCCTCTTCGATGATCGCTTATATCGGTTATGAAAAAAATAAACAAGTCGTCATTCGCTCCATCGAACAACAAATGCTGCTGTCCACCGAAGTAATGATTGAAAAAATTTCAATGTTAAAATCTTCAACCACCAATGAAGAGTTTTATAAAAAGCTATCCTATGTGCTAACGCTGAATCAGCGCAAGTTTCAGTCCCTCGGCTTGCGACCGATGCAATTTGTCATTACAAAAGAAAAAGAGGTTGAAAAGTTAGGGAAGTTTTCTAGCCCATTACCGTCCTTGCCTCGTTCTGTCATCCTGCAAATAGAAAAACAGAAGCAAGGAATCCTCCATTTTCAAGGATTAACTTTATCATTTGCGCCTTCTATTGATTTAAACGGCCAAATATATGTTTTAGCTCTCCAAAATGGAGACTATTTGCAGTCCGTTTTTGAATATAGGCGGATTAGTATTCTAGTTTCGTTGCTCACCATATTGTTCACTAGTTTTATTGGTTTTTTTATTATTCGCCGATTTACTGAACCGATTGCTTCGTTAAAGCAGGCGATGCGGCAAGTAGGAAAAGGAAATTTGCAAACAAGAGTTCAGCTTGCTTATTCTAGCAAAGATATCCGAACATTGGCGGATGGATTTAACCAAATGGTTGACAGCCTTACAACGCTCATTGAACATGTAGACGCAAGCTCGAAACATATCACCGCATCTTCGCAAACGTTGCGACGTACCTCCCATGAAACGAAAAAAGCGTCAGAACAAATCGCTATCGCCATATACGAAGCGGCAAGCGGCACAGAAAAACAAGCGAGTTCTTCCATAAAAATTTCGCAATTTTTCCATGGAATCGCCAATGGAATGGAGCAAGCGGCTGCTTCCATCGCTGATGTAGAAGTCTCGACAAACAGAGCAAACGATCAAGCATACGCAGGAAATGAGCTCGTGGACCAAACGGTAAAGCAGATGAGTGTCGTACAAAAAACAGTAGGAGAAACAGCCGAAGCCATCTATATGTTAGGACAAAAATCCAATCGAATCGACCAAATCGTCTCTTTAATTAGCAATATCGCGGATCAAACGAATCTTCTTTCACTCAATGCAGCTATCGAAGCGGCCCGGGCTGGGGAACATGGCAAAGGATTTTCGGTAGTGGCAAATGAAATCAGAAAACTGGCTTCTCAAACTAGTCAAGCTTCTAAACAAATTCAAACCATTATTAAAGAAATTCAGCATGAAGTAGAACGAGCGGTACAATCGATGACTCGTGGTTCACAAGTGCTCGAACACGGAATGGAAATGGTCTATCAAACGGAGGCAGCGTTTAAAGGGATTGTCCAAGCAGTAAACAACGTTTCGCAACAGTCGAAAGAAGTATCCACTATTATTCATGATGTCAGTGCTCAAACAAAACAAATGTCCATGAGCATGGAAGAGATTGCTTCCATTGCTCAACAAATCGCTGGAAACATGGAACATGTAGCGGCCGTTACTCAACAGCAAAGCGCTTCAATGGATGAGGTTTTACATGCTTCTCAATCATTAACCGAACTCGTCGATCAATTAAATGGACTCCTGCGAACATTTAAAGTATGACCATGTTTGTCCTAGGAACAAAAACGTTCCTAGGAGATTTTTTTATACGTGCGTCTTTAGTTGAATTATCAACGCGCACAATATACAATGAACAATGGAGGACAGGAAGGATGTGTCAAGGATGAATATGTTTGTGCAGCTATGGAAAAGTTTATATTCCCCAAAAGATATCGCACGTTTTCGCTTTCAAGGAATTGGAAAAACGATTGGTTATGTATTTTTATTAACCTTTCTTTCTATCTTGCCGATGGCCTATTACTTAACCACTTCTTTTGTCGAAGGAATTCGTAATACAAGCGCTCTTTTGCAAAATGATCTTCCTTCGTTTACGATTGAAAACGGGCAATTGCATTCTTCTGCGAAAGAGCCCATTCATATTGATCAGTACGGCTTTACCATCATTTTTGACAGCACCGGCCAAGTAACTAAAGAAGACGTAGAGCGTTTTAACAACGCTATCGGTCTTTTAAAACACGAGGCTGTATTAGTTGCTAATCATCAAGCGCAATATTATAGCTATTCAACATTTCCAGATATGAAAATAACAGACAAAGATGTCCATTACTTTATCGAAACAATGCAGTCACTGTTGCCTGTTTTCATCCCGCTGTCGTTTCTCCTTATTTATTTATTCGCAAGCGCAAGCAAATTTATTGGCATCTGTATTCTTGCCTTCTTCGGATTAATTTTGCGCAGCACTCTTGATAAAAAACTGCAATACCGCCATACTTGGATCATGTCAGCATATGCTGTCACTTTATCAACGGTGTTTTTCACCGTTATGGAGGCGCTACAAGCGGTTGTGCCATATGCTCCATTTATTCATTGGTTCGTCTCGATTGCCGTGCTATTTTTGGCAATAAAAGAAGTTCCTTCAGCAAAACCGCAAAACGAATAGGCCACTATCGTTGCCGATAGTGGCCCTTTTTATGCAACATTGCTCATCTTCTTTGCTGCTCGGCGATTCCCGGTAAAATAGCGTTGCAAGGCAGCGGACGCAAAACGAGCGGTAATATTAAACAAAAGAACCATAATCACTAATATCGCTGCGGATTTCGCCGCAATGATTTTTGCGTCCGGAACAATTCCCTCTGAATTTAATTTCCAAATGTGCACGGTTAACGTTTCTGCCGGTCGAAAAACATTCAACGGATGTGCTTTGCTTGATAAATCGGCAGCAAAGTTTAATAACGGCGTCGTTAATCCTGCCGTATAAATTAATGCAGCTGCCTCACCAAAAATTCGTCCCGCCGCTAAAATGACACCTGTCATTATTTGCGGGAGAGCGGACGGCAGAATGACTTTCACTAACGTTTGCCACCGCGTCGCTCCTAACGCAAGACTACCTTCTTTTATGCTCGGAGGAACATCTAAAATCGCGTTCTCACATATACGTGTCAATCCTGGCAAGTTTAATATGGTAATCGCCAACGCGCCTCCAAGTAACGTGTAGCCCCATCCTGTTAGCGTCACAAACGCCAATAATCCAAACAATCCGACGACAATCGATGGGAGAGACGCCATCGTTTCAATGCACAACCGAATAAAGTTAAGCATCTTTCCTTGTTTGGCGTATTCCGCCAAATAAATTCCCGCTCCTAATCCTAATGGAACAGAAATTAATAACGTAATAACAAGCATATAAAGCGAGTTAATAAGCTGAGGACCAACCCCTCCTCCTGCTTGCATGTTGCTCGGTTTGCCAAATAGAAAATCTGGCTGCCAAAATCCCCAGCCTTTTGACAAAATCGTCACAAAAAATAATACAAGCAAACCAATGACGAATGCAGCAATCACATAAAATATGCCCGTCCAAATTTTATCGACCACTCTCGATACCATTTTATCGTTCCCCTCTTTGTCCGATCATTCGTATAAGCACAATAAAGAAAAAGGAAATAAATAACAAAATCATCGCCAATGTCCACAATGCATTGTTCCAAGCAGTACCATTGATCGTATTCGACATATCCATCGTTAAAATTCCGGTTAGTGTCGCTGTTGGGCTATATAATCCTGAAGGAAGTTTCACCGTGTTTCCGATTACCATTTGCACTGCTAATGCTTCGCCAAACGCTCTCGCTAGCCCAAGGACAATGCCAGTTAAAATTCCCGTTTTTGCTGCGGGAACGATCACCCGGCTAATCGCCTGCCATCTTGTTGAACCAAGTCCGTATGAAGCTTCTAAGTATGAAAGCGGAACGCTGTGAAGCGCATCTGACGTAATACTTGTGATAGTCGGTAAAATCATCACGCTTAATACGATAATTCCAGCTAACAGACTAAATCCCACGCCGCCGAACCATTCGCGAAGAAGCGGAACAAGCATCGTAACACCTAACCAACCGTAAACGACGGACGGAATGCCGACAAGCAGCTCCAAAACTGGTTTTAATACGGACGACCCGAATTTTGGAGAAATAAAATGCATAAAAATAGCAAGGGCAATCGCGATCGGCGTGCTTAACAACACCGCTCCAACGGATACGAGCGTTGACCCAACGATAAAAATAACGGCTCCATATTTTGGATGTGAATCACTTGGCTTCCATTCTGCCGAGAACAGCATTTCCTTTAGAGAAATTCCGTTTTCTGTAAATGACTGGATTCCTTTGCCACAAATAAACGCAATAATAGAAAGAGTAGTAATAACGATCAGCAGACCGCAAAAAGTTACTAGGATCCTTCCGATATATTCGTTTTTCCAATAATTAAGCTTTCTTTTCTCTTTCATTCTTCCATCACCTCATGAAGAATAAGACTGGCTAAACGATGTAGCCAGCCTTTAATGGAATTACTCTAATTCAGATATAGGAATGTAACCCATTTCTTTTACTTTCGAAGCAAATTCTTCGCTTTTCACGTAATTGATAAATCCTTGCACTGCATCTTTCGGCTCGCCTTTTGTAATCATGTATTCATAAGACCAGAAAGGATACTTTTCCGTTTTGATATTTTCGATCGTTGGTTCTACACCATCAATTTTTAACGTTTTTAAATCTTTATTTTCACCGATTAAGTAGGACATCGCAACATAACTAATCGATCCTGGCGTCGAGTTAATCGCTTGTTCGACAGCGCCATTGGAATCTTGAACAGTTCCAATCGCTTCGTTTATTTTTACGTCTTTCATCACCGTTTTTTCAAAAGTAGCACGTGTTCCAGAGGAAGCAGGACGATTAATGACGTTAATTTTTTCGTCTTTTCCGCCGACATCTTTCCAGTTTGTAATTTTTCCAGAGAAAATATCTTGAATTTGTTGTGTTGTTAAAGAATCGACATTGACATCTTTATTCACTACAAGCGCAAAAGCAATTCCTGCTACTTTATGATCAACAAGCTCTCCTGCTTTTGATTTATCTTCTAGCTTTTCTGCAGATGGAACATCCGAGTTTCCGATTTGTACAGCACCAGCGGCAACTTGGTTAACACCTGTTCCGCTTCCTCCCCCTTGTACAGTAATCGAAACATCAGGGTATTTTTCCATAAATTGATTTGCAGCCTCTTCAGCAAGCGGTTGAAGAGCAGTGGATCCAGCTAACGTAATCGTTCCCGAATACGATTCTTCTTGCTTCGTTTCTGTGTTTCCAGCATTTTCTTCTGTTTTGTTATCCGTTTTTCCACACCCCGCAAGCATCCCCGTTATTAACAGTGCTGCAATTCCGAATCTGATTGGTTTTTTCCACATCATCGATTGACCCTCCTAGTTATTTTGTGGTCCGTGTACATGTTCATTGTAACGAACGAGTTTTATGCCTTTATTAAGCAAATGTTAAGTTTACGTAAAACAGGTAGGCATATTTTACATATTTCTTCCGGGACAAGCATACATAGTTACTAACAATGCGTTCATTGGAGGAGTAATACGTGAAAAAAGTAATCAGTGCCTTCTTCCTATGCCTTTCCATCTATATCATTTATCATGATGTAACAGAAGGAACATTGATCGCTTCAACAGAAGCAACAGCACCCCCGGAACATGGGACAGACGGAAAAACAAACGTTCACATCCCATATCAAATGGTGACCGTCCAACCAGGGGATACACTATTGTCCATTATAGAAAGAAAACAAAACGGGCCACTTCCTGTCCCCATTGACAAGGTGATCACCGATTTTGAAGCATTGAATCCAGGCGAAAAAGCGCAAACATTACGAATTGGAAAAAAATATAAAATACCGGTATATCAACGGTAAGTAGCGAATTTCTTGTCAAGTGATGATAAACATTGTTACAATAGTTCAGAAAGCGACATGAACTTGTTTCTTAAAGGAGCGAATTTCCGTGGGTGAAATTATTCATCGTTCAAAAACTCGTCCTGTTCGCGTTGGCAATTTAACGATTGGCGGCAATAACGAAGTCATTATTCAAAGCATGACGACGACGAAAACGCACGACGTCGAAGCGACCGTCGCCGAAATCAAGCGTCTGGAGGAAGCAGGCTGTCAAATCGTCCGCGTCGCCTGCCCAGATGAGCGCGCGGCCAACGCTATTCCGGAAATTAAAAAGCGCATTAACATCCCGCTTGTAGCAGATATTCACTTTGACTATAAATTAGCGTTGAAAGCAATCGAAGGCGGAGTGGACAAAATTCGCATCAATCCAGGAAATATCGGACGCCGTGAAAAAGTCGAAGCGGTCGTAAAGGCGGCGAAAGAACGCGGTGTGCCGATCCGCATCGGCGTCAATGCCGGATCGTTGGAAAAGCGGATTTTGGAGAAATACGGCTACCCTACCGCAGACGGTATGGTCGAAAGCGCGTTATACCATATCCGCATTTTAGAAGAATTTGATTTCCACGATATTATCGTATCGTTAAAAGCGTCAGATGTACGGTTGGCGATCGAGGCATACGAAAAAGCGGCACGCACGTTTGATTATCCGCTCCATGTCGGCATTACCGAATCCGGTACGCTATTTGCTGGAACGATCAAAAGTTCCGTCGGGCTCGGAGCCATTTTAAGCAAAGGAATCGGAAATACGATCCGCGTCTCGCTGAGCGCCGACCCGGTTGAAGAAGTAAAGGTGGCAAGGGAAATATTAAAAGCGTTCGGTTTGGCAGCAAATGCAGCGACACTGATTTCCTGCCCGACGTGCGGACGCATTGAGATCGACTTAATCAGCATTGCCAACGAGATTGAAGAATATATTTCGAAAATAAAAGCACCGATTAAAGTAGCCGTGCTCGGGTGCGCTGTCAACGGACCAGGCGAGGCACGCGAAGCGGATATTGGCATCGCCGGAGCGCGCGGCGAAGGTTTATTATTCCGCCATGGCCAAATTGTTCGCAAAGTTCCAGAAGAAAAAATGGTCGAGGAATTGAAAAAAGAAGTGGACAAATTGGCGGAAGAGTACTTTGCCAAACAAAAGCAAAAAGCTTGACGCTTGAAGCGCCAAGCTTTTTTGTTAATCATAAAACGGCATGATGAACAGGCGGACGATAATCGCTACAATTCCAATCCCGATGGCCCATGCACCCAGCGTCTCAGCACCGCGCCGGCGTGCAATAAAGCCGACAATAATGCCTGCTGCTCCTAAAAAAACAGGCCAAATAAATAAAGAAATAATGGAAAGGGCGAGTGCTAGCCAACCTATCCCTGTTCCATCAGCTTTTTCTTCGCCACGTTCATCATTGCGCCGAATTGGCTCGGCTATTTCTGCCCCTGTTTCTTCCATAAAGTCGCGTTCTGGTTCGTCTTTTCCAATCGATTGCACGTAGCTTTCATTATACGTGCGGTCGCGATCATCCACCATGTGCTTCCCTCGCTTTCCTAGAGTAAGGAGCATTTATTAGTATGAAAAGTTTATGCAAAATTATAGATGTGAATATTTTCTATAAATGCTATGCGATTATCGGCGGCAAACTTTGACTTCCCTTGGCTATGCTTAATCTGAGTTCGGCAATCACGCCGCATATCATCTATAGCTGGATTTTATTTTTAAGGAGTGTAGAAAGATGAAAAAACGACTTGGAATTGATATCGATGGAACCGTTACTTGTCCGAGCACATTTATTCCATATTTAAACGAGTCTTTCCGAAAAAATTTGACGCTAAAAGATATCACCCAATATAATTTGGCACCGCTGTACGATACAACGGAAGAGGAAATGGACCGCTGGATGGAGAAATATGAAGCAATGATTTACGAATGCGCCCCGTTGGCCGAGCATGCTCTGGAAGTGATCAACAGCTGGAAAAACAAATACGAATTGTTTTATATCAGTGCGCGCGGCCGACATTTATATGACCTAACGGAGCGATGGTTTCAAAAAAACGGTGTTCATTATCACCACATCGAATTAGTCGGCTCTCACGACAAAATTGAAGCCGTAAAAACATATCGCATTTCCGCCTTTTTTGAAGACAAATACGATAACGCCTGCGATATTGCCGAGGCATGCCATATCCCCGTTATTTTATTCGATACACCATATAATCAAGGCCCGCTTCCAAAGCAAGTCATCCGCGTCAAAGACTGGCTGGAAGCAAAACAGCATGTAGAACGGCTTTTATCAACATAAAGAAAAGGGATATCTCTGCTTTATGTAGAGATATCCCTTTGACATTCCGGACATTTTCCATATATTTCAAATTTATGATCGGATATTTGATAACCTTGCAGCTGCTCGGCCAGTCCGTCCATTGGACAGGAAGAAATTTTTTTTGTTTTGCCGCATTGCACACAAATAAAATGATGATGGTGATGATGGCTATCACACGCAAAACGAAAATGTTTCTCCCCTGACAACTCCGTCATCTCCAAAATGCCAAGCTCCACAAACAGCGATAAATTGCGGTAAATCGTATCAAAGCTTAATCCTGGATAATCATCACGCAACGCCTCTAACACATCTTTGGCCGTTAAATATTTATCGGTGTTTGCAAATAGCTGCAGCATATCTTTCCGTTTGTCTGTATGTTTAAATCCTTTTGCCTTCATCAAGCGAATGGCTTGTGCGACATTCATTCTTTCTTATCCCCTTTTCCACTTGTTCCACATTAGTGCGGCAAGCAAAATGAACACAGCAAGCATCACGATCGTGCCGCCTGGAGCCAAATCAAGCTGATAGGAAAGCAACAGGCCAACAACGACCGATATTTCTCCAAATAAAACAGAGTAAACGATCGCCTGCTTAAAGCCTTTGGCAATGCGAATGCTCGCCGCCACCGGAAGCGTCATCAACGAAGAAATAAGCAAAACGCCAACGATCCGCATCGATGCGGCGATCACCAGCGCCACTAATACGATAAATATAAAATGAATCAGCTTAGCGCGAATCCCGGAAATGACCGCATATTCTTCATCAAATGAAAGAAGAAACAATTCTTTAAACAACAATAAAACCATGGCGGTTATGATGCAGGCGATGGCAAATATCGTCCATACATCTTGGCGGCTAACAGCGCTGACACTGCCGAACAAATACGAAAACAAATCTGTATTAAAGCCGTCTGCCAGCGAAATAAAAATGACGCTAAGACCAATGCCGCCAGACAGAATGATCGGAATTGCCAGTTCCTGATAATGTTTATACACTGTCCGCAATTTTTCAATAAAAAGCGAACCGAGAACAGAAAATCCCATTCCGATATAGAGCGGATTCCAGCTTGCAAAGTAAGAAAAATTTTTGCCGAGCAGCAAACTGGCAGCAATACCGGCAAGCGTCACATGGCTGAGCGCGTCGGCAATAAGCGACAGACGCCGCACTACAATAAACACTCCGAGAAGCGGAGCAGCAAATCCAATTAACAATCCAGCAATAAACGCGTTGCGCAAAAATTCATATTGCCATATCGCTTCGAGCATAATATCATTCCCCCATCAGTGCTGATGAGAAAGCACATGAAGCGAATGCCCGTAAAATTGCGATAATGCGTCTTCCCCGAGCTTTTCAAATTCTTCTGCTTTCCCATGGAAATATAAATGCTTATTTAAACAAGCAACATCCGTTACTTTTTCGGTGACCGTTCCAATATCGTGTGTGACAAGAATAAGTGTAATGCCAAGGCGTTGATTTAACTCATCAAGCATGTTGTAAAAACTTTGCACGTGGTGAATATCGACGCCGACCGTCGGCTCATCTAAAATAAGCAGTTCCGGTTTGCTGACAATCGCCCGGGCAATAAAAACTCGCTGCTGCTGGCCGCCCGATAATTCGCCAATATTCCGCTTGGCAAATGCGCTCATGCCAACTGCTTCAATCGCTTCCAACACCGCTTGTTTATCGTTTTTCGTAAAAAAGCGAAACATTCCTCGCTTCGCGGTCAGCCCGCTCGCCACCACTTCATAAACAGTGGCAGGAAATCCACTGTTAAAACTGTTGGCCTTTTGCGAGACAAAGCCGATCCGATGCCACTCTTTAAACGATTCAATCGGCGTTCCGAACAAAGAAATATGGCCTTGCTGCGGTTTTAACAAGCCTAATACGCATTTTAACAACGTCGATTTTCCTGAACCGTTCGGGCCGACTAGCCCTAAAAACGCACCTTTTGGCACGGCTAAATTAATATCCTCTAATACATTTTCTTTTTCATAACGAAACGATACATGTTCCATTTTCAGGACATATTCTGTTTTCATCGCGTTCTCCCCTGCTAATTCAGAATAATTACGATTTAGCTACGAACGTAGTATAGCGGATTGAACGCCGTTTGTAAACATTAATGAATCATCGCTTTAAACCGTGCTTCTCTTGCTTGATGGGCAACCATAATCGTGATAAAGAAATTCGGAGCAATTTATTGACGCTGGACGCGAAGCGCCAACAAAAATAAAACAGAGACGATCAATAACATGGCTAAACGGTTCCTTTTTATGCTGTTTTTGTACCAAAATACCACCGTTTCTTTTTTCCTTTAGTATACCATACACTTTCCACCTCTTCATTTCATATGATGCATAAAAGAGGAGGCGTCGAAAATGAACTTTTATCAGCAGATCATTCAACAAAAGCTCAAAACGATTACTCCGGAGGAACTGGTGTCATACAGCCATGACTACAACATCCCGATCACCGTTGAACAGGCAAAAAAAATTCTCGACATCGCGCGAACCAATAAAATCAATGTGTTTGACCCACAGGAAAGAAAAAAATGGGTCAAAGAGCTGGCGAAAATTACCTCGCCGCAAGTAGCGAAAAAAGCAAATGAATTATTTTTGAAATTCGTCAATAAAAAATAAAAGGGCATTATTTTTTGCCCTTTTATTTTTCTTCTATAATTTTGCTTAACACTTCTTCATCAAATGCTTGCGCGCGCAGCATGGCAATTTCATGCTTGTACGGCGGTTTTTTATGATTTTTGTCCTCGCCGACATACGGCGTCTCTAAAATTTTCGGAATATCGTCAAGCTGCGGATGGTGAACGATATAATTTAACGCAGCAAAGCCGATATGCCCAAAACCGATGTTTTCATGACGGTCCTTGCGGCTTCCGCGCGGATTTTTGCTGTCGTTGATATGCAGCACTTTGAGCCGCTCAAGCCCTATAATGCGGTCAAATTCCTCTAATACGCCGTCAAAATCCTCGACAATATTATAGCCCGCATCATGCGTATGGCATGTATCAAAACAGACAGACAATTTTTCGTTATATGTGACGCCATCGATAATTTGCGCCAGCTCTTCAAAGCTGCGGCCGCATTCGGAACCTTTTCCCGCCATCGTTTCCAGCGCGATTTGCACCGTTTGCTCACGCGTCAACACTTCATTTAATCCTTCAATAATTTTACGGATGCCCGCTTCCGGCCCCGCTCCGACATGCGCGCCTGGATGTAGAACGATTTGTTTGGCGCCAATCGCTTCTGTCCGTTCAATTTCTGAACGCAAAAATTCTACGCCAAGTCGAAATGTATCGGGGTTGTTCGTATTGCCGATATTAATGATATACGGAGCATGAACGACGATTTCTTCAATGCCATGCTCTTTCATATGGGCAACGCCTGCTTCAATATTGAGCTCTTCGATTTTTTTGCGCTTTGTATTTTGCGGCGCCCCGGTATAAATCATAAATGTATTCGCTCCGTAAGAAACAGCTTCTTCGCTGGCGGCAAGCAGCATTTTTTTTCCGCTCATTGATACGTGCGAACCGATTTTTAACATTTCTCTTCTCCCTTTCCGTTATATCATTACCGTTTCTTTAAACGGCGCAACCGCTTTTTTTGTTTTTCTATTTCGGCGAGCAATTTTTTCTTATATCCTGGCTTCACTTGTTTCGGCTTTTTCATTTTCGCAAGCAGCGGTGCGATCTCGTCATCTTGCTTAGTCCGCTTGCTCCGTCGGTTCCAAGGCGGCAAATCGACCCATTCACCGCGCACGAGATCGCGATGCAAAAACTCAATCCCCATTTTTTCTAATTTTGCAATCGCATCTTGATCGGACGGCTCATAAATGGTTACTGCGATGCCGGTGTAACCGGCGCGTGCCGTGCGTCCGACACGGTGAATGTAAAATTGCAAATCACGCGGCAGTTCATAGTTGATAACGTGGCTCACTCCCTCAATATCAATGCCGCGCGCCGCTAAGTCGGTCGCGACAATATATTGAAATTCTAAATCACGAATTTGCTTCATCATTTTTTTGCGCTCTCGCGGCGACAGATCGCCATGTAAAACCCCGATTTTTAATCCCTTTTCCATCAAGCTGTTCGCCAATTCGTCAGCCATTTTTTTCGTATTCGTAAACACGATTGCTAAATACGGGTTATAGGTAACAAGCATATCGTGCAGCAGATTCACTTTGTCGCGGCTGCGAAGCGGCACGAGAACATGTTCAATCTTTTCTGCTGCCACCTGCTTAGGCGCAACATGAACGTATTTTGGGTTTTCCATATATTTTTTTAAAAATGGCTTTAATTTTTCCGGAATCGTCGCCGAAAAAACGAGCATTTGCAATTGTTTCGGCATGCGCGCCGCAATTTGGTCCACATCGACGATAAACCCCATATCAAGCATTAAATCGGCTTCATCAACAACAAGCATCGTCGCCGTGTGCACATTTAAGGCTTGGTCGCGAATAAGGTCATTGATTCTTCCCGGCGTTCCGACAACAATATGCGGCTGTATTTTTAGTTTTTCCAGCGCTTTTTGCTTATCGGTTCCGCCGATAAAACAACGCGCCGTAATTTGCCGACCTGCCGGACAAAACTTGGTGATTTTTAACAATTCATGATAAATTTGTGTCGCAAGCTCACGCGTCGGCGCCGTAATCACCGCCTGCACCGCCTCGCGCTCCGGGTCTATCTTTTCGATAATAGGCAGTAAATAAGCATGGGTTTTCCCTGTTCCTGTTTGCGACTGACCGATGACGCTTTCCCCACGAAGAATGCTCGGAATAATGCGTTCTTGAATTTCCGTCGGTTTATAAAAACGAAGCTCTTTAATGGCTTCCATAATAAACGGCTGAAAGGCAAAATGTTCAAATTGCGTTTCCTTCATTCATCATTACTCCTTTCTGCTCCGACTTTGCCGAAAGCCGAATAGCTCGATTTATCATTATATCTAATTTTTGCACAGTACCGCAACTTAAGACGATCAGAAGAAGAAAAAACATTTCCCGTTTTTCCGCATACTTTATGAAAGAGATATTCTCTTACTTCAGCCTAGAAAGGAGGAAAATGCGATGATCTACAACCGGCCACCGATATTTCCTTCTTCCCCGATGCCGCGCTCGTTTTTAAGAATGCCGCCTTCTTCTTTTCCTGTCATGAGAACACCCTTTCCTCGCCCCGGGTTTGGCGGTTTCCTATCGCGTTTATTTTCAAGAGGGCAGCCGATCGCTTCTCCATCCCCGTGGATAACGCCAGTGATGCGAAACGCTGCCGCTAGTGCCGGAGCCGGCGCAAACACAGGCGGGGGATTTCTCGGAATGTTGACAAACGTGCAAAAAATGCTTGGCATTGCACAAAACGTCATGCCAATGGTGCAGCAATACGGCCCGCTGATTAAAAATCTTCCTGCGATGATCCGCATATGGAAAGAATTAAAACCGGCGGATGAAGAAGAAAGTAAAACGGAAAATAACAGCCAAGAAAACAAGAAAAAAACAACGTCTTCAGCAAAAAAACGGACCGTACCGAAAGCAGCAAAAACGAATGAAAACAAACGAGCAGAATCGGAAAAAGGGCCAAAACCATCCACCCCGAAGCTATATATTTAAAACGTGTTATCTTTGTATTCCCCTTTTTTCTCCGATATAATGTAAAAGAAGACAATTGTTTTTACATGCCGGAGTTTAGGAGGAAACAAAATGGAAGTGATTAAAATTACCCCGCGCGGCTACTGCTACGGGGTTGTCGATGCGATGGTTATCGCAAGAAATGTTGCCTTGGATCCTACACTGCCAAGACCGATTTATATTCTTGGAATGATCGTTCACAATAAACATGTTACCGATGCATTTGCCGAGGAAGGAATCATTACGCTAGACGGAGAAAACCGATTAGAGATTCTTGAAAAAATCGATAAAGGAACCGTTATCTTTACTGCGCACGGCGTATCGCCTGAGGTGAAAAGACGTGCGCGCGAAAAAGGGCTGGTTACGATTGATGCGACCTGTCCGGACGTCACGAAAACGCACAATTTGATCAAAGAAAAGCTAGCGGACGGCTATGAAATTATTTACATCGGCAAAAAAGGACATCCCGAACCAGAAGGAGCGGTCGGCATTGATCCGACGCGCATTCATCTTGTCGAAACGATCGAAGATGTAGAGCGTCTGACGATCAAAAGCGACCGCGTCATGGTGACAAACCAAACAACGATGAGCCAGTGGGACGTTGCCGATATTATGCAAAAAGTAAAAGAAAAATATCCGCATGTCGAAATGCATAAAGAAATTTGCCTTGCCACCCAGCTCCGTCAAGAAGCGGTGGCGGAACAGGCGAAAGAGGCCGACGTGACGATTGTTGTTGGCGACCCTCGCAGCAATAACTCCAACCGCCTGGCCCAAGTATCAGAGGAAATTGCTGGTACAAAAGCATATCGCGTTGCTGATGTAACGGAAATTGATATTAACTGGATTAAAGATGCAAAAAAAGTGGCTGTTACGGCAGGAGCTTCCACCCCTACCCCGATTACAAAGGAAGTCATCGACTTTTTAGAGCAGTTTGATCCAAACGATCCAACGACATGGAAACGCGAACGAAACGTACCGTTGCAAAAAATTTTGCCGAAAGTAAAAGCAAAGAAAGAAACGAAGCAATGAAAACAAGGCTGACCCCAAGCAGCGCGGGGCCAGCCTTCTGTTTTACACAAATGTAAACGGATCGGTATGCACTTTCGAGACATAAACGGACGCTGCAAACTGTCGCTTGGCAAACTCCGCTTCTAAAAAGCGGGCGAGACCCTGTTTCATGACTTTCTCTACGTTATGGCCCGGATCGACAATATTTAGCCCCAGCATCATCGCGTCATGCGCAACATGGTAATACACATCTCCGGTGACGTACACGTCCGCACCAGCCGACTTGGCCTGTGAAATATATTTGTTTCCGTCTCCGCCCACGACCGCGACCTTTTGCACTGTATCTTGTAAATTGCCAACAACTCGAACCGCCGGCACATCCAACGTTTTTTTCACATGCTCGGCAAACTCATTAAGCACCATTGCTCGCGGCAAGCGGCCAATTCTTCCTAATCCAAACGTTTTTCCTTTGTTGTCAAGCGGATAGATGTCGTATGCCACTTCTTCATACGGATGAGCCTGCAGCATCGCTGATACAACTTTATTCTGCAGAGAGGCTGGAACAATTGTCTCGATGCGCACCTCTTCTACTTTTTCCAGCTCTCCCGCCTTTCCGATAAACGGATTGGATCCTTCTAAAGGCAAAAACGTACCGATCCCGCGGCCATTAAACGTACAGTGGCTATAGTTGCCGATATGACCTGCCCCCGCGTTGCCGATTGCCTCCCGAACAAGGTCGGCATGTGTTTCCGGAACATAAACGACCAATTTTTTCAGCGGCTCTTCATACGTTGGAACGAGCACCTCTACTTGCTCCAATCCTAGCGCTTCCGCCAGCCAGTCATTGACCCCTCCATCGGCGATATCTAAATTCGTATGGGCGGCATAAATAGCAATGCCATGTTTTAGGCATTTTTCTATCATGCGCCCTTGCGCCTGATCGGTAACGAGCTGCTTTAACGGACGGTAAAGCGGTGGATGATGAGCGATGATGAAATCGACTCCTTCGGCGACCGCCTCATCGATAACATCCTCCAAAACATCTAAGGCGATCATCACTTTTTTCACCGGTTTATTTAACGTTCCGATTTGCAAACCGATTCTATCGCCCTCCATTGCCAGGTGTTTCGGAGCAAGCTGTTCCAACAGCCCGATGATTTCATAACCGTATGGAAGTTTGCTCACTGTAATGCCTCCTCCACAAGCTTGATTTTTTCCTCCAGCTCCCGTTTTTTTGCCAGCGCAGATTCCGTTTCTGCCTTTTCAGCGAGTTGACGGACGATCCGCTTCCAATGTTCCAGTTCATGACGCCATTTCTCTAAAAACACATCTTTTTTTTCCTTCAGCAAAAACGGACCTAACAATAGTTCTGCCTCCATATCGGCATATGGTTTTTTTCCGTCGCCTTTTTCGGCCACGAGCACTTCGTAAATTCTTCCATCTTCTTTTAATATTCGTTCGGCGATCAACTCCCAGTCGTTATTCATCAGCCATTTGCGCACGATATCGGCCCCGACATTCGGCTGCAAAATAAGCCTTTTTACACCGAAAAGCTTATTTTTTCCGGCTTCCAAAATATTCGCAATCAATGTACCGCCCATCCCGGCAATCGTAATGCAGTCGACTTCGCCGGGAGCGATGACTGCTAAGCCGTCACCTTTCCGTACGGAAATGACATGGGAAAGCCCCGCTTTTTCCACCTGCTGTTTCGCCGAGCGGAGCGGGCCATCCGCCACTTCCCCTGCTACTGCCTTTGTAATATATCCATGCAAATATGCGTAGCACGGCAAATATGCGTGATCGGAGCCGATATCAGCGAGCGTGGCGCCTTTGGGAATGAAAGAAGCGACGGTTTCTAGGCGTTTCGACAGACGAAATTCATTCATGGTGCTTTTCACATCCCTTTTCTTCTTCTGTGTATTGTACCACAAACAAAAAATCCCTTCACCTAAGGAAGGGATTTTTTGTTTATTTCAGCTTAGAAAGCCATTTTGCCATTTCATCCGCTTTTTCCGGCGGAACAAGGCCTGGAGGCATGTTGCCACGACCGTGTTGGATCACGTCTTTAATTTGGTCAAGCGAAAGCCGTTGACCTACTCCTTTTAATGCCGGACCAACCCCGCCTTCATAATTTTGTCCATGACAGCTGCTGCAAGTTTGTTGGTAAAATTGTTCGGGATTGGCCGCAGCGGTTTGTTCTGTTTTCTCGCCGCCTTTTTTCTCTTTCGCGAGCTCTTTCGCGTCACCAAGCCCTTTAAATGAAAGCCCAAGAGTAAGTCCGATCCCAAACAACATAATGATAAAGAATGGGATTAACGGGTTTCGATTCATCTTTTTTTACCTCCCTTATGTATGACCATTGTTCAATAAATATAACCACTACAAACAATTTTATTTTACTGTAAATTATTGCGGAGGAAAAGCCCTAAATCGGATAATCTATAGCAAAACTCCCACAATCAAAAGGGCTAAAGCAAAAGAAAAACCATTAAAATACCTGTCCCAATTATACCTGATAGAAGAAAATAAAGTAAGCGAAATTGTTTTCCCAGCCATATCCATATTAAACAATTTACAAAAACGGTTAATGCCGTAACCATTTTTTGTTTTGGAAAATAATATTCACCAATTTTAATGGATGCAATAAGGAAAATAAACGCACTGCTGATGAGCGGAAGATGAATGATATTTCCCTTTCCCTTCCACATCCGTATAGCGATAAGACATAGAAAGAAAAAAAGGGCGAAAAGGAGCATTTGCAAAACGAATGACAATTCAGTAAAATAAATGACAAGAGCACTTGCTGGCAACAATAGACAAATAATTGCTGCGAACAGAAAAGTGAGCATTGTTCGGCGGCGTGCCGGAAAACGATCACGCAGACGCTTTTGATAACCGCCTTCCGTGTATAACGCCAACAAATAATTGCAATATTGCTCTGGAAGGAGACGAGAACGCTTCCAATATTCAATTTCCCGCACAATAATTTCACGTCTTTGTTCGTCCATACTCATCCGCCTTTCATCAAGAAAAGAGAAAGAAAAAATAGTTTACTTCTGAAGAAGTAAACTATTGAGAAAAAGATTACTCTAAAAAGTCTTTTAGCCGTTTACTGCGGCTTGGGTGGCGTAATTTGCGGAGCGCTTTTGCTTCAATTTGACGAATGCGTTCGCGAGTGACACCAAAAACTTTTCCAACTTCTTCTAGCGTCCGTGTCCGGCCGTCGTCCAGCCCAAAACGCAGGCGCAAAACGTTCTCTTCGCGATCAGTAAGCGTATCTAACACATCTTCGAGCTGTTCTTTTAGCAGCTCATACGCCGCGTGCTCGGATGGCGATGTTGCTTCCTGATCTTCAATGAAATCGCCTAGATGCGAATCATCTTCTTCACCAATCGGTGTTTCGAGAGACACCGGTTCTTGGGCAATTTTTAAAATTTCGCGTACTTTTTCCGGAGTTAAATCCATTTCTTCGGCGATTTCTTCTGGAGTTGGTTCACGACCAAGATCTTGAAGCAATTGCCGTTGCACACGAATCAGTTTGTTAATCGTTTCAACCATATGCACTGGGATGCGGATCGTTCGTGCCTGATCGGCAATGGCGCGCGTAATCGCTTGGCGAATCCACCATGTTGCATAAGTACTGAATTTATATCCTTTACGGTAGTCAAATTTTTCGACTGCTTTAATTAGACCCATGTTTCCTTCTTGGATTAAATCGAGAAATAGCATCCCACGACCAACGTAACGTTTGGCAATGCTGACAACAAGACGGAGGTTGGCTTCTGTCAAGCGGCGTTTTGCTTCCTCGTCGCCTTGCTCAATCCGTTTTGCCAGCTCAATTTCTTCTTCGGCAGACAAGAGTGGGACGCGGCCAATTTCTTTTAAATACATGCGTACAGGGTCGTTAATTTTAACGCCAGGAGGAACGGATAAATCATTTAAATCAAATTCTTCTTCTTTCGTTAAGTCATCGATATCAGGGTCTGTCTCTAAATCAGATTCGCTAATGACTTCGATTCCTTGATCAGCCAAGTATTCGTAATATTCGTCCATCTGATCAGAATCGAGATCAAAGCCAGACAAACGTTCAGCAATTTCTTCATATGTTAAAATACCGCGTTTTTTGCCGAGCTCGGCTAGCTGTTCTTTTACTTGTTCAAGGGTTGCGTCCGCATCGGCTTGTTTGGAACGGGCTGGTTTTTCAGCCATCTCACTACCTCCTTTTAAAACTTATACCACCATGTTATGAAGAAGATAACATCTTTTTCATCTCAATAATTTCTTTGGCAATGCGCGCAGCAGTTAAAAAATCCTTTTTTCTCTCTGCTTCCGTCTTTTCTTGTTCTTTTTCTTTTAGCATTAACCATTTTGGATAATTCAACACATGTCTTATATAATCATTCAGTTCCTGCTCGGAAATTTCGTCTGTGATCAGTAATAACGACAACTCGGTTGCCAGCGGCTTCAAGTCGTCAGGAAGACGCGAAATCAATAAGCTGACATTCGGTTCATTTCCTTCTTCGTAAAAAGCGTAAATATAAGCGGCAATCGCTCGGTGCTCTTCGAGATTGAACCTGCCTGCGATCTTTTCCTGAACAACCATCGCTACATCGCGATTTTGCAGCATATGGGCAAGCAGTATTCGCTCGGCATTTTGAAATGCAGGAAGAAGCTTTTTTTGCAGCAGCGGCTTTGGTGCTGCTTCCCGGTCTATATGATCAGAATGCTTGACTTCCTTGACTGCGTCTCTATAGCGGTTTAACTGCTCCTGCAAGGCGGACAGTGAAAGGGAAAACTCATCAGCCAACTGCCGTAAATAGTAATCCCACTCAATCGGATTCGGCAGCTTGCTGATTTCGCGAAGCACTTCCTCAATATAACGGATTTTATCATTTTCATTATGCAAGTTTTTTCCCTTGCGGAAATACATCATTTTAAACGTCATCAGCGAGCTGCTAGCGTCAATGATATCACGCTGAAACCGCACTGCGCCATATTTCTTTATATATTCATCTGGGTCGAGGCCATCGGGAATTGTTGCGACTTTCACATGACATCCTGCATCCGCTAACAGCTTTGCGGCGCGGAATGTCGCTTCTATTCCCGAAGCATCGCCATCATAGCAAATAATAACTGTATCGACATTACGGCGAAGGATGCGC
The DNA here is from genome assembly GCF_000632515.1 of Parageobacillus genomosp. 1. Lineage (GTDB taxonomy): Bacteria > Bacillota > Bacilli > Bacillales > Anoxybacillaceae > Saccharococcus. The sequence continues at coordinate 2,504,173 of NZ_CM002692.1, forward strand.
GCGTGCTCTTCCGTCAATGCCGTGCCCATCGTTGCTACCGAATGGGCAACGCCTGCCTGTACGGCAGAAATGACATCAGCGAATCCTTCCAATAAAACGGCTTCTTGATGCTTTCGAATATGTAGCCGCGCTTGATGAAAATTGTATAAAATGCTCCCTTTATGGAAAATTGGTGTTTCAGGGCTGTTTAAGTATTTCGGCTGACCTTCCTCAAGCAGCCGTCCTGAAAAACCGACAGCATCCCCATGATGATTATGAATGGGAAACATGATGCGATGGCGAAAACGATCGATATAGTCGCCGTTTTCTTTGCGGATGATCAACCCTGCCTTCTCCATCAGGCTGGGCGAAAAACCTCGTCCTAGTAAAAGTTTGACAGCGAAATCACGTGAATCGGGTGCATAGCCGATTTCAAACTGATCGATCATTTCCCTAGTCCATCCACGCGCTTGTAAATAATCAAAAGCTTTCTGCCCTTCCTTTGTATTGACAAGCAAATGATGGTAAAATTTTTTCAGAAGCGCATGCGCTTCGATCATCATTTTTGTTTCGCCTGCGTCGGTGCGATGATGTTTATCAACGTCGTCCAGCTTGAAAGCAGACAAATCCACGTTTGCCTTTGCGGCCAGACGTTTGACCGCTTCAATAAAGGTGAGGCCTTCTATGTCCATTAAAAACGAGAATACATTTCCACCCGCACCGCAGCCGAAACAATGAAAAATTTGTTTTTCTGGAGAAACCGAAAACGATGGGGTCTTTTCCCCATGAAATGGACATAATCCAAAATAGTTACGCCCTTGTTTTTTTAACTGGACATAATCGCTAATCACATCGACGATGTCGATGCTGCGGCGAATCTCTTCAATCGTTTCTTCGGGAATACGGTATCCCATATGAACAACTCCGTATCTTATTATTCTCGGGTCTATGTCTATTTTCCTTTGAGTTTCGACAAAATTTTTTCGAAATTTTGCCGAAATCGGCGGCGATCCTGGTCAGAAAACCGTTTCATTCCTTTCGGGTATATCCCTTGCCTTCGCATTCTAGTATGAAGATAGCGATGGTGAAGGGCATTTTCCATCTCTTCCTCTTCATACACCTTTCCGCGCGGAGAAATGACATGCACACCGCGGCTCACCAGTATGCTTGCCAATCCGACGTCCTGGGTCACCACCACATCCCCGCGCATCGCATGATTTAAAATATACAAATCCACCGCTTCCTTTTCTGTATCAACGTATACCCACTTCATTTGCTGCAACGGCGAAAAGTGGTTGTACGAAGAAATAAACACACTTGGTATATTATATTTCGCAGCAAGGAAGAAAATTTCACTTTTTATCGGGCAAGCATCTGCATCTACAAAAACAGTCGGTCCCACTGTCTCTATCTGACTGCTATCGCCGTTAGTTGTGTACTGTCCAGGATAGGGCTAATCAAGCAACCAGATTTACACCTCCTATTATTCTACACCGTTCTTAAAAATCCTTCTTTTTTCCCCCGTATAATGAGCGAATTTTGTCGAAAAACATTTTGCTCTTTCCCTTGACAAATAACTATAAATAGTTTACTCGTCTTTTACACGCTCTAAACCTATATTGTGCATTTTTCTCGCAATTTTTTATTATAATACAAAAATCAAAAATGCGCTATAAAAAAATAAAAGCACAATTCACATGAACGTGAATGTGCTACAGTTTTCTTTTCTTCATAATAATGCTTGCTGTTTCTTCAACCGCTTTATTCGTCACATCGATCACATCGCAGCCGATTTTCGCGACAATCTCATCGAAATAAGCAAGCTCTTCTTTAATGCGATCCATATTGGCATAAATAGCCTGATCATTTAATCCAAGCGATTTTAGACGCTCGCGGCGAATCGTCAGCAGCTTTTCCGGACTGATTTTTAAGCCGAAACATTTTTTGCGCGGCACTTGAAACAGTTGTTCCGGCGGCTCTACTTCCGGTACGATCGGCACGTTGGCTACCTTTAGCCGCTTATGGGCCAAATATTGCGATAGTGGCGTTTTTGAAGTGCGCGATACACCGATTAAAACGATGTCAGCACGCAAAATTCCCCGCGGATCGCGCCCGTCATCATATTTTACCGCAAATTCAATCGCTTCAATTTTCTTAAAATAATCCTCATCCAATACACGCACTTGTCCTGGCTCATACCTTGGTGTCAATTGAAACAGATCGCTCATTTGTTCAATCAGCGGCCCGATAATATCATACGCCATTACTCCCTCGCGCGTTGCTTCCTCCATAAGAAACTGGCGCATCTCCGGAACGACGAGGGTAAAGGCGATAATTCCTCGATTCATTTTCGCTAGCGCCACCACTTCGGCCAGCGTCGTTTTATCTTCTACATACGGTACGCGTTTGATCTGAATATGAGTGCTATAAAACTGGCTTGCTGCCGCTTTCACTACAAGTTCCGCTGTTTCCCCTCCTGAATCGGAAACAACATAAACAAGGCGTTGATCCATCTTTCTCCTCCTTTTTCTCCCTATAACAAATCGTCTTTTGCTAGCGCAACGAACGCCTTTGTCATATTGGTTTTCGTTATTCGTCCGATAACTTCGTAGCCTTTCTCCGTTTTCCGCACGACTGGCATCGCATCGATTTGTTTTTCGATCAGCCGTTCTGCTACTTCAATAAGCGGATCATCTTTATAGCAAACCGCTATATTCGGCATTCTCGTCATAATGATATTGACGGGAATTGTTGTTAACTCCTGTTTGCCGATGCTTGCACGTAGCAAATCTTTCCGTGATAGTACACCAGCTAACAGCGATTCATCATCAACGACAAACAAGGTGCCGACATCTTCGAGAAACATCGTCACAATCGCATCATATACGCTTACATTTTCATTGACAACAACTGGAATTGACTGGTAATCAGCAACCTTTAGCTTTTTTATTTTATCGGCCAACAGCTGCGATCCCGTTTTTCCTGTATAAAAATAGCCTACCCGAGGCCGCGCCTCCAAATAGCCAGCCATTGTTAAGATCGCCAAATCCGGACGCAATGTGGCCCTCGTTAAATTCAACTTCTCGGCAATGCTTTCGCCGGTAATTGGGCCATGATCTTTCACAATCTGCAAAATTTGTTCTTGGCGTTTATTCAGTTCGATCGTCGCTCACCACCTTACTCAAAAGCTACATAAGTTTAACTTGAAGATTAGATCTCTGGTATTTAAAAAGCTTGTCGTAGATTTTCGATTGTCGCGCATTAGCGTGACAGTCGAAAAACATCGGGACTCTTTGCTAAAAGGCACAAAGGGGGAAACGTCAAGTTACATAATTATTATACTATACTCCGTTTCTAAGGAGAAAATTTTGATAATTAATGATCGCTTGTTTTTTCGCTGTTTTTATTGCGGTTTTCCGCGTTTTGGCCAGGTGGACTTATCTCTTTTAATTCGTCAATTTGCCTTAAAAAACGTTTCGTTTTCAGCGATAATCCGGAATATTCGTCATAATAGGAAGAAATAACGGTACGGAGTTCTCGCTTCGTTTTTTCTTTTACAGAAATAGTTCCTAACCTTGATACATCGATGTAATAAAACAAACGCAACAGTCGGACAGCGGCAGCGGAAAGAGGGATGCGGTGAGGATCGGCAGCCTCGCAACGATGGCAAAGAAACCCGGCTTCCCTCACTGAAAAAGAAAAATTCCCCTCCGTTCGGCTGCATATTGCACAACGATCTAATGTCGGAGGAATCCCCATCACCGATAACATTTTCACCTCATAAATGTAAGTAAGAATCTCTAAGTCGCGCCCTTCGTTCATATATTGTAATGTCTGCAGGAGCAGCTCAAATAAATATGGATTGCGTTTTTGTTCCTCGGTAATTTTATCTGTCAGCTCTACAATATAGGACGCATATGCTGCAGTGAAAATATCTTCGCGGATGGTGCGCATCGAATCGATGATCTCCCCTTGGTGCAGCACACCAACCCCGCGGCTTCTGCGGATTAAGTAATGGCCGTATGTAAACGGTTGTGTAACGGCAGAAAGGCGGCTGCTTGGCTTTTTCGCTCCGCGTGCCATCGCAGCCACCTTTCCCCATTCTCTCGTGAAGAAAGTAACGATTTTATTTGTTTCGCCATAATCAATGGTACGAATGACCACTGCTTCACATTTTTCAAACAATCGTATCACCACCGATTTACGAACACCCATTAAAAAATAGGCTGATCAACTTCCTCTAGTTCCGATTTTTGTTCATCGCCGCTAAGCTGTTGCTCTCTTTCCAGCTCTTTAAAAAGAAGATATGTGTCGATATTGCCCGTTTGGCTAAATAATTTCCAAGTGAATTCAAGCATGGAACCACACCTCTTTCCGCCTGCAGCATTGCTTGTTTTTTCGTCTAATGATAGGTTGACTCCGACAGAAAACGTTTATGTTGCACAAAATTTTCTAATTAATACTCCTCTTCCCGGAATCCGAAGTCGCGCAGCTGGGCGAGGCGATTGCGCCAATCCTTTTGCACTTTGACCCATAGCTCCAAAAACACTTTTGACCCAAGAAGAGCTTCAATATCCATGCGCGCCCGCTGTCCAATTTCTTTTAGCATCCGTCCTTGCTTTCCAATAATGATCCCTTTTTGTGAATCGCGTTCTACGATAATGACGGCACCGACATAAACGGTGTCACTATCCTCGCGCCGCTCAATCCTTTCCACCACGACAGCAATAGAATGCGGAACTTCCTCGCGCGTTAAGTGAAGCGCTTTCTCACGAATCAACTCCGCGATAATAAACTGTTCCGGATGATCGGTAATTTGGTCAGGCGGATAATATTGTGGACCTTCCGGCAAATATTTTTTAATTTGTCCTACTAAATTTTCCACGTTGTTCCCTTGCAATGCGGAAATCGGAATGATCTCGGCAAATGGATAAAGATCTTTATACTGCTCGATGAGCGGCAATAAATCATCCGGATGAACTTTATCAATTTTATTCATGACTAGAAACACCGGAGTGTTTACCTCTTTCAGCCGTTCAATAATAAATGCATCGCCGCGCCCAAATCCTTCTTCGACGTTAATCATAAACAAAATAAGGTCGACTTCCCTTAACGCGTTCAGCGCCACCTTCATCATAAAGTCGCCAAGCTTATGTTTTGGCTTATGCACTCCTGGCGTATCAATAAAAATAATTTGTGCATCTTCGGTCGTATAAACACCTTGAATTTTATTGCGCGTCGTCTGCGGCTTATCGCTCATAATGGCGATTTTTTGGCCAATGACACGGTTTAAAAACGTGGATTTTCCGACGTTTGGTCTACCAACAATCGCTACGAATCCTGATTTATATCCTTCCCTACTCATGCATATCCTCCGCTGAAAAAGCTTGTGGTAATAGTTCGTTCACTGTTAGTTCCATTATATCGCCATTTAAATTTGCCAAGATTACTTTCATATCGCTTGGGCATAGCTCAGAAATAACTTGACGGCAGGCGCCACACGGCGGTACCGGCCGGGGCGTATCGGCAATCACCGCAAGGGCGGCAAATTCCGTGTCCCCTTCCGAATACGCTTTAAAAAGCGCCGTTCGCTCCGCACAATTGCACATGCTGTAGGCAGCATTTTCAATATTGCAGCCGCGGTACACTTTTCCGTCTTTGGTTAATAAGGCGGCGCCAACTTTAAATTTCGAATAAGGAACATAGGCATACTCTCGTGCTTTTTTTGCTTCTTCGATAAGTTCGTTTGTTTTCAACATTTCTCTTCCTTTCTCAACTCGAGAGGCAATTTACTTCTTTCTTTTATTTTACAAAAAATCTTTATAAATTTCATCTCTCGTCATGAAAATGTAACAGAAAAATTAGAATTTTCCTACTTATCCATCATATGTGGCAGAAAGATGATGATTCCAATGATCACCGCGACGATAGCGGCAAACAAAACAGCGGCCGCAGCAATATCTTTTGCGGCTTTGGCCAACGGATGAAAGTCGGTTGTTACTAAATTGACGACGCGCTCGACCGCCGTGTTGACAAGCTCCAACGTAATCACGCTTCCGATGGTCAGTAAAAGAATGAGCCATTCCCATTTAGAAATGCCGACGACAGCGGCCGCAGCAATGGCAAGAACAGCTAGGGCGATATGAACGCGCATATGCTCCTCTTCTTTAATTGCGGTCTTCATTCCTTCCCATGCGGAAGCAAACCGCTTTTTTTCCTTCTGCCAATTCATAACTATCTCGTCAATCCAAAGTGTTTTAAAATCTCTTCTTGCTTAGAAAACATCGTTTTCTCGTCTTCCTCCGTTTGATGATCATAACCTAACAGATGCAAAAAGCCGTGCACCGCTAAAAAACCGAGCTCGCGCATGAATGAATGCCCGTATTCTTCAGCCTGTTCTTTTGCCTTTGGAATGGAAATAATAATATCGCCAAGCAATGGCGGAACATCGGCACCGATAATTTCAATTTCTCCTTCTCCCTTTTCCTCGAGCGCGAAAGAAATCACATCCGTTGGCTGATCTTTTCCACGGTAGTCGCGGTTGATGGCGCGGATTCGCTCATTGTCGACAAAGGAAACGCTCACTTCCGCCCCTTGAGGGACGTCCTCGATTTCCGCCGCATAGTTTAACAGCTGTTCGATCATCTTTATTTGTTCTTCGGTGACTCCGTTTGTTTCGTCGATAAAATCGATGTAAAGAATCATGCGTGTTTCACCTTTTCCTTTCTTGTCTCTGGATATTCAATACGCGAATGAAATACACCATTTAGCGTCTCGCAAAGCGAACGGGCGACAATTTCTAATTCTTTTAACGTAATATCACATTCGTTCAATTGATTGTCTTGCAAGCGATCAGCAATAATGGAGCGCACAATTTTTTCGATTTTTTCCTGGGATGGACTAGAAAGCGAGCGGACTGCCGCTTCAACGCTATCCGCAATGCTAACAATCGCCGCTTCCTTCGTTTGCGGCTTTGGCCCCGGATAGCGGAATTCCTCTTCCAAAACATAGTCTGTTTGTTCCAATGCTTTATGATAGAAATATTTTAATAAAGTTGTGCCGTGGTGCTGTTCGGCAATGTCAATGATTTCCTTTGGCATGCGGTGTTTTTTTAATATTGCCACTCCATCCGCTACATGAGCAAGAATAATATTTTTGCTTAACTGTGGTGATAAATGATCGTGCGGATTCCCGCCGATTTGATTCTCAATAAAATAGCGCGGCCGTTTCGTTTTTCCAATGTCATGGTAGTAACAGGCGACACGCGCCAACAGACCGTTCGCGCCAATCGCTTCGCACGCGGCTTCGGCCAAATTGGCGACCATAATGCTATGATGGTACGTTCCCGGCGCTTCGATTAAAATTTTGCGAAGCAGCGGGTGATTCGGATTAGACAGTTCAACGAGCTTGATCGATGATAAAATCCCGAATGCTGCCTCCAACACTGGCAATAGCCCGATCGTCAAAATGGCGGAAAAAATGCCGGAAGCAAGCGCCATCAGCAGGAACATTCCGATTTCCGAAAACGAATAATGACCGTTTTTTAACAAGATCATGGTCAGCATCACGACAATATTAATAAACGCAACAAACAATCCAGCCTGCCAAATTTTTGCCTTGCGCAGCTGTTTATGCAAAAAGAAGCTGCCTGCCAACCCGCTTGTCAGCAAATAAATCGCTAACGAAACTTGTATCGTACCGTTTGCGCCTATTTCCTCATTAAACATCAAACTTCCACATACAGCGCAAAGAATTGCTGTTATGATCGCTATTCGTTCCCCAAGCAAAATGCGCACCAGCATGGTGCCGAAAGCAACTGGCACCAGATAGCCGGTGGAAACCGTATCTCCTTGCGGCAAGAGGCGGACAAGCTCCATGACTAGCATGATAGTGGTAAAAATGGTTGTATACAGAAATAAATTGGTGTTTGTTTGTTCACGTCCAAAGTAATAAACAAGCGGAGAAAGCAATAATAGCACAAGCATGGAAAGACCGATCAACGGCTGGAAAGAACGGTTGTTTTGCAATAAGCCGACAAGCTGCAACTGGTGATAAATTTCATTCGTAATAAACTGTCCTTCCTCCACGATCACTTGTCCCTGCAAAATTTTTACTGGCTTAATCTCATCCATTACCTGTCTCCGCTTTTCTTCCGTAGCCGTCCGGTCATAAACCACGTTTGGAATGATCGCCTGTTTCGTAAGCTTTACAACAATTTCTTTTAATGGCGGCGAAAGCATCACATACTTCAATTCATCCGCTGCTTTTTCTCTTGCCTTATCTAATTCCGCCTGCGTAATCCGCTCTCCCATAATCAAATGGACGGCCGTTACCGCTGCTTCTTTCGCCGTTTTTATATCTTCCGGAGCCGTATGAAGCAGCGCTTCCCACTCGTTAACCGACAAATATGAAAACCATTCCGGCGGCAGCCGCTTCTGCAGCGCGCCGACCATATCCGCCTCCGCTTCGTTTTCCCTTTTCGCTTGTTCCTGTATGTCCACAATGGCCGTAAATAAAGACGAAATTAAATCGACGCGATTTTCCGCATACTCTTTCTTTAATGTATAAATATCAGCTACTTTATTGGCCGCTTCTTCTTTCAGCCGTTCGGTCGCCACCTTATCTTCGATCGTAATCGGCGACCGGATCGTTTCTTTCGCGACGTCAAACAGGCGCAGCTCATATTGGTGTGGCTTCACATGCCAGTAAAGGACGGCAAACAGCATCATCCCTAAAAACAAAAACAAAAGGTAGCGTACAAAACGAACACGGCTCGTATGCTCTAGAAAAAAGCGAATCCTCTCCAACGGTTTCCCCTCACTTTAAAGAAAAGACCCTGTGGGAACCGGGTCTTTTTTTGTCTATATACCAGCTTGATTATACGCTTCAATAATTTTCGCCACGAGCGGGTGGCGTACTACATCCGATTGCTCAAGAAAAACAAATGAAACGCCGCTGATGGTAGCCAATATTTCCTTCGCTACGGCAAGACCTGATTTTACTCCCTTCGGCAAGTCCACTTGCGAAATATCGCCGGTAATGACCATTTTGGAACCGAATCCCAGCCTAGTTAGGAACATTTTCATCTGAGACGGTGTCGTGTTTTGCGCTTCGTCTAAAATGACGAAAGCATCTTCTAACGTTCTCCCGCGCATGTAAGCAAGCGGAGCAATTTCAATCGTTCCGCGCTCAATCAGGCGCTGCGTATGGTCTACCCCTAATACATCGTGCAGCGCATCGTAAAGCGGGCGTAAATACGGGTCTACTTTTTCTTTTAAATCTCCCGGTAAAAACCCTAAACTTTCTCCCGCCTCCACCGCCGGACGGGTCAAAATAATGCGTTTCACTTGGCCGTTCTTTAGCGCTCGAACAGCCATAACTACCGCCAAGTACGTTTTCCCGGTTCCAGCTGGACCGATGCCGAAAACAAGATCGTGCTGCTTAATGGCGGCTACATAATGCCGCTGTCCTAGCGTTTTGACGCGAATCGATTTTCCTTTTGCATTTTTCGTTATTTCTTCTTCATATAAACTGATCAAATAGTCGAGTGCTCCCTTTTTCGCTAACTGCACCGCGTACATCACGTCCCGCTCGCTAATCGTAATTCCCTTGCGGATGATGATCAATAAGTGGCGCAGCAAGTCATCCACAAGCTGTACTTGCTCAGGGGTACCGGAAACACTCACTGTTTCCCCTCTTGTTATAATGGAAACCCCCAACTCCTCTTCCAATCGTTTGAGATGGGCATCATGAATGCCGAACAAGGCAATTGCTTCGTTTGCGTTTTCTAACTGTTGACTGATCGTTACAAACTCCTCTGACATTCTCAATCTCCTTGAACGATAGGTTGTGGTATTGCAATATTTTCAATCACTTGATAATGCAATTCTACCCTTACTTTACCATTCTCTTTCGTCTGATGCAAAACTTTTTCGCCTTTTATGGAAGCATCATCGGGCAGTTTTTCTTTTAATTCCTCACGGGCAAGTTCTTTTGCCTTTGCAAACGCTTCTTCCCACGTATAGCTCCGCTTTATTTCTTCTTTTTCCCGAAAAATGACGCGCTCATAATATAAGGGCAAGTCCCATTTCCAAAAACGAAGCGGCCTTTTTTGCACATCGATTTCATAATTGGCAAACTCCGGCTTTTTCCATCCCCAAACCGGAAGAGAAATATTCCCTATTGTTATATAATGTTTTTCCATATATTTTCCTGTAAATACACGAAAAGTGGCATCAAGAGGTAGGACAACGGTAGACTTGTACCATGTTTCGCCAAAAATTTTCCCCTTTGCCGGCACTAATTTTGTCTTCCCTTCTTTTCCGATAATTCCAGACACAAGCAGCTGCCCTTTCGCAACATAGTCATGAACGGAAACAAGCGGCTGTCCTTCTTCAACAAACATATCCGTAATAATCGCCTTTTTTTTCGCCACTAAATGCTGCGCCCCTATTTTTTTCGGTTCTTCAGGCTGTTCTTTTTCCACCACCCGAAAATAAAGCTTTGTCCCTTTCCATTCCACACCAACCCATGTAATCGCATCAATGCGATCTATCAATTTCTTTTGGATCGTTTCCGGATCATCAACGAGAAATTGAAACGTTCCTTTTTCTACTCCCATATGTTTTAATTCTTTCCAAATTCGGTATTCCGTCTCCGGCTTTGCCCCTTTGATTTCAATCCCCCATATCATATTGGAAAGCAAAAAAACAATAACGAAAAATAAGCATATTCCGGCTAAAAAACCAGTGTTCGCCAACGCTTTTTTACAGAAAAACGGAAACCCTGTTTTTCCGACAAAATAAAGTTTGCACTCGCTCCTGCGGGCGACGATGCGCAACCGTTTCACATCGCTTAACTTAATAAAAAATGTCACAATATGGTCGCTATGTTTTTTCACATTCCAAATAATAATATCGTTGCGCACACATGCGTTCAGCAAGCGTTCCACACCTTTTCCTTGCGCTTTCACCCTTACGCTGCCAATCAGTGCGTTCATCCATTGATTTTTCATCGTATTTCCTCCCGTGAATGGTTATTCGTCTATATAAATCACTTGATTGATTTTTCCTTCCAACAAAATTTCTTCTGGCAAAATCGTTTTGATGACAAAATTTTCGCCGCGGACGAGCAGTTGCCCTTGCTTCAAAAGGAGGCGCAGCTCTCTATCGCTAAACGTCAGCAGCCCTCGGTGATTTTCAATATAAATATGTATTTGCCCAACCATCGTAATGCGGGGAAGATCCATGATAATATCAGCGGGAAGCTCCAGTTTATCAGTAATCCATCTTTTCATCTGCTGGCGCCACTTTTTCACCATAAAAAGAACCCCCTTTCATCTCATATGTATGAGAGGAAAAGGGGTTATAGCACCTGTTTTGCAAAAACAAAGGGCACTCCGCCTGCACGGAGCGCCCTTGTTCTTCCTTATTGTGAAAGTTGTTGTTGAACAAGTTTATTGACGAGAGAGCCATCCGCTTTTCCTTTTACTTTCGGCATGATCGCTCCCATCACTTTCCCCATATCCGCTTTCGAGGAAGCTCCTACTTCGGCAATCGTCTGTTTGACAATTTCCAATAGCTCTTCCTCTGTGAGCGGTTTTGGCATATATGATTGAACAATTTCAATTTCTGCCTTTGTTTTTTCGACAAGGTCAGCACGGCCAGCGTTTTCGAATTCCTGGAGGGAGTCTTTACGCTGTTTTAATTCGCGAGAAAGAACGGTGAGCTCTTCGTCTTCTGATAATTCGCTTTTCCCTAGTTTAATCGCTTCGTTTTGCAACGCCGCTTTCAACATGCGAAGAACGGAGAGTTTCTCTTTCTCTCTGCTTTTCATCGCCTGCTTCATATCGTCATTTAAACGATTGAGAAGACTCATATATACACCCTCTTTTAATGCTTGCGCTTTCTAGCCGCTTCAGATTTTTTCTTCCGTCTGACGCTTGGCTTTTCATAAAATTCGCGCTTTCTTACTTCTTGCAGTGTACCCGTTTTGGAAACGGCACGTTTGAAGCGACGAAGAGCGTCGTCAATAGATTCGTTTTTGCGAACGATGGTTTTTGACATCCTACTTCCCTCCCTCCGAGCAACAACCATTACATTCTGTTACTATGCGTGTACTTGTCAATTATAATACATGCTTGCGCCAAAGGTCAATAAAAAACTGTCATCGTTTACCTTCCTTGCCCATACAAATAGGATGAAAGGGGGAAGGACAAGTGGTGCAATTGCTTATCTGGTTTTCGGTTTATACCGGCATTTTTCTTCTTGGCATGTTTATGATGAAAGCGGGATTTTACGCTTTATCTGGTCACCGTCTAAAACGCTGGCTATTACGCTTTACAGACACCCCATGGCAAGGATTTCTCACCGGAACGGTGACTACTGCCCTTATGCAAAGCAGCTCTGCCGTAATGGTGATTACAGTAGGACTCGTCTCCACCGGCTATCTTACATTCCGGCAATCGATCGGCATTATTTTAGGAAGCAATATCGGCTCTACCGTCACGACAGAAATCATGACTCTTGATGTTGGAAACAACGCTATTCCGATGCTTTTCATTGGAGCAATTCTCGTTTTTTTCGGGTATTATCGCCCTGCTTACAGCATCGGCATGATCTTCGTTGGACTGGCTTCTTTATTTTTTGCCATGGATGGATTTAGTCAACTCGCAAAGCCGCTATCGGCATATCCCATTGTTGACGAATGGCTGCAAAAAACGAATCATTCTCCTTTCATCGGAATCATGATCGGCATTATCTTTACAGCCATTATTCATTCCAGTGCGGCAATGATCGGCATTGCCATGGGGTTTTTGAATGAACATCTATTAACATTGCCAGCCGGCATCGCCATTTTGCTTGGCGCGAATATCGGCACCTGTGTCACCGGCCTTCTTGCCAGCATCGGTTCCGCCTATGAAGCGAAACTAACGGCGTATACGCATTTATGGTTTAATGTCATCGGGGTTATCGTTTTTTATTTTCTTATTGACCCGCTCGCTTTCGTTGCTGGCAAGCTAAGCGATTCCCCGGATGTGCAGCTAGCCCATGTCAGCGTCCTGTTTAACGTTATTTGTTCGTTGGCGGCGCTGCCATTTGTCCGCTGGATCGAAGCGGCAATATTATTTTTCCACGGCAGGCGGCCTTAATAATCAGAGCGGGCTATTTTTCCTTCGACAATCGCTACACCCGAGCTTGTCCCGATGCGCGTGGCCCCTGCTTGTATCATGGCGTTTGCGCTTTGCATATCACGGACGCCGCCGGAAGCTTTCACCCCGATGGACGGGCCGACCGTTTTGCGCATTAACGCCACATCTTCCACCGTCGCGCCGCCGGTGGAAAATCCGGTCGACGTTTTAACATAATCCGCGCCTGCTTTCACCGCGAGCTGGCAGGCACGCACTTTTTCTTCTTCGGTAAGTAGACACGCTTCAATAATCACTTTGACAAGTGCTTTTCCTTTCGCCGCATCGACAACGGCGCGGATATCGCGCTCCACAAGCTCATCGTTTCCATCTTTCAGCGCGCCGATATTGATCACCGTATCGACTTCCGCCGCCCCGTTTTCAATCGCGTTTTTCGTTTCGAACGCCTTTGTCTCCGGCGTATTGGCTCCGAGCGGAAAGCCGATTACCGTACATACTTTCACATCCGTGCCTTTTAACAATTCGGCGGCGGTTGCCACCCATGTCGGATTGACACAAACAGAAGCAAACCCGTATTGTTTTGCTTCCTCGCACAGCTTCACAATTTGCGCTTTTGTTGTATCCGCTTTCAGCAGCGTATGATCAATCATTTTTGCAATGTTGTTTTCCATCTTAACAAATCTCCTTTCATAAGCAACAGAAGTCTGACATCTATCATCATACCATTATAAACAAAAAAAAACTAGTCTACAGCATATTTTTGCTTGCAAAAACAAAAACCCAGCTGCATGAGCTGGGTTATGAGCTTAATTTGACGGATTGCGGGATGTCGTCGGCAACAACGCGGACAAATTCGCCTTCATTATAGGGATATCCGGCTTTTGTAATTTTTACTTTGACGATTTCGCCGACCATTTCTTCGGTAGCTGGGAATTTCACTTTTAAATAGTTATCGGTGTAACCGATATACAGACCGCTTTCCGGATTTTCTTTGTCGCGCTCTTCCGGAATCACTTCCAGCACTTGCCCTTCAAATTGCGAAGCATATTCTTTCGCCAGCTGATCGGACAGCGCAATTAAGCGACGGACGCGGTCGTGTTTTACTTCCTCGTCCACTTGATTTGGCATGCGCGCGGCCGGGGTGCCTGTCCGTTTAGAATACGGAAAGACGTGGAGTTCGGAAAAACGCTGTTCGCGCACAAAGTCGTATGTCTCCATAAACTCTTCTTCCGTTTCGCCCGGGAATCCGACGATCACGTCCGATGTAATCGCCAGTTCAGGGAACACTTCACGCAGACGTGCTATCCGTTCGGCAAAAAATTCGGTCGTGTATTTGCGGCGCATCCGTTTTAATACGGTATTCGAGCCCGATTGAAGCGGAATATGCAAATGGCGCACGATTTTATCGGAACGGCGGAGTACTTCGATCACTTCGTCGGTAATTTGGCTCGCTTCAATCGATGAAATGCGGAGCCGTTTTAGGCCGACAACTTGCTCGTCCAAATCGCGAAGCAGCGCCGCAAAGTTATAGTCTTTCATATCCGTCCCATAGCCGCCTGTATGGATGCCTGTTAAAACAATCTCTTTATAGCCGGCGCTGACTAGCTGCTGCGCCTGGCGGATAATTTCTTTCGGGTCGCGGGAACGCATTAATCCGCGCGCCCATGGAATAATGCAAAAGGTGCAAAAGTTATTGCATCCTTCTTGGATTTTTAAAGAGGCGCGCGTCCGGTCGCTGAACTCCGGAACGTCCATTTCTTCAAACACGCGCGTTTTCATGATGTTATGAACGGCATTAATCGGCTGGCGTTCACGTTGAAACTGTTCCACATATTCTAAAATCTTTCCGCGGTCTTGCGTGCCGATGACAATGTCCACCCCCGGAATCGCCATTACTTCCGCCGGTGACGTTTGCGCGTAGCACCCCGTCACGCACACAACCGCATCCGGATTCCGGCGAATGGCGCGGCGAATGACTTGGCGGCTTTTTTTATCGCCTGTGTTCGTTACCGTGCAAGTGTTGATGACATACACGTCGGCACGGCTTTCAAAATCTTTCCGTTCATAGCCCGCATTTTTAAACAATTGCCAAATCGCTTCTGTTTCATAATGATTCACTTTACATCCAAGCGTATGAAATGCAACCGTTGGCATTGCTCTCACCTCACTGTAGTTCAAATTGGTACGAAGCAGCCGCCAACAAATAAAGCGGCGCCGTTTCAGTCCGCAAAATCCGCGGGCCAAGGCTGCAGGAAAAAAAGCCATGCTGCTTCAAAAGGTCCACTTCTTCCTCGGAAAAGCCTCCTTCCGGTCCAAACACGGCAAGAAGAGATTGTCCACGCTTCATCTGTTGAAAAATAGCAGCAAGCGTTTGATGATTGCCGTGCTTCGCCTCCTCTTCATAGGCAACGACTCGGCAATCTATCGTTTTCGCAAACTCAATCAGCTCATGGATCGTTAGCGGAGCGTACACATCAGGAATTTGGCTGCGGTGCGCTTGCTCCGCCGCCTCTTTTGCAATCTTTTTCCATCGCTCTATTTTTTTATCCGCCTTTTTTGCGTCCCATTTGACAACAGAGCGAGTCGCCAGAAAAGGAAGGAAAGCAAAAGCGCCAAGCTCCGTTCCTTTCTGAATCACAAACTCCCATTTATCTCCTTTCGGCAGCCCGTGGGCAATATAAATGCGAATCGGCAGTTCCGTTTGTTCTTCTACCCATTCTACAACACGGACTACTACATTCTCACTGGTAATTTGTTCAATTTCACACCGAGCCGTTTTGCCGCCCGAGAGGACGCAAATCAGTTGGCTTCCCTTTTCCATGCGCATCACGCGGACAATATGGTGGTAGTCATCGCCGCCAATGGCAATCCGGCCGTTCGTCTGTTGATTGTCGGGAACAAAATATCGCTGCAACGCAATCCCTTCTTTTCATCGTTTTTTGGCGATAAATGCCACCCAATCTTCCATCACTAACGTTTCCTCAATGACAAATCCAGCCGCTGTTAAACCGTCTTTGACTTCCTGCTTCTTCGCTTGAATAATTCCAGACGTAATAAAATATCCGTCTTTTTCAAGAAGGCGATACGCATCATCAACAAAGCGCAAAATAATTTCCGCCAAAATATTGGCAACAATAATGTTTGCCCGTTCATCGATGTAATCAAGCAGATTGTTTTGCGAAACAGTCACGATATGCTGCACCTTATTTAGCTTGACATTCAGCCTTGCACTATCGACAGCTACTGGATCCAAGTCAAGAGCGCGGACGGATTTGGCGCCTAGCATTGCTGCGGCAATGCTTAAAATGCCGGAACCAGTGCCGACATCAATGACCGTATCTCCAGGCTTTACATATTTCTCCAGCGCTTGAATACACATGACTGTTGTCGGGTGAGTCCCTGTGCCAAACGCCATGCCTGGGTCCAATTCAATAATCAATTCGTCGCTCGACACTGGCTCATAAACTTCCCACGTTGGAACGATCGTAAATTTTTCTGATATTTTCACAGGATTATAATATTTTTTCCAGGCGGTTGCCCATTCTTCTTCATTCACTTCACTGATAGTAATCTTATTTTTTCCAATATCAATATCGTACAATAATAAATTGTTAATCGCCTGTTTAATTTCTTCCACCGTTTCCCCAAGAAAACTGTTGACCGGCAAATAGGCTTTAATAATGACGCCTTCTTCCGGATAATCGTCCGGATTCAGCTCATAAACCTCCCCAAACCAGTCTTCTCTTTCTTTCATTAAATCATGCGGGTCTTCGATCACGACCCCTCCTGCGCCTGCTTCGTGCAAAATATTCGAAATCGCCTCGACTGCCTCATGCGTCGTATGAATGCTGATTTCTGACCATTTCATAAAATTCATGATTCTCCTTTAAACGCTTTTTTTACCTTATCAAAAAAGCGGTCATGTGGTTCATGATGCATGCTCGAACCGCCTAATTGGTCAAATTCGCGCAACAATTGCTTTTGCTTTTCCGTCAGTTTCGTCGGCGTAACAACGCGGACAATGACATGCTGGTCGCCATAGCCATAGCCGCGCACATTCGGCACTCCTTTTCCTTTTAAGCGGAATCTCGTTCCTGTTTGCGTGCCTGCCGGAATTTTCAACTTCACTTTCCCGTGAAGGGTCGGGACTTCGATTTCATCCCCAAGCGCAGCTTGCGCAAACGTAAGCGGCACTTCGCAATAAATATCATCGCCGTCACGTTCAAAAAACTCATGCGGCTCCACATGAAAGACAATATATAAATCTCCCGGCGGCCCACCGTTAATCCCCGGCTCTCCTTGGCCGGCAACGCGCAATTGTTGTCCATCATCAATTCCGGCCGGGATTTTCACATGGATTTTTTTCCGTCGTTTTACGCGGCCAGTGCCGCCACATGTCGTACATTTTTCTTTAATATATTGCCCTGTCCCACCGCAATATGGACAGGTGCGACGATTGACGATGCGCCCAAACGGGGTGGATTGCTCCGTGCTTATTTGTCCTGCCCCGTGACAATGCGGACATGTTTCCGGCTTTGTGCCCGGTTTTGCTCCGGTGCCATGGCAAGTGTTGCACGTTTCTTCGCTCGGAATTTCAATATCGGTTTCTTTGCCAAACGCTGCTTCTTCAAATGTCAATGTCATCGTATATTGCAAATCGGCTCCAGCTCTAGGAGCATTCGGATTGCGCCGGCGACCACCGCCAAAAAAGGTGTTGAAAATATCCTCAAAACCGCCGAAGCCGCTAAAGCCACCTAAATCAAAATCATCGCTGCGGAATCCGCCGAAGCCTTGATTTGGATCGGCCTGGCCAAATTGATCGTAATGGGCCCGCTTTTGATCATCGCTTAAAACTTCGTACGCTTCTTTAATTTCTTTAAATTTCTCCGCCGCATCGGGCTCTTTGTTTACATCTGGATGATACTTTTTCGAAAGCTTCCGGTACGCTTTTTTAATCTCTTCTTTTGTCGCGTTTTTGCTGACTCCGAGAATTTCATAATAATCACGCTTCGCCATGATGATCATCCACTCCCGATTCACTCACATAAAGATAATTTTAGCATTTCTCTCTTTTTGATTGCAATAGATTTAAGCCGGCATCTTTGTATTAGCAAAAAAGTCAAAGCCAAGACAGGCCTGACTTTGACTTTTCCACCAATGTATTATTTATCATCTTTTACTTCTTCGAATTCTGCATCAACTATATTATCATCTTTCTTCGTCGCGCCGTCAGCTCCCGCTTGCTGATTTTGCGCTTGCTTAGCCGCTTGTTCGTATAGCTTAATCGATAGTTGCTGCACCGCTTCTTGCAGCGCTTCTTTCTTTTTGCGGATTTCATCGAGATCGTTTTTCTCGAGCGCCGCTTTCAGCGCGTCTTTTGCTTCACGCGCTTTTTTCACTTCTGCTTCGTCTACTTTTCCTTCCACTTCTTTTAACGTTTTTTCCGTCGTAAATATTAATTGGTCGGCTTCGTTGCGCAGTTCGGCCGCTTCTTTCCGCTTTCTGTCCGCTTCGGCGTTTTCTTCCGCCTCTTTAATCATGCGCTGAATTTCTTCTTCGGAAAGACCGGATGACGATTTAATGGTAATCGATTGCTCTTTGTTCGTGCCTAAATCTTTGGCGCGGACATGGACAATGCCGTTGGCGTCGATATCAAACGTTACCTCAATTTGCGGTACGCCACGCGGTGCCGGCGGAATATCCGTCAATTGGAAACGGCCAAGCGTTTTGTTATCGGCAGCCATTGGGCGCTCCCCTTGCAACACGTGAATGTCGACCGTTGTCTGGTTATCTGCGGCTGTCGTGAAAATTTGCGATTTGCTTGTCGGGATCGTCGTATTGCGTTCAATTAATTTCGTAAATACGCCGCCCATCGTTTCAATTCCAAGCGACAGCGGAGTGACGTCAAGAAGAACAACGTCTTTCACTTCGCCAGCGATCACACCGCCTTGAATCGCCGCGCCGATTGCGACCACTTCGTCCGGGTTGACCCCTTTATGCGGCTCTTTGCCAAGTTCGCGTTTAATTGCTTCCTGTACGGCCGGAATGCGCGTAGAACCGCCGACAAGAATGATTTTGTCAATGTCCGCCGGTGTCAAGCCCGCATCTTGCAGCGCTTGGCGGACTGGCCCCATCGTACGTTCGACAAGATGGGCGGACAGCTCTTCAAATTTTGCTCTTGTTAATGTCGTTTCTAAATGAAGCGGACCGTTTTCATTAGCGCTGATAAACGGCAAGGAAATTTGCGTTTGCGTAACGCCGGAAAGCTCTTTTTTCGCTTTTTCCGCAGCGTCTTTCAACCGTTGCAGTGCCATTTTATCTTTGGATAAATCGATGCCGTGCTCCTGCTTAAATTGGTCGACTAAATAATCAATAATCACTTGGTCAAAGTCGTCCCCGCCAAGATGGTTATCACCGGCCGTCGCTTTTACTTCAAACACGCCGTCCCCAAGTTCGAGAATCGATACGTCAAACGTACCGCCCCCTAAGTCGTAAACAAGGATCGTTTGATCTTCTTCTTTATCCAAACCGTACGCAAGCGCAGCAGCCGTCGGCTCGTTAATAATGCGTTCTACTTCCAAACCAGCAATACGTCCGGCATCTTTCGTCGCTTGACGTTGTGCATCGTTAAAGTAAGCCGGAACGGTAATGACTGCTCTTGTCACCGGTTCTCCCAAATAATCTTCCGCATACGATTTTAAATATTGCAAAATAATTGCCGAAATTTCTTGCGGAGTATATTTTTTGCCTTCGATTTCTACTTTATAGTCCGTTCCCATATGGCGTTTAATGGAGATGACGGTATTTGGGTTCGTAATTGCCTGCCGTTTCGCTACTTCGCCAACTAAGCGCTCTCCGTTTTTAAACGCCACAACAGAAGGAGTAGTGCGGTTTCCTTCCGGATTTGGAATGACTTTCGGCTCGCCGCCTTCTAATACGGCAACGCAGGAGTTGGTTGTTCCTAAGTCAATACCGATAATTTTGCTCATTACGATCACCCTCCTATACTCATTCACTGACTTACTTTCACCATTGCTGGGCGAATGACACGGTCTTTCAGTTTATAGCCTTTTTGAAATTCTTCCACGACCGTGTTCGGTTCATAGTTGCTGTCTTCTACTTGCATCACCGCTTGATGCAAATGCGGATCGAATGGTTTGCCAACCGCTTCGATCGCCTCGACTCCTTCTTTTTTTAAGGCGTCTAATACGGAACGGTAGACCATTTCCATTCCTTGTAAAATCGATTTCGCCTGTTCGTTTTCCGTCTCTATTTTTAACGCGCGCTCAAAGTTGTCCAAAGCTGGCAATAGATCGCTCACTAAACTTTGGGCGCGGTACTTTTCTGCTGCTTCCATTTCCTGACGTGTGCGGCGACGGAAGTTTTCAAAATCGGCATATAAACGAAGATAGCGGTTTTCCATTTCTTTTATCTTCGCTTCGAGTTCGGCAATTTTCGCGTTTGCAGCCGCCAGCTCATCGTTTTGTTCTTGCTCCGCTTTTGGCTGTTCTTCAAGCGCTTCTTGTTGCGCTTGCGTATTTTCCTGCTGCAAGTTTTCCGCATTTTCTTCCTGCGGTTCATTTCCGCCGCGCTCTTCTGCTTTCTCCTCTTGCGGCTCTGGTGCTGTCCACTCTTCATATGTAGCTTGCTCTTGAGTTGCTTTTTGTTCTTGTTCCATCGGTTTCACCTCCCTTTAAAGAAGCCTGTCTATGTATAAATGGTCACAAGGAAAGGATGGATTGTGTCCATCCATCCATTACCAATATGACCATCGCTAACCATTTTGATACCATTTCGTCAACGCGATGGATAAATCGGAAGCCACCCTGTTTAAAATGGTAATGACGCGTGAATACTCCATTCGTGTCGGTCCAAGAATTGCAATGGTCCCCAGCTGCTCATCGCCGATCGAATACGTCGCTGTTATTAGGCTGCAGTTTTCCATTTCGCTCAATTGATTTTCACGGCCGATCGTCACTTGAATACCTTTTCGGTTATGTTTGCGCAACAAACGGTAAAAATCTTTCTCCTGCTCAATCATTTTCATGAGCGGACGAATTTTTTGAATGTCGTTAAACTCCGGCTGGTTAAGCATATTCGTTTTCCCGGCAAAAAACATTTTTTCTTCCTGCGGGATGTCCAGCGTTTCGACAATCGTTTGCAACATGCTATCGTAGTTGCGAATATGCTTGCGCAGCACATCGGCCACTTCTTTATAAATTTTATCCTTCAAATCGACCAGCGGGACACCAATAAGCCGTTCATTGAAAATATTCACCATTTTTTCTAGATCCGATGGATTCACTGACGCAGGAACGGTAATGACATGGTTTTCTACATGTCCTGTGTCGGTAACAATAATCGCCACAGCGGTTTGCTGATTCAATGGAATGATTTGGATTCGTTTTAATTTGTTTTCTTTCACCGCCGGCCCAAGGGCTATCGACGTATAATTCGTCAAATCGGACAAAATTTGCGCCGATTTTTGTACTACTTTCTCCAATTCGTAAATTCGCTCGGCAAAAATGGATTTGATTTTTTGAATATCGTCTTTCGTCAAACGCTGCGGCGATAACAAATGATCGACGTAATAGCGGTATCCTTTTTCCGATGGCACCCTGCCGGAGGATACATGCGTTTTTTCAATATATCCAAGCTCCTCTAAATCTGCCATTTCGTTGCGGATCGTCGCCGAACTTAGTGCAATTTCATGTTTTTTCGATAACGTCCGCGACCCAACAGGCTGCCCGGAGCGGATAAAATCATCAATAATCACTTGCAAAATAAGCAATTGGCGCTCTGTTAACACGCTCATCACCTCTGTTAGCACTCAAATACCCCGAGTGCTAAATCTATTATTAAGGTATCAAATCCATATGCTAATGTCAATGTTTACATTCCGGTGAGAAACGCTTGAAACACCTCGTTGCCAAGGAGTCGGCCGCGGCGTGTCAGGCGCACGTGCGTAGCTGTTTCCTCAAGCAGCCCCTTTTGCTGTTCGGCACGAATGGCTGCCCCAAACACATCATGCACGTCTCTTCCAAACTTTTCAAAAAAGCACTGTTTGGATACTCCTTCTGTTTTTCTTAGCCCCAAAAACATTTCTTCTTCCATTTGCTCCATCCATGTGACCTGATGAATTTCGCGATACGGCAGACCCGTTTCCCGTACTTTGGCGATGTATTGTTTAATCGGGCCGATATTGACGCGGCGAACGCCGTTCACATAGCTGTGGGCTCCTGCACCGATGCCGTAATATTCTTCATTGTTCCAATACGTTAAATTATGGCGGCTTTGAAAGCCAGGACGCGCATAGTTGCTAATTTCATATTGCTGATATCCGTGAAGTTCCATCTGCCGCATCGCTTCCTCATACATTTCCGCTTCTTCCTCTTCGCTCGGCAGCGGGAGCGTTCCTTTTCTCCATAAATTGTAAAAAATCGTTTTCGGTTCAATGATGAGGGAATAAGCGGAAATGTGCTGAATATCAAGGGAAAAAGCAATGTCCAAGTCCGCCTGGAACTGCTGCAGCGTCTGGTTGGGCAAGCCATACATTAAATCAATGCTAATATTGTCAAAGCCGACTTCTTTCGCTAATGAAATCGTGCGCATGACATCGTCATAGCAATGTGTCCGCCCTATTGCCTTTAATAAGGAATCATGAAACGTTTGTACTCCGAAACTTAGGCGATTGACTCCCGCGTCTTTTAATAATTGTAGCTTTTCCTTTGAAAGTTCATTTGGATTCGCTTCAAACGTAAATTCCACTTCGCCTTTGGAAAAACGAAAGTGTTTATAAATGCTTTCCAGAAAAAAATCAAGCTGCTTCATTTCTAAAACAGTCGGAGTTCCGCCGCCGACAAACAAAGTATCAAGCCGCTCAGGCGGGAAGGCTTCCACCGTTTTTTTCATTTCTTGTGCCATCGCTTGCAAATATTCATCCACCGGCTGTCCTTGGAAAAACACTTTATTAAAATCGCAATAGTAGCAGATTTGCGCACAAAACGGTATGTGGAAATACGCGGATTTCACCAACGTCAACATCCTTTCCTATAAATAAACAAGGCTATCCCAGAAAAAGGAGACAGCCTTGCACTACCTTTATTTTTTATTATCATCGATTTTTAAGACGGCCATAAACGCTTCTTGCGGAACTTCGACCGAACCGATTTGCTTCATCCGTTTTTTCCCTTCTTTTTGTTTTTCCAACAGTTTGCGCTTCCGTGATACGTCCCCACCGTAACATTTCGCTAACACATTTTTTCGCAGCGCTTTAATGGTCGAACGGGCGATAATTTTATTGCCGATGGCCGCTTGCACCGGCACTTCAAACTGCTGACGCGGGATTAAGTCTTTTAATTTTTCGACAATCACTTTCCCCCGCTCGTACGCGGCATCGCGATGAACAATGAACGATAGCGCATCAATTTTTTCACCGTTTAAAAGAATATCCATTTTCACCAATTTCGACGGCTTATAGCCAATCAGTTCATAATCAAACGATGCGTATCCTTTTGTGCTCGATTTGAGGGTATCAAAGAAGTCATACACAATTTCCGACAATGGAATGTCATAAATTAAAGTGACGCGTTTTTCATCTAAATATTGCATATCAACAAAGATGCCGCGTTTCGCTTGGCATAGCTCCATCACCGGCCCCACATAATCATTCGGCACCATAATCGTCGCTTTGACGTATGGCTCCTCAACACGGTCAATTTTTTGCGGCTCCGGCATATTGGACGGATTATCGACTTGTACTTCCGTCCCGTCTGTTAAGTATACTTTGTAGACCACGCTAGGTGCTGTTGTGATTAAATCAATATTAAACTCACGTTCAATGCGCTCTTGAATAATTTCCATATGCAGTAACCCAAGGAAGCCGCAGCGGAAGCCGAACCCGAGCGCTTGCGATGTTTCCGGCTCAAAATGGAGTGCCGCATCATTCAATTGCAGCTTTTCTAACGCTTCGCGCAAATCGTTATAGCGGGCCGTATCGATCGGATACATGCCGCAAAAGACCATTGGGTTTAGCTTGCGGTATCCTGGCAGCGGCTCGGAAGCCGGGTTTTCCGCATCGGTAATCGTATCGCCGACGCGCGTGTCGCTTACATTTTTAATGGAAGCCGTTAAATAGCCGACATCGCCGACCGTTAATTCATCGACTTGCTTCGGCTTTGGCGTAAACACACCGACTTCGACGACCTCAAACTCCTTGCCAGTGGACATCATTTTAATTCGCTGCCCCGGCTTTACCGTTCCGTCGACGACGCGAATATAGGCGACAACGCCGCGATAAGAGTCATACAGCGAATCAAAAATAAGCGCCTTTAATGGTGCGTCCGGATCGCCGGATGGCGCTGGAACTTTCTCAACAATTTTTTCTAAAATTTCCTCAATGCCAATGCCGACTTTAGCCGAAGCCAGCACCGCATCCGATGCGTCAAGCCCGATCACTTCTTCAATCTCCTGGCGGACGCGTTCCGGTTCGGCACTTGGCAGATCGATTTTATTAATGACCGGCAAAATTTCTAAATTATTATCGATCGCCAAATAGACATTGGCCAGCGTCTGTGCCTCAATGCCTTGGGCCGCATCGACGACAAGAATCGCCCCTTCGCAGGCGGCAAGGCTCCGCGACACTTCATACGTAAAATCGACATGGCCAGGCGTATCGATTAAATGGAAAATATATTCTTCTCCATCTTTTGCTTTATACTTTAACTGAACCGCGTTTAGTTTAATAGTAATGCCGCGCTCCCGCTCCAAATCCATCGAATCTAGCATTTGCTCTCGCATTTCCCGTTCGGAAAGCGCACCTGTTTTTTCTAAAATGCGGTCTGCTAGCGTCGACTTTCCATGGTCGATATGAGCAATAATGGAAAAATTGCGAATCCGCTCGCGCCGTTTTAATCTTTCTTCCCGATTCATCTCTCTCACTCCTATTGTTTCCCGAAACTACACTAGCTTTGATTATAGCAACAGAGCAAGCAAGATTCAATGACATAGTTTTGCAAACGCTCCCGTTATAAAGAAAAAACATTGGCGAACCGTTTTCCTGCGTTTCGCCAATGTCCTTTTGCTTCCCGATTCGAGCCGGTTTTTCACTTCTCGAACAGTTTTGCCAAAAACGAAAGCAGCTGTTCCATCAACGTCTCGATTGCGTTGGCAAATTGTTTGCCAAGCTCGGAAAAGAGGTTGAACGTTTTTATATTTTCGATTTTTTCTTTTTTCTCCTCAAGATCATCTACTTTCACTTTTTTTCCAAATACAGATGCCTCGATTTCTCCGCTTTGGCTTTTGGAAAGATGGAGTACGGACGGCAGTGACGTGTCCTCATATCCTCTCATCTTTTGCATTCCTTCATTTGCCTGCTGCATGCCGAGCAATACGCCAAAAAAGAGGAGCAATACGGCAAAGCAAAATTGAACGATAAATTTGGCCATGTCACTCCGCTCCTTTATTGTTTTTCCGCCGGTGCGGGTGCCTGAACTTTTTGCGCCTGCCAATAATATTCGCTAAACACATCAGCAAGCGCGGATGCAGACCGAAACAGTTCTTCAAATGTATTGTCCACTCCACCGATTTCAATTAAAATTGCATTTTCCGATAAATCTTGATTAAACTTTCCGTTTGTTCCCGCCCCCATTTTCTCAATCACACCTCGGCTAAGTCCCGGATATTTTTTTTGCAGTAAATGGTGTAATTGCGCAGCAAGCTGCAAATTTTTTTCGTATTTCGCGTTTTCGCCGCCGATAATAAAGGCAACGCGGGCATAATCGACGCCATTAATCGTGACAGTGGTGTATTTTCGTCTGCGCGAATCGCGATGGATATCGATAAAATATTGCAAATCACGATCATGGCTCATCGCTTCGACAACAAATTTTCTTGACATATCATATGCTTGGTAATATTTCATGCCTTTTTTCTGCAGCTCTGCTACAATATCAGTCGTACTTACTTCCGCACCAATTCCTCGTTTTTTCAATTCTTCCGCCAGTTTTTCTCCCACTTTCGTGACATTCACCGTACGATGGAACGCTAAATCAGGATCAGTAACTCCTTTTAAAGCAGGCAAGTATGATTCACGTGTATGCGTAAAGTAAATATATACGACTTTTCTTCCCCCTGTCGTTTGAGACGGCGGGGGAACTTGTTTTTCTTCATGCTGTTTGTCTGATTCTTCCAGACTCTCTAAAGAAGCTTGCCGTTCTGCAAGCATTACCTCAAGCGGCGGAGCGGATTCGTACGGCATGTTGGTGTAGTCCGTCCCCTCTCCCGCAACGATAATTTTGCTGTCATATAAAGCAAATCCCGGAAGCTCGCTGCCAAGCAAGCTGCGGGGATCGTCCGGATTCACGCTGGTTGCCATGCGAAACAGCATTGCGGAATAATTCACTTTTTGCCGCTCCTCTGGCAGCATTTGCGAAAAATAATGGTTTTCAAAACCAAATAAGCGGACAAAGGTCTCATTTGGAAACTGATTCGTTACGTAGTTCACGGACGAAGAAGAAATGCGGTATTCGGGTTTTAATGATGTAATCGCTCCTACCAGCGTAAATACCATCATGCAGCCCAATACCGCTAAAATCATGATTTTTTTTAGGCTAGCGCCTGGAACGGCAACGATCACGTGCGGAGAACGCCACTTTTTCATGTTTTCACCCTTTCCCAGCTTGTCTACTAATTTAACGTATGGCCAAGCTGGAAAAGATAGAACCTCTTTTTTCTCTATTAATGGGTATAGGAACCGGTATTATGCTGATCGACTTGCTCATGCAATGCGGCATTAAGCCCGCTTGCTAATAAATTGGCCATGTCGCCGATAAACATATCGACTTCTTTTGGCGTCACCATTAAATTATGGCCAAGCGGAGCAAGCACTTCATAAATCAAGCGGCGCTTTTCCTCTTCCTCAAGCGTGCCAATCATGCCAAGAAATGTCGAACGCTGCTCTGGCGACGGCATATCATCCTCTGTGAGCGCCTTTTTCTTGCCAAATGTCCATCCCCCTGGGGCAAGAGCGCTAGACGGCCGTTTTCCTTCACGTATTTCCCTGCCAAAATGCTTCAAAATAAAATCAATCGTATCACTTGTAATCGATACCGCATCGACCACGGTTGGCACCCCAATGGAAATAACAGGGATTCCTAACGTTTCTTTACTTAATTCCTTTCGTTTATTCCCTACCCCTGAGCCTGGGTGAATTCCTGTGTCAGAAATTTGAATCGTTGCGTTGACACGTTCAATCGAACGGGACGCTAAAGCATCAATCACAATAATAAAATCCGGCTTTATTTTTTGGACAATCCCATCAATAATATCGCTCGTTTCAATCCCTGTTGTCCCCATTACCCCCGGAGCAATTGCGCTTACCGGACGAAATCCTTCTTCCACGCTTTCCGGCTGAAGCTGAAACAAATGTCTTGTAATCAGCAAATTTTCCACCGTCAACGGCCCCAACGCATCCGGGGTCACATTGGAATTGCCCAGTCCGACAACAAGGCAGCTCGCTTCTTTGCCAATGTTCAATCGCTGCAAAAATTGGCTTAACTCCTTGGCGAATATTTCTTGCACTTTGCGCTGCAGTTCCGTATTATGCTCGCGAATGCCTTGCGCTTCAATCGTTACATAATTTCCCGGCTTTTTTCCAATCGATTTCGCTCCTGCTTCTGTTACTTGTACATACGACAACTTAACTCCATCTATTTCGCGGTCGTGAATCATGACGCCTTCAATCGGTGAGGCGCTTTCTTTTTTCTGTTGCAGGCGTTCCTCGACGGCAATTTCATGAGCTTCGATCGCTAAATCTGTCCGCACCGAATACATGCTTAAATCCACTGACTGATCCATATCGTTCCTCCTAAAACATATTGTTTTTCTTTTATTGTCGCCGCTTTTCGTACTTCTCATTCGTTTTTTGCACCATCAGTAAAGTATTTTTGCTTGAACACTCTTGCATAATTAGACCTCGTTTGATAGAATAACACTTGTTCTTACAAAATTATTTACCACGAAAGCCCGTGACTTAAATCTTAGGGTGAAGTGGAAAACGGTTTTAAACCGAGCGACAGGGCGTGAAACACCAGCGAGGTGTTTGTCCATGAAAGTTTGGCGGAACAAGAGTGAGCGCCTGCACGCAGGTGTAGGAAAAACTCTTTAGTACGTCAGAACCCACCGACTTTAGTCGTGTGGAGATTCAGTGTTCTTTAATACCTGAAATAAGTAAGAAATGGCAGAATGACGGAGGTGAAAGAACTTGGCAAATATTAAATCGGCCATTAAACGTGCAAAAACAAGTGAAAAGCGCCGTGCTCACAACGCTTCGATGAAATCGGCAATGCGTACAGCGATCAAAAAATTTGAGGCGTTGGTTGAATTAAAAGATGTAGAAAAAGCCCAAGAAGCATTCGTTATTGCTTCCAAAAAGCTAGACAAAGCGGTAAGCAAAGGCCTCATTCATAAAAATACAGCTAGCCGGCAAAAATCCCGTCTAGCGAAAAAGCTAAACAGCATTATCGCATCGTAATAAAAAACGACCTGATGGCAGGTCGTTTTTTATATATGATTATTCGGCTTTAGTGAACATTCCTTCATTCCAGCGCATCAGCAGCAGTTCCATTACCAGCTGCCGGTCCATCGCTCCGCTTTTCATCTCATAGTCCGCCTCGGCGATTTGCCTTACAGCCGCCGTCAACTCTTGTTCGGAAAACAGCGCCGCTTGTCCCATCGCCAGCTTAATGCGAAACGGATGCACTTTTAAAATAGAAGCGATTTGTTGCTGGCCATATCCTCTCGACATCAGCCATTTTACTTGATATAAAAGGCGGAATTGGCTAGCGAGGAGCGCCAAAATTTTCAGCGGCTCCTCATTATTTTCGAGCAAATCGTAAAACACCTGCAGCGCCTCGGCGATTTGCCGCTTCGTCACTTTTTCTACTAATACGAACACGTTTTGCTCTAACGTACGGGAAACGAGCATTTCCACCGTCTCTTGCTTAATCGTTCCTTCCGGTCCGACAAACAAAGCAAGCTTGTCTAACTCGTTGGCAAGCGTTGTTAAATTCGTTCCCGCCAGCTTTAACAAAGCATCAATCGCATTTTCTTCTATCGTTACATTGCCTTGTTTTACTCTCTCCGCAATCCAGACGCGCAATTCTTTTTCCGCAAGTGGGGATGCCGCTAAAACCTCGGCATGTTCTTTTATTAATTTTGTTATTTTTTTACGCTCATCTAATTTTTCATATGGACCCGCGAAAATGACGATCGAAAAAGAAGAAGGAGACATTATGTACGATTCTAATTTTTTTAAGTCATGCTCCACTTCTTTTTCCTTCTCTGCTGTAAAAAAGTAAGGGTTTTTAATAAGAATGACACGTTTCTCTCCAAAAAACGGAAATGTTTCTGCGTCTTCCAACGCTGTTTGCACCGGAATCTCTTCGCAATCGTACACTGATGCATTCCATTCCCGTTCCTCTTCGGTTAATGCGGTGCGAAGCAAAAGTTCATATGTTTCCGTTAATAAAAATGATTCGGTCCCATATAATAAATAGAGGGGAGATAGACGTCCTTTTTTGATTTTTCCCCAAAAGTCCACCACCATATTTCTCTTCTCCATTTCTGTGAACAATTTTTCTCTGTTGAAAAGATACAATGTTTTTCTTATTTTTACAAGGGAACCGGTTAGCGGGAAAACCGGTTCCCCTTTATATAAACGTTGACAAATAAGTCCTAGGACCTTATTTGTCAACGGGTTATTTTTATATTTTCCCGAGCGTAAAAAAGTATTTGTGTTAACTGTTGTCAACGAAGGAAATGGACATGGGGATATAGATTTTTTTTTCTTTTTCGTCTATACTAAAAATGATTGCATGAGGAGGGGTAAAGGATGAACGTATTTGAAAAAGACGTACAAAGCAAACGCAATGATGCCGTTGACTCTGCTGTTGGTTTTGCCGTTTCATTTGGCTTTTTCGCAACGATCTTCATCATTGCCACATTAATTAAATTTTTCGGATCGTAAAGAGATTGCTTACATAAGCAGTCTCTTTTCTTTTTCGTACTATATGTTATGGCAGCATGACAGAAAAGGTTCCATGATTTTTCGCATAAGTATAGCGCACCGCACCATGCTGATCCGTCCGTAAAATAAGCGTATTTCTTTTCTGCAAACGTTCGAGCACGGACGGAGAAGGATGATGGTAACGGTTATGTTCGCCTACCGAAATAACCGCTATTTTCGGCCGTATTTTGTCCAAAAATAATTCGGTTGTCGAAGTAGCGCTTCCATGGTGCGCGACTTTTAACACGTCCGCTTTTAACTGCGGGAACGCGCCGATCAGCTCTTTTTCCCCCGCCTCTTCTAAATCCCCAGTGAACAGCCATGACAAGCCGCCGATTTTCGTATACAATACAACAGAATTATTATTATCATCCGGATGCGTCGTAGATGGATGGAGGACATAAAAAGAGATTCCTGCTTTGCTCCATCGGTTGCCTCTTCTGATTTCCTGCACGCTGACCTGCTTTTGCCGGGCGATTTGCATTAGTTGTTCATATATTACCGAATTTTTTTTCATTCCTTTACTGACTAGCAGCTGCTTGACGTCAAACCCACGCACAATTTCTTCTGCCGCACCAATATGATCGACATCTTCGTGGGTAGTAATCAGCTTTTCAATCGTCCTAACTCCATTCGATTTTAAAAAGGGAATGACAACGTCTTTGCCGACATCCCAGTTTCGATGGCGTTGCTGCCACGGCTCTTTTTGCTGTGGCAATGTTCCGCCGGTGTCAATTAGATACACCGCTTGGCGATAAGGCAATTCAATATAAATGCAGTCCCCCTGTCCGACATCTAAAAAAACAACTTCGCCATAACGGTCGATATACGGGCTCAACGCATGAAACGCGATGACAGCGGCAATCCATCCTATCCCCCAATAACGCCGCTTCTCTATATACACAAAAGCAGCCAAAACCGCCGCAACATAGCTAATCAACAACAAAAACGAAGGGCGCCCGAGCGTAAGCGATAGCGGATAGGAAGAGGAAAACAAGAGAACAACTTTGTCCGACCAAACAATCACCTTTTGCAGCAACCACATAAAAGGAACAGAAAGAAGCGGAGTCATTGCACATGCAGCAACGGATATAACAGAAAGCGGCAAAATAATAAAGGAATAAAGAGGTACAAAAATCATATTAAGAACGATGCTCCATAGCGAAATTTCAAAAAAATAGTAAACAAGAAACGGCAGTGCGCTCAACTGGGCAATCAACGCCGTCCAGAACAGGCGCCACAGCGTGGAATCGTGGAACATTACTACCTGTGAGGATAAAATGAGGGCAAACGTCACCGTAAACGATAATTGAAATCCGACATCCCATAACATATAAGGATCCGTAATCAGCATAAGGAGAAAAGCGATGCTTAACGTGTCCAGCGGCAGCAATGTCATCTTTCGGTAATTTGCTGCTAAAAAGAGCATCGCCGTCAAACAGGCGCGAATGACAGAAGGGGAAGACCCGGTCAGCACGATATAAACAGGCAGAAGAATCAGCAGCATAATCGTAGCTGTTTCCCTTGTGAACAAACGAATCAATAGAAAAAATACTGCTCCAACCAACAAGGTGACATGCAACCCAGAAATAGCCAGCAAATGGATTAAGCCGAGCTTCTGATACCCTTCTAACAGCATCTCATCCAGTTGTTTCCGCTCCCCATATATCAGTGCCTGCACAATGCCAGCCGTTTCTGCCGGAAAATGGTCTTCAATTTGGCGAATTCCTTTTTCACGAAGAGAAAGAAGCTGTTCGTATATGGTAGGAGAAGAATGGTGGCAGTCTTGCAAAAGGATGGATTGAGGGGTTAAAATCCAATGAATATGGTGAAACCGCAAATAACGGCGGTAATGAAAAGCATTTGGATTGCGCGGCAACGCCGGACGCTCAAGCGTTCCCTTCACTTTACAGATGGTTCCTGGAGCCAAAAGTGACGAAAGCAATTGTTTTTCCCCTGGAGACTTTATGTAATACACAAGCTGAAGTTTCTCGCCGTCTACATTGGCGATGGCCTGCAGCCGATCCCCATCTATCTTAATAGGGGCCGTCAAACGAAACAAAAATACTGTCATGTCGTCCGAGAGATGTGTGTTATTCTGCTGATCGATATAAACAAAATGCAAGTAAAAAAGACAGATCGTAGCGACAGAAACAAGAAAAAGGCGCCTTTTACGGATGAAGAGAAACAAAACGTAAAGAATGAGAAACAGCCAAGCAGCATTGGACCGCGCATAGGCAGTCGTTATGGCGAAAATAGCGGCTGCAGCTATATAAACAACATTTCCCTTCACGTCTGCGCCCCTTTCTACGCATAATTCCGTCCGTTACTTTTGTAAAAGCGACAATATTTTTTGATCGAATGGTACCTGTTGTACGTGGACTTTCGCTTGTTCAAACAGCTCAAGCGCATATGGATGGTTTTTATAATCTTTCGCATAATATACGGCGCGAATTCCGCTTTGAATGATCGCCTTGCAGCAATGCAAGCACGGAAAATGCGTGACATACATTTCTGCTCCCTCTGTCGGGACGCCAAACTTGGCACATTGCAAAATCGCATTCATTTCCGCGTGGATGGTACGAACGCAATGCCCATCAATAACGTAACATCCCTCATCAATACAATGGGCGCCGCCAGCGATCGAACCGTTGTATCCTCCGGCAATAATCCGCTTATCACGGACGATCGTCGCCCCCACCGCCAGCCGTGTGCATGTGCTGCGCAGAGCTAGCAAATGGCTTTGGGCCATAAAATATTGATCCCATGTAATCCGCTCCATATTTTCTCCCCCGCTTGTCCATTGCAAATCGTTTTTTTCATGTTTATATGGCATACAGACATACTTTTAGTGTAATCGCACAGCTAGCCAGGCGTCAACGCCCGTTATGGCACAACAATATACTCTTTTATCTTTTCAAGCGTCTTTTCGCCGATCCCCGTCACGTTTAATAAGTCTTCCGCCTTTTGAAAAGGGCCATGCTCTTCGCGGTACGCAATAATCGCCTGTGCTTTCGTTTTTCCGATTCCAGGAAGCTGAGATATTTCTTGTTCTGATGCGGTGTTAATATAAATTTTATTCGAATCATCTGCCTGGAGCGATGAGGAAGCGAAAGCATTCGCTTCCCCGCGCACCGGCACGTAAATCATCATTTCATCATGCACTTTCGCTGCTAAATTTACTTTTGTCTCGTCAGCTTTCTTCGTAAATCCTCCAGCTAAAGCGACCACATCATTCACCCGCGCCGTATTCCGTATTTCATACACCCCTGGGTGTGCAACCGCCCCTTTTATATCGACCATAACCGTATTTTTTTCCCCTTCCCCTTTCCTTTCTTGCGCTGTCTGAGGAACGTTTTGTTCTACTAATATCGGTGCTTGTTCTTTTTCCGTTATTTCGTTATTTCTAAACAACATAATGGCGCCGGCCGCTAACATCGCGAAAAACAAGCCGTACCATCTTTTATCATATTTTTTGATCGTTTCCCACACGGGCATCATCCTTTCCATTTAGTCATAAAATAAATAAAGCGCTCATACATATCGTTGAAGAGACATATAGGTAATGCTAGGGGAAGGGGGGCAGTGAAGAATGAAAATTGGTGTTATTGGCACGGGAAATATGGGAAGGATTTTAATTGAGGCATTTCTCGAATCGGGTGCCGTCAAAGAAAATGAGCTGATTATAACGAACCGCACGTTGGAAAAAGCGTTAGACATAAAGCGGGTTTATTCCGGTATATGCGTTGTTGCCAGCGCGGAAGAAGTCGTGCAGCGGGCAACAATCGTATTTTTATGCGTAAAACCGTTAGACATTCACCCCCTTTTGCAACAATTATCTTCCTTTTGGACAAAGCAACATTGTCTTGTATCGATCACTAGCCCGATTAGCGTAGAGCAGCTGGAAGCGGTCGTACCTTGCCATGTTGTTCGTGTCATTCCAAGCATTGCAAACCGCGCGTTCGCCGGCAGCACGCTGATCACGGTTGGAAAACGCTGCTCTTTGCACTACCGAAACTATATTGAAACGCTGTTCCGTCACATTTCTACTCCTGCTTATATTGACGACGAAATTACGCGGGTCGCTTCTGATATCGCGAGCTGTGGCCCCGCCTTTTTTAGCTATTTGCTGCAGCGTTTTATCGATGCCGCCGTTGCAAAAACCGCGATCTCAAAAGAACAGGCAACAGCATTGACAACGGACATGATCATCGGACTAGGGGAGTTACTAAAACATAATCTTTACACACTTCCAACGCTCCAGGAAAAAGTTTGCGTCAAAGGCGGCATTACCGGAGAAGGAATCGCAGTGCTTGAAAAGGAAATGGAAGGGGTATTTGAGGGAGTATTTGATAAAACACATGAAAAATTTAAAGACGACGTCGAAAAAGTAAAAAAGCAATTTAATCATTGAATTCGCCAAGGCACAAAAAAATCCTGCTTAACTACGAAAAATGTTTCATGAAAAAGAAAACAAGCTTTTCTGTCAAAGCCCGAGCACCATTTCTATACAGGGCTTTGGCAGAAAAGCTATAGTTTTAAGGATAGGAAAAGCATTCCCTTGCGTATTCCTCTGCAAAACCTGCCATCATACTGTTTTTTGTGCAACAAAGAAAATACGCTCAGACGTTTCCGTTGGCGCTTCATCGGTAAAATCCGCAGTTATTTCCAGCACCGTAAATCCCGCTGCCGTTAACCATTGTTGATACTGAATCATTTCATACGTGCGCTGCTGATGCAGCTCATCATACCGCTCATATTTTCCATCGCCGCCGCGGACAAAAAATGTGAGCTCATGCTCCACGCCATGTGGAAAAGGAAGCGGATAACACGACCAAATATAACTGATTTCTTCATCATTGCTGGTAAACACGGCATCGCGAAAAACGTGATCCATTTTATACGGTGAATGAACGTCAAATAACAGCAAACCGTCTTTGCGCAACAGTTTATAAATACAAGAAAATGTTCGCTGCACTTCCCTTTCTTCCAATAAATAGTTAAGAGAATCGCAAAAAATCGTCGCACAGTCAAAGTCGGAAAATCCTTGGAGGTCCGTCATATTTTGCTGAAAAAATTCCACTGCTACCTGTTGCGCTTCCGCTTTGGCTTGTGCAACCGCGAGCATATTTTCCGATAAATCGACACCGGTGACAAAAAACCCTGCTTTTGCCAGTCGAATCGCTAACTCTCCGGTGCCGCACCCAATATCGAGAATGCGTGCTGCACCGCGATGCCCATACTGCCGCAGTTTACGTTGTACAAATGATTGCCACGCATCGTACGGCGCTTCTTCCATTAACGTGTCATACCAATAAGCAGATGACTCATATGTCATTGCTGCAACACGCTCGCCACATCTTCGAGCGGCGCATCTCCCCATAAACGCTCTAAATTATAATAATCGCGCTCTTCCTTATCGAAAACATGGACAACAATATCGCCTAAGTCGACCAACACCCATTTTGCCTCATGAAACCCTTCGATTCGTTTCACTAGGATATGATGTTCTTCCGCTTTCTCTTTTATTTCCCGCGCAATTGCCTGTACTTGTTTTTCCGAATTGCCATGGCAAATAACAAAATAATCCGCGACAAGGGAAATTCCTTTCATATTAAGGACAACGATATTTTCTGCTTTTTTATCGTCAGCCGCGCGAACCACTAAGCGCAACATTTCCTGCTCCGTCATTGTTCTCATTCCCCCTTTATTTCCATCATTAAAGAATTATAAGTATGAATCGTATCCGGGTAAATAAGCTGATTTTTTTTCAGCAAAAATTGAATCGTGTTTTGTAGTGCTTTGATTAGTGCTTTATTCAAATCTTGTTTGGCAAGGTCGCGGACTTCCTCCACCCCTGGGAATATGCGCCCAGGCTCAATATAGTCAGCCAGGTAAATAACTTTTTCCAATACCGTCATATTGGCGCGGCCGGATGTATGATAACGAATCGCATTTAATATTTCTTCATCGTCAATGCCTACTTCCGTTTTCACCAAATAGGCGCCAACGGGCGCATGCCATAGTTCAGTGTTATGGAAAAGCAAGTCTTTTGGCATATTTTGCTCCAAAATAATTTGTTTCATTTCTTCTTTTGGGCGAAACTTGGCATAATCATGAAAAATCGCCGCCAACTCTGCTTTTTTCACATCGGCTCCATACCGCTTCGCCAGCTCGATTGCCGTTTCCATGACGCCAACAGTATGCTGGTAGCGGTGTTCGGTCAATTGCTTTTTAACGATAGTTAACGCTTCTTGTCGCTCCATATAACTTCTTCTCCTCAATATAAAGTCTTACGCCTTCCGGCACTAAGTAGCGAATGGTTTGTCCATTCCTTACCCGTTCGCGAATGAAAGAAGAAGAGACGGAAAACTGCGGCGCTTCCACCTCGATAATCGGGTAGGATGTTTCCATGGAAAAGCCCGGACGTTTGACACCGACAAATGTCACCAACTTGATCAGTTCATCGATTTTATACCAGTTTGGCAAATATTCAACCATATCTGCACCAATAATAAAATAAAATTCATCATCCGGATGCATAGAAAGAAGTTGACGCACCGTATCATACGTATAGGAAGGTCCTTCTCTTTCCAGCTCGATCGTTTCAATATGAAAACGCGGATGACCATCAATGGCTAATTCGAGCATGCGTAAACGATCTTCACTTCTTGTCACTAGTTCGTGTTGTTTATGAGGAGGGATGCGGTTTGGCATAAACCAGATTTCCGATAGCTTAAGGGCGTGCAATACTTCGTTCGCCATTAATAAATGCCCACAGTGAGGCGGATCAAACGTCCCTCCGAAAATGCCTATTTTTCTCATCGTCTTTCCCTCCGCCGTGTCTATACGCGGCTTTGCCGTTCAGTGCGGCAACACAATTTGCTTGTTTTCTTTTGATTCTTTATACAATACAATTGTATTCCCAATTACTTGTACAAGTTCCGCCCCCGCCTCTTGTGCAAGCTGGTCGGCGACAACATGGCGGTCTTCTTCGCAGTTTTGCAGCACGCTCACTTTAATCAGCTCGCGCGCTTCCAGCGCATCGACAATTTGTTTAATCATATTTTCATTTACCCCGCCTTTGCCAACTTGAAAAATCGGCTTTAAATGATGGGCTTTCGCCCGCAAAAAACGTTTTTGTTTTCCTGTTAACATAGGTTACCTCCTAAGTTGTTCCATCACAATTTTTTTCATCCGCTCCACATCCGGAAATACCCCTGTCCACTTTTCGAATGCGAGCGCACCTTGATAAATAAACATGCCGACGCCGTTTTGTACAATGGCATTGCGTTCTCGTGCTTCCTTTAGCCATTTTGTTTCTAACGGGTTATAAATAATGTCGGAAACAATCGTTCCTTCTTTCAGATTGGCAAGCGATAGCGGCATTTGTTCCACGTTCGGATACATGCCGACCGACGTCGTATTAATGACAATATCATATTCCCCTAAACGTTGTTCCGCTTCGCTTAACGAGAAAGCAGCCGACGAAACCGCGGCATCGCCTTCTTCAATAAGCTGTTTTGCTTTGGATACCGTACGGTTGCAAATATCAATCCGTTTGGCTCCGCGATCGATAAGCGAAAAATAAATTCCTCTTGCCGCTCCGCCGGCGCCGATGAGTAAAATGCGCTTTTCTTGGATATCAACGTTGGTTTCTTCCTCAAGCGCTCGGACATATCCTAGGCCATCTGTATTATAACCGATTAAGCGTCCGTTTTCATTGACGATCGTGTTCACCGCTCCGATGCGGCGCGCCTCTGCATCGATATCATCAAGCAATGCCATGATTGCTGTTTTATGAGGGATCGTTACATTTAATCCGGCAATCCCGAGAGCCCTCACTCCGGCAACGGCATCCTGTAAGTGCTCCGGTTCTACATGGAAGGCGTGATAATGAGCAGCGATGTTCATGCGCTGAAACGCATCGTTATGCATAAGCGGCGACAAGGAATGATGAACCGGACAACCAAACAGCGCGTATAGTTTTTCCATTTTCTCCCCTCCCGTTTACGCTGCTTACACAGCCGCTAAATCAATGATTTTCTGATGAAAATGTCGACCCCTTTTGGAGCGTAGGCAGTCACTTGCGCTCCTGGGTCATTGCAAGTTACCCAGCCAAGCCCGGAAAATACGATATCGGTTTTTCTTTCTTTGATGGTAAAAGTGTGAGCCTCTAACGGCGGGAATTGCTCGGCGTAATGTCTGTTTGGCGGCGAAAGAAGTTCGCCTAATTGGCTCGCATATAAGGCATCCGCCTTTTCCAATTTTGTCCGATGAATGAGTAATTCATTGGAAAAATAACAGACGAAAGGCCGCCGTCCTCCTTTGACGTAGTCAAGCCGGGCAAGGCCGCCGAAAAATAACGTTTGCTGTTCATTCAGTTGATATACCCGCGGGTGGATTTCCCGCTTTGGCGTAATGATTTTTAAATCTTTTTTATCCACAAAGTGCGCCATCTGATGATGGTTGATAATTCCCGGCGTATCGTAAAGCGTAGCTCCATCCTCTAATGGAATTTCGATCATATCTAACGTTGTTCCCGGAAAATAAGAAGTAGTAATGACATTTCCTTTGCCTGTAACTTCTTGAATAATCCGGTTAATAAATGTCGATTTCCCGACATTCGTGCAGCCAACGACATACACGTCTTTGCCGAACCGGTATTTCTCGATCGCTTCCATTACTTTCGCCATTCCGATTCCTTTTACCGCGCTCACTAAACAAATATCAACCGGCTTCAAACCAAGATCGTTTGCCGCCTGCTTCATCCAGTGAATAAGCTTCGGATATTTCACCGATTTTGGCAGCAAATCCACTTTATTGCCAACGAGCAAAATCGGATTGTTAACCGCAAATCGATGCAAACCTGGAAGCCAGCTGCCGTTAAAGTCAAAAATGTCGACAATTTTGACGACTAGTGCTTCCGATTGCCCGATGCGGTGCAAAATTTTTAAAAAATCATCATCGGTCAGCGGAATGTCCTGTACCTCATTATAATGTTTCAGACGAAAACACCGCTGGCAAATGACTTCTTCTTTCTCTAGTGCACTTTCGGGAGCGTATCCAGGCTTTGTTTGATCCTCCGATTGGATAACCGCCCCACAGCCAATGCAGCGAATTTGTTGTTCCACCATCATTCCTCCCAGTAAACCATGCCTTTTTTTCGCATCATATCTAAAATTTTTCGCTCCATCTTGCGGTTGAATCGGGTCCACAGCCCATCTGTCTGTGCAACAGGAACGACTAAAATCGTATTTAACCCTAGGCGATTGCCGCCAAATACGTCTGTCAGCAATTGATCGCCAATGACAACCACTTCCTCTTTGCGCAACTGCATCGTCGCTAACGCCTTTTGAAAAGCGCGCGTCAACGGCTTGCGTGCTTCGAAAATAAAAGGAATACCGAGCGGCTCGGCAAAAGATTGTACCCGCTTTTTGTTATTATTCGATACGATCATCACCTTAATGCCTTCCCGCTTCATCTTTTCAAACCACTCCGTTAGCTCTGGAGTAGCGCTCGGCCGATCCCATTCGACAAGCGTATTATCCAAATCAGTAATGATTCCTTTAATCCCCTTCTCTTTTAACTCGCTAGGAGTGATGTCCAATACGCGTTTAACAAACTGATTAGGTAAAAAATAATGAAGCATACCAATCACCTTACCTTTTGGCCTTTTCTTGCCTTTCCTCATCATACATAATTTTTTCATACCTTTCAAAACAAACGTCGACAAATGTATACAAAGAAAAAAATTTTTTCGACAAAATCCGTTATCCACAAAATTGTGGATAAATTTTACCCACATCATTCACAAGCTTACCATCATACTTCCATAACTTTATAAACACATTTTCCACATGTTATCCACGAGTTGCTGTGGATAACAGAACGGTTGTTCTATCCCAAAAATCATGATACAGTTAAAGTAACTTACCATTATATGTATTGATTACAAAATATATTCCATTGCTGAAGGAGGTTTTCAGCATGAAACATCTATCCGATGAGTTGTTGATCGAATCGTATTATAAAGCAAAAGAATTAAATTTAAGTCCTGAATTTATTGCGCTCATTGAAAAAGAAATCCAGCGTCGTTCGTTAAGTCATAAAATTAAGTTGTCATCCTGATTTTCGCCTCAGGGCTTTTTTTATTTTAAATACCCAAGCCGTTCCCCAACTTTAATTCCCATTGGCACGACAATTCGTTCATCAAGCTCAATGCTATCTTTTTCAAATAATAAAACAACGGTAGAACCAAAAGAAAAATAGGCAATTTCCTGTCCTTTTGTCAAATGTTTACTTGCATGGGTAAGCTCAATACTGTTGACAAACATCGCTCCTATTTTTACGATCGCAATATGCTTTCCGTTTGCATCCACTTCTGTAATTATACGATAGTTTTTTGATAACGGCTGTTTGCCGTACTTTAAGCCAAGGCGATTAACTGGATACGATTTTTTTCCAAGCACCCATTGTTTTTGCACCACTCCAGATATCGGACTGTGGATGCGATGATAATGGCTGGGACTTAAATATAAAATAATAAATAATCCATTAACATATTTTTGGGCGGCTTCGCTGCTGCCAAGCATCTCGGCGATTGAATACGTTTTATTTTTCACAACGATTTCACTGTTTTCTCGGATCGTCCCAATATCTTCAATAATTGCGTCTACTGGGCTGATCACTCCGTTTTCCGTTTCGTCAATCGGCCTTGTTCCTTCTTTTAGCTTACGAATAAACAATTGCTGCAACGTTTTATAATTTTTTAATTTTTTTTCCATCTCTTCTTGATTAATATTATAAATTTTTGCATACGATGGAATAAGTACCGCGCTCAAACGGGATTTCGTAAAAAGGGCAATCATTTTTGATGAAAGCGAATGATTAGTCAGTTCAACCATCAGGCGATACAACCATTTCAGCAAACATATTCCCTCCAATTTGCGGTGATTGTGTTTTTTGCTACCTTTCATATTACAAGGAAAATGAGTATAATGGTAGTAGATTTTGTCGGCCGTGTTTGATGGCGAAAAGGAGTGAGGAGAAATGTTTTTATCGGATTATTTAGATTCCACATTGAAAAAGTTAAAAGCAAACATCGCAAATATTCTAACCATAACTAATTTATCGCTAGGCGGTTTCTCCGTCCTAACAACGTTAAAAGGAGGGCTTCATGTCAGCCTGCTCCTTATCTTTTTAGCGGCTTTAGTCGATCGCTTTGACGGGGCTGTTGCGCGAAAACTAAACATTGAATCGGAACTTGGCAAACAATTGGATTCGATGAGTGACATCATATCCTTTGGAGTAGCCCCTGCGCTGTTAATGTATCAGGCCTTACTGTACGAATTTGGCGCACCAGGTGCGTTTTTCACTATTTTATATATCGGCTGCGGCGCCTTTCGTCTTGCTCGGTTCAATATTACAGAAAATAACGGCTACTTTTCCGGGCTTCCCATTACGGCAGCCGGAGTGCTGCTAACGTTAAGCTATTTAACGATTCATTATTTTCCACCGCAGTTTTTTATTTTCCTAATGATCACCCTATCGTTTTTAATGGTCGGAACATTTAAGCTGAAAAAAATATAAAACATAAGCAAGGCTGTCCTTTCCAACAGTGAAATAATAAACGGATTGGGCAGCCTTTTTATTTCCTTATCACACCATTTTCCCTTTTCAATCCTTGTTATTAATTATATGATAAATGTGGACTTATTATAAAGCACAAATTGAATATCGTGCTTTCAATGTAACGGGGGGATTTCATTGGATAAAACATCGATTATTGGAATTCTTCTTGGCATCATCGCGGTTGTATTAGGAATGTACTTTAAGGGGGTCAATTTTAATGTATTAATTAACCCGGCAGCCATTTTAATTATTATCGTCGGAACGATCGCATCTGTTACCATCGCGTTTCCGACCCGCGAAATAAAAAAAATCCCGAAGTTATTAGCCGTCATTTTTAAAGAGCAAAATATTCCAACGGTGGAGGAATTGATTCCGCTGTTTGTCGACTGGGCGAACATAGCCCGGCGTGAAGGGCTGCTCGCCTTAGAGGCGAAATTAGATGAGATTGACGATTCATTTTTGCGGAACGGCTTAAGCATGGTGATTGACGGGCAAACGCAAGAATTTATTCGCGATGTCATGACTGAAGAAATTGAAGCGATGGAAGAGCGCCATGAGACAAATGCATCTATTTTTTCACAAGCAGGTACATATGCGCCGACACTTGGAGTGCTCGGTGCAGTCATCGGGCTCATTGCAGCATTGGGCAATATACAGAATAT
Organism: Parageobacillus genomosp. 1; assembly: GCF_000632515.1. Taxonomy (GTDB): domain Bacteria; phylum Bacillota; class Bacilli; order Bacillales; family Anoxybacillaceae; genus Saccharococcus. Next base: position 2,546,660 of record NZ_CM002692.1, read on the forward strand.
CAGCGAACTTGGTAAGGCGATTAGTGCGGCATTCGTCGCCACTTTGCTCGGAATTTTCACCGGATATGTGTTATGGCATCCATTTGCCAATAAATTAAGAAGAAAATCAAAGGAAGAAGCAAAAATACGGCAAATCATGATAGAGGGAGTCCTTTCTATTTTGGAAGGACAGGCGCCGCGAACGATTGAACAAAAGCTTGCTTCGTATCTTCCGGAAGGCGAACGTCGGAAACTGATGGAACAGGGAGAAAAAGGAAATGAGTAAGAAAAAGAAGGTGAAGCAGGAACAGCATATTAGCGAATCATGGCTGATTCCGTACGCTGACTTATTAACACTATTGCTTGCCCTTTTTATCGTTTTGTTTGCGAGCAGCCAAATCGACCAAAAAAAATTCCAGGAAATTGCCCGCTCATTTAGCGCTGCGTTCACTGGCGGGACGGGTGTCCTTGATTTTGAAAGCCCGATTGCGCCAAAACAGCCTCCTTTATCGCCAAAGCAAGACCATAAGCAGCAGGAGGAAAATAAAAACGCACTCGATAAACAAGATCAAGAAGAGTTACAGGACGTTAAAGAAAAAATTGATGGGTACATCGTGCAAAATCAGTTAAGCGGGAAATTGCAGACCTCTTTAACGGAAGAAGGATTAGCGATCACGATATTAAACGATATTTTATTTGATTCGGGAAGTGCGGAAGTGCGGGTAAAAGACCGGAAACTTGCCAAAGAAATTTCCGAGCTGCTCGTTATGAATCCGCCGCGCAATGTTATTATTAGCGGACATACGGATAACGTGCCGATTCATAATGCCAAGTTCGCTTCCAACTGGGAACTAAGCGTGATGCGGGCCGTAAATTTTATGAAACTGTTATTGGAAAACCCGAAGCTCGATCCGCGCTTATTTAGTGCGAAAGGATACGGGGAATTTAAGCCGGTCGCATCGAATGACACTCCCGAGGGGCGGATGAAAAATCGGCGCGTTGAAATTTTAATTTTGCCGCATACGAAAACAGCAAACCATTCCCTTAACTGAAAGATTGCATAACCATGTTTGCGCACTAAAGCAAAACAGGCTGGCATATGTTTGCCAGCCTGTTTTTGCTTAAAGCTTAAAAGAAAATTTGATCACTCCGGCTTTTACCATCGTTTCTACTAAAATCACCAACGCCGGCCCAATAAACAATCCGATGAAACCTAGCAGCTGAAACCCTAAATAAACGCTGATTAATGCGGCCAAAGGAGAAATGCCTAAGTTCGTTGAGAACACTTTCGGTTCAATAATACGGCGCACTACAGTAATAATGACAAACAATACAATAAGACCAATTCCGAGCCCGCTATTGCCATTGGCAATACTAATGATTCCCCATGGCACCAGCACAGAACCGGTTCCTAAAATTGGCAAAATATCCACAATCACAATAATTAATGCCATGACAACAGCATAGTCCACTTTTAACAGCAATAAGCCGGCCAAGGCAATAAAAAAGGTGATCAAACTGAGCAAAAACTGCGCTTTAATAAAGCCAACGCCCGCTTTGCTTAACTGCGCCACCACCATCGCCAGCCGCTGATACGTCCGTTCGGACAAATATTTTCTCGTTCCTTTTTTTAGCTTCGGCAAATCTAAACTAATGAGAAACAACGCTATTAAATATACTAAGAAGTGAATAAGAAAGCCAGGGATAAGCGTGATGTAGTGAACAATCGACTGCGTTAAATTAGTGGCAAACTCTAAAAGCAGATGTTGAATCGTTTTTACACTATTTTCTAATGAATCAATCATTTCTTCCGGAATCGAGCTCGAGTATGACTTCCACATCTGAATTAAGCGATCTAATACTTGCGTTGTCTCACTCAAAAAGTGCGGCAGTTTTTGCGAAAAAGTTATCATTTGCTGTACAAGGATGACGATCAGGAAGTACAAAGAAAAACCGACGATGACGAGAAATAACGAAAAAACCGTCGTTACCGCATGCGCCCGTTTCAACCGATAATCGATTTGCAAACGATTCACTGCCGGTTCCAATAATAACGCCGTCGCTAATGCGAAAACAAGCGGCAAGCTATATGGCAGCAAAAACACCCCTGCTGCAATGATAAGAGCAATAACAATAAATTTTTTCACTATCGTACCCCATTCGATTAAAATTTTTTCTTGAATAAGCGGGAATCTATCATAAATATAGCGAATGACAAAAGAACAAGCAACCATTAGAACCTCTCCCACCTACATTTTATTTAGAGGTGGGAGTTTTGCTAGATCACCGTCTGCGCCGATATACTTGTATGCCGATATAAACGACCATAGCGGCAACTGCAGCAAAGATAATCGGCCGCAAATACGGGCGGGCAATTTCATCAATCTCCTGCCAGTGGCTTCCTAACCGTTCCCCTAAAAAAATAAAGAAAATCGACCACGGAATAATCGCGCACGTTGTATAGAAAGTGAATTTCTTCCATGACATTTTCGCGATGCCTGCCGGGATCGAAATAGCGTGGCGAACAACCGGAACGAACCTTGCGGTAAATATGACGCCTGGACCGTATTTTTCAAACCATTGTTCCGCTACATCAAGATGTTTCTTTTTAATCAACAAATATTTTCCGTACTTATCAAGAAGCGGTCTGCCGCCATAATACCCCATCCAATAAAGAAACAGTTGGGCGATCGTTCCGCCGATCGTTCCCGCTATCACTGCTCCAATAAAGGATATTTCTCCACGCGATACTAAATAGCCGGCATAGGCAAGTACAATTTCGCTTGGAATAATTTCAATCATTAATGCCAAGGCAACTCCGAAATATCCTAAATCCGCCAAAAAGGTAAAAACCGTCTGTACCAACTCGTGCATCGTTTTCCTCCTATGTATAAATATTAGCCAAGCCGTTCATTACAACCTTATTCAGCAACAAATTATACTATACTGCTCGGAAGAAAAAAATAAATTTGACTAAATCGCATGCCAGTCTGCTAAACTTTTGGTTTAGCGGACATCTTCAGGAACTGTTAAATTGGCATGCAACATGCTTGAATTTATCCAAAGAAAAAAGCTGACCTTTCATGTCAGCCTTTTTCTCATTATGCACTTTGCTGCAGTTCGGAAATATATTGTTTTCCTTTTTCTTCGTTATATTGTCCTTCCCATTTGGACATAATGACTGCCGCCAGCGAGTTGCCAACGACGTTGACAGCCGTGCGAGCCATATCTAAAATGCGGTCGATTCCAGCAATAAACGCCAATCCTTCTACCGGAATTCCTACCGTTCCCAACGTTGCGAGCAACACGACAAACGAGACGCCCGGTACTCCGGCGATTCCTTTCGATGTTACCATTAACACAAGCAAAAGGGAAATTTGCTGCGAAATCGGCATATCAATGCCGTACAACTGCGCGATAAAAATGGCAGCCAGCGCCTGATATAAAGTAGAGCCGTCTAGGTTAAACGAATAGCCTGTCGGAATGACAAACGATGTAATCGCTTTCGGACAACCGAATTTCTCCATCTTCTCCATGATTTTTGGAAGAACCGTTTCCGAACTTGCCGTACTGTACGCCAAAATCAATTCGTCCTTCAAAATTTTAATAATATTAAAAATATTTATACCAACAAGCTTAGAAACTCCTCCAAGCACTACAACAATAAAGAAAATCATCGTTGCATAAACGAGAATGACAAGTTTGCTAAGCGGAATGAGCGACTCAACCCCAAATTTCGAAACCGTTACACCGATCAGTGCAAACACGCCAAACGGCGCAAACTTCATAATTTGGTTTGTCACATAAAACATCGCTTCCGCGGTGCCTTGGAAAAATTGCAGCACTGGCTTTCCTTTCTCGCCAATTGCCGCTACCCCTAAACCGAACATGACCGAGAAGAAAATAATCGGCAACATATTTCCAGTTGCAAGAGATTCAAAAACATTTTTTGGGACAATGTTAACGACCGTTTCAATCATGGAGTGGTGCTGCACTTCATTGGTTGTGTCAATATAGCTTTGAATATCTGTTTTCTCCAATGATTTCATGTTCACGCCGGCTCCCGGCTGAAAAATATTCGCCGCCAATAAACCGACGACAATGGCGATCGTCGTGATAATTTCGAAATAAATAATCGTTTTTCCGCCTAGTTTTCCAAGCTTCTTCAAATCCCCTACATTGGCAACGCCAACAACAAGGCTTGAAATCACAATTGGAATCACAATCATTTTAATAAGGCGAAGGAAAATATCTCCAATCGGCTGCAAATAAGTAGCCACGTTTGGATTTCCATAGAAAATAGCCCCAACAGCAATCCCTAGAACAAGTCCGATAAAAATTTGCCAAGCTAATCCAATCTTCCTCATTTCATCGCCTCCTTTAAAGATTTTTGGACAAAAAACGACAAAATTATTTTACTATTACAACATTCGTACGTCAATAATATTTATTATTTACGTCTTTTTGTCCAAACACGTACAACCCCCTTCCGTCATATACATAAGTAATAGGCCATTGCCTACAACGACATAGGGTGGGGTGACAGAATGTCCGGCATTTTATCAGCGTTTGCGTTTCTAATGAAGGAAGTGATGTTTTTAGTATCATACATTAAAAACAACGCATTTCCCCAACCGCTAAGCGCTAAAGAAGAAGAAAAATACTTAGAGCTGATGGCGAAAGGAGATCAACAGGCCCGCAATATTTTAATTGAACATAATTTGCGTCTTGTTGCCCATATTGTAAAAAAATTTGAAAATACGGGCGAAGATGTGGAGGACTTAATTTCCATCGGCACCATCGGCCTGATTAAGGCGATCGAAAGCTACTCATCAAGCAAAGGAACAAAACTGGCCACATATGCAGCCCGCTGTATTGAAAACGAAATTTTAATGCATTTACGCTCGCTAAAAAAATCGCGAAAGGATGTCTCACTACACGAACCGATTGGGCAAGATAAGGAAGGAAATGAAATTAGCTTAATCGACATTTTAAAATCAGAAGGAAACGATATTGTAGATGAAATTCACCTTAACATGGAACTCGAACAAATAAAAAAATACATCGATGTGTTAGATGAGCGGGAAAAGGAAGTGATTATTAGCCGGTTCGGCCTTGATATGCAGCAGGAAAAAACACAGCGGGAGATCGCGAAAGAGCTCGGCATTTCCAGAAGCTATGTATCCCGTATCGAAAAGCGTGCATTAATGAAAATGTTTCATGAGTTTTATCGGAATGAAAAGGAAAAGCGGAGATAAATGTGCAAAAAGGTGTCCCAAGACTGCTGTTAGGACACCTTTCCTTGTTCTTATTTTGTTTGCCTGAAAAGAGAAACTGCCGAACTCGGGCAATAGCTGTAAAGCTTTTCTCCAAAAATAGTTTAAATTTGTTTTCTCGTTGCCATTATTCCTTGTTCGTGTTCCTTAAATAGTAAATATAGTCTGTAGATATTCCCTGATACCCCAACTGTCTGATCATCGCTGAAATATTACCACGATGATAAGTTCCATGGTTAACTATATGGTAAATAATTTCACGGATACTGTTGCTAAAGCGTTTCCCTTTCGTGTTATGGTAAACGACTGTTTGTTCCAAATCATCTTGGCGATTGAGAAATTCTAAAATCTCATTATGTAAATAGGTAAATGCATCATTAATTTCTTGTATTGTCTTAAATTGCTTCGATTCGATGGAATCGACACTTTTGCCGTTTATCCTTAAAAACCATAATTCATCCACGGCATACATATGTGCAAAAGTTTGTGAAATGGAAGGAAAAACGCTATTTACTTCTTTATTAATAATTTCTTTTGGTAACTTGCTAAGATGTTCTATAAGTTGTTTGTTTGCCCACGAATGATAATGAAAAAATTGCAATGTCAACTTTTTCATTTTCTAATTCCCCCTAATTTTTGCGATATACAACAAATTCGCTTAATTTTCCGAAATTTCCTGCTAAATTTATAGCCTTTGTTTTTGTAGCTAGCAATCCATATCTTTTAACATGAATACTTGTTTAGCAAAAAGATGAAAACCTGCATTTTCGAGTGTGGATACGAAATGATCATTGCTTTTCGGAAGATTAATAATTTTAAAATTGGCTCCTTTATAATTTTTGGTGAGAACATAAAAAGCAAAATCAATGATGTCCTGTTTATCTTCAACATCAGCTGTCTTACATTGGAAAATAGTAACATCTTCAACTTTCCCTAATTCATTGCAACTGCGTTTAAACAATACATATCCTAAAAGCGAATGATTTTGATAAATGAACAATACTTCTCCATTTTTTACAGAGCGGAAATCGGTTTGCCAAGGCACAATGTCTGGATAAAAATGAACAGCAGCAAGCTCTTCTGCTAATTTCACCTCTCCACTATATGTAGATAAAAGCTTCTCAGCAATACTATACGTTTCCACTTCTTTTTTCTCCAATAACAGCAGCTCATCTACAATTTGATAACCCATTTTTTCATAAAGCTGAATCGCTTTTTTATTTTGGCTTAACGCTTCTAATGTCGCTATATGAACATTTTCTTTTTTATACATTGCAATGGAGGCCTTAATCAACATCCTTCCAATTCCTTGATGTCTGTATTCAGGAGCTACGGCCGTTCCCCCATTCCATGCAATGATCTTACCTGTTTTTGCTTTCCTAAGACCGTTTAACACTATTCCAATCGGTTTTTGTTCATCAAAAGCTATGAAAGAATGTTCTGGAGACAGGTTTTGTATATCCATTCTTGAAAGGAGCTGTTTCATATTCATGGATACATTGACATCATACCCTTGAAATCCGTTGTTCCAAGCATTGAGAATGTCGTTTAACGAACATTCTGTTAATTGCTTTATTAAAACTGCCATTGTTACTGCCTCCTTTTTTAAATAGCTATTTTCAACCTATGAAAATTTCGTATTTCTAAAATTATACTTTAATTTTATATAAAAACGAAAAAGAAAAACGGAGATAAATGCAAAAGGTGTCCCAAGATTACTGTTGGGACACCTTTCCTTGTTCTTATTTTATTAATTTTGCGTTTGCGCTTCCGCGCTTACTTCCGCTGTTATAATTAAAGCGATCGATGCTGTAATCACAATCCCCATCACCATGGCGAACATCCCTTGTTCCCCCTCCTTGTAATTCTTCCTCTTTATTTTACACGAAGGAACAAGCGGTTTTTTCGCATGGTTTTGAACAATTTATGAAATTCCATCGTCAACAGCAAAACCCGAAGCATCATTGACACTCCCCCTTCACAGTCAGGTGGAATCTCCCTTTCTTTTCATCCACATCATCATTAATGCTTGAATCATCGTTTTTCCCTCCTTTCTCTTCTTTGATTAAAATGGACGATGATGCATCATACATTTACGGTCCAAGATTTCTTCTTCAATTTCTCGCAAAAAACGTTCTTGCTCTCTGTCTTTCTTAGCTGGTCTTCTGCGCTCGATCGTTATCGTTACGAAAAATAAATGAATCGTCATGATTATATTTCACCTCCTTCTATAAAGAAAACCGCAGTGAGAATCCCTCGCTGCGGCTTCAAACATAAAAAGCCGCAGAAAGAGGAACTATTCCCCCTCTGCGGCTTTGTTTGCTAATTCATCGTGAACATAATTAAGCCAATGCAACCAGAAGGTCGAATAGCTCTTTCTCGTTGTTTTCTGTTTTTGTGATCATCATTGTCATCATTACTGTCATTGTCTTCGACCTCCTTTTGCTATCATTATTATAGAGGTAATTATATCCAAAAGAAATGGGTTTGTAAACAATTTTTTGACAAAATGGCAAAAAAACCTGCCTCTTCAGTAAGAAAAGGCAGGTTTATTCGTCCGTTTCCCGCAATAAGCGGATATATTTGATCGCTCGTTGAAAAAAGGAAAATGCGCCTATTAACAATATCACAATGAAAGAAAGCAAATACGCCTTTTTCTCCGGCGCAGCCGTAGGAAGAAGCGTGCCAATATATAAAAAGACACTTACCGCCAGCAATACGCCAGCAAACATTTTATAATCAGCCGCTTTTTCCTTCCACTGTTGTTTTTGCCGTTCCATCGTATCCCCCACTTTCCATCCTTAACTGTATCATACAAGACAGAAAAGGTGGGGATGTAATTTTAACCATGCAATGCTTGTGCTAAATCTTCGATTAAATCTTCCACATCTTCCAATCCGACAGAAATGCGGATCAACCCATCGGTAATGCCTAATTGTTCGCGGCGTTCTTTCGGAATGGATGCGTGCGTCATTTTCGCCGGCAGCGAAATTAAGCTTTCGACTGCTCCCAAGCTTTCCGCGAGCGTAAAATAGCGAACACGGTTTAACACTTGGTCGGCTTTCTCCGCGCTTCCGACATCAAAAGAGACCATGCCGCCAAATCCGCGCATTTGCTTTTTGGCAACCTCATAGTTTGGATGTGTTTCCAATCCTGGATAATACACTTTTTGGACCGCTGGATGGTTCGCTAAAAATTCAACGATTTTTCTCGTGTTTTCTTCATGCTCCTCCATGCGCACGCCAAGCGTCTTGATGCCGCGCATTAAAAGCCATGAATCTTGCGGGCCGAGAATTCCCCCGGTAGAGTTTTGAATAAAATGCAGCTTTTCTGCCAACTCTTCCGAATTGACAACCGCCAACCCAGCAACGACATCGCTATGGCCGCCTAAATATTTCGTCGCGCTATGGACAACAATGTCGGCGCCAAGGGCAATTGGCGTTTGCCAATACGGGGTGCTGAACGTGTTGTCGACGATCGTCAGCAAGCCATGCTTTCTGGCGATGGCGGAAGCAGCTTGAATGTCCGTAATTTTTAAGAGTGGATTGGTTGGCGTTTCAATGTAAAGCGCTTTCGTATTCGGCTGGATATGTTTTTCGATGTTTGAGAGGTCGCTTGTATCAATAAAAGTCGATTCAAGCCCAAGGCGGTTAAGCACTTTCGTCATGACGCGATACGTGCCGCCATACACATCGTCAGTTAAAATGACATGGTCGCCGCTGTTAAACAGCATCATGACCGCCGTAATCGCCGCCATTCCGGAGGCGAACGCAAAACCGGCATATCCTTCTTCTACATCTTTAATCAGCTCTTCTAACGCGTGGCGGGTCGGATTGCCAGTACGGGAATATTCAAAGCCTTTATGACCACCAATTCCTTCTTGTTTATATGTGCTAACTTGATAAATCGGAACAGAAACCGCTCCCGTATGCGGATCACCTGGGATGCCGCCGTGAATGAGTTTCGTTTTTCGTCTCATTTAAATCCCACCTTCATAAATTTTTTTGCTTAAATAGCGCTCGCTGCTGTCCGGAAAAATAACGACGATATTTGTCCCCGGCTGCGCCTTTTTGGCCTCAAGCAATGCAGCGTGAAACGCAGCACCTGAAGAGCTTCCGACGAGCAGCCCTTCTTTTTTGGCAAGTTCTTTTACCCGCTTAAACGCATCTTCATCGCTAATCGTATGAATCGCATCAAAATAGCTTGGATCCATATAATCCGGCAAAAATTCCATTCCGATGCCTTCTGTTTTATGCGGCCCCGGCTCTCCGCCGTTTAAAATCGATCCTTCTGGCTCGACAATGACCGTTTTGATATTCGGTTTTTTTTCTTTTAAAAACGTTGCCGTTCCCATAAACGTTCCGCCCGAACCGGCTCCGGCGACAAATATGTCGATTTGTCCGTCAAGGTCTTCCCATAGTTCCGGGCCGAGCGTTTTATAATATGTTCTTGGATTGGCCGGATTGGCAAACTGCTGCGGACAATAGGAGTTCGGAATCTCACGGGCCAGTTCTTGCGCCTTGCGGATCGCTCCTTGCATTCCTTCGCTCGTCGGCGTATGAACAATCGTCGCGCCGAGCGCTTTCATGATTTGCTGCTTTTCGATGCTAAATTTCTCTGGAACACAAAAAATCACGTTGATGTTTTTGCCAATCGCCGCCAGCGCCAGCCCAATGCCGGTGTTTCCCGCCGTCGGCTCAATGATCGTTCCGCCTTCCTTTAATTTTCCCGTTTCTAATGCGTCGCGCAATAACTCTTGGCCGAGACGGTCTTTAATGCTTCCTCCCGGGTTGAAATATTCCAATTTCGCAAATACGCGGACGCCTTCGGGCAGCGGAAATTGCGTAATTTCCATAACCGGGGTATGTCCAATCAGCTCGTGCACATTTTTGGCCACTCGCACGCTTGTCACTCCATTTCTTTACAAACATAGAAAGAGGAAGGAACGCCTTCCTCGGTTTATTTTTGCAATAATGACAGCATCGATACGACTAAACGGGCGGAATGTTTCGCCGCCGTATCTAAAAATTGTTCAAATGATATATCCGATTCCTTGCCGGCAATATCCGAGAGTGCACGAATAATGACGAACGGCACGGCAAATTGTGTACATACTTGGGCAATCGCCGCTGCTTCCATTTCGACAGCGCAAAGCTCCGGAAACTTGCCGCGGACAAACTCGACGCGCTCTGGGTCGTTCATAAACGAGTCACCGGTGGCGATAAGGCCTGTCACTACCTGCACATCGCTAATTTCTTGGGCGCCGCGTTTGGCAATGTCTATTAATGTTTTGTTCGCCTGATAGCGCGCCGGCATTCCTGGCACTTGCCCATACTCATAACCAAAAGCCGTCACATCGACATCATGATGCACCACTTCGCTGGAAATGACGATATCACCGACGTTTAACGTCGCTAAAAATCCTCCCGCTGAGCCGGTATTAATGACGTAATTCGGACGGAACCGCTCCAGCAAAATGGCCGTTGCCATCGCCGCGTTTACTTTGCCAATGCCCGATTTCAACAAAATGACATCGACGCCGTTGATCCGGCCCGTTGAAAATTCGCAATTGGCGATGACCGTTTCTTCCCGTCCTTCCATTTGGTCACGCAAAATCGTTACTTCTTCTTCCATTGCCCCGATAATTGCAACTTTCATGTTTCTGTCTCTCCCTCTTTCTTATTCTTGTTTTACCGCCTCCATCACCCATACAAATGCATTTTTTTGCGTAAATGTGACAGAGAAGCCGTGTTCTGCAAATAGTTTCGTCAATACGTCCAATGTCGTATAATATTCGCGTTCGAGGTCGTCGGCCAAGTTATGGAAACCGCGCGCTCTTGCCTCCTGTACGGTTCGCTGAAACGACTGTTTATCACGGAATGCCGTGTCAGCAAACACTATTTTATCACCTTTCTTTAATAACTCGCCATACTTAGCAATTGCTTCTCCTTTTTCCTCATCGGTAAGATGGTGAAAAGCATATGTGCTGACAATCGTATCGACCGGTTCTGGAGGGAGTGGAAACTGCAAAAAATCCCCGTCCACAATCGACACATGCGCCCCCAGCTTTTCAAGTGCTTTTTTTCGCATCGGTGCAGACGGTTCTACACCGTACACTGTTTTTCCTCGTTCGAGCAGCTTTTTCGTTAAATTTCCCGTGCCGACGCCGAATTCAAGCACGACACTCCCTGCCTTATCAGCGACTGTATTTAAAATACCATCATAATTTGCAAACACTTCGCGGTATTCTTCATCATATCCTTCCACAGATTGATCATATGATTCTGCCCATTCTTCAAACAAATCAAGAAACTCTCTACCCATAGTGTCACACTCCATAATTTTTATAATTCCTATGAATATACTATGTTTTTGCCTCAAATCTGTTCTCAATGTATCATAAGTTTTTATTTTCTTCAATGATAAAATATTTCTTACCTATTCGTTATTTTCCCAGGCAAGAAGCCTAGCTTGCGACAAAAACCGCAAATGTTTTCCGCGCTCCCAATAGATTATCACGTCAAAATCTGTTACACTTGGCGGTGAAAGGAGGCTGGAGCGATGAAGATTTCGCTTGATCTCATCGAAGATAAAATTGAATTTTTTGAAGCTGATGATTTGCAGACGCTCGAGAAAAAAATTAATGAACAAATCGAACATAATAAGGCGCTTTTGCTTCATGTCCACCACGTTTCCCACCAAATGCATGTAGCGGAAAACGGCAAACGGTTTTACAGCGCTGTCGTCCATTTCAAAGCAAAAAAATAGCGGATTTCCTTAAACATAGGAAATCCGCTACTTTCCTATCCCCTTTCTTTCAGCTTTTGCACTTTCGTCGGTTTCCAGCCTTGATTTTCGACCCATTCGATATATACCTTGTAGTGCTGTGTTTGATCTTTCGTAGAAATCGTAGCCACCGCTTTATTCGGCCCGTTATTGCCAATAAACCACACGATCATATCCGATTGGGAAATTCCCGTCGCGTAACTAACCGAGTCGAGCATTTCCTTCCAATCTACCGAATCTTTTTCAAATTGGGTGACATGCGGCTCTGACTGCGTCGTGCCAATCGGCTGCCATGCCGGATTAACGATTTCTTTCTCGATGTTAGAGCCCGGAGCTCCTGGCGTTTCTATCACTTCTTGTTCTTTTTCCTCGCTCGTCTCTTCCACCTCGTCGGATGGCTCACTTTCTTCACTTATTTGCTGCTCATCCCCCATCTCTACCTCTACTTTTTTATCATCATTTTTTTTCGTTTTTTCCATTTTTGCGGATGTGTTCGCCGCTTGCTTATGCGGCTCGTCGTCACCAGCAAATAAATTCCACGCCACTGCCACTATCAACAAAACGACCACGGCAATGGCGGTATTGAGAATACGATTGATTTTCCGGCGCTTTGCCTGCTTGGCAAAACGCGGTCCTATTTCTTTTGCCAACTGTTTCCAACCTGGTTACTAAAATCTATAAAAATCGACTCATCGCGATGGAACCAGGAAACATCGCTTGCCGCTCGGATTCTCACCGAGTTCCATCAGGAAGGGAGTCCCCTTGTCATTCACCTGCTGTGAAAGACACCCCGTGGCTCGCTGTTAGCGACGGCACCTGTCGTGCACCATTCCTTCCCTCGGTCAGTACACGACAACGATTTTAGCAACCAGGTCTACACCTCCTTCAGTTGAATTTGGTCCTGGTTCAGCCAGCAGAATTTGTGCAAGATATTCCATAATGACCATTCATGTTCCTCTTTGAAGTTCTCTATCTTTTTTAACATCATCCCTAGATATTGCCGCAGTTTTCGCTTTTTGATTGCTTGTAGGATTCTTCCATCGACCCTAACACCGCAATCAAATGGCGTTTCACTTTCGTTTTTATGGTGTCCATGAGTTCTTTTGGCAATCGTTCATGATACCCTAATCCCCGCCTGCCAATCACCAAAGCGGCGCTTTCATGAACGGATAACCCATACTTTTTCCTATACTTGAAACGTCCAATGACGCTGGTGTACGCCGGATTCACTTTTTTGATGCGAAACCCAAGCCGCATCCCACGGCGAATGATGGTGTCAGTTAGCTTTTTCTTTTTGAAATGATGGGTCAAGCGATTGAATCGTCTGTCCGTATCGTGCCGCTGTCTTAGTTGGATGTTTTCGATGACCACTGCCCCAACATTCTCTTGAAGCAGCCAGTCATACACGTCTCGCACTGTTTCTCCAACGATGTTGTTTCGTTTATTCGCCCGCACATATTCGAGTTCATGGCAGTAAAACACTTTCGATTTGATGAAGTTTCCTTGTTTCGAAACGATGCTTACGGCGATGCGGTCCATATTGATATCAATTCCAGCGATTCGTTCCGCTTGAATCGGTTCATCGTAGGCAAGTTCTCTGCCATATACCTCTTCTTCATAGATGAGATGGACATAATATTCCCCGTTTTTGCGTTTGATTTCAACGGTATATGGTTGATATTCGATAATGGGCTTTCCTTTTGCATTCACTCCCACTTGTTCTCCCATAACGAGATCGATGATTTCCTCTTCATATTTTTCAGGAACCAACACAGGCAACCTCAAGCGCGGAGCGTGTTTCCCTTTTTGTTGTTCCAGCGGGTTGGCGATTTCTACATACCATTGATTCGTGTTGTCGTCATACACGAGGCGAATATTTAAATTTCCTTTTTTGCTTTTATCGCCTCTGGCGTACAACTGATTGGAACGCAAATCTTTCCATTCTTCGTTCGTGATGTTTCCTTTTAAGCGCTTATAAAAGTTCTCTTTTCCACCAAAAATCACACGTGGAATCGTTCCTTGGTCGAGATGGTGCTTTAGCTCGGCTTCTTTCGCTTTCAACTTTTCTAACCGTTGGTGCAATCCACCTAGACATGTTGGAAGATCGACTTTTTTTGGTGTTTTTCGTCCATGTTGATACTCATCGATTTTCTTTTCGGTTTTTTCGATTTTCGCCTGCACATCCTCTAAGCGCATGGGAAGCAACTCAAGTTGGGAAGAAATCAGCGATTGAGCAAGCAAGACCGCATCTTCGGCAAACCGTTTGTTGAGCCGAAATGGGTGCGAAAGGTGCTGGATGATGTCTTTTGCGTTCCTTCCCTCCAACAAACGGTTGAACGCGTATCGCTTCGCGGAACCAAAGACGCGCATCAACTCATCTAATGAACGAAGTTGCGATTCATCATGAGAAACGATTTTCATCCCCCGAACCGTTTTCATCCCCTTACCTTCCCCCTTGTTTGAATCCTTAAGAACATATATTCGCAAAATCTTCTTCATTTCCTTTTTACATGAGGAAGGGGGAGATGATTTTTTATCATCAGACAGGTGACGATGGAAAAGATGGAGAACATCCACCTCTCCACGTCCAATAACATTAGATATTTACATTTTCATAGATGTTTATCAAACTGCTTATACCTCCCTCATATAGCTGCTTTTATTGTATCACGGTGTCCCCTCCTAATAAACTGTTTCGTCGCTGTTATGAATTTCTGTCCTGTTTGTCCAACTCATATATTTTTTGCACGAGATCGTAAAAGATATCGTTCGTTACCGCCTCTGAATTGAGGCAGTCCAGTTCGACGACGACGAGCGCGTATTTCGGAGCATCGGCAGGAAAATAGCCGGCAAACCATTTATTCACCAGTTCTTCATTGGCAAGTCTTTTTCCTGTTTCTGCCGTCCCCGATTTTCCCGCAACCGCATACGGAAGCGATTGAAAGCGCCGTCCCGTCCCCTGTTCGTCTGTTACCACTTTTCGCAACAACCGCTGCAATTGATTGGCGGTAACCGGGGAAAGCGGCGGCTCATCGGAAAACGATTGCTGCGGAAACGTAAACAAGGTCGTACCGTTTTTATATAAAATTTTGTCTACCGCCTTCACTTGCCTTGCCTCGCCATTGCGGGCAATCGTCGCCATCATGTTGGCGACCGCCAGCGGTGATACGCGCACGTCTTTTTGCCCGATCGACGTTTGCGCAACGGCAAGGGGAACACGTTTATCGCGCTCATCATGCCATATCGTTCCTTTCCGCTCTTCTGGAAATTGTTTAAAATCTGTTTCATGATAGACATCGCCTCGCCATCCGGCGAGCGGATATAAGCCCAATTTTTTCGCATACGTTTCCAAAATGTCCGGCTCTTGTTCGACAAGCTTTTTGCCAAGCGTCGCAAACGCGTTGTTGCAGCTGACAGCAAAACTTTCCTCAAACCCTAGCGTTCCGTAATCATGATCTCGGTCCGGCGTCACTCCATCAATTTTTTTGCCGCAATCAAACATTGTCGTTGGCGATGCGATCCCTTTGTCGAGCGCAGCGGCGGCAACCACTGTCTTAAAGATGGAGCCTGGGATTTGCGGCAGCACCATCTGATTTTCCGCACCGTGGTCTTTATACGGATTGTGCGGGTCCATATCAGGGCGGCTCACCATTGCAAGAACGCTGTTTGTTGGGATATCCAATAGTACAATGCCGCCTTTTTTTAAATGATGCTCATCAACCACCGTTTCGGCAATTTTTTGCAAATCGCGGTCTATCGTCGTTTTTACAGAAACAGGATAAAACGGATTGCTAGGGTCACTATACTTGACATCAAGACCAAATAAAGGACCGCCTGCCGCATCAACATGATACAGCAACTTTGTTTCTCCTTCCGGAATTAAAAATTCGTCAAATGCCTTTTGCAACCCATGAATGCCCACTTCCGTATGCGGGGGAAGATGCCGTTTTGGGTAGCGGGTACGCAAAAGCCGGCTGTCCGCGCGGGTAAATCCAATTAAATGGGGTGCATATACCTTTTCAAGCGGATACTGCTTGTTTACCGCAAACACGCCGGGAAGATGCAATTGATTGATCTCTTCCATTTGTTCTTCGCTCAGCACCAATGGACGGCCATCCATGGTCAACGCAAACGGTTCTTTTGCTTTTTGCAGTTGCTCGATGATGACTTGCGGTGAAATATGAAGAATGTTTGCCACTTGTTCTACTGGCCACTTCATCGTTTTTAAAAATGGGAATAACACAAGCGATGGAATATACTGTTTCGTAAGCGGTTTTTCATTTCGATCAATAAACGTTCCCCTTCCGTCGTCAATCATTAACTCCTGTGTCCGTTGTTTGACACTTTCTTCAATCAAATTGACGTTTTTCTCGGAAAACGACTCTGTGCTTATTAACTGAATTTGAACAAGCCTGCCTATCAGAAGAAAAATGCCGATTTGGATAAGAGCGAGCACCACTATTACTCGTTTTTTCCACATAAATAAAACACCTCATCTTCATTTTCGACGAGGTGTTTTATTTTGAAACCTATTTAACGGCAACAATTTTTACAACCATTTCTCCGCCTGGCGTTTGCACGGTGACTTCTTCGCCAACTTTTCTGCCAAGCAGCGATTTCGCGATTGGGGAATCATTGGAAATTTTTCCTTCAAACGGATCGGCTTCGGCGCTGCCGACAATCGTATACGTTTCTTCTTCCCCATCTGGAAGTTCAATAAATGTCACTGATTTTCCCAGTGAAACGACATCAGGATTTTCCTTGTCTTCCTCAATGATCACCGCATTGCGAATCATATTTTCCAGCATTTGAATGCGCGACTCGACAAATGCTTGTTCATCTTTAGCAGCATCGTATTCCGAGTTTTCCGACAAATCCCCAAAACCGCGGGCAATTTTAATGCGTTCAACTACTTCCTTCCGCTTTACCGTTTTTAAATACTCAAGCTCTTGTTCCAGTTTCTCTTTTCCCTCTTTTGTCATCGGATATTGCTTTTCATTTGCCATCATCTTTCACTCCTCTATATATTTTCTTTTTTTATTGTGTGTATGTAAAACGTACGAACAACAAGAAAAGTTGCTCGTACGCTTACTTGGTTATAATATTTATATTGTTTTTATCTATGCCATGTTATTATAAAAACGATTTTTGTTCAAGAATTGTGTGAATTTTTGTGACCATTAAATCAATGGCGACATGATTTTGTCCGCCTTCCGGGATAATGATATCGGCATAGCGTTTCGTCGGTTCGACGAATTGATTATGCATTGGGCGGACGACGGAAACATACTGTTCGATCACCGACTCAAGCGTGCGACCTCGTTCCTTAATGTCGCGAAGCAAGCGGCGGATAATGCGGATGTCCGCATCGGTATCAACGTATACTTTAATATCCATTAAGTTGCGCAAACGCTCATCCTCTAAGACAAGAATCCCTTCTAAAATAATAACATCTTTTGGCTCGACGTAAATGACTTTATTCGATCGCGTGTGAAGTTTGTAATCATACACCGGCTTTTCAATCGGTTCATACCGCAATAATTTATGAATATGCTCAATTAACAAATCATTATCAAACGCAAGCGGATGATCGTAATTCGTTTTCAGCCGTTCTTCAAACGGGAGATGGCTTTGGTCCTTATAGTAAAAATCTTGCTCGAGCACTAAAATCGAGCGATCGCCAAAATGCTCATAAATTGCCCTTGCCACGCTCGTTTTCCCCGAGCCGGACCCGCCGGCCACACCGATGACAATAGGCTTCTTCCCCATGTTAGTTCTCCTTTCTCATCATGTTGTACGGGAAGACTTCGCGCTCTACTTTAAATTTGACAATTTGCAGTGGATGGCGCGCCGCATCTAATTCGTTTCCATCCTCGTCCCAAATTTTTTCTACTACTTGTGTGAAGTTTTCAATTTCCGGACCAAAAAATTCCACTTCATCGCCTGGTTTAAAGAAGTTGCGCTGCTGCAATGTCACCATTTGCGTTTCTTTATCATAATCGAGGACAAGGCCGGCAAATTCATGGGTCGTTTGGCGACCGTGCGAACCGTACATATGATCGTTGTACCCTGGCATTCCGTTAAAGAAAGACGGAGCTGTATCACGGTTGGCACATTTATCAAGCTCTTTTATCCATTCCTCGCGAATGACAAAATGGTCCGGATCTGCGCAATACGCGTCAATCACTTTGCGGTATACGCTCACGACCGTCGCCACGTAATGGATCGATTTCATCCGTCCTTCAATTTTTAAACTGTCAATCCCTAATTCAATCATGGCTGGAATAGCGCGAAGCAAATTCAAATCTTTGGCGCTCATCGCAAACGGAGCGTCGTTTTCATCAAAGAGTGGGATCTCTTTGTCTCCTTCTAATTTATATAAATCATAATCCCATCGGCACGATTGGCAGCAGCCTCCGCGGTTCGAATCGCGCGCCGTCATATGGTTGCTTAATACGCAGCGGCCAGAGTACGCCGAGCACATCGCTCCGTGAATAAACGCTTCAATCTCAATATCGACTTTTTCTTTAATTTCGCGGATTTCTTGCGCACTCGTTTCACGCGCAAGCACGACGCGCTCCAACCCTTCCTCTTTCCAAAACTGCACCGCTTTCCAGTTGGCGAGCGACTGCTGCGTGCTTAAATGCACTTCCAATTTCGGCGCCACACGGCGCGCCGTTTCGATAATAAGCGGGTCAGCGACGATAATGCCGTGAACGCCAGCTTGCTCTAATGCCTGTAAATATTCCTCAAGGCCTGGAATGTTTTCGTTATGGGCATAAATGTTGGCCGTTACATACACTTTGGCGCCATATTGGTTTGCAAACTGAACGCCTTCTTTAATTTCCTCGATGGTAAAGTTATCAGCGTTCGCGCGCAAGCTGTATTCTTGACCGCCGATAAACACCGCATCCGCACCGTAGTGCACGGCGATTTTTAGCTTTTCCAAGTTGCCGGCCGGAGCAAGCAGCTCGGGTTTTTTTACGATCACGCGTTTGCCGTCAATAATTTTGGAAATTTTATCATTTTTTAGCAGCATCCGCTCATTCCTCCTTTTCTTATTGTCTAGCGCCATGCAACGCATTCTCTGTTAGTAAACCGTTTCTTTAAAGAAAAATCCCGTATCCAATGGACGGTGTTTCGGCTGAATCGTTTCGATTTGCGCCAACAGCTCGTCTTTTTCTTTTTCGTATTGCGCACGGTTTTCCGCACATAAATCAATGGCGCGACGATATAGTTTTGTCACTTCGGTAATATAGCTTTGTTCATGCAGCACTCCATCGATTTTAAAGCTGTCAATCCCCGCGTCTACCATCTCGCTCAATTCGTCAATGATGCAAATATCGTTTGGACTCATAATATGTGTGCCGTTTTCATCCTCGAAAATCGGATATTTATTGTCGCGTTCTTTATCATATAAAAACATGCCTTTTTCATATTTTTTCCGTTCGATCTCCATCACTTTTCCTTGATATTCAAAATAGTTGCCGATCAATGAACGTTTCGACTGGTACATGCACGTCATCCCGTGCACTTGTACTTCGATTTCCACTTCAGCATGCTTTTTAATATCCAAAATCGCCTCCATATTTAATTCACGGGCAAGAACAGCGCGCTTTGCTCCCTTTCTTCCCCAGTAGTTGCACGTATACCAGTTTGTCGCCGTCGTTTCCGTATTCCAGTGCAGCTTCATCTGCGGGGCGACTTCACGCACGGTCATTAATACAGCCGGATCGCCAAAGACGATCGCATCGGCCCCGACTTCGGCAAGAAAGCGAACGTAATCACCAAGTTCGTCGACTTTATCGTTATGAAAAATGGCATTCATCGCGACATACACTTTCATGCCATATTGGTGTGCTGCTTTCACCGCTTCTGCAACATCCGCGCGGGAAAACTCCCCGGCGAGGCGCAGACCGTAGCGCTGCTCGCCGATCATCACCGCATCGGCACCGGCATTGGCTAAATCATGTATATGGGAAACGCTCGTTGGCGTCACTAACAATTCTGGTTTTTTCATTGCCTCTCACCTCGTTTTCTTGATATTGCCACCCCATCTCCAACCGGGAGAATGATCGTTTCGTAATCGTTACGGCTGGCAAGCCATTCGTTATAACGGCGAATTTTCGCTGCTAACTGACGAATGCGCTTGTTTTCAATTGGCTCCTCTGTGGCAACAAGCCCCTTGAACAATACATTATCGGTAATGATCAAACCGTTTTCTGCAAGCAGCGGTTCATACAGTTCAAAAAAGCGCTGATATTGTCCTTTCGCCGCATCAATAAACAAAACATCAAATGGGGCAGCTTTCGCGACATCGCTATAGACGTGAAGCGCATCGCCGAAAATCACGCGAATTTGCCCGCTTGTCCCTGTTTGGTTGATATAAAAAAGGGCGCGCTCATATCGCTCCTTGTCTCTTTCAATCGTAATAATTTCGGCGGCGGGAAGCGCTTTTGCCATGCGGATCGCCGAATATCCTATCGCCGTGCCGATTTCCAAAATCCGTTTTGGCTGGGCGATTTTCAATATGTGCAGCATCACTTCTATTCCCGTCATTTCCATAATCGGAATATCATATTTTTGCGCGTAACGTTCCATCTCTTTTATTTGCTCATCCCGCTCGGGAATAAACTGCTTAATATATTGGATTATTTCTTTCGATATCAAAAGAGCTCCTCCTCGAAAAAATAAGAGTCACTGAAGGACTCTTATTGCAGGATAGCGATTGATAACTTTATATATACTACCACAAAACACGCCAAATGCGAAATATTTTTGTCTATCGTCCAGCAATTCACATTCGATTCTATTGTTTTCCAATATATTTCTCCTTTTGCTGGTTATGTTCCTCTAATGTTTTTGTAAAAATGACATCCCCTGCCGGAGTGGCAAGAAAATAGAAATAATCGGTTTGCTCCGGTTCGAGCGCCGCCTTAATAGACATTTCGCTGCTGTTGGCAATCGGTCCCGGTGGAAGCCCTTTATGAATATACGTATTATAAGGAGATTGTACTTCCAAGTCTTTGTACAAAACGCGATCTTTATGTTTACCAAGCGCATACAAAACGGTCGGGTCTGTCTGCAACGGCATGTCCTTGCGGAGGCGGTTGTAAAACACGCTCGCAATTTTTTTGCGGTCCGCTTTTTCTGTTGCTTCCTCCTCGATTAAGGAAGACATTGTTAACAGCTGATGCACAGGCATGTTGACCGCCTTCCTATTCTGTTCGTACTTCGCTAATACTTCTTCCGTTTTTTTCAGCATCTCCTCAATAATATCGGAAATAGGAGGCTTTTTGTCCGCAAACGAATACGTAGCCGGAAACAAATAGCCTTCGAGCGGATAGCGGATGTTTTTATTGAAAATATCCTTCGACAAAACGGTCGGATATTTTTTCATCAAATGCTCAATATAAGCACGGTCATTTAACTGTTTTAGTATCTCTTCCTTCTTGTATCCCGTTTTTTCGGCAATGATGGCCGCGATTTGCGTTATTTGCGTCCCTTCCGGAATCGTCAGCTTTAGCCCGCTTTTTTCCGTTACTTTCCCTGTTTTTAGAACCGCAATGATGTTTTCCATCGACATGGACCGATTCAAATCATATTCTCCCGCCTGAAAATTGACATGATTTTTAAATTTTACATAATAGCGAAAAACGGTCGCACTTTTAATTAGCCTCTTTTTTTCTAACAGATTGGCAATTTCATTCACGGAAGAGCCGATAGGAATCGATATATGAACAGGCGTTTTATCCTGTGGATCGACTGGTTGCAATGCCGACTTGATATAGAAATAGCTGCCTGCCCCTATCGCTATACAAGTAACTAATATCGCAGCGCAAACCATCAAAACGATTTTTCGAACAATTTGTGTATCTTTTTGGAAAAACTGGTTATTATCCATCGAAAACCTCCTTTCACTCGTGATATTATACTACAAATTTTTGCATTTTTCGCTATTTGTTTGTCTTTTTCCATAAAAAAAGATGGCCCGCTATACCGGCCATCTTTTTCTTCTTACTCCTGCTCCTCTTGTTCGGCACAGAACGTATTCCATACTTCTTCAATCATTTCCCATTCTTCTTCGGACTCAATTGGCAGCAGTTCCCCTTCCTGCTCTCCTTCACCAGGAATAAATGCCGACACATGAATTTCCGTTTCTTCGTCATCGTCTTCAAATTCCGCGCCTACCGGATAATAAAACACATACGATTTTCCAAAGTCTTCCGATTCAAACGTAAACAATATTTCACATAATTGCTCATTGCCGTTTTCATCGACAACAGTAATATGTCGATCACCATGTTCCATATTTTTCTCCTCCAATTTACTGTTTACTATCCAAATACGACTGCAAAATGACGACAGCCGCCATTTTATCAATGACCTGCCTGCGCTTTTTGCGGCTGAGATCAGCGGCGATTAACATCCGCTCCGCTGCCATGGTGGATAAACGCTCGTCCCACAATATGACCGGCAGGGAAAATTCCCGTTTGAGCAATTCTGCGAAGCGCTGGCTCGCTTCGGCACGCGGACCGATCGTTCCGTTCATATTTTTCGGAAATCCGACGACAATCGTTCCAACCTGATATTCGTCAATAATTTCGCGAAGCCGCTTCAGCCCGTACTCTCCACGTTCCTCGTCAATCGCGATCGTTTCCAGTCCTTGCGCCGTCCAGCCCAGTTCATCGCTGACTGCTACTCCAAGCGTCTTTGTACCCAAATCAAGTCCTAATGTACGCATCGTTTAATCCTTTCGCTGCCCCTGTAGATAGAATTTCACCAATTCCTCAATTAATTCATCACGCTCCACTTTTCGAATTAACGTCCGGGCATCTTTATGGCGGGGGATGTAAGCAGGGTCGCCAGATAATAAGTACCCGACAATTTGATTAATCGGATTGTATCCTTTTTCTTGCAGAGCGTCATAGACTGTCAGCAATACTTCGCGAATATTTGTCTCGGCTGGCTCTTCCGAAAAATGAAACCGCATCGTTTGGTCAAACGAGCTCACCGTCTCCACCTCGCTCTCCGTTCTGGCATCTCCCTATCTTACATCCATTGTACACTATCTTCATCAATTATCAAACGGATTTTATCCATTTTTCGACATATTGCAAGGCTTCTCCAACTTTGCTTGGGTCTTTTCCGCCGGCCTGCGCCATGTCAGGGCGACCGCCGCCACCGCCGCCGCAGCGAGCGGCCACTTCTTTAATTAATTTTCCGGCATGGTATCCTTTTTCCACTAAATCATCCGTCACACCGGCAATCAAGTTTACTTTTTCCTCTTGTACAGCGGCTAGCACGATAATAGCGGATCCTAGTTTTTGTTTCAAATCGTCCACCATCGTCCGCAAATGATTCATATCTGTCGCATTGACTTTGCTAGCCAATACCGGAATGCCGTTTACTTCTTTGACTTTATGGACCAAATTAGCCGCTTCTAAATTGCCAAGACGGGCCGCGAGCGATTCATTTTCGCGCTGCAATTGACGAATTTCGTTCATTAATGCATCCAGACGACTTACTATTTCTCTCGGGTTCGTTTTTAATTTTTGCGCCACTTCTTGCAACAGAGCGATTTGCTCATTCATAAAGCGGTACGCTGCTTCGCCTGTAACGGCTTCAATCCGGCGAGTGCCGGCGCCGATTCCGGTCTCAGAGACGATTTTAAACAAGCCGATCGCCGAAGTGTTCGGCACATGGCAGCCTCCGCAAAGCTCTAAACTGTAATCGCCTACTTGCACGACACGGACAATCTCGCCGTATTTTTCGCCAAATAGCGCCATCGCCCCCATCGCTTTCGCTTCTTCAAGCGGCTTATAGAAAATGTCGACCGGGATGCTGCGCCAAATTTTTTCATTGACAATGGCTTCGATTTGCTCTAACTCCTCTGGTTTCACTTGACCAAAGTGGGTAAAATCAAAGCGCAAGCGGTCAGGAGCGACTAACGATCCTGCCTGGTTGACATGAGGCCCGAGCACATCCTTTAACGCCTGATGCAACAGATGGGTCGCTGTATGGTTTTTAATAATATTGGCCCGTTTTGCCTCATTAATTTGCGCTGTATATGTTTCTCCTTTTCTCAATGTTCCTTTTTCGACAACGACGTGATGCAGGTGCTGCCCGTTTGGCGCTTTTTGGACATCTTTCACAAACGCTTTTGTTGTTTCGTTTTCCATCCAGCCTTGGTCGGCGATCTGCCCGCCGCTTTCCGCATAGAACGGGGTTACATTCAATATGATTTGCGCTTCGTCTCCTTCTTTTACTTCATCGACAAGCTGCCCGTCTTTGACAATAACGGCGACCGTAGATTGCGTATGAAGCTGATCGTAACCGACAAACTTGCTTTCTACTTTAATATCGCCGAGCACACCGCCTTGTACTTGCATCGAGTCGACGTCCTGTCTAGCGGCACGAGCGCGCTCACGTTGCCGTTCCATTTCCCGTTCAAACCCGTCGTGGTCGACTTTCATTCCTTCTTCTTGCGCGTATTCTTCCGTTAGTTCAATTGGAAAACCGTACGTATCATAAAGGCGGAACACATCTTCTCCGGAAATGACATCGCTTCCCCGTTCTTTTTCTTTTTGAATGACGCTTGCTAAAATCGCTAACCCTTCATGAAGCGTTTCGTGGAAGCGCTCTTCTTCATTTTTGATCACTTTCTGAATGAACTCGGCTTTTTCTTTTACTTCCGGATAGAAATCGTTCATGATTTCACCAACAACCGGCACCAATTCGTACATAAACGGTCGCTCGATACCGAGCTGCTTAGCATAGCGAACCGCTCGGCGCAACAACCGGCGCAATACATATCCGCGCCCTTCGTTCGAAGGCAGCGCGCCGTCGCCAATCGCGAACGTAACCGCGCGAATATGGTCAGCGATCACTTTAAACGCCACGTCTTTCTCCTTGTCCACGCCATATTTTTGTCCGGAAATTTGTTCGGTTGCGCGAATGATCGGCATAAATAAATCGGTTTCAAAGTTTGTCGGCACTTCTTGCAAAATCGAGCACATCCGCTCTAGTCCCATGCCTGTATCAATGTTTTTCTTTGGAAGCGGCGTGTACGTGCCGTCTGGATTATGGTTGAATTGTGAAAATACCAAGTTCCACACTTCTAAATAGCGGTCGTTTTCCCCGCCCGGATACAATTCCGGATCGTCCGGATCGTTTCCGAATTCTTCGCCGCGGTCATAGAAAATTTCCGTATTTGGTCCGCTCGGTCCTTCGCCAATATCCCAAAAGTTTCCTTCCAACCGAATGATTCGTTCTTCCGGAATGCCGATTTCTTTATGCCAAATTTCAAACGCTTCCTCATCTTCCGGATGAACCGTGACAGACAATCGGTCAGGGTCAAAACCAATCCATTTTTCGCTCGTTAAAAATTCCCATGCCCAATGAATCGCTTCCCGTTTAAAATAGTCGCCGATGGAAAAGTTTCCGAGCATTTCAAAAAAGGTATGATGGCGTGCCGTTTTGCCGACATTTTCAATATCATTGGTACGGATCGATTTTTGTGCGTTACAAATGCGCGGGTTATCCGGAACTACACGGCCATCAAAATATTTCTTTAATGTAGCAACACCGCTGTTAATCCACAACAATGATGGATCATCGACAGGAATGAGTGACGCGCTTGGTTCAACGGCATGACCTTTTTCCTTGAAAAAATCTAAAAACATTTTCCTTACTTGTGCTGAAGTAAGCTTTTTCATCATGATCCTCCCTTTCTTCGCCATATTGAACTTGAATATAAAAAACTCTCATCCCCCTTCAGGGACGAGAGTTATGCTCGCGGTACCACCCTGTTTATGAACGACAAAAGCGTTCATCACCTCATTGGCCGTAACGTGGCCTAGACGTCAGGTTTTGCCTGCGCTCCGGATTAGCGTTCTGTTACCCTTCATCTGGAATTTCTTTCAGCCGCGGAAATTCCTCTCTGTGCGCGAATTCGCGCTTTAAGATGGACTGTAACATACTCGATCCGTCATCGCATTATGTATTCACTTTTTCATTGTATGATTATAGACAAGCTGTATCGATTTGTCAACGCGACTGGTAATGTTCTTTCCAATGAAGAAGAGCCACCTTCAATACTGCAAGAAGCGGAACAGCAATAATAAGGCCGATCACTCCGGCAAATTCGCCGCCAAAAAGCAAAGCAAACATAATCACGAGCGGATGCATATGCAAACTTTTCCCGACGATGAGCGGCGATAAAATATTTCCTTCCAAAAATTGAAGGAGAAAAATAATAGCAGCGACGATGAGCACCATTTTCACGGAAACGGTTGCCGCTAAAATGACGGCGGGAATGGCGCCGATAACTGGGCCGAAATAAGGGATGATATTGGTGATGCCGATGATGCAGCCAAGCAACAGCGGATAATCCATTCCGACAAGCCATAAAGCTAACGCGGCCACCGTGCCGATCACAGCTCCTACAAACAATTGCCCGCGGATATAGTTGCCAAGCGATTCGTCGACATCTTTCAAAAAGGCAATTCCCGGCTCCCGCCACCGTTTCGGCGTCATATACCATACCGCTTTTTTCAACAGTTCAATATCCTTCAACATGTAAAATACAATAAATGGAATAAGCAGAAACAACACCGCCGAATTGACCAACCCTTTTACACCATTCATCACCATCGTTACCATATCGGCAGCAGTTCGTTCCATTTGGGTCAGCATCGTTTCAATTCGCGTATGAATTTCCATTGGCCATGTCGATGTGTGATTATGAATGTCCTTCGCCCAATTCCGGTATGTTTCGATTAACGTTGGCAAGCTTTCGCTCAACTGTTTCAGCTGTTGAATAAACAGCGGAATGCCTTTATAAAGTCCGTAGCCAATGCCGCCGAAAAAAAGAAAATAGATCAATAAAATGGCTAGCCAGCGTGGGATCCCCTTTTCATAAATGTATTCCACCAACGGATGCAATAAATAAGTAATAAAAGCGGCAATGATAAATGGAATCAACGCAGTAATCAATAAATCAATGGCAGGCAGCCATACTTCTTTCATGCGAACCACTAAATAGATAATCACCGTAATTAGCAACCATTTGCCAATCCGGACAATCGATAACCACTGCTGTTCCCCCATCGTAACACCCCCTATCGTTAGTGTAGGAGAAGGGGGCAGAATTATACAAAAAAGTGCCAATCCCCGCTATGTTCACGGGAATTGGCACCAACTTTCAGCGAATGGCGCGGGCTAAACGGCGGCGCATTCTTTTCATTGTGCGGTTGTCCATCCAGCCATTGCGTTGCGCTGCTTGATAGGCAGCAATGCCTAATCCTAATGCCAACAGCGAAGTCATTGTCCGATTCATGCTCGTTCCCTCCTAAAATTGGATCGTGCGCTCATGTTCATCAAATAGATCATCTAACGAGCTTAACGTCCCGTCTTCCTCGACTTGATGGGTATGAATAATCCCTTTTGACACGGACAATTCAATAAAGCAATCCCAGCAATAGTACTGGTTCACACCAATTTTCCCTAAATTTTTGCTTTTACAATTCGGGCAAATGAGCACGAACAGCCACTCTCCTTACATCGTTGTGTTTACAATAATCGCTTCTTCCCCCGCGGTAAAAGGGGCAGCGTCGATTCGCTTTTTTCCTTCCGTTAAATCGGCAAAAAAACCGTCTGTAATCTCATATCCTCCGATTATGCCCAATTGCCCGTGAAAATATACATCCTCTAATAATCCAAGTTTTTTCCCATCGGCCGTAATCACCGGTTTGCCGGCGATTCCGCGTTCACTGTAAAGAGAGTAGCCGGTTTGGAACGAGGAAAATGGTTGTAAACATGCAGCATCCTTTATGATAACCCCATCCGTCCCAACTGCTTGCACGGCGGAAAACGGGAGATAGCGATGGCGGGCAAGCCACCCTTTGCTTTCTACTGCAAATCCTTGCACTGTTCCATTATTCGTAAAACAAATATCGCTGATTTTTCCAACTGTCTTTCCCGTTTTTTGTTCATATACGGGAAGACCTTTCATATGAGAAAATGTTCGCAAAGATCTCCCCACCTTTCCAGCCATGCTTAGCTTGGCTAGCTGCTCATAAAATCATACGGTGAAACGTTTTCCATCCCTATGTTCGCATCTTCCATCGGCAGTTCTCCTTCGGCAAATGGCGCGAGAAAC
Organism: Parageobacillus genomosp. 1; assembly: GCF_000632515.1. Lineage (GTDB taxonomy): Bacteria > Bacillota > Bacilli > Bacillales > Anoxybacillaceae > Saccharococcus. The sequence continues at coordinate 2,574,863 of NZ_CM002692.1, forward strand.
CGTTGCAATTTCTCCGTCAGCGTTGTCTGCCGCGTCCCGTCATCGCTGCGGGCGACTCCGAGCCGAAACGCCTCTTCCTCTCCACATAAAATTAAAAACTGTTTGCTTCTTGTCACGGCGGTATATAGCAAATTCCGCTTCAACATGCGGTAATAACTTTTGACAACGGGCAAAATAACAATTGGAAATTCGCTTCCTTGTGCTTTATGAATCGAGCAGCAATAGGCATGGGTAATTTGCGACAAGTCTTGCCGCGAATACGTGACCTCGATGCCATCAAACGAAACAACGACTAAATCCTGCTTTTCCGTATTTTCTTTCGCGTAAAAAATGGCGACAATTTCACCAATATCTCCGTTAAACACGTTATCATCCGGCTGATTGACAAGCTGCAACACTTTGTCGCCGACCCTGTACACGACATCGCCGACAGAAAGCTCCCGTTTTTTTTCAGACTTTGGATTAAATAATTCTTGCAGCACTTGGTTCATCCGGTCAATTCCGGCAGGTCCGCGGTACATTGGCGCAAGCACTTGAATATCTTTTACAGCAAAACCTTTTTTGCGCGCGTTATCGGCAATTTGCCGCACTACTTCGGCCACTTGTCCTGTCTGGCAACGAATAAAGGAGCGATCCGCTTTTTGGACCGTTAAATCGGAAGGAACAAGGCCGTTTTTCATCTGGTGGGCCAATTCAATAATCGATGATCCTTCCGCCTGCCGGTATACTTCAGTTAGGCGCACGGTCGGCACCACCCCTGCTCTTAGCAAGTCCTTTAACACTTGTCCCGGTCCAACCGATGGAAGTTGATCTTCATCACCAACAAGAATCACTTGCATACCGTCAGGGATTGATTTAAACAGTTGATTCGCCAGCCATGTATCGACCATCGACATTTCATCGACAATTAAAAGCTTGCCGCTAATCGGCTCATCCTCGTCATGCGTAAAACCTTCCGCTCCGTTCCAGCCAAGCAGCCGGTGAATCGTCACGGCCGGAAGCCCCGTCGCCTCGCTCATTCGCTTTGCTGCTCTTCCCGTCGGTGCGGCTAGCAAAATCGGAAACGGCTGGTCTTTCGTATAGTCTTTCGGATCAAGGGAAAGACCATGCAAATCAGCAAATATTTCCACGATCCCTTTAATGACCGTCGTTTTCCCTGTACCGGGACCGCCGGTTAAAATAAAAAGCGAAGAGGAAAGCGCCTGGCGAATCGCTTCTTTTTGCAGCGGAGCGTATTGTACGGACAAACGCTCCTCCAATCTGCCGAGCGCCAGTAAAAATTCCGATTCCGGAAACGTCATGACCACTTCCGTTTGCTGCAGCAAACGTTTTACGTTTGTTACAATACCTTTTTCGGCAAAATAAAGCGACGGAATATAAAACCTTTCCTCCTCCTCAATGAGTTTGCCTTCCTCGGCAAGCATAACCAACATTTGCTCAATCGTTTCGACGCGGATCGTTTCACTGCGTTTTGCTTCTAAAAGCTGCTTCACATGTGCTATCAGCTGATCTTTTGTCACATACACATGTCCCTCTTGCAGGCAATCCTGTTCTAGCACAAATAAACAGGCGGCGCGAATCCGCGCCGGGTGGCTTCCGGAAATGCCAAGCTGGTATCCTAATTCATCGGCGCGGCCAAAGCCAATTCCTTCAACATCTTCAACAAGCTGGTACGGGTTTTGCTGAATAATGGAAAGCGTTTCTTCATGATACACTTGATAAATTTTCATCGCTAACTGAGGCCCAAACCCAAATTGCGAAAGGGCGATCATCGTTTGCTCTAATCCCTCGTGGGTGCGCAGCGTTTCGTACAATTCTTTTGCCTTTTGTTTCGTTAATTTCGGAACGCCATCTAATACGCTTGGATCCTCCAAAATTTTAGAAATGGCATTTTCCCCAAGCGTTTCGACGATGGCCGTTGCCGTTTTTTTTCCGATTCCTTTAAATAAATCGCTCGATAAATAATGAATGAGACCCTCTTTTGTATTCGGGAACTGTTTGCGAAAATGTTCCACTACGTACTGCCGGCCGAACCGCGGATGGTTATGAAATTTCCCATAAAAAATATACGTATCCTGTTCGTTCATTTTCGGAAAATATCCGGTCACTACTACTTCTTGTTCTTCACAGGCTTCATTCGTTTCTTCTACGCGGACGCGGATGACGGAATAAAAATTTTCCTCGTTATGAAAAATCGTGGCAACACATGTTCCTTTAATAAACGACGCTTCGTCTAATGCAAACGATTCCTGTTGGTGCAATGGGAATCCCCTGCCTTTTTATCGTTGTAGCTTTTTTTCCATCATTTTTTTCCCATATCCTGCTAATAGATGATCCGGCTGGATTTCCAAAGCGGTTGCAAACATGTCGTGGGCGGTTTGGATATCCTCTTTGTAGGAATAGATGACGCCTAAATTATAATAGGCATCCGCATGACGAGGATCTAGCTGAATCGTTTTTTGGAAATAGTTCATCGCTTCGTCGACCAATTCGAGATGGGCAAGGCATAATCCTAGTTGAAACACAGCCTCCACGTCGTCTTCCTTCAATTCCACCGCCCTTTGTAAATACGGAAGCGCCAGCCGCGGCATCTCCAAGTTGATTAGCGACATGCCAAGCATAAAAAAGGCGTCGGCATCATGCAAACCTTTTTGAATCGCCTGTTCAAACATATTCTTTGCCTGGGCGAATTGCCCGCGTTTGTAATAAACGGAGCCTATTCCGTAATAAGCGGCGGCTGCATTGTCATCAAGCTCGAGCGCTTTTTGGAAAAACTGCAGCGCCTTTTCCTCTTCTCCCGCCGCGGCTAACACCGTGCCGAAATTAATGTAGCCGACTGGATCTTTCGGATTTTCTTCAATCGCATCATGGAAACATTGGATCGCTTTCTCGTAATTTCCTTGTTGCATATAGGCAATTCCTTGTTGATTTTTATCCCTCACTGTTTTGTCACTCCTTACACCAATTTTAGCACATATGTTCGTAATTTTCTATCATTTACAAAAACACCTCAACCCGGGCAAGAGTTGAGGTGTTTTCAGTCTGTAGCCGCTTTTTTCGCTTTCCAAGGCTATCGTGCTATCCTTTAACCGACGTACCAGAGTTTTTCGCCATCGCGGAACACTTCATCAATGGTGCCGCCGCCAAGGCACTCCTCACCGTTATAAAAGACAACCGCTTGTCCCGGCGTAACGGCACGAACCGGCTCATCAAACACCACTTCGACTCTTTCGTCATCGATCGGATGAACGGTAACGCCAGTATCCGGCTGACGGTAGCGGAATTTTGCCGTGCAACGGAATGACTGCGTCGGTTTGCGATCCGACACCCAATTGACATTGGTGGCAATGAGCGAAGTAGAGTACAAATATTCATTGTTGAATCCTTGCGCTACGTACAAAATATTTTCTTTAACATTTTTGCCGACGACAAACCACGGCTCGCCGCTTCCGCCAATACCGAGGCCGTGGCGCTGCCCGATCGTATAGTACATCACTCCGTCATGCGTTCCTTTTACTTCACCATCCAGCGTTTTCATCACGCCTGGCTGCGCCGGCAAATAATTGCTTAAAAACTCTTTAAAATCGCGTTCCCCGATAAAGCAAATTCCCGTGCTGTCTTTTTTTCCAGCGGTGGCAAGCCCCGCCTCTTTCGCAATTTGCCGCACTTGCGCTTTTTCGAGATGCCCGATCGGAAACATTACTTTTGACAGCTGCGCTTGTCCTAGCTGGTTCAAAAAGTACGTTTGGTCTTTATTTTGATCAACGCCCCGCAGCATTTTATATTCGCCGTCGCGATACGCCACGCGCGCATAGTGCCCAGTCGCTACATAGTCGGCTCCGATCGATAGCGCATGCTCTAAAAATGCTTTGAACTTAATTTCTTTGTTGCACATCACATCCGGGTTTGGAGTGCGTCCAGCTTTATACTCGTCCAAAAAATACGTAAACACTTTATCCCAATACTGTTTTTCAAAATTGACGGCATAATACGGGATGCCGATTTGATTGCAGACGCGCACTACATCTTCGTAATCTTCGGTCGCCGTGCAGACGCCGTTTTCATCTGTGTCATCCCAGTTTTTCATAAAAATCCCGATAACGTCGTAGCCTTGTTGTTTTAAAAGCAACGCCGCCACGGAAGAATCGACACCGCCAGACATGCCGACAACGACACGTGTATCTTTTGGCGCTTTGTTCATGTTGTTTCACCACCTTATTTATTTGTTAATCTTTTCACAATTTTTACCGTTTCCGTCGCTGCCCGCTCAATTTGTTCTTTTGTATTTCCAAGTCCAAAACTAAAGCGAATCGACGAGCGAATTCGTTCCGACTCTTTTCCGAACATGGCGACGAGCACATGGGACGGATCAATCGAACCGGCCGTGCATGCCGAACCACTGGAAGCAGCGATTCCTGCCAAATCGAGATTGACCAGCATCGACTCGACGTTTGTGCCTGGAAACGCCACATTGACGATATGCGGCAATCCGTCTTCGCTTCCGTTTACTGCAAAATCGATGCCGGATTCAGCAAAAATAGACAGCATCGTATTCCGCAGCAGGCGATACTCTTCCTGTTTCTGCTTCATCGTTTTTTGGGAAATTTCCACCGCTTTGGCAAACCCGGCAATGCCGGCGACATTTTCCGTTCCGGCGCGGCGCTTCCGCTCTTGCTCCCCGCCGTAAAAAAGCGGAGACAGCTTGACCGTTTCTCGGGCATATAAAGCTCCAATCCCTTTTGGGCCGTTTATTTTATGGCTTGAAACAGACAGCAGATCAATATGGTTCTCATTGACGTCAATCGGTACAAGTCCATAAGCCTGCACCGCATCCGTATGAAAATAAGCTTGGTGCTCTTTTAGTAATTCCCCGATTTCGCGAATCGGCTGTAGCACGCCTACTTCGTTATTCGCAAACATGATCGAAACAAGAATAGTGTCATCGCGAAGCGCCGCTTTGACATCGGCCGGAGAAACTTTTCCTTGTTCATCTACCGGAAGATAGGTGACATCAAATCCTTGTTTTTCTAAATATTGACATGCACGCAATACGGCGTGATGCTCAATCGCCGTCGTTATAATATGGCGCCCGCGATCACGGTTTGCTACCGCTGTGCCGATGAGCGCCATATTATCCGCTTCCGTCCCGCCGCTGGTGAAAATGACTTCCGTCTCTTTCGCGCCAATGCTTTTTGCTATCAAAGCCCTTGCTTCATCAACCGCATGACGGCTTTGTCTGCCAAAATAATGAATGCTGGACGGGTTTCCAAACACTTCGGTCATAAACGGAATCATGCGCTCGACCACGTCCGGATGAACCGGTGACGTAGCGGCATGATCCAAATAAATCCGGTCCAATGATCATTCTCCTTTCCATCAAATATAAAACATATATGCCTCATTGCCATCTTCGCTATACTTCGCCAAATCTTCCAGCGTCGTGCTGTCTAACACTTCCTCGACCGCGTCGCGAATGCGAATCCATAATTCCCGTTTGGCCGGTTCTTCTTCCTCAAGTTCTTCGACAGGCGTGATCGGCCCTTCCAACACACGGATCACATCCCCGGCGGTAATTTTCGCCGGGTGATCCGCTAGCACGTAGCCGCCGTAGGCCCCGCGGATGCTTTTGACAAGTCCGGCATTCCTAAGCGGTGTGACAAGCTGCTCTAAATAATGTTCGGACAAATTATTTGCTTTGGCGATCGAGCGCAGCGAAATCGGGCGGTCGCCATATTTTTTTGCCAACTCAATCATAATCGTCAATCCATACCTACCCTTTGTCGAAATCTTCATATTACTCCTCCTATCGGCTTAAACCTTGTGTTTCTACATGAATTGGTTCTATGATACGTTCGGTGATTTTTCGACATTGCGGAAGGGCTATGCCAGCCACCGATCCGATCGTCACGCAAAAAATGAGCGTCCCTATCGATACCGGTCCGCCTAGCAGCCAACCGGCCAATAAAACAACCCCTTCCATTCCGATGCGAATATATTGCACTTTCCAGCCGGTTAAATCCATCAGGGCAAGCATCAAGCTATCGCGAGGGCCAGCGCCGACTTTGGCCGAAATATATAGTCCCATTCCATAACCGGCAATAACAATGCCAATCAGCAGCATCGCAAATCTTCCTGCTATTGTAGCAGGAGTTTGTAAATACGGAATCATCATATACATGTCGATAAATATACCGACAAAAAGCATATTCAAAAAAGCGCCGAGTTTCGGCAACTGTTTGACAAGCAGGGAAGACAATGCCAAAATCACAATGCCGACAATAATCGACCATGTCCCAATCGTCAGCCCGAATTTCCGGTACAATCCGATATGCAACACATCCCACGGCGCACAGCCAACATCCGCTTTAATCGTCAGCACAATCCCAAATGACATCACTAAAAGACCAATAAAATAAATCGCCCAACGAAACAAAGACACGAATTTATGGTGAGAATGGGACATAAGCTCCCTCCATATTAAACAAAGTAAACAAATCGATTGTCATTATATCATAAAATTTTGTTTCCTTCATTTTTGAACATCGTTTTGCCGTTTTAATTGTTCCAGCCGCTCATATACTTTCGCATAATATTTCTCCTCTCCGTGCTCTTTCGGCACATAATATTTTATACCTGCCAACTTCTCCGGCAAATATTGCTGCGCTATCCAGCCGTTTGGGTAATCATGGGGATACCGATATCCTTTTCCGTGTCCAAGCACGCTTGCTCCATGATAATGCGCATCTTTTAAATGATCAGGAATATCGCCGATCTTTCCGGCACGCACATCAGCAATTGCCGCATCGAGCGCTTTATAGGCAGAGTTTGATTTCGCGCTTAAACACAGCTCGATCGTGACAACCGAAAGCGGAATTCTTGCCTCCGGAAGCCCTAACCGTTCTACTGCGTTGACCGCTGCTTGCACTTTCACTCCCATCATCGGATTGGCCAGCCCGATATCTTCATAGGCGATGACAAGCAATCTCCGGCAAACGGCTGCTAAATCCCCACCCTCAAGCAGGCGCGCTAAATAATGAAGCGCCGCATCGACATCGCTGCCGCGCACGCTTTTTTGAAACGCCGATAGAAGCGAATAATACGCATCCCCGTTTTTATCATGGGTAAATCCCCGGTTTGCTGCACACTCCGCTATCGTCTCCTCTTCGACATAAATCTGCCCATCCACTTCTCGAGAAGCATAGACAGCCGCTTCTAACAAATTTAGCGCGACGCGCGCATCCCCGCCGGACGCGCGGGCAATGCGAAAAAGCGACTGTTTTTCGATCACGATGCGAAAATTTCCCAACCCCCTGTCCGGATCTTGCAGCGCGCGCTGCAAGAGGATAACGATATCATCAGGCAAAAGGCGCTTCAATTGTTGAATTTGTCCGCAGCGGCTGCGGATCGCCGGATTTACTTCATGAAACGGATTTTCCGTCGTAGCGCCGATCAGCGTAATCAAACCATTTTCCACATGGGGAAGCAAATAGTCTTGCTGCGCCTTATTAAAACGGTGGATTTCATCGATAAATAAAATGACGTTGCCGGTAAGCTTCGCCGTCTCCACCACTTCTTCGATATCCTTTTTTCCCGACGTCGTCGCGTTAATGGCAAAAAACTCGCGCCCAGCCGTGCCAGCAATCGCATAGGCAAGCGACGTTTTTCCCGTCCCCGGCTCTCCGTACAGCAATAACGAAGGCACATACCCTTTTTGAATCATTTTGTACAAAGCGGTATGCGGCCCAATAATATGTTTTTGTCCGACAATCTCGTCAATGTTTCGCGGTCTCATGCGGACAGCAAGCGGTTCCGCCGTAAAAAGCATGAAACGATCCCTCGCTTATGAAAAATATCGTTGTTCTTTAGCTGCCCATGCAACAAAAGTCCTCTACAGCCGACAGAGAGCTTCTACCCATCGAAATAGCGCTCTATTGCCGCCATTAATTCATTGGCTATTTTTCATAAAGCAGCAGCGCATTCACCATAAACGGCCGTGCTCTTCTCCAATTATAAACCGAACCTTTCGCCATCCCGCTCTGTTCGGCAATTTCTTGCATCGATGTAGCATAGCGCAAACAGCTGCAGAGCCGTCTGAAATTTCTCCTTCCTTATTCCCTGTTTATGATTAATTATAATAGATTCTTTGGGCGAAAAAAATGAAACAAAAACGATGGATGGCCCATTGCAACATGGGCCATCTTTTCATTTACTGTTTCATCCGTTCCGCCTTCGCCTGCCGAATAAAGAATAACTCATACATAACTGGAATAAGAATAAGCGTTAACAAAGTGGAAGAGGTAAGACCGCCGATCACGGTAATCGCCAATCCTTTGGAAATCAATGTTCCTGACTCGCTCGTTAGCGCCAATGGAATCAGCGCTGTCACCGTCGCAAACGCCGTCATTAAAATCGGCCGCAGCCGTGTTTTTCCTGCTTCCATAATCGCGGCGCGAATCGCCATTCCCTTTTGTTCACGGTTTTGTCCAATGCGGTCGACAAGAACGATAGCGTTGGTCGTGACAATTCCAATTAGCATTAATAGTCCGATCATGACGCTGATGGATAGCGGCTCTTTTGCGATGTATAAACCGAGGAGCGAGCCGATCGGCACGAAAATGAGTGAAGACAGAATGACAAACGGAATGCGCGCTTTTCCAAATGTGACGAGCATCGTAATATAGACAAGGCCAATGGCAATAAGCATCGCGATGCCAAGCTCCTGGAACGTTTGCACCGTCTCATCGCTACCGCCTCCTCCCTCTAATGACACATCATCAGGAAGGTTCAGATCATTTTTCACATGGCGGATGACATCATTGGTGACTTTTTGGATGTTATCGCCAACGATTTGCGCGGATACACGGGCAAACACTTTTCCATTCAGTTTTTGAATTGACATATACGTATCTACCTCGTTGACAGATGCCAGCTCGGAGACAGGAACAAGACCTCTCTTTGTAAAAATCATCGTATTTTTCAGCTCATCTACCGATTGCAGATGTTGATTGTACGATAATTGAACGGTCCGCTCTTTTCCGTTTAGCGTCAATGTTCCGACCTCTACCGGCTTCGTGGCATCAGCAATCGTCCCTAAAATTTGAAATCCAGAGACGCCATAAGCGGCCGCTTTTTCCGGATCGATATCGACGACGATTTGTTTTTGCTTATCGGCAAAGTTGTTCGTTACATTTTTCAAATCATGACGTTTATTTAAATAGATTTCTACTTGTTTTGCTGCTTTTTGCAAGGAAGATAAATTGTTGGAATACAAATCAATATCGACGTTGTTATTGGTCGGCGGACCGCCGCTCTCCAGCTCGCTCACGCCGAACTTTGTCCCAGGCGCTTTTTCGTTGACGATTTGTTCCATCCTTTTCTCTAGCTTTTTGATTAATGGCGCAACAGCAACATCTTCTTGTAAATTGATAAAATAGTTTGCCTGGTTTTGACGTTTTAGCCCGCTGCGATAATCACGGCTGCCAATGGCTGCGGTGACGTTTTTGATTTCTTTCTGTTTGGCAAGCATTTTTTCTAATGCCAGTGATACATCATTTGTTTTTTCCAGCGACGTTGAAGACGGCAGTTCGATGCTGGCGACCAGCGTTTTTTGCTCTTCATTTGGCAAAAAAGTAAACCCTAGCGCCGGAGCGAGTGCAAATGAACCGACAAGCAATACAACCGATAGCAGCAAAACAAGCGCTTTATGGCGAAGCGCCCAGGCAATGACGTGTCCGTAAACACGCTGCAGCGCGCCTTCTTTTTCTTCCGGCGGAACTTTTTTAAAGGAGAATTTCGCCAAAATCGGCACAACCGTAACGGCAACAACCAAAGAAACCAACAGCGCGAACACAATCGTTAAAGCAAACGGCAGGAAAAATTCGCCGGTAATTCCGCCGACAAAGCCGAGCGGCAAAAAAACAACCACTGTCGTAATCGTCGAAGAGGTAATCGCTTTTAGTATCTCTCTCGTCGAATCTTGAATAAGTTCATCCGTTATTCCCGTTCTCGCCTTGCGCACACGGCGGAAAATATTTTCAATGACGACAATGCTGTCATCGACGACCCGCCCTACCGCTACGGCCATCCCGCCAAGTGTCATGACATTTAAAGAAATATCCATTCGATTGAGAAAAATGGAAGCGACTAATAGCGAAAGCGGAATGGAAACGATCGCGATGACCGTCGCGCGCACGTTGCGCAAAAAGAGAAGCACCGCAACCGAAGCGAACAGCGCCCCGAGCAATCCTTCACGGACGAGCGATTCGACCGATTTTTTAATTCCTTCCGCGGAATCAAAACCGATCGTGTAATCGAATTTGTCCTTATATGAATCCAATACTTTGATCACTTTGTCCGCCACTTCTACCGTGTTTGCGTCTTGCTTTTTCGTCACTGCCATCGATAGCGCTTCTTTCAAGTTAAAGCGCGTAAACTCGGCCTGATCGGTGACCGTTTCGATACGGGCGATGTCTTTTAACTTAATCGCTGGCTTTGTTTGCGCCACAGCCGGCATGGATTGCAGCACCGGCGATGTCAGCGTCATATTTTCCAGCTCTTTCACCGTTTCTAGCTTTTCTTGCACACGAACAGGAATTTGCAGCGTATCGGTATGAACATTGCCAGCTGGGAAAGACATGTATTTTTCATTGATTTGATCTTTAATCTGTGACAGCGTCAATCCTGCCTGCAGCGCTTTTTGCTTATCGACGGTAATTTTAACAATTTCTTCCTTCTCACCGCCGACAGAGATGGAATTAATTCCATCAATTTTATTTAATTCAGGAATGACTTCTGTCTCTAATATGTTTTGCAAATCCACGTCTTTCTTGGCGAATAAAGAGATATTAAAAATAGGAATCGTTCCAAATGAAAACCGGTTGACTTTTGTCTCTGCATTTTCCGGAAGGTCCGTGCTCTTTATTAATGTGTCAACTTGGCGTTCTACTTCATCCATATCGGTATGAAACGGAAACTCGAGATTAATAACGGCCATGCTTTCGTACGAAGAACTTTGCATTCTCTTTAGCCCTTCAAGCGACTTGAATTTTTCCTCCAGCTTCGCCGTTACTTGATCGTTTATATCTTGCGGTGATGCCCCCGGATAAACGATTTCAATCGATAATTGCGGAAATTCAATGTTTGGAAGCAAATCGACTTTCAGCGATGAAAACGAGTATGCTCCTAAAATAATCAGCAAAAAAGAAATAATGAATACGGCAACTGCATTTTTCAGGCTAAATTTTGTTAAAAAATTCATCTTTCCCCCTCTTTCTTCTCATCCCTATATACATAGTAGATCATATAGATTCATTATAAAAAGTGATCGGCAAACTTTCAAAATATAAAGTTTAAATTTGCTAATAAGGGGAAAACTATTATCTATCTAAATTTATTTGCGGGGTGTAACAAACATGAAAACAAGACAAGATGCCTGGTCTCACGAGGAAGATGTCGTGTTGGCGGAAACGGTGCTGCGATATATTCGTGAAGGAGGAACCCAGCTTGCCGCATTTGAAGAAGTCGGCAACCGCTTGAACCGGACGGCGGCCGCATGCGGGTTCCGCTGGAACGCTGAAGTTCGGAAACGGTATGTTGAAGCGATTGAACTGGCAAAAAAAGAGCGCAAAGAGCGGAAGCGCGCGCTGGAAATGGCCAAAAAACTACAGAAAGAAAATATTCTTCCAACATCAGAAAACATTTCTTATCAAGGATCGTCGCCATTTCTCCCTGCTTCACCACTCACCCTTGAACAGTGCATCGCTTTTCTGCAAACGTTAAAACACGACTACGAACAGGTCGAAGCAATAAAAAAAGAAAATGAACGATTAAAACAAGAACAAGTGCAGCTGCAAAAACAGCGGGAAGAATTGCAACAAAAATTGGAACGTCTTGAAGCACAGCAATCCACTATTCAAGAAGATTATGAGGTATTAGTAAAAATTATGGAACGTGCCCGAAAACTCGTATTGGAAGAAGAGTACGGAGTACCGCCAGCCCATATTTTCCGTATGGATAAAAACGGAAATTTAGAACATATTGTCCGGTCTTAAGAAAAACGTCGCAGACTATAGGCTGCGACGTTTTTTAATCTTCTCCAACCCGGTAAATTTTGATGTCTTTTAAGAGTTCTCGCACGACGTATGACGCCATGATCAGCCCTGCCACCGACGGCACAAACGCGTTGGAAGACGGCGGCATTTTCGCTTTGCGGATCGGGGACTGGTCATTGCCTACGACTTTGCGGACATCTTCGCGAATAATAATCGGCTTTTCATCAGAAAATACGACAGGAATGCCGCGGCGAATGCCTTCTTTGCGTAATTTGGCGCGGATGACTTTCGCGATCGGATCCGTGTGCGTTTTCGAAATATCGGCGATGCGAAAACGCGTCGGATCCATTTTGTTAGCGGCACCCATACTAGAAATAATCGGAATATTGCGCTTTAAGCACTCCTTCATTAAATGCACTTTATAAATAATCGTATCAGAAGCATCGATGACAAAATCAAGATCATAGCTGAAAAATTGCTCATATGTCTCTTCTGTATAAAACATTTGCAGCGCAATCACTTCACATTCCGGATTAATATCGGCGATTCGTTCTTTCATCAATTCGACTTTCGGACGACCGATCGTCGAAAGAAGCGCATGAATCTGCCGGTTGATATTCGTGATATCGACATTGTCCCGATCGACAAGAACGAGACGTCCAATGCCGGAACGAGCCAGCGCTTCTACCGCAAAAGAGCCAACCCCGCCGACGCCGAGAACAGCCACCGTTGCTCGTTTTAACTTTTCCAGTCCTTCTTTGCCGATTGCCAATTCGTTGCGGGAAAATTGGTGTAGCATCAATATCCTCTCCGTTGCTTTATTGTAATTTCCATACCGTTTTTTATCCTACAATAATCGGCGCTTTATTTTCAATCACATTTTTATACCAGCAAAACAAAACCCTATGTAAAGGGCGGCCTTTACATAGGGAAGTAGCCTGGCATATGTAGCGAAGCTTCAACTGTCAGTCCCAATCGTGCCGTCGATGCCTTCGTTTTGAACCCGCTCCCAAGCAGGTGGGTGCCCTGTCCCAAGGTTTGCACTTCCTCATACGGGGAGGCATGTACGCTGCTTGGAAACTCCGGGCTCCCGTATAACATATTGTTCGGTCAAAACAATAGGTTATACGACGAACACATCAGGACTATTTCTATTTGTATTTATTGTACCATAGATTCAATCACTTGTGAACCGCTCCGACCACATACTTTTGTGTAATCGATGGAAAAGGTGAAGACGATGAGAACCTGCTTACTCTTCTTTTTCCGATTGGACTGCTAAATGCAATTCTTCAAGCTGCTGCTTGCTGACTGGGCTCGGCGCTTCGGTAAGCAGACAGCTGGCGCTCGCCGTTTTTGGAAACGCGATCGTATCGCGCAAGTTGGAACGTCCCGCAAGCAGCATGACAAGCCGATCTAAGCCAAGCGCAATGCCGCCATGCGGCGGGGTTCCGTATTCAAACGCTTCAAGCAGAAAGCCAAACTGCGCGCGCGCTTCCTCTTCAGTAAATCCTAGGGTACGGAACATCTTTTCTTGCACATCGCGCTCAAAAATCCGCATCGAACCGCCGCCAAGCTCATAACCGTTGAGAACAAGATCATATGCCTGCGCTCTTACTTTTTCCGGGTTTGTTTCCAACGCCGGCAAGTCTTCCCGCACCGGCATCGTAAATGGATGATGCGCCGCGTAGTAACGTCCTTCTTCCTCGTCATACTCAAGAAGCGGCCAGTCCGTAATCCAAAGGAAATGGAGCTTTGTTTCATCAATTAAATTTAAATCTTTGCCAAGCTTCAGCCGCAGGGCGCCAAGCGCATCCGCAACCACCGCTTTTTGGTCGGCGACAAACAGCAATAAATCTCCTTCTTCCGCCTCAAGCGTTTTAACGAGTCCCGCTTGCTCTTCTTCGGTGAAAAATTTCGCGATCGGCCCTTTCAATCCGTCTGCTTCCACTTTCAACCATGCCAGTCCTTTTGCGCCGTAGCGGGCGACAAATTCGGCCAACGCATCGATATCTTTGCGGGAAAATTGCGCCGCTTTTCCTTTTACATTAATCGCTTTTACTTGGCCGCCGTTAGCGACAGCACCGGCAAACACTTTAAATGAAGAATGCTTCACAATTTCCGATACATCGACAAGCTCTAAACCGAAACGCGTATCCGGTTTGTCCGAACCGTAGCGGCTCATCGCCTCATCATACGACATGCGCGGGAACGGAAGGGAAACATCGATTCCTTTTGCTGCTTTTACAACGTGGGCCATCATTCGTTCCGTTAAGTCCATAATCTCTTCTTGGCTCATAAACGATGTTTCGATATCGATCTGTGTAAACTCCGGCTGCCGGTCAGCGCGCAAATCTTCATCGCGGAAACAGCGGGCAATTTGATAATACCGCTCAACCCCCGCAACCATTAACAGCTGCTTAAATATTTGCGGCGACTGCGGCAACGCATAAAATTCGCCTGGATGCACGCGGCTTGGCACTAAATAGTCGCGCGCACCTTCCGGCGTGCTTTTCGTTAAAATCGGCGTTTCCACCTCCAAAAAACCTTCGCCGTCTAAAAAGTCGCGAATCGCTTTCGCCACACGGTGACGCAGCTGCAGCGTGCGGAACATCACCGGGCGGCGCAAATCTAAATAACGATACTTCAAACGCACTTCTTCAGCAACATCTGTTTGGTCAGAAATAATAAACGGTGGTGTTTTCGCTTCATTAATGATGGTGACCTGTTCGGCTTGAATTTCAATTTTTCCTGTTGGAAGATTTGGATTGATCGTTCCTTCTTCTCGGGCAACAACCGTCCCCTCGACGCTTAACACATATTCATTCCGCACTTTCTCAGCAACATGCAGCGCTTCCTGCGATACTTCCGGGCTGAAGACAACTTGCACGATGCCCGTTCGGTCACGAAGATCAATGAAAATGAGTCCACCAAGGTCGCGGCGCTTTTGCACCCAGCCTTTGAGCACGACTTTCTCGCCAATCGCTTTTTCCGTAATTTCCCCACAATAATAGGTCCTGCCAAACATGATCATGCTCCTCCTATGCTAATCGTTCTTTTAAGAAATCGATAAATGACGGCAACGGTACTTCCGTTTGCTCCCCTGTACTCATTTCTTTTATATTGATGACGTTTTTGGCGAGCTCGTCGTCGCCAAGAATCGCCACAAATTTCGCGTTTAACCGGTCAGCTGCTTTCAGCTGTGCTTTTACTTTGCGGTCCTGGTAGTCTTTATCGGCGACGATCCCTGCTTTGCGCAGCCGATTTACCAGCAGCACGGATTCCTCTTGCGCTTTTTCGCCGACAGCAACTACATAACAATCGATGCCTGCGCGAACCGGCAATGTAATGCCTTCTGCCTCCAATGCGGCCAAAAGCCGCTCAATGCTAAGGGCAAAGCCGATGCCCGGCGTTTCTGGTCCGCCGATTTCCTGCACGAGTCCATTGTAACGGCCGCCGCCGCATAATGTCGTAATTGCGCCGAACCCTTCGGCATCGCTCATAATTTCAAATGTCGTATGGTTATAATAATCCAACCCGCGAACAAGGCGAGCGTCCACTTCGAACGGAATGCCCAACTTCGTCAAGTACGATTTGACTTTTTCAAAATACTGACGCGATTCCTCATTCAAATAATCAAGGATCGATGGCGCTGTCGCCATTAACTCATGATCGCGGTCTTTTTTGCAGTCAAGGATGCGAAGCGGATTTTTTTCGAGGCGCATTTGACAGTCTTCGCAAAGCTCATGAATCCGGCCTTGGAAATGATCGATCAACGCTTGGCGGTGCGCTTTGCGGCTTTCCGCATCCCCCAGGCTGTTAATCACTAATTTTAATTGTTTTAACCCTAATGTTTGATACAGTTCCATCGCCAGCGCAATCACTTCCGCGTCCATCGCCGGATCGCTGCTGCCAAGCGCCTCGACGCCAAATTGCACAAACTGGCGGAATCGTCCGGCCTGCGGGCGTTCGTAGCGGAACATCGGCCCTATGTAATACAGCTTCACCGGCTGATTCGGATTGCCGTACATTTTATGTTCTACAAACGAACGAACGACCGGCGCCGTGCCTTCTGGGCGAAGCGTCAAGCTTCTTCCGCCTTTGTCTTCAAACGTATACATTTCTTTTTGTACAATATCGGTCGTATCGCCGACGCCGCGCAAAAACAGCTCGGTATGTTCAAAAATCGGCGTGCGAATTTCATGATAATTGTAACGCTCGCAAATATTGTGCGCGATCTTTTCAATATACTGCCACTTTTCGGCTTCACCTGGCAAAATATCTTGCGTTCCTCTCGGAATTTGAAAAGCCATTGCAAAACCCTCCTTTGCCAAAATAAAAACGCCCTTGTTCCCTATAAACGATAGGGACGAGAGCGCTGTTCCCGTGGTGCCACCCTAATTGAAGCAAAAAAGCTTCCACTTGTTGCCGATAACGCGAGACTCGCGTTCCCTTTTACTGGCGCCATGCACGTTCAAAGGGAAACCTACGGAGTGTCTTTCGTTAAGTCATCATGGAGAAATGCTTCCAGCCTCAGGCATTTCCTCTCTGGCCATGTGTATTCTTAACTACTTTTCTCCGTCACTGGTTGTTCATATGTATAATTTTTATAACTTATGTTACGAATGAAACCGCATTTTGTCAAGGAGAAAATCATTGTTTTTAGGAACGAAAAATTTGTTTTTTTAGTTTTTGTACGTCTCTTAGCGTCAAGCCAAACTCAGACGCTAATTCAAAGGCGGTATATTCCGCCTCCTTTCTCATAAATTCGTGAAAATCGACATGAAATAATTCGCTTGCCTTGCGATGGGCAAACTCTCCTTTCGCGCTATGCCGCATTTTCCTCATCCTTCCTCATTGGAAATTCGCCGCGTCCGCTTGTTTTATTCTTTCCTATTTCGTTAAAAAATAAAATAAAAAAAACGGGTGAACGCCATTAGTTCCCCGTTTTTTCCTTGCTTTCGACAATGAGTGTCACCGGACCGTCATTAATGAGCTCCACTTCCATCATTGCACCAAACTTTCCCGTTTCCACGCGAATCCCTTTCTGCCGCAGCGCCTCGTTCAATGCCTCATACAGCGGCAGCGCATGATCCGGTTTTGCGGCTTCCATAAAATTCGGCCGCCGTCCTTTTCGGCAATCGCCGTATAACGTAAATTGCGAAACAGATAAAATATCGCCGCCAACATCCAACACAGAAAGATTCATTTTCCCCGCTTCATCTTCAAAAATACGCAAATGGGCGATTTTATCGGCGACAAAGGCGGCATCTTCGATCGTATCGCTATGGGTGACGCCGACAAGCAAGACCAGTCCGTGCCCAATCGCCCCGACCACTTCTCCATTCACCGTTACTTTTGCTTTTTTCGCTCGCTGTACGACTACTTTCATAAACCGTTTCCTTTCTAGTTATTCATGATTCGTTGTACCGAGTAAATATCTGGTATTTGTTTAATGCGGTCGACCACCTTTTGCAAATGGCTGACATTGCGAATCGCAATCGTCATATTAATGGTGGCGATTTTATTGCGGTGATCGGACCTGCCGGAAACAGCCGAAATATCTGTTTTTGTTTCATTCACCGCCTGCAGCACTTCATTGAGCAAGCCGCGGCGGTCAAAACCGGTAATTTCAATGTCTACGTTATATTCGCGGCTTGTTTTTGCGTCGCTTTCCCATTCGACCGAAATTAAGCGATCGGCCGCTTCTTCCGTCTGCACGTTAGGACAGTCGACGCGATGGACGGAAATGCCTCGGCCTCTCGTAATAAAACCGATAATTTCGTCGCCGGGAACCGGGTTGCAGCAACGCGACAGGCGGATCAGCAAATTGTCTATCCCTTGAACGCGGATGCCGCAATCGCGTTTTTTTCCGGCCGGCACTTTTGTTTCCGATATCGTCTCCGCCAATTTTTTCTGCTGTTCTTCTAAATCGCGCTGCTTCCGCCATTTATCTGTTAAACGGTGAGCAATTTGCGCTGCGGTAATCCCATGATAACCGACCGCGGCATACATATCCTCTTCGTTGGAAAAATTAAATTTCTCGGCAACGCGCTTGATGTTTTCCGCCGTTAAAATTTCTTTTACATCAAACCCGAGGCTGCGGACTTCTTTTTCGACAAGCTCTCGTCCTTTTTCAATATTTTCTTCTCGTCTTTGCTTTTTGAAAAACTGACGGATTTTATTTTTGGCATGGGACGTTTGCGCCAGCTTCAGCCAATCTTGACTTGGCCCATATGAGTGCTTTGAAGTCAAAATCTCGACAATGTCGCCTGTCTGCAACTTGTAATCAAGCGGCACCATTTTACCGTTGACTTTGGCGCCGATCGTTTTGTTGCCAATTTCCGAATGGATGCGATAGGCGAAATCAATCGGCACCGAACCAGCCGGCAATTCGATGACATCGCCTTTTGGCGTAAACACAAACACCATATCGGAGAATAAATCCATTTTCAGCGATTCCATAAATTCTTCGGCGTTGCTTGCATCATTTTGCCATTCCAAAATTTCCCGGAACCAGGAAAGCTTTTCTTCAAACGAATTCGGCTTAATCGTCTTCCCTTCTTTATACGCCCAGTGAGCGGCAATCCCAAACTCCGCGATTTGATGCATCTCAAACGTGCGAATTTGCACTTCAAGCGGCTCGCCTTTTGGACCGATCACAGTCGTATGAAGCGATTGGTACATATTCGGCTTTGGCATCGCAATGTAATCTTTGAAACGCCCCGGCATCGGCTTCCAGCAAGTATGGATAATGCCTAACACGGCGTAGCAGTCTTTAATGCTGTTGACAATAATGCGGACGGCGAGCAAATCGTAAATTTCGTTAAACTGTTTGTTTTGCATGACCATTTTGCGGTAGATGCTGTAAATATGCTTCGGTCGACCGGAAATTTCGCACGGAATCTGAACCTCGTTCAGCCGTTCACGCACTTCCTGAATCACTTCTTCCAAATATTGCTCGCGTTCGGCCCGTTTTTTCTTCATTAAGTTCACGATGCGGTAATATTGCTGCGGATTTAAGTAGCGAAGAGCGGTATCTTCCAGTTCCCATTTGATCTTGGAAATTCCAAGACGATGGGCTAACGGCGCGAAAATTTCCAATGTTTCATTGGCGATACGCCGCTGTTTTTCCGCCGGCAAATGTTTCAACGTCCGCATATTGTGAAGACGGTCCGCTAATTTAATTAAAATGACGCGGATATCTTGCGCCATTGCTAAAAACATTTTGCGATGGTTTTCCGCTTGCTGTTCTTCCTGTGATTTATATTTAATCTTTCCTAGCTTCGTCACCCCATCGACAAGCATCGCCACTTCAGCACCGAATTCCCGTTCCAAATCTTCTTTTGACGCCTCTGTATCCTCGACGACATCATGGAGAAATCCGGCAGCGATCGTGGCAGGATCCATTTTTAAATCTACTAAAATCCCCGCGACTTGAATCGGGTGAATAATATACGGCTCTCCCGATTTGCGATATTGATCGCGATGCGCATGTTTCGCAAACTCATACGCCTTTTTAATAAATTCGACATCTTTTTCCGATAAATAACAGCTCGCTTGTTCAATGACTTGCTCCGCTGTCAATACTTGTTCATTGGCCATAGGATCCTATCACCTTTACGTATAATAAAATCATGTATTGATACTATTATCATGAAAAAATTTTTTTATGTAAAGAGGTATGCAATGCCGGCCGTTTCCATATATAGACAACAACGGCTAATAAGAAAGAGCACTCATGAGAGTGCCCTTTTTATTCATTATAGCGAAAGAAGCCAGTCATGTCGATGGTTAGAATTGCATCAACGTTAAAATATCATAACCTTCTAGCTTTTTGCGTCCGCCTAGTTCGGTAAGCTCGATTAAAAAGGCAATGCCGGCTACAATGCCGCCAAGCTGTTCAACAAGCTGAATCGTAGCGTGAATCGTCCCGCCTGTCGCCAATAGGTCATCGGTAATCAACACTCGCTGCCCCGGCTTAATCGCGTCTTTATGCATAGTCAGCACATCTGTTCCATATTCTAGGCCGTATTCGACACGAACTACCTCGCGCGGTAATTTTCCTTCCTTGCGCACTGGAGCAAACCCGACTCCAAGCGCGTACGCAACCGGACAGCCAATAATAAACCCGCGCGCTTCCGGACCGACAACGATATCGATTTTCTTTTCGCGCGCATACTCAACAATTTGGTCTGTCGCATATTTATACGCTTCGCCTTTATCCATTAACGTTGTAATATCTTTAAACATAATCCCCGGTTTTGGAAAGTCAGGAACAATCGTAATATATTGTTTTAAGTCCATTACACATTTGCCTCCTCGTATGTTTGCGAACCTTTCATTTCGAAAAGACAGCGCTTCAATTGTTCGTAAGTTGAGTACAAAAGCAGATTTTCCAGCTCCAGCTGAGCTTGTTTCAGACGATAGGTCGGTGATTCGTTTAAGTCACGCTTTGCCGGCTGCGGAACAAGCGATATCACTCCATTGCGTTCGGTAATAAATTCGAGCTCTAAAAATACTTTTGCCATAAAGTGGACGGTTTCTTCCGTCCATCCGCGCGCACGCGCCAGTTGGCCGCCATGTTCGGCGATATGAAACACGCCTTGCTTTCGTAAAAATGCATAAAACCATTTAAAATGGTCGCGCGTCGGCAGCGTGCGGAAAAAATGAGTCTCCCTTTGATAGAATAACGCATAAATGCGCGCAGGTAAACTAGAACGCAGTAACATTTTTAAAATTTGCAATGACGGAGGCAGATCCAATAGCACTACATAGCGCCCGTCCAAGCAAAGCGTTGCCGCTTCTTCGCCGGAATGAACATAGTGCAATTCGTCCTTAAATGATGCCATATCTGAAATCTGTTCCGTTTCTTTGCGAAACATAATGAGCAGCCGTTTTTCTTTCGGAAGCGATGCAATCAGTGAATAAATATCCCTTTGGCCGCGAACGTCAAATAATTGGCATTCACTTACAGCGACGTCATAAATCATCAACTGCGGCTTGCGCAATCCATTCCATTCATTCACGGCTAATTCACCGACAACAGATACTTTTGCATCTCGGGCGATTTCATCATATAGATAGCCAAAGCCAAACCCAACGCCATCCACAGTGGCGCCATTTTCGGCAAAAACCACCTTTAAATGCGATTGATCGGCACCGATGCGGCGCATCATTTCCACGGAAACATTTTCGATTAAAAACAGCGGTTTCGCATTGCCAACGCCAAACGGGGCGAATTTTTCCAGCTGTTCTGCTGCCGACAGCGTTAAATCGGAGACGGAACAAACCGCATCGACGACCGTAATCGGAGTGAAATCATCGTCTGACAACGTTTCATCAGCAAGTGCGTTCAGACGCTGCCGCAATTCGTCAATATGATCGATTGATAACGTCATTCCGGCTGCCATTGGGTGGCCACCAAAATGCGGCAAGATATCACGGCATGTCGATAGGCTGGCAAAGAGGTCAAAACCATGGATGCTTCGCGCCGAACCTTTGGCTATTCCTTTTTCAGCATCAATGCTTAAAACGATCGTTGGCCGGTAAAATTGTTCGACTAACCGGGAAGCAACGATGCCAATGACCCCCGGATTCCATCCTTCTTTCGCCACGACGAGCACTTTATTCCTAGCCGGCGGAAACTGTTCACGGACGATTTGCGCCGCTTCTTCCGCTATTTCAGCTACTAACTGCTGGCGTTCGCGATTAAGGTCATCCATTTCTTTCGCCAGCCTTTTCGCTTCCGTCTCATCCTCAGTCATGAGCAGCCTTACAGCCGGGTCCGCTCCACCTAAACGTCCAACCGCGTTCATCCGCGGCGCGATCACAAAGCCAACCGTCTGTTCGTTGATTTCCTTCGCTTCTATCCTGCACTGCTGCCATAAGGCGCGCAAGCCGATGCGCTTCGTGCGGCGCAGTTCGTCAAGTCCTTGCGCAGCCAGCAGGCGGTTTTCCCCCGTTAAAGGCACCAAATCAGCGATCGTCCCAATCGAGACGACATCCAATAAATGGCGTGGAACCTCCCCAAGCAATGCATGGGCAACTTTAAACGCTACCCCGACGCCGGCTAGTTCGCGAAACGGATATGTACTTCCGGGTTTTTTGGGATGAATGATTTCATACGCTTCCGGCAACACCGGTCCCGGCTCATGATGGTCGGTAATAATAACGTCCATACCAAGCTCATTGGCAAGGGCCACTTCCTTCACCGCCGCGATGCCATTATCCACCGTAACAATAAGAGAAACTCCCTGCTCTTTTGCGCGGCGAAAAGCCGCTTCATTCGGACCGTATCCTTCAGTAAAGCGATTCGGAATATAAAAATCAACGACAGCTCCCGCTTCCTTTAAAGCGCTAACCATGACCGTCGTACTGCATACACCATCGGCATCATAGTCACCGTATACTAAAATAGACTCGCCTTGCCGTATCGCCTGCTCTAGTCTCGCAACCGCACGTTCCATTCCATCAAGCAAAAACGGATCATGAAACGGCTGCTTGAGCGGATGCAAAAAGGCTTCTGCCTCTTTCGCCGTACAAACGCCGCGATGCACAAGAAGCTTGGCAATCAGCGGGTCGATGTGCAGCTGTTCCGCTAAATGTTTAACGATATGTTCGTCAGGATGTTTCACATCCCAACGCGTTTTTGCTGTTAACATGTATCCCACCTCAACTCTTCCTATTATACAAAAAGAAAAAAAGGATGGGCAATGAAGTTACGGGTTTTTTTCCGGATGATACATGCCTGTATAAACGAAAAAGTGCTCCGCTTCTTTACGGAGCACTTTTTGATGAATCCCACCAATAATGTTGAGATTATGCTTGCGGTTCCAGCTCTTTCGCGGAACTCTTTTTTCCTTTTCCTTTTTTCAGCTGGTTTCCTTTCCAAACTACCCATAATTGCGACGCAATGCATAATGAAGAGTAAACGCCGCAAACAAGCCCAGCGAGCAAGGCGATATTAAAGGTAAAAATCGCTTCGCTGCCAAAGATTAAAAGAGCGACAACGGTAAAGATCACCGTTAATACCGTATTAATCGAGCGGGTCAACGTTTGTTGCAGCGCTCTGTTGACGATATGTTTCAAGTCGTCTACCGTTTTTACTTTCCGCTTCTTCATCAAATCGCGGATACGGTCAAACGTAACGATCGTATCGTTGATCGAATAACCGATGATCGTCAACACCGCGGCGATAAACGTTAAATCCACCTCCAACCGCGTCAGACTGAAAAAGGTGATAATGAAAAACGCATCGTGAAGCAGCGCGACAATCGCCGCCAGCGCCATATACAGCTCAAAGCGGATCGTCACGTAAAGAATGATTCCAAGTGAGGAAATCAGCACGGCAATAAACGCGTTGCGCGCCAATTCTTTTCCAACGACCGGCGACACCGTGCTTACGTTCGGCTCGGAGCCGTACTTTTGTTTAAAATGCGATTTCAGCTCGGCAATCTCCTTTTTGTTTAATACGCCGATAAAACGAGCCACGCCAACGTTATTGCGGTCGCCGGACAACACAACATCCTCCGGTTTCAGCCCAAGCTGCCCGAATTCATCTTTTAGCTGTTCCGCGTTTATCGGCTTGTCGCTCATCACTTCGACGCGCGTCCCACTCGTAAAATCGATGCCAAGATTAAGCTTCATCGTTAATAAGGCAATAATCCCGATCACCGTTAACAAACCGGAAAAAACGAAAAACTTTTTACTATGTTTAACGAAATCCCAACGGTCAAACTTAGTCGGCACTTCCGTATCATCCGTTGTTTCCGCGATATTTAAGATTTCCGATTTTTTTACGCCAAAATAGCCTGGTTTATTGTTTAGCCAGCGGCTATGAACAAGCAGGCCAAGGAGCAGGCGCGTGCCGTACACCGCCGTGATGAAGCTGGCTAAAATGCTGATGATGAGCATCGTCGCAAACCCTTTGACCGAGCTCGTCCCGTAAATGAAGAGAACGACACCGGCGATAATCGTCGTAATGTTCGCATCCAAAATCGTCGCAAACGACCCTCTATTCCCAGAACGGAACGCCGACATAATCGACTTGCCGAGCTTAATCTCCTCTTTAATCCGTTCATACGTAATGATGTTGGCGTCTACCGCCATCCCGACACCTAAAATAAGCGCGGCGATTCCTGGCAGCGTCAAGACGCCGTTCATCAAATCAAAAATAAGAAGAATCAAGTAAATATATACCAACAATGTAATGACTGCGATAACCCCTGGCAAGCGATAAAACAAAATCATAAAGAGGAAAATCGCAGCTACCCCTACAATGCCGGCAAAAATCGTTTTTTGCAGAGCGTTTTGGCCAAACTGTGCTCCGACCGATGTCGAGTAAATTTCTTTTAACTCGACTGGAAGCGCCCCGGCATTGAGTAAATCAGCCAACTGCTGCGCTTCCTTCACCGTGAAATTGCCCACAATGGAGACATCAGTTTGGTTAAATACTTGGTTTACCGCTGCCGCGGAAATAAATTTTGGATGCGCTTTTCCTGCTTCTTTTTTGTAAGAGTCCACTCCTTCTTTAAAATCCAGCCAAATGACCAATAAGTTATTTGGCGGTCCCATTTTATATACTTTTTCTGTTACTTGTTTAAATTTGTTCGCATCTTTTAATTTAATGGCGACACTTGGTTTCCCGTTTTCATCGAAAGACAGCTTTGCTCCGCCTTGAACAAGATCGCTTCCATCCATTAACACGTTGTCATTGACGTCGCGGAACGTTAATTTGGCTTGCGTCGATAAAATTTCGCGCGCTTGATTTTGGTCCTTAACCCCAGCGAGCTGGACGCGAATGCGGTTTTTTCCTTCGATTTGAATGTTCGGTTCGCTCACGCCAAGTACGTTAATCCGTTTGTTTAACGCGCTGACCGTGCTTTTTAACGTTTCTTGATCGATTTTATCGCCTTTTTTTGCCGGCTTTACTTCATAAAGCACTTCAAAACCGCCTTGCAAATCAAGGCCTAATTTCATGTTATGTACAATACCTTGAATCGTCGGCCCCATCACTCCTGCCAAAAGCAAAAGCAACAGGAAAAACGCGACAATGCGACTGCGTTTCACCATCGTAAAAAAATCCTCCTTCAGCTCATCTTCCCGCTAAGGGCTCTTTCTGCTCCATTAACGGATTTTTGCAGATTATCTCGACAACTAGTTTTGCATCCGCCGGCATCAAGATATCTCTCAATATCCCAATTATGAAACAGCAAACGAAAACTGTCAATTTCCTACATCACTATAATAATTCTTTCAACACCGCCTCTAAATCATCATCCCCCGCCAAACGCTGTTCTTTATAGGATCGCATCGTAATAAATGACATATATTCGCCAATTTGCAGTGATAAAATATCATTGACAAGCTCATATACTTTTCTTTCTTCCCCATTTTTCCACTTCTTTTGCACCAAACACTCCCATATTTGTTCCATGGTCACTTGCTTATAGCCAAGAAGGCGAAATTCGTCATATTTGCATTGCAGCGCCGGCATCAGCAGTTCACGCAATTCCTTTTGTTTTTCCATTTTCTCCTCTTCTCCCCCTGCACACTCGCCCATAATACTTGTCATGCTTGTTTATATGTACTGCATATAGTTAATTGTATAAAAGATTATGGCATTTGAGAAGGTAGGGAGAGGCGATGTCTAAATTTTTAC
The DNA here is from genome assembly GCF_000632515.1 of Parageobacillus genomosp. 1. Lineage (GTDB taxonomy): Bacteria > Bacillota > Bacilli > Bacillales > Anoxybacillaceae > Saccharococcus. The sequence goes on from NZ_CM002692.1 coordinate 2,600,576, forward strand.
AAGGAACGATAATTTTAATCGTTGCTGGCTTCATTACAAGAATACTTGGATTTATTAATCGCATTGTTGTCGCACGTGTCATCGGCAGTGAAGGTGTCGGCTTATATATGATGGCGGTGCCGACATTAATGCTTGCCATTACCATTACGCAAATGGGACTCCCTGTTGCCATTTCCAAACTTGTCGCGGAAGCGGAAGCCGTCGGCGACCGAAAAAAGGTGAAAAAAATTCTTGTCGTCTCGTTAACGATCACCGGTGCGCTTAGTATAGTCTTCTTCCCTGCGATGATTTTGCTCGCCCCATTGTTATCGCGAACGTTATTCACTGACCCGCGTACTTATTATCCATTAATTGCTATCGCTCCGGTCGTCCCAATCATCGCCATTTCTTCCGTGCTGCGCGGGTATTTCCAAGGGAAACAGCAAATGAAACCGTACGCCTATTCCCAGCTTTTAGAACAAATCGTCCGCATTAGCTTGATCGCCGTGTGCACAAAAGCGTTATTGCCGTACGGCATCGAATACGCCGCCGCCGGCGCCATGTTATCTTCCGTCATCGGCGAATTGATATCGCTAATCTATTTGCTTTGCATGTTTCGATGGAAAAAATCGATCAAACTGCGGACAAAGTTTTTCCACTATGTCAAAACGGGAAGAGAGACGTTTACCAGCTTAATGCGCATCGCGCTGCCAACGGCAGGAAGCCGTCTCATCGGGTCGCTTTCCTGGTTTTTAGAGCCGATCGTCGTCGCCAACAGCTTGGCTATCACCGGAGTTGCCACTTCCCTAGCGACAAAACAATACGGCCAACTCACCGGTTACGCGCTTCCGTTATTAATGCTGCCTTCCTTTATTACGTATTCGTTGTCGGTCTCACTTGTCCCGGCAATCAGCGAAGCGATGGCGCAAAAACAGATGGTGCTTGTGGAGCACCGCATCCAGCAGGCTATGCGCCTTTCGCTTGTGACCGGCGGTCTTTCCGTCGTTGTTTTATACGTATTTGCCGAACCGCTCATGCAATGGATGTACGGAACAAGCGAAGCAACGATTTTTGTGAAAGTGATGGCTCCATTTTTCCTTTTCTACTATTTTCAAGGTCCGCTTCAAGCCGTACTGCAAGCCCTTGATTTAGCAAATGCGGCGATGATCAACAGCCTGATTGGCACCGCGGTAAAGCTGGCCTGCATTTTTGCACTTGCCACACGGCCTAGTTTAGGAATTATGGGGGCGGCGCTGGCGATCGCCATCAATACGGTGCTTGTCACCTTGCTCCATTTAGCAACGATGATGAAGGTGGTGTCCTACTCCATTTATGTCATGGAATATATGAAAGCGTTTCTAACTATGATTGCAGCAGGGATTGTCGGATATGTATCCTTTCACTACTCTTTCGCTGCCCTCCCTCTTTCGCTGCAGACAATGGCATCTATCATCGTTACTACTATCGTTTACTTGCTTCTATTAATCATCTTTGAATTAATCAAGCGGGAAGAGCTTGCCTATATTCCTGGAATCGGCGCCTTCATCGCGAAAAAAAAGCGCTAATAAACTTCTAAACATGTCCAAAGCGGAATATACTTTGGTGAAACGTATTATCAGCGACAGGGGGAAGAGAGATGTCAAGATGGGGAACAGCGATTGTTTACGGGGTTGTTACTATTTTCTTGCTGGCGGCAGTGATCAGTTTCTTTCTATCTCTTATCCTCAAGTGGACAGATGTGCAGGAAGCTTCATTAACATGGGTTATTTTTGCCGGGTCGCTTCTTTCCATGTTCATCGGCGGGCTGGTCGCCGGTGGAAAAGGGAAAGAAAAAGGATGGCTGACCGGCGGGATTACCAGTTTATCATTTACTGCCATCGTATTTTTCTTTCAATTTTTAGGATTGGAAAAATCCTTTACCATGGAACAATGGATCTATCACCTCATCTTTTTCGTAGCGGCGGCACTTGGCGGCATCGTCGGCGTCAATTTGAAAGCATCGCGCAGCTAAAAGAAAAGCGGCTACCTTTTTGGTAGCCGCTTTTCTTTTATTTATTATTACTTTCCGCTACTACTTCGCGCACCGCCGAGCGGTCATATGTAAGACGGGTGCCGTCGCCTGCACGAATCACCACTTTATCTTCATCAACGGAATCGATAATCCCGTGCAAGCCGCCAATCGTGACGATTTTATCCCCTTTTTTCAAGTTCGCCTGCATTTGCTGCACCGCGCGCTGCCGTTTTTGCTGCGGCCGAAGCAGCAGGAAGTAAAAAATGACAAAAAACAGGACAATTGGCAATAAATTTACAATCGCTGCGTTCATTCCTTTCCCTCCTTTCTTGATCGTTAAAAGTTTTTCGCATTTGGTTTATTGAAACCGTAACGCTCGAAAAATTCCTCGCGGAAATCGCCGAGACGATCTTCGCGAATCGCTTGTCTCACTTGCTCCATTAATTTTATCAAAAAATAGACGTTATGGTAAGAAGTTAAACGAATGCCAAATGTTTCTTCACATTTGATGAGATGGCGAATGTACGCGCGCGTATAATTGCGGCAAGTATAGCAGTCGCAGTTCGGATCAAGCGGCGAAAAATCGCGGGCATATTGCGCGTTTTTAATGACGACCCTTCCTTCGCTTGTCATTACTGTTCCGTTGCGGCCGATCCGCGTCGGCAGCACGCAGTCGAACATATCAATGCCGCGAATCGCCCCGTCGATCAGCGAATCAGGCGAGCCGACTCCCATTAAATAGCGCGGCTTATTCGCCGGCAACAGCGGCGTCGTAAACTCGAGCACCCGGTTCATTACTTCTTTCGGCTCGCCGACAGATAAACCGCCGACCGCATAGCCTGGAAAATCTAACGACACTAAGTCTTGCGCGCTTTGTCTGCGAAGATCTTCAAATTCCCCGCCCTGCACAATACCGAATAATCCTTGTTCATTCGGACGCTGGTGCGCTTTTAAACAGCGCTCCGCCCAGCGGCTTGTCCGCGCTACGGATTTCTTCATATATTCGTGCGTGGCCGGATACGGCGGGCATTCGTCAAACGCCATCATAATGTCCGAGCCAAGCGCGTTTTGGATTTCCATCGCCTTCTCCGGAGATAAAAACAGTTTATCGCCGTTTAAATGATTGCGGAAGTATACCCCTTCCTCCTCGATGCGGCGAAATTCGCTTAAACTAAACACTTGGAAACCGCCGGAATCGGTAAGAATGCCGCGGTCCCAGTTCATAAACGAATGGAGGCCGCCCGCTTCTTTCACGATATCAGGCCCCGGGCGCAGCCAGAGATGATACGTGTTGCTTAAAATCACGCCGGCGCCCATTTCCTTCAATTCTTCCGGCGATAACGTTTTTACGGTCGCCAGCGTCCCGACCGGCATAAACATCGGCGTTTCAAACGAGCCGTGCGGCGTGTGAAGAATGCCAAGACGCGCTCCTGTTTGTCTGCATGTTTTGATGAGCTCAAAACGAATCGGTGATGTCAATCGAACGTTCCCCTTTCTTAAATAATCAGCATCGCATCGCCAAAGCTAAAGAAGCGATAGCGCTCTTTTACCGCCACATGGTAGGCATGCAAAATATTTTCACGGCCGGCAAGCGCACTGACAAGCATAATGAGCGTGGATTTCGGCAAATGAAAGTTGGTCACCAGCCCATCAATTCCTTTAAATTCATAGCCTGGATAAATAAAAATATCGGTCCAGCCGCTTTCCGCGACAAATTTGCCGTTATGTCTCGTGGCAATCGTCTCTAGCGTACGTGTCGAAGTGGTGCCGACAGCGATAATGCGGCCGCCTTGCTGTCTCACCTCATTTAACAGCTGCGCGGTTTCCTCAGACATTTGATAAAATTCCGCATGCATATCATGCTCCTCAATGTTTTCGACGCTCACAGGACGGAACGTGCCAAGCCCGACATGAAGGGTAATAAACGCGATATGCACCCCTTTGGCGCGGATGTCGTCCAACAGCTGCGCGGTAAAATGCAAACCCGCTGTCGGCGCCGCCGCTGAACCCACCTCACGGGCATAGACGGTTTGATAGCGTTCCGGGTCCTCTAATTTTTCTTTAATATACGGAGGCAGCGGCATTTCGCCAAGCTGTTCGAGCACTTCATAAAAAATGCCTTGATAGGAAAATTCCAAGATGCGGCCGCCATGCTCTAATGTATCGATACATACCGCTTTCAGCCGGCCATCGCCAAACGTAATTTCCGTGCCGACTTTCACGCGTTTCGCCGGCTTCACTAACGTTTCCCAGCGGTCCCCTTCCAACTGTTTCAAAAGCAATACTTCAATATTGGCGCCCGTATCCGTTTTTTCGCCATAAAGCCGCGCCGGCATGACACGCGTATCATTCAGCACTAGACAGTCTCCTTTGTGCAAATACGAGATAATATTGCGAAAAGCTTCATGGCGGATTTCCCCGGTTTTTTTATTTAACACCATCAGCCGCGAAGCGTCGCGGTTTGATAGCGGCGTCTGCGCAATTAACTCTTCTGGCAGTTCAAAGTCAAACAAGTCAATTTTCATGCTGTTCTCCTTTCTTTAGCGAAACCTTCCTAGCACATAAAAAATAAGCGACAGCACCACGCTTAGCAAAATCGATGTGACAACCGGAAAATAAAATGTCGTATTTCCTTTGCGGATAATAATATCCCCAGGGAGCCGGCCGAGTTTTATAAACTGCATCAAAAATCCGATGATAATGAGCACCACGCCAATCGTCATAATGAGTTTAGGCAGGCTGTTCATCGCTTTGGAACCTCCATTCCAAAATGTTCGTACGCCATCGGCGTTACAACGCGGCCGCGCGGCGTCCGCTGCAAAAAGCCGATCTGGAGCAAATACGGTTCATACACATCTTCGATCGTCTGCGTCTCTTCGCCAATCGTCGCGGCAATGGTCTCCAGACCGACCGGCCCGCCGGCGAATTTTTCGATAATCGCTTTCAAGAGCTTATGATCGATATGATCAAGGCCCAATCGGTCGACTTGCAGCAACTCGAGCGCTTCTTCCGCCAACGGAAAAGTAATCGTCCCGTTTCCCCGCACTTGCGCGAAATCGCGGACACGCCGCAGCAGTCGGTTGGCGATGCGCGGCGTTCCGCGCGAGCGCCGCGCGATTTCTGTCGCTGCTTCCGGTGCGATTTCGACCTGCAAAATTTCCGCTGTCCGTATCACAATTTGGCTAAGGTGTTCTACACTATAATACTCTAAGCGGCTGATGACGCCAAACCGGTCGCGCAGCGGGGCAGATAAAGCACCCGCCCTTGTCGTGGCACCAACGAGGGTAAACGGCGGCAAATCAATGCGAATGGACCGGGCTGTCTGTCCTTTGCCGATGACAATATCCAAACAATAATCTTCCATCGCCGGATACAGCACTTCTTCCACCGTACGGTGCAGCCGGTGAATCTCATCAATAAATAATACATCCCCTGGTTCTAATGACGTTAAAATGGCCGCCAAGTCGCCAGGCCGCTCAATCGCCGGACCGGAAGTGGTGCGCAAATGGACGCCCATTTCATTGGCAATAATCGCCGCCAACGTCGTTTTTCCCAGCCCCGGCGGACCGTATAATAGGACATGATCGAGCGTTTCCTCACGCATTTTTGCCGCTTCAATAAATATTTTTAAATTTCCCTTCACTTTATCTTGTCCAATATATTCGTGCAAAAATTTCGGGCGGAGACTGTATTCAAGTGAAACGTCTTCACGGTGGACGTCACCGGAGACAAGGCGTTCTTCCATCATCCACCCCTCCCTTTATTTTAACAGTTGCTGCAGCGCGCGCTTCACATATTGCTCAGTAGATAAGTTTTCTTTGCTAAGCGCTGGTATGACTTTTTGAATTTCCCGTTCCCCGTAGCCAAGCGCTTTTAATGCTGCGATGGCCTCCTCCAGTGCGGCGGCGTGAAGCGGCGCTGTCTCTTCCTGATGGAAAACAAAGCGGGTATGCGGAGTTGCCATAACCGAAGCCAGCTTTCCTTTTAAATCAAGGATCATTTGCCGGGCTGTTTTTTTCCCGACCCCTGGAAATTTGCATAAAAACGCTTCATTTTCTTGTTCAATCGCTTCAACCAGCTGCTCCGGCTGCCCCGCGGCTAAAATCGCCAATCCGCCTTTGGGGCCAATTCCCGATACTTGCAATAGTTTGGCAAACAGCATTCGTTCCTCGCGGGTGCGAAACCCGTACAAAGCAACGATATCTTCACGGACGTACTGATATGTATAAACGGTTACGATCGTATCGCGGCTTTCTTGAAAGGAAAACGGATTCGGGGTAAAGATTTGGTACCCGACGCCATTGTTGTCGATGACAATATATTCCGGGCAGACGTAATCGACATACCCGCGGACAAATTCGATCAACGCTGAACTCCTCTCCTTTTCTTTCTGCCTTTCCATTGTATCATACCATTACATTATAACAAAAAGCGAATGTATATTCCTGTTTGGAACATAAAAAAAGACTTACCAAAATGATAAGTCTTTCTATCGGATCACGGCAAAATGGCGATATGTTTCGATCACATCTTTATATTGCGATTTCGAGAGGACGCGAATTCCTTTTTTCAGTTGCTCATGCTGACGGCTCTCCAGTTTTTTTACATCAATTTGAAAAAATGATTGAATAATCCGTGTGGAATGTGCAGGTTTGCCCTCAAAAATAGATAATGTTCCGTCTTCCGTAATTCCAAAATAACCATTCGCCTTTAATAATGGAGAAATATCATTCACTGTTTTGCGAAATACAATCGTTTGATCATCCATATCCACAAGCTGCCAGTCTTTATATTTTTTCCATATCTCTTTCATGGAAACAACGGTTTCTTCCTTTGTTTCTTGGCTCACTTCTCCGTCTAAGTATTGCCGTTCTAAAATAATCGTCATTTTTACGGAAGATGGCGCAGCAATAGCAGTTTGTATGAGCAATACATAGGAAGCAATCATAATGAAGAAAGTGGCAAGAATTCGCATCTCCTTTTCCTCACTTTCAAGGTAAAATAAACAATATGCTTATTTCTATTCTCACCAACGTGAGAAGTTTTATCCATTTTCTTTCGATTTCCGCACTTGTTAACGTTTTATCTTCCTCTGTTCTGCCTTATTTTTGCGAATCGCCATTCGATGCAATCTGTTTCAAATTAAGTAAAAAATAATACCCGACGCCTCAAGGCATCGGGCATTTCGCTTACTACTCTTCCAATACCGATTCGTCCAGATTATGGTACACCTCTTGGACGTCGTCGTCATCTTCAAGGGTATCGATTAGTTTTAACATTTTCTTTAAATCGTCGCCGGCAAGCGTCGTATACGTTTGCGGAATCATCGTAATTTCCGCGCTGGCAAACGTAAAGCCTTGTTGCTCTAATTGTTGCTTTACTTCTTCGAATGTTTCCGGCGTTGTATAAATTTCAAACGAATCTTCGGTCGTTTCCATTTCTTCCGCTCCTGCTTCGATCGCTTGCAGAAGCATCTCATCTTCGTCGATGTCCAGTCCTTCGCGGGCAATCACCAGCAGCCCTTTGCGCTCAAACAAATAAGAAACGCAGCCGGTTTCGCCTAAATTGCCGCCGTTTTTCGAAAAGGCCACGCGTACGTTCGAAGCGGTACGGTTTTTATTATCGGTTAAACAAACGACCATCACGGCAACGCCGCCAGGCCCATATCCTTCGTAGCGAATTTCTTCATAGTTTGTATGTTCTTGGTTCCCCGTTGCTTTTTTAATCGCGCGCTCAATATTTTCGCTTGGCATGTTAGCGGCTTTTGCTTTTTCGATCACCAGGCGCAAGGATGAATTCGACGCTGGGTCGCCTCCGCCTGTTTTTGCCGCTACATAAATTTCTTTCGCCAATTTCATAAACAATTTGCCGCGCTTTGCGTCTTGCGCGTTTTTCCGGCGTTGAATATTCTTCCACTTGGAATGTCCAGCCATCGAAATTTCTCCTCTCATCGCAACGAAATTTCCGATATTACTATACCAAAAAAAGAGGAAAATGTCATATAACAAAAAAATATGCCGATTCCTCTTCCACTTAGCCAGCTTTGCTCGTTAAAGACTATGTTTCGCTAAAAATGGGAACACCTAAAAAGGTGTCCCCACTTTTTCACCATTAACGGGTGTTGGCTGGACGTTCGTTAATTTTTCCATCAATAAAAATCGTTTTTAAATCCCGTTCGATTTCTTCCATTGGCCGGCCGCGGCGGATATCGTTATCGATCGTACGGACGCGGTTGTACATGCTCGGGTTGGAAACGACGCGCACATGTTTGCCTTTCGTATACGGCGCGACCGCTTGGGCGACAAGGCGCTCCACGTGATCTGCGTATTTGGAGTTGGTCGAAATCGCAACAAGCACATGATCACGGTAAACAAGCGTCCGCGCATCGTTGACTCCTCTTACTGCATCAGCGCGGCGGGAGATTGTTTCTGCTAAGTTTCCGCTATAACTTCTATAGTAAGAAGGATTTGGTTTACTTTCCATCGAATTTAAATGTCCATGGTAGTTGCGGTCCGCATCCCCGAAATCCGCACCGCGTGGAAGCGCAGGCGTATCCGTATCAAAACGAGTAATTCCCGGTATACGTGCACGGTTATTATCTGTATCGAAAAAATCGGTCGCTGGTCCGCGGCGGCTTAATATATAGTTGTTATCATAATTAGTCGTATTTGTTCCGTAGCGGCCGTAACGGAAGTCATTGTCAAAACGTTCCGTGGAATAATAGCCGATCGGACGCGTCGCATCATTGTAGCGTCTATCATCGTTGTCCGCATAATTGGCGCATGCAGCCATCACGCTTAAGACAGAAACAGCTCCGATAATTTTTATTGCATTTCTCAATGGAAAAACCCCCTTATTTTCCTTCGCACCAGGCCAAAAAATTTTCGGCCTTATTATTAGCTTGGCGAAGGAATGGGGGTTTTATGGCTGTCAGTTAGCGGCAAAATCAAAATTTGGGCGGCGCAATCGCCAATTGCCGTTTATGCTGCGAACGTTTATGTAGCCGTTCAATAATTTGCCGGTCTTTTTCTGGAATTTCTTCTCCCTTTAGATACTTATCGATCATTTCGTATGTTGTTCCCATCTCATTTTCATCTGTCTGTCCTTCCCATAATCCCGCGCTTGGCGCTTTTGTAATAATTTCTTCAGGAACGCCAAGAATACGCGCCATTTCGCGTACTTCGCCTTTGGTGAAATGAATGAGCGGCACTAAATCGACTCCGCCGTCCCCATATTTGGTAAAGTACCCAGTATGCCACTCTGCGGCATTATCCGTTCCGACTACGATATATCCGTAATTATTGGCGACGGCATACAACGTTGTCATGCGCAAGCGCGCTCTCGTGTTGGCATCTCCTAACCGCGCCGCTTCTTCATTCCATTCCCCTTTTTCTTTCAGCTGTTTTTCCACTGCTCCAAATAACGTATTGTGTGTTTCCGTTAAATCAATAATAAAATGTTTAATGCCGCAGCTTTCCACTACTTTTAATGCGTCTTCCATATCTTTCGGATTGCTTTTGCAAGGCATAATCAGCCCGAGCGAGTTATCAGGAAACGCGCGTTTAATTAAATGGGCAACGACCGCAGAATCAATGCCGCCGCTAACTCCGACAATCGCTCCGTTCAATCCGGCATTCGCTACTTGTTCGCGCAGCCATTGAATCAGCTTTTCAATCTTTGCTTCCATTGTTTTTCGACTCCCTTTCTCTAAAAATCGCATATGTTTATTTTAACATACTTACAATCTTATGAACAAAGGATTCCCGTTCCTTGCGGGCAATCGCGAGCGGTTTGTTATATTTTAATGCAAAGCGCCATTCGCGAAAAATATCGGCTGGAAATAAAAGCGCGTGTAGAAACCAAGGTTTGGCAAGCCAATCGGAAAAGGGAGAAAAACGAAACAACGCGGAAACAGACCATTGCAAATGCGGTAAAATCCGGCTCGCATACTGCAAATAGTCGATGCCTGGAGAAGCAATGGCAGCCGCATCATAGTCGATTAAGTATACTTTTCCCTTTTTCGTGCGTAAAAAATTATGGGCGGCAACATCACCGTGAATGATCACAATCCTTTCCTTTGCCAACGATGATATATAGCTAGCGCAAGTGGAAAGACAATATTCGGCACATTGCATCGTAAAGGCGATATCTTCTTTCTCCATAATTTGCTCAATAAACGGCAAATGGATATAAAAATCATAATAGCAGCGCTGCCATTTTCCATATAAATGATAATCCGGGAGCATTGTTCGCCATAACGGGCGGCAAAGAAGCATGTCCGTAATGGAATGATACGTCTGCAGTAATTGCAGTCCTGCCGCAATATCCTGTCTTTCCGTAAAGGACAGCACTTTCGCGCCGGAAATATAGAATTGCATAAGCCAAAAATGACCGGCAAAGAAAAATACACCATGTTGTCCGATGGCCGTATATACCGCAGGAACATGACGAAAGCCCATTTGCCTTAACGATTGCATAAGCATTGCTTGTTTCATCGCTTCGAAAAAAGTGCGGTATTTTTTTACCACCCAGCGTCCTTCATGCGCCGCAACCATCCATACGTTATGTTTCAGCATTTTGATCCTTTTCACACCCAACCCGTATACCTCTTTCAGAAGAAAAAAGAGACGACTTGCAACATCGTCTCTTTTTCGTTTATAGTTCGCCATAGTCATTGCTCTCCTCGTCTTGCGGTTCGGTAAACACCCGTCCTTCTGCATACGGGAATGTGGCGGCCGTTGGCGTGAACGGGTATGCTGATACTGGCATATACGGTTGCGGTGGATACGGATAAAAAGCGGTTGGAGCTGGTGCATAATAATGATGCGCAACCGGAGGCATCGATGGATAGACCGGCGGACACCATCCGTACCCTTGTACCATTGGCAGCGGCGCATATGGTTCCGGATAGAAGGCAGGTGCATATGTTGGAGTAGGCGAATATCCAGCAGGTGGAATATGGGCCGCTGTCGGATTTTCTTCGTGATATCCCATTGTCGGATTTTCTTCGTGATATCCCATTGTCGGATTTTCTTCGTGATATCCCGGCATTGGCGGTGCTTCATCTAATTCACTGCCGCTTTCCTCGATTCCCGGAAAAGCATGGGAATTGCTTTCCATACCCATGCTAGCGAACGGCTGGGTGTAAGACGGATAAGGAACCGGAACAGCTGGCATAGACGGAAAATAATATCCATAACCTGGAAACATCGGCGTTACTGGCATGCAGTGCTGCTGGGATATTGGCGCAGTTGGAAACGCCCCAGGCAAATACGGCTGCTGCATCATCGGAACGTACGGAACTTGTGGCAGCTCCGGCGGTGTATTATCGTCATCCTTGAACGCTTTTTCTTTTTCTGTTTCTGCTTCGGCAGGACTTTCTAACTCTTGTTCCATAATCCCCGGCAAAATATTTTTCGGTTTTGGCGGAATCGGCGGAACGTTAGGAATAACATTCGAAAAGTTAATATTGACATTTGGCGTTACCGGTGGAATCGTATGTGATAATGGTGGCATGTTGAGCTGTTTTTCCCCAGAACCCAATCCTTCATTAGATGTTCCGGACGGTTTGTTCCCCATTGATTTCGGCGCCTCATTGATCGGCACGTTTGATTTCTCATTGATTGGTGCTTTTGGCGCTTCCTGGATCGGCGCTTTTGGTGCTTCTTTCGCCGGTGCTTTCGGCGCTTCTTGGATCGGCGCCTTTGGCGCTTCTTTCGCCGGCGCTTTCGGCGCTTCCTTGATCGGCGCTTTCGGCGCTTCCTTGATCGGCGCTTTCGGCGCCTCATTGATTGGCACGTTTGGCGCTTCATTGACCGGCGCTTTCGGTGCTTCGTTAAACTCCGCCTCAATGTTCACCGATACAAACGGCTTTGTATTGGCATATGGGTGCTCTATGTTTTCTTCTTTTTTCGGAGCCAAATTAATTTTTGTCTCTTTTTTCGGTGCTTCTTTCTTTACCGGAACCCCTGCTGTCGGCACTTTAATTTTCATTCCCGGCATAATCATATCCGGATTGCTTAAATGTCCGTTTATTTTTTTCAATTGTTCAAAATCCACTCCGTATTTTTGGGCAATTTTCCAAAGTGTATCGCCCTTTTGAACAATATGGATTTTCACTCCGTTCCCCTCCTAAACCGAAACTGTTCGCATTGTATTTCAGCCCCTGCTTGTTGTCGCTATCATCCTTCAACACAATCTATGATTCATCCCCTTGTTTTATGATAAAAAAATCATCCTGCCCTGCAGCCCAATGCTGCTTGACAGGATGAGTGTTTCAGGCGAGCGCCAGCATGCGGTCAAGCGCCTGTTTTGCCTCTTTGGCAATCATTTCAGGAACGGTAATTTGATTGACGACGATTCCTTTTTCGAGCGCTTCAAGCGTCCATAATAAATGCGGCAAATCGATGCGGTTCATCGTGAGACATGGACACATATACGGATTTAGCGAAATAATTTCTTTATCTGGATGTTCGCGCATCAAGCGGTTCACCAAATTCATTTCCGTACCGATCGCCCATTTGCTGCCGGAAGGGGCATTGCGAATCGTTTCAACGATATATTTCGTCGAACCGGCATAATCAGCCTTTTGCACAACGTCCCAACTGCACTCTGGGTGCACAATAATATTCATATCTGGCTTTGTCCGGCGGATATGTTCAATATGGCGGACAGTAAAGTTTTCGTGAACGGAACAATGCCCTTTCCAAAGAATCACTTTTACTTTCTTTATATCGCCTTTGTATTCCAAATGATCGGCATGCGGATCCCATACCGCCATCTCGTCTAACGAAATTCCAAGCTCATAGGCTGTATTTCTGCCTAAATGCTGATCTGGCAAAAAGAAAATTCGCTCTTTTTGTGTAAACGCCCATTCGACCATCTTTTTCGCGTTCGAGGAAGTAACGGTCGCGCCGCCGTGGCGTCCAACGAACGCTTTAATCGCCGCCGTCGAATTCACGTATGTTAACGGCAAAATCGTGTCGCCAAACAAATCTTGTAATATCGGCCACGCTCGCTCCACTTGTGTAATGTCCGCCATATCAGCCATCGAGCACCCCGCCCGCATATCCGGCAAAATGACTTTTTGATCATTGCTCGTTAAAATGTCTGCTGTTTCTGCCATAAAATGTACACCGCAAAAGACAATGTATTCTGCTTCACTGTTTTGCGCCGCTACTTGCGCAAGCTGCAGCGAATCGCCTGTCGCGTCGGCAAATTGAATCACTTCGTCTTTTTGATAATGGTGCCCCGGGATAAACAATCTTTTTCCAAATCGTTCTTTGATGGCGCGCACGCGCGCTTCCATCTCTTCCATGCTCATTGTTTTATAACTTTCTGGCATATCATCAAGCCGTTTCATTTGTTCTAAAATGTTCATGTGCTTTTCCCCCGTTTCCGTTATTGTAAATTGAAGCTAATATCTAGCGCGGCGGCCGAATGCGTCAGCATGCCAAGCGAAATATAATCAACTCCCGTTGCACCGTACTTGGCCAGATTTTCAAGCGTAATTCCGCCGGACGCTTCCGTTACGATCGACTTTGGTACGAGTGAAACAAACTCGCGCACTTCTTCTGGGGTACGGTTGTCAAACATAATGACATCAGCACCAGCCGCAACCGCTTCCAACACTTGCTCTTTCGTCTCCGTTTCCACTTCAACTTTGACCATATGCCCAAGCTTCTCGCGCACCGCCTGCACCGCTTTCGTAATCGAGCCGCAAAACGCGATATGGTTATCTTTGATCATGACGCCATCATATAAACCAAAACGATGATTATAGCCTCCTCCACATACAACGGCATGCTTTTCTAACATCCGCAGCCCTGGCGTCGTTTTGCGTGTGTCACAGATGCGCGTATGGCTGCTGTTTAAAATCGTAACCGCCCGATGTGTTAAAGTAGCGATGCCGCTCATGCGCTGGAGGAGGTTTAAAATCACGCGCTCGCCGGTCAGCAGCGGAGCGACCGGTCCGGACGCAATGCCAATCGCTTCCCCTTTTTTTACTTGTTCGCCATCACGTTTATAAAGCGTTACATCAATGTCTGGATGCAATAGACGATATCCTATCACAATAATATCTGTACCTGCTAACACCCCATCTTCCTTCGCCGTGAATGTTCCTGTCGCCCGTTCATTGTCTGGAAAAATCGTTTCACTCGTAATATCGCGTTCACCAATATCTTCAATGAAAAATTGCTGCAACAGCTGTTGTAATTTGAGTTGGTTCATCGTCTTTCCCCCGTTCTTCCGGTGTGGATACTTTCTATTACATTTAGCTCGCTCTTTGTCCGCCAAATCCGCCGCTGCTTCCATTGCTTCCGCTCAAATGGATAGTCGGAACGGTAATGCCCTCCCCGGCTTTCTGTACGTTGCAGAGCTGACGTCGTGATCAGCCAACCCGCTAGCAACATATGAATAATTGCAATTTCATGAATGGAAAAATGATCAAGAGAGCTGTTCGCCAAATATGACAATGGAAATTGTTCAAACCATTTTTTTGCATATTGCAATCCTTGTTCATCACGAACGATGCCGACATATGTTGACATGATCGTTTGAATCTCCGATATATCTGGCAAGCCGCTTGCATTCCTTTTTTCATCGGACGGTGCGTGACGCTCTTTTTGCCAAAACGGCATGAAAGATGCAGTTTCGTTTTGAATCGCCTTTGCTGCTCGCTCTCCGAATACTATTCCTTCAAGGAGCGAATTGCTCGCCAGCCGGTTGGCGCCGTGGACGCCAGTGCATGCCACTTCCCCGACGGCATATAGCCCTTCGATCGATGTCTGTCCGCGGTCATTCACATGGATGCCGCCCATTAAGAAATGGGCGCCTGGAACGACCGGAATCCTCCCTTTATCGATGTCTATCCCGTATGATTGGCATAGTTTCGCAATCGTTGGGAATCGTTCGTGAAAACGAGCAATCATCGAAACATCTAAATAAACGCGATGACCGCGCTGGATTTCAGCGTAAATCGCGCGCGCGACAATGTCGCGCGGCGCTAGATCCCGTAATGGATGAACGGACTCCATCACCTTTCGCCCGTCTTCCGTCACTAACATCGCTCCTTCGCCACGCACCGCTTCCGAAATTAAGCCGACCGCTTTTCCATCAGCCAATAACATCGTTGGATGAAACTGGATGAATTCCATATCGGCAATTTTCGCGCCTGCCCGGTACGCCAACGCAATTCCATCGCCCATCACCGCCTGGGAATTAGAAGAAAAAGCATAGATGCCTGCACATCCGCCAGCCGCAAGCACGACAGCGCTCGCGTAATGGAACGTGATTTGCCCTGAACGGTTTTTCGTTTTTATCCCGACGCACCGTCCCTGCTCAACAAGCAGTTCCATTACATATTCATCCTCAATGATTGGCACTCGTCCCGCTAGCTTTTCGAACAAAAACGCAACGATCATTCTCCCTGTTTGGTCGCCTCCCGCATGCAAGATGCGCCGCTTTCCATGCCCCCCTTCTCGCCCGAAGTGAATGCTTCCATCTTCCTGTGTATCAAACCGCAGTCCCGCCTCTATCCATTCGCGAATTCGTTTTGGCCCTTCGCGAACAAGCAGTTCCACCATTTTTTCATCGTTATGGTAACAGCCAGCCGCAATCGTATCATGAAAATGGCATTGCCAATGATCTTCCGCGGAAATGACAGCAGCCACTCCACCTTGCGCCAGCCATGAGTTGCTTTCTTCTTTTTTTGTCTTTGTGAAAATCATCACATTTTTATGTTCATGCAAATAATAAGCCGTAGCTAATGCTGCGATGCCACTTCCGACAATAATAACTCCATTTTCTGGCATAAAATTGCCTCCTGATTTTATTGTGTCTTGACACCTATATTGACATATATTTAAACTAATGACAAGAGTTTTATTAACATTTTGTGAACAAAAGGAATGATTTTGATGATTTATCTCGACTATGCCGCTACAACGCCGATGAGCAAAGAAGCGCTAAATGCCTATGCAGAAGCAGCTGCCGCTTACTTTGGAAATGCAAGCAGTTTACACGATATCGGAAGCAATGCCGAACGGCTTTTAACCATTTGCCGAAAAGAACTTGCCGCGCTTATTGGCGGCGAGGAACGGGGGATTTATTTTACCAGCGGGGGAACAGAATCCAATATTCTTGCTGTTCGTTCGCTCATTAACGCGCATCGCCACCGCGGCAACCATCTCATCACAACCGAGATGGAACATGCTTCTCTTTATCATCTATTCCAACAACTAGAAACAGAAGGATTTGAGGTCACTTATTTGCCGGTCAACCGTTTTGGACAAATTGATATCGGCGATTTACAACGGGCCATTACCGAAAAAACGATTCTCGCCTCGATTCAACACGCTAATTCAGAAATCGGAACAATGCAGCCAATTGCCGAAATTGGGCAGCTGCTGCGGCGTCACGGAGTAATCTTTCATAGCGATTGTGTCCAAACTTTTGGTAAAATACGAATAGATGTGAAAAAGATGTTTATCGACAGCCTTTCCATTTCTGCCCATAAAATTTACGGACCAAAAGGGGTCGGGGCAGTATACATTGACCCGCGCATCAACTGGCAACCATGTTTTCCTAACGCCACCCATGAATATGGATTTCGTCCTGGGACAGTCAATGTGCCTGGAATCGCTTCTTTCATCACCGCGGCACAGCACATTTGTGAAAATATAGATGCCGAACAAACGCGTTTCGAGCAGCTTCGTCGTTACTTGCTGACACTTATTCGCGAAAAAGACTTGCCTGTTACGGTAGAAGGGCATCCTAATGTTTGCCTGCCGCATATTATCGGTCTTTCCTTTCACGGAATCGAAGGACAATATGTCATGCTCGAATGTAACCGCGATAACATCGCCATTTCCACTGGAAGTGCGTGTCAAATTGGAAAACAGGCTCCGTCGCGGACGATGCTGGCAGTTGGAAAATCCGCAGAGGAAGCAAAACAGTTTATACGTGTTTCATTTGGGAAATGGACGACGGAAAAAGACATTGACCAACTCGTATCTTCCCTTGAGCGAATCAGCCAGCACAGAAAGGAGTTTGAGTGAGTTGAAAGAAGAAAAAAAAATTTTTGGGGAACAGCGGCGCCAGCTCATTTTGCAGTGGCTGAAAGAAAGCAAAAGGCCGATCACCGGCGCTGAACTCGCGGCAAAAACGAACGTCAGCCGCCAGGTAATCGTGCAGGATATTTCGCTCTTAAAAGCGCGCAATGAACCGATTATCGCCACGAGCCAAGGCTATTTATACTTGACGCCAAACATTCCAGAGCAAACATATACGCGCACGATCGCCTGCTTTCATACGCCCGAGCAAACTAAAGAAGAATTATATATTCTCGTCGATCACGGCGTCACTGTCAAAGATGTGAAAATCGAGCATCCCGTATACGGAGATTTAACCGCGTCCGTCATGGTCAGCAATCGGCTTGAAGTCGATCAATTTATTCAAAAAATTGAAGAAACGAAGGCTTCTTATTTGCTGCAGCTGACAGACGGCACTCATCTTCATACGATTGAAGCAGACTCCATCGCCAAGCTTGATGCCGCTTGTCACGCTCTTAAAAAAGCCGGGCTACTCATTGAATCATAGAGATTCACCCCTTACACTAGATGGTAAGGGCTTTTTTTTTATTTTTTGAAGCAACAGAAAGGAAGAACGATATGGGTTACATTGAAGAACTGCGCGCCCTTGTCGGCCATCGCCCCGTCATTTTGGTTGGCGCACTGGCAATCATTAAAAACGAAAAAAATGAAGTATTGCTGCAGAAGCGCAAACAACCGCATGGATATTGGGGGCTTCCCGGCGGATTAATGGAGCTTGGAGAATCGGCTGAAGAAACAGCAAGACGAGAAGTATGGGAAGAAACAGGGCTCACCATCGGAAGTTGCCGACTCCTCGATGTCCTTTCCGGACCGGACACGTACGTGAAAGTTCCTAATGGAGATGAATTTTATGCCGTTACGATTGTATATGAAACGAATGAATTTTCTGGGGAAATCCGCATCAATCCCGAGGAATCATTGGATGTGAGATTCTTTCCAATTAACCAGCTCCCAGAACAAATGATCCAAAGACATTACCGTATCATAGAAAAACATATAAAACCATCCCTGCTGCTATAGTGAAATGACCCAATAAAATAACACCTCCTAAATCGAATGTATAACTCCATTCGATTCAGGAGGTGTTTGTTATATGTGGACAAGAGTTCATTATCCGGAAGAAACAAAGTGGAAAGCGTGCAAGATGAAACAAAAAATCATGCAAAAATGGAATCTTCCATGTCGAGTTTTCCGAGGTGAATACGTTAACGAGTCAGAATATGAATGGCCACCGCAGCGTTTCCGCCATTCAGAAAACCGCCCGCATTGTGCGTCAATCCAACCTTCGCTTGCCCCGGAATTTGCCTTTTTCCCGCCTGGCCCCGAAGCTGCCAGACTATTTCAGCAATCTGGGCAATCCCCGTAGCCCCTACTGGATGACCCTTGGCAATCAACCCGCCGCTAGGATTGACAGGAATCCGTCCCCCGATTTCGGTGGCACCTGATTCCACCAGCCGTGCCCCATCCCCCGGAGCGCAAAATCCTAAATGTTCATACGCCCAAAGCTCCCCAGGAGCTGCAGCATCGTGAACTTCCGCCACCTGCACATCCGATGGCTCGATTCCAGCCAACGCATAAGCTTTGGCCGCTGCCCTTTCGGTGTTGGACGGACCGACATCCCCGCTTCGGTTACTCGAATAAACCACGGAGCTTGCGACAAACACCGGATGGTTCGTCAGCTGTCTGGAAATTTTCTCACTGCAAAGGATGGCAGCAGCCGCCCCATCGCTTAACGGCGAACACATGAGAAGGCGCAAAGGATCGCTAATGATCCGCGACCCTAGGACATCCTCGAGCGTTTGTTGTTTTTGATACTGGGCGTTGGGATTCAAGCTTCCGTTACGGCTGTTTTTCACCGCGATTTTGGCGAAGGTTTCAATGCTCGTTCCATATAGTTCCATATGTTCGCGGGCTTCCAGCGCATAGTAATCCATAAACAAACTTTGGTTGTCCCTGTCCTTGCCGCCTCCCGGGAACTTGTCGAGCTCTTCCACATCCGCGGCTCCTTTCAAGGCCTGAAAGGCTCTCGTACGCTCGGGATGAATCATTTTTTCAGCCCCCAAGGCAAGTACCACATCATACATCCCTGAAGCAACAGCCAGCCACGCCATATGGAAAGCGGAAGAGCCGCTGGCACAAGCATTTTCGACATTGAAAATAGGAATCCCTTCCAAGCCTGTTCCTGACAACATCACTTGCCCGCGGATGCATTCTTGCCCTGTGATGATGCCGGCCATCGCATTTCCTACATAAGCCGCTTCAATCTGCGAAAGGCTGATTCCTGCGTCCGTTAACGCCCCATGAAGCGCTTCCCGCGCCAATTCTTTCAAACTCCGTTCTGGATACTTGCCGAACCGGGTCATGCCGACTCCCAGCACAACGACTTTTTGCATTTTGGCTCTCCCTCCCACAATTAGTTTATTTGCCGCTCCTTATTGGCCCAGAAAGACGCCCGCAAGGCCTTTTTGTCAATTTTTCCATAGGCGGTCAAAGGAAGCGAGTCGACAAATTCAATCGATTTTGGCACTTCATATTTGGCTAAGCGTTGTTTGCAAAATTGAATCAACTCTTCTTCACTCAGCCCGCTGGCCGGATCTGCCACCACAAACGCTTTTACCGCTTCCCCCCATTTTTCGTCCGGAACCCCGATCACCGTCGCCTGACGAACGCTCGGATGTTCAAACAGGGCTTTCTCCACTACCGTGGTGTAGACGTTGAATCCACCGCTGATAATCATATCTTTCTTGCGGTCCACTAAGTAAATGTAACCTGCCTCATCCTGATATGCCATGTCTCCGGTATGCAGCCAGCCATTACGGATCGTTTTTTCGGTTTCTTCTTCCATCTTCCAATAGCCTTTCATCATATGCGGACCCCGGGTAACGATTTCCCCGACCGTTCCCGTCGGTACCTCTCTGCCTTCCTCGTCAACAATTTTCACCTGGGACATGATGATCGGACGGCCACAGGAAGACAGCCGCTTCTCCTCCTCTACAGAACAAATTAGATGATCTGATTTAGTTAAGATCGTCGTTTGGTTGGCCACTTCCATTTGTGAATATACTTGGACCAAAACGGGACCCCAAGCTTCTAACGCCTGTTTGATCCGGGACGGAGCCATCGGCGCAGCACCGTAAATCAAGGTACGAAGACTGGATAAATCATATGATTGAAGATCCGGAAAATCAAGCAGTGCATAAATCATGGTCGGAACGAGGAAAGTAAATGTCACTTTTTCCTTTTCCACAGTCTCACAGAACTTCTTCGGATCAAAACCTTGCTGAAGAATATGCGTCCCTCCGCGCAGCAGACCTGGCAGGATCATGAAACCAACCGCATGAGGAAGCGGGGCCACATGCAGCATCACTACCCCGCGTTCCAGTTCAAACTCAACGATTTCGCTATACATGAGGGAAATCGTTGATTTGTGCGTATGCATGACCCCTTTAGAACGACCGGTCGTGCCCCCCGTGTACATGATTGCTGCCAAATCTTCGTATCCAACCGCAATCTTGGGAGGCTCAGGAGAGGCCTTCTCGATCAAAGACTTCAGGCTGTGTTCCCCTTCGTTTCCCACCGTGATTACCATCGGCTGGACCGAGGTTTGTTGTAGGATATTTCGCACACGCTCCATGTATTCACTGCCGCATATCACCGCTTTAGCCCCGGCATCCTCGAGCCGGTAAGCCACTTCCGCATCACTTAAAAAAGTGTTCAGCGGCACGCGGACAGCCCCAAGTTTGGCAATGGCAAAATCGCAAACAATGTATTCAATGCAGTTTTGCATCCATAAGGCTACACGGTCTCCGGGCTGTACCCCCTTTTGAAAAAGGGCGTTTGCACAACGGTTGACTTCTTCCCCGATTTCCGCGTACGTAATGCAGCGGCGGTGGTCTTTTACCGCGATTTTGTCCGGATATTGTTTCACCGCTTTATCGAACAATTCGCCGACTGTCGTTTCCAACACCGTTGATCCCCCCTGTCTAATTGATATTCCGGCTTGCCAAATTCCAATAAGGCTTGCGCAGCGCTTTTTTGTCGATTTTTCCGTACGGGGTCAGGGGCAGTGCATCGACAAAGCGGATTTCCTTAGGCCGCTTGTATTTGGATAGTTCCTTGGCGCACAGTTCCCGAATGCTTTCCTCCGTCAAGGAATAACCTTCTTTTGGCACAATGATGGCCATTACCGCTTCCCCCCAGTCCGGGTGGGGAACTCCAATTACGGCAACCTGGCTTACTCCGGGATGCTTTTGAATCGCATTCTCGACTTCGGTCGTGTACACGTTCATTCCGCCGGTAATGATCATATCTTTCTTGCGGTCTAACAGATAGACATATCCTTCTTCATCCATCATTCCAATATCCCCGGTGTGCAGCCAGCCGTTCTTGACCGTTTCCACCGTTTTTTCCGGCTGCTTGTAATAACCGAGCATATTGTAAGGGGTACGGGCGATAATCTCTCCTACGTGGCCGCGAGGTACTTCCTTACCGTTTTCATCGACAATTTTTACCTGGCTCATTATTACAGGCTGTCCGCAGCTGCGCAGTCTTTTCGCATAAGGTGAATCGAGACGGTGATCTTCTTTCCGAAGTCGCGTTATGAAATTCGGTGCTTCTGTCTGCCCGAACAGTTGGGTAAATACAGGGCCAAAAATCTCAAGCCCCTGCTTCAGCCGCTCCACAGTAATCGGGGCTGCGCCATACAGAATCGTCCGCAGCGAACTGAAATCGTAGGAACGGCCTTGGATTTGATCGATCACCCGATAAATCATAGTCGGCACCATAAACGTAAACGTGATTTTGTCCCCGTCAATGCGATCCAGCACCAGTTGTGGATTAAACCGCTCCTCAATCCAATGTTCCGCGCCCTTTAGCAAGCCGGTCTGGAGTACCAATCCCGCACTATGAGGCAGCGGAGTCATAAGCAGGATTTTTTCATCGTCCTGCATGCCAAGCTCTATCATATGAGAATAAAGATTAATCACGAGATTTTCCTGGCTGTGCACAACCCCCTTTGGAAGGCCGGTTGTTCCACCCGTGTAGGCAATCAAGGCCATGTCTTCCGGTTGAATTGGAACATACACATCTTCTTCTGATTCCCTAGCTTGAAATTCGTCCCACGAAATAAATCCGTCTGGACAAAAACCCTGTGGAGCAATACCAACAACGGTATGCAGGTCGGGTAAGCTAGGAAGGAGTTTTTCAATGACAGGGAAAAAGTTGCTTCCGACGATAGCGATTTCAGCGCCGGAATCCTTCAAAATATAGCCGATCTCCTTTTCTCCTAGCATATCGTTCAACGGAACCTTTGTCCCGCCAGCCTGAATTAGCCCCATGTCGCTGATCACATATTCGAGACAATTTGACATCACTAACGCCACCCGTGTATTAGGCTTTACGCCCCGGCGGATTAGGGCGCGGGCAACGCGATTCGCTGCCTTCATCAGTTCCCCATACGTTAACGATTTTCCGGCAAACCGTAGCGCCGTTTTCTCTTGGTATTTTTGCAAAGCATTTCTGAACAATGTATTTAAGGTAAAAAGGGATCGATCCATATCGTTCCTCCTCTCTTTTATTGGAGCGAAAAAGGAGTTTGGACTCCGCGTCCGAACTGAAACGCAGTCATCCCACTCCCCATTTTTTCTCAATGTTTCGTTGATTGCCGAAGTTCCTTCAAGCGCTCGAGCACCATTTCCGGATCGGCATCTTCCGGAATCGTGCCGAAAAGTAAACCTTGAACAGGCAATACGGATCTACCGTCATCCCCTTTATCGGTCCAAAACGCTTGATTCAATCCGCCGCCGATAGCCGCCCCCTCCTGCCAATACGGCAGCAAGGAGGACATATCGCTTTCGCCAAAGAGCGTAAAATCCACCTTATCGTTAAACACGATGCGTCTTGAGGCCTCCCCTGGAAAGGAAAAGCCCACAGACCACTGGTAATGCCCGGCCAAATTCAAAATCGGCTGATAAAGTTCAACCATTTCAGCCATGTCAAGAGGCGGATTCGCCGCTTCTTCCAGTACAATGGCAGAAATCCCCGCGGTAGAAAAGCTGCGTAAATAGTCTGCAATATACATCGCAACGCTGTCCACGTCATCACTGCTGATGGATGGATCCTCACCAGGACGAACCATTCTGCTGATCCATTGCAGCCACTGCTGCGGCGAACCCATACTCAGTGCAAAAGGTTTGGCATCCCGATTCAGCTCGGTAAGGCCGCTTAAAACTTCCAGCAGAATATTCCGCGGTTCCTCCAAAGCCAACATTTTTTTCAAAACAAAAGTTGGCCTTTTCCCCACCCACTTCTCCATCTCCGTCGAATGAGCGTCCAGCCAGGAGGCATACACCTGATTCACCGGGAAATGGAAGACATCTGATCGAAGCAGCCCCTGCGCCTGGCTGTATACAGAAATCAGGAGGGCAGGATCCTGCCAAAGATCCTGCTTCCCTCCCGCAAACAGCCGCTTGGCGTAGTCAATAAAATCGAGCCAAATCTTTGGTTCCTTCCCGCTACCGGATTGAAACAGGGCTTGAAAATGACTGTTCATGATCCCCCTCCTTGTTTGGCAGTCAATTGCTGCAGCTGTGCTTGCAACCGGGCAATCTGGACATCCTTCGGATCCGGCAAAAATACGGATTGAATCTCCTCCGCAGACATTTTATTTTGCGGGGATCCGGCATAAATGATATTTTTGTCTCCCCAGCAGCCATACCATGGTAGGTGGGCAGGCGGTTCATCGGTGACCCATTGCTTCAAGAATTCCTTGTAAGGGACGCCTCTCTTCTTGCGAGCTTCCCTCTCCTGCCGGCGCTTCTCTTCGGTGGCCTCCTTGTTTAAGACGAGTGTTTCCGGATCGTATACGACATGATAGATGTTCTGGGCAACGTAGTCCGAGATGAGTCCATCCTCCAAATCTTTCATCACCAAGTTTGGATCGCGATCCAACACATCCCCGTAACCGCCTCCGGCACCTTGTGTCACAATGTATATCTCCCCTTCGTTCACCACTTCAAACTGAAGCCCGCGATGATGGGTGGTATAGCTGGCCCCTTCAAACGGGCGGTCATTCATGATCTCTTCGATCGTATACCGGAATTGTTCGGGATTTTCCTCTAAAATTTTAAAAACATTGATCCCTTTTACTTTCGCAAGCGGATACGCTGGGCAGCCGTACCCTCCAAACAGGCCGTTCACGGTCGGATATTTCGAGCCAATGGTTGTAGCCATTAGACCCCAAAACGGGGTATCCTTTACAGCCACGATCATTTGGTAACCTTGCCCTCCACGGAACTTCCCAAAACCCTGGTTGTCTTTCACAATCCTGCGTGACAAGTGCATCATCGGTATTTCTTCCTCAAGCAATTCCTGTTCCCCTTGCTCAGCCATGGCAGCAAACAACGGAGCGATGGCATGCTCGCCGTCACCGTCCATGTGGGCCCCACCAGGCATGCCATTCAAATCGGTGCCAATGTTTCCTACGGTCTCCCCATTCTGGGTAATTCCGCCATAAAGGAAGCAGGCAATCATGTTGTACCATGGCGCAATTACCTTCGTATAACGTTCCGGCGAACTATACAGGAATTTGGCCAATGCATGTTGTGCCGCGGTAAATAACGGGAAGATGGTCATCATACTTTGGGCGTTAGGAGCCTCATAGGAACAATCAAAAATGGATTTATGTGTCACGGTAAACTTCATTGGTGCAATCACCGCCTGATTGCGTGGCATATCCGGCCAGATGAATTGCAGAAACAACTGAGCAATGATCCCTTTAGCGCCAACGATAATCGTATTGTTGGAACGGTTGGCAAACTCGGGAGCAGAGCCGCTGAGGTCAAAATGAAGCACGTCTCCTTTTTTCGTCACTTCCAGTTGGGTTTTGATCAAGATATTTTCCCGCAAGGTCCCGTCCGCAACCGCCATTGTCCGCACAGTCCCATCAGGCCACTTCGAGATTCTGCGTTTTACTTCCGCCACTGTGTCATCTAGCGTTTTGCGGAGAGTAGCAACAACGGCATCGACGCCGAATTCTTCAATCGCTTCTTCCATTCGTTTCTTCATCCGGATGACAGCGTAAAGCTTGGCTTTCATATCCTGAAGTTGGAGTTTAGGCTCCCGGACGGAATTCTGCATAAACGTAACTAAATCTTTCTTCAGCGTATAGTTCTCCGCGACTTTAATCGGGGACAACATCATTCCTTCCATAAACTTGGATTCGGCAGCCGAAGGAATTCCTCCCGGCTCAACAGCGCCGTTTTCTCCCTCATGGACAACAGCAACCGCCCAAGCAATCAGCTTTCCTTCATGGAAGAGCGGCAGCATCATGCTATGGTCAGCATTATGAATACCGCCATAGCGGGCATCATTATGCATGAAAACATCTCCGGGTTTGACCCCGACAGTCGGATCATCGACCCAGTATTTGCGGGTAAACTTGACCGCGTATTGGGCAGTGGTGGAGAAGGCCAGTACCCCACCCGAGCTGGCGAGTGATAAATCGCCGCTCGCCGTATAAAAACCGGTGATGAGATCCCCCCATTTGGCTCCTGGCGCCGCTCCGATTTGTTCCAGCATCTCAAACGCTTCCGTTGAAGCCGCCTGCAGTTTGCTCCGGACTACACTAATGGTCGCATCCGAAACTTTCGCAATCGCTTCCTTTTCCATTTCCGTAATCGGAGCCAACCCGTGGTCATACATAATTTCCGGATCTGGTCCGAGGAAAAGTTTAGTATCCTGCAAAAATTTTTCTATCAGCTCTTTTTCGCGTTGCGTTTGTGCCATTTGTACATTCCCTCCTTTTATCGTTGAATCCCGCTTACCGTTCTTAATTCATCCCGAATTCGGCTTTCGCTGCGGTTGCGCAATATCCAGGCTGATCTCTGCGGTCCCATGACTAATTTCCAACCTGGTTCAACTAGGTAGGTTGTACGCGGGGATTCCACGAGAGCCGGGCCTTCAATCACAGCGCCAGACGGGATGGTCTCCACATCGTAAACTTTAGTCAAAATCGGATTGTCAAAGCCGACAAAATAGCAAAGCCGCTCTTTGCTTGGTACAGCTTCACCGCCAGTTTGCTCCGCTTCCTTATTGAACTGAATGGAATCGAGTTCGACATAAGCGATCACACGAATAGTGTTGATTCGGATCCCCGCTTCTGGAGACTGGCTTCCCCGGCCGAAGCGCTCGCCATAGTTCTCGCTGAAGGCAGCAATTAGGTTGAACACGTCTTCCACACTGTGGAGCCGGTTCGTCGGACTGATCACTGATGTCTCGGTCAACTGGTTTCCATAACGCATATCAAGTTCTAAACGGAATCGGATATCCTTCTCGTCCATGCCCTGGCGCAGCAGATCTTCTCTTCCTGCATTTTCTAGCTCGGCGACAATGGAATTGAAGGTGTCATACTGGTCAAAAAGGCTTCGCGTGTTGGAATCATAGATATTCATAAATACGTTCTTTTCGTGAATATGGAGCTGATTCATGATTCCCGCTCCAAGCGCGGAAAAAATCGGGCTGAACGGAGGGATAAAAATCCGGTCAATGTCCAATTCCTTGGCAATTCCACAACTGTGCAAAGGTCCATTCCCTCCATACGCCAAGAGGGTGAAATGTTTCGGGTCATATCCTTTAACTCCTAGTTCCTGGGCAATCGCAAAGGCCATGTTGCTGTCGACCTTCTGTTTGATCTGGAGGGCAGCTTCAACGACAGAAATGTCCAGTTCTTCGCAGATGTGCTCGCGAATCGCAAATTCCGCACGTTTACGGTTCAGTTTGATGCTTCCTTCCGCATAATTGTCCGGATCCAAATAACCGAGGATCAAGTCGGCATCCGTTACCGTTGGGTACATGCCCCCACGGTCATAGCAGGCAGGGCCCGGATCCGATCCCGCGCTCTGCGGACCGACCTCGATAGTGTTAAACATCTGATCATAGCGGGCGATGGACCCCCCACCAGCCCCAATGATTTTCAGATGGAGTATCGGATGGTTCACCAGCCATCTGTCAATCGTTGGATTGAAATCGTAAAAACGGATTCCGCCTCCGACTACCAGGCCGATGTCGCAGCTCGTTCCGCCCATGTCCATGGCGATTAGCTTTCCAGTATTGAATTGTTCGGCCACATGCTCCGTGGCGTTGATTCCCGAAGTAGGACCGGAATGAATGGTCTGGAGCGCATGAGTCGAATTGAGCTGGGCCATCCCGCCGGTATTGTGCACCACAAGCATTGGTTTGTTGTAACCGTATTCTTTTAGTGTCATTTCAAGGGAACTCAAGGCATGATACATCCTTTCGTGCAAATAAGCATCCAGGATGGCTGAAGTTGCACGCCCGTATTCACCCTTGCGTCCGCCAACCTGATGGGAAAGGATGACCGGCATTGCTCCCAGCATATGGGACGGGTATTCTTCCAAGATGATCTCCTCGACCCTTTTTTCGTGAACCGGATTCACCACGGAATTCAAGAGCGCAACCACAAAAGCTTGCGCCCCGCGGTCAATGAGCAAGCGGATTTGAGAGCGCAAATGCTCTTCGTCAAGAGGCATGACCACCTTCCCTTTGTAATCGATCCGCTCACGAACTCCGGCGATCATCCGCATCGGAACGAGCGGTTCGGGACGCCTTGCGGCAGCGAGATCCTGCTGCTCTTGTGGCGTGAGACCTTCGCCATATCCGCGTCCACGGCTTAACGGAACAGAATGTTCATACCCGGCTGTCATCAGAAGTCCAATTCTAGGCCCTTTCCGCTCAATCAAAGCGTTGGTCCCTAATGTGGTCGCATAGCGGACCGAATCGACCTGAGAGAGAACAGTCTTTACATCCAGGCCAAGCTTGCGACATCCTTGTTCCAGCGCATCCATAAATCCCAGTGCCAAGTTATGGTGCGTGGTCAAAGACTTCGTTTCGATGTATTGGTCATCCCAGACAAGAAAACAATCAGTAAAGGTTCCTCCGATATCAACACTGATTCGCTTCATTTTCTTACCCCCTTCTCTTTCCCAAATAACGCTCTTTCAAGGCATCAATGTCAAATTCCATGTCATAAAGTGGTGGATGACCAGGCGGCAAATAATCGACTTCCACCATTGTGGCGCATTCCGGACAGTAATACTCCACAATCTGCACCCATGCCGGATCGGGTGCAAACGTATACTCATACAGATCCGGATTCAAAATCGGACGATGGATTTCCCGCGGATCCCTAGCGTACACGAGTAGTCCTTCCTTATAGTTGCTTCGCGCCGGGGCAATCACATGATTGCATTTGCGACAGCACCAAGTTTCATCTTCAAGATCAATTTCCAAATATTCAGTCATTTGTACCTTCATTTATCCTTCCCCCTCACATCCCGCATGAAAATGTCTTTGTTTTCTGTGACCTTAAATGTCCATCCATCCAGCACACGGCAAGTGAAGAGCTGGTCTTCAATCAGCGCTGGACCCGAACCGGTCGAGCCTGGTGCCATCTCTTCAAAACGGTAAACTGGAACATCAATCCACTCTTTGGAAGGATGCAGGATCCGCTGCTGACGAACGGGTACCGGAGTGATTGGCTCCAAGTTTGCGGCAGTTTCAAAATTGTAGTGGGCAATTGGTTTGACCACCTTCAAATTGACTTGTACATCTTCGGTCCCTTCTAGTCCTTCTAGAAACTCTGCCGCATCCTTAAGTTGGATGACCTCGAGTTTTCCATCGCGGACTACGCTCAAGTAAGTTTCCACCTGACACTCGGAAAGCGTGAACCCTTCTGCAAACATATCACGTTCCGCCCGGATCTTCAGTTGATCAATTTTTTCCTTGATCTCTTCCTGATTCCATTCCGTCAGGCTGGCCTGATATTCATGGGCAATATCACTGAAGCTGATTCCAAACGCACTGAAGACGGCTGCCAGGCGCGGGATAATCACCTGTTCAATTCCGGCTGCCCGGGCGGCTCCGCACGCACTCATTGGACCGGCTCCACCAAAGGCAAGCAATGTGGCTTTGTCCACCTTATCCTGATATACTGCAAGACCTTGGGCAATTTTTTGCTCGTACGCTTTTTCCATGATGAGCAGAGCCTCATCGAGGTTGACCCCTAGCGGCGCGGCTACTTTTTCCTCAATGGCGGCCCGGGCGCGGGATTCGTCTAGCGTCATTCTTCCCCCGAAATAGGAGCGGGAATCTAAAATCCCCATCAAGAGATAGGCGTCAGTAATTGTCGGCTGCTGGCCTCCGCGCCCGAAGCAGGCGGGACCAGGGACGGCTCCCACACTCTCTGGACCAACGATCACCTTTCCGTTTTCCACACGGAAAATCGAGCTCCCTCCTGCGCCGACACTGATCAGATCGCTCAAGCGGAAGGAGGTCGTAATGCCTTCGACTTCGCCGTAAACATTCTCCAAAATCTGTTCCTCTTTCACAAGACCGATGTCTGAAGTGGTTCCTCCGATATCCAGCGTCAATAATGCAGGGATTTTATAATGTTTTGCGAGTGCTTTAGCTCCTTCCATTCCCCCACGCGGACCCGAGCCGTACGTTTTGATCGCATAGGTCTTGGCCACCCGGGCGGAGTTTCCGTCATTGTGGAAAATGAGCATTGGATTTTTTGCGCGATATTCCCGCAGAACATTTTCTGCGTTGTAGAGGAATCGTTCCATTCCTGGATGCAGGAAGGAATTGATCAGAGCTCCCCATGTCCGCTTAACATCATCTTGGTCTTCCACTAGTTCATGGGAAAACAGGACTGGAACCGCTCCTAACAAATGGCGCGGGTACTTGCGCAGAATGATATTGCGAATTTTCTTTTCGTCTTCCACCATTGTAGACCCGCCCAGACTGACTACCAGCCGGTTGGCGCCCTGTGACAGCAATCGGTTGACGGCTTCTACAACTCTCGTTTCCAGTTTGCTTTGCTCTTCGTTGACGTTGATTCCCACCACCCGATCATCCACCATGGCCGCAAACATCTCTCTCTCTTCCTGACCCTCGATGAGAAAGGCCGGGTCCACCCCTTCGCGCAAAATCAAGCCAAGACGTGGGCCTTTTTTCTGGACGATAGCATTCGTGCCCGCCGTAGTGGAATAGCGGATATAGTCTGTCTCTGCTAAAAGCTTTTGCAAGTTTTCCTGGCCATACAGCTCCTTTGAACCTGCTTTCAAAACTTCAATGAAACATTTGGTCAAATCATAAGGTGTTGTCAATGTCTTGGCGCGGACTACTTGCTCTCTGGCGACGAGGCAAACGTCCGTGAAAGTTCCGCCGTTGTCGATGTTGATTAATAGTCCCACATTGGATTCTCCTTTCCTTTCCTTTCCTGTTTTTTGTGTATAATAGCCTACTAATTGTTGCTAACGCTTGATCCCCTCCTTTTTCTCATTTCTGCTTTTTTATATTGCAAGAAGTGTGCCAACTTAGAATGATGATTAAATTGTCTGAAAATAACAAAAAAAGAGGCATTTCTGCCCCTTTTTGTCTTTTCATCGTCCTTTTTGTTACTTTTGTGACAAATGTGACACATGTAACAAATATCAATTTGTGACAATAAAAATCTCCGATGAACCCTATTCCAAACCAAATTCTTTCAGTTTGCGGTAAATCGTCATCCGGGACACGTTCAGCAGCCGGGCTGCTTCCGATACACATCCATTTGTTTTTTTCAGGACTTCAATCAAAATTTCCCGGGTCAGCTTCTTCTTTCGCCCTGTCCATTTGTTGGAATTGGTAGTCTTTTTTAAATCTGTTGATGGTTTTTCCATTCCCGCCAGCAGTTCCTGTGGAAGATCATTGATCGTGATGACCTCGCCATCGGAATGAAAAATGGCTTGTTCTACTACATTTTTCAACTGCCTGATATTCCCCGGCCACTGGTAAGAATGGAAAATCCTCCATACCTCATCCTCGATTTGCGGACAAATCTTCCCTTCACAGGCATCACGAAGAAAAGATTCAACCAACAAAGAAATGTCGCCGCGACGCTCTCTTAATGGAGGAACCGATAAGGAAATGACATTCAACCTATGATAAAGATCCTCTCGGAAATTTCCTTTCTTGATCTCTTTTTTCAAATCCTTATGCGTAGCAGCAATAACCCTTACATCAACGGGAATCGGCTCGGTTCCGCCAATAGGGAAAACCGCACGTTCCTCTAGTACCCGGAGAAGGCATACTTGCGCATCCAACGGGAGATCCCCAATCTCATCCAGAAAAATAGTTCCTTTGTCAGCTAGAAGAAATTTTCCCTTCTTTCCTTGTGATTTTGCCCCAGTAAACGCTCCTCCCTCATAACCGAATAATTCGCTTGCCACCAGTTCCTTAGGTATGGCACCACAGTTAACTCCAACAAACGGTCCTTGCCGCCGAGGTCCATAGGCGTGAATGGACTGTGCCAGAACCTCCTTGCCCGTGCCCGTTTCACCGGTAATCAACACCGTTTTATCGCTGAATGATGCTTTTCTTGCCAATTTGATCAATCTGATCATCGACGGTTCCTTCGTCAGTAGATGGTTAAAGCAATATCTCGTGCTATTGCCCTTTGGGCGGACGTGTACGAACGTTTTGCTGCCCATCTTCTGAAAAATAGCCATTCCCCCAAACAAATGGGTCCCCATTTTATACGGTTGGATGCGGATCCGCCAATCAGTTCCATCTTTTCCGCGAAACAACGCCTGCATTCCTTTGTTCGACAGATCCTTCAAATCCTTCCTGTAAATCGGAGTATCCATGTAACTTTCCATACGTTCTCCTATTTTAATTCCGAGCAAAAATCTGGCGGCATCATTATGCCGGGTGATCCTCCCATCCATGTCAAAAATAACGAAAGGGTCATGAATGGTATCCAACACTGATTCAAACGAGAAAATATTTTGCTGCATGAGATGGAATCCGATAGCTTGCTGGATTTTTTGGGCCTGGCTGACAACCAAAAAGATATCATGGGCTTGTACCAGCCTTTTCTTCCCTGTCATATTCAATACACCGATAATCTGCTCCGTAAACGGATCACGGATAGGGGCAGCAGAGCAAACCCACGGGTGCCAGCCTTGGCAGAAATGTTCAGCCGAAAAAATCTGCACCGGCTTTTTCTCCATAAGCGCTGTGCCAATGGCATTCGTTCCTGCCACTTGCTCGCTCCAGTCCGCACCCGGTTGAAAGCGGTGACGCTCCAATATGCGCCACGTATTCGCATTGGCTTTTCCTTCAAGAATGATTCCATCTTGATCACACAATACCAAAATCATGTCCTCATCGCTGAAATAACGAAACATCTCTTCCATATAAGGTCGTGCAAGATCAAGAAAAAATCGGTGCTGTTCCTTTTTTTCAAGCAAGGAGGAGTTCTCGTAAACCACCCTCGCTTCCTTTTTCAAGGGGTCTACCTGATTTCGTACGCAACGCTCCCAGGAAGATGTAATGACAGGTCGGTGACCATGTGGTAATACACCATCTACAAGAAAGCGCTCCCAATTTTTTTCAAGAATTTTGTCCAAATGGTTAAAGTCATCAAACCGGCTCACGACCATTTCAGGCATACCAGTCCTCCCCCCAGTCATCATCTACTATAAGACGATGATCACATTTCTCTTTTATCGGAAACAGTTACACACAATTCAGCCGAGGCCAATGCCCGTCTTGCAGCGAAAAGTGAAGGAATGGACAAATGCGATGATGATGAGATTGAAACAATCCCTTTCTTGATGAAACCACCCTTTCGTTTTTTGATCAACTTGGATGGAAAGAAAGATAACGCCCCTCCCTTCATTAATGTTGAAATATAAAAAAATGATTGTATATGACTAAATATTATAATAATTAAAAATAAAATGAAAGTTCTATATTTTAAATGTGATAAAAAAATGACACCTGAAAACAGGTATCATAATAAATAACATATGAATTATTTTAAGCTTTTCGCTTCCTTTGTAATCGAATAATATGGATAGCTTCCTAACACTTGCACAGAGCATCCGAGCGCTTCGATTTCCGCGATGGCTCCGGGGATGAGCACCTCATCCATCTTTTGGTCAATATCAATGATAAAAAAGTAGTTTCCTAATCCCGTTTTGGCAGGGCGGGATTCGATTTTCGTTAAGTTTAATTTGCGCCAGGCAAACGCGGACAGCACTTGGTGAAGCGCGCCGGGTTGATCTTTCGGAAGCATGACGACAATCGTCGTTTTATCGCCCGCATAAAGCGGCGAATCGATATCGAGCGGCTTATTTTGTTTGCGGACGACAATAAAACGCGTATGGTTATAATCGTAGTCATGAATGTTTTCACGCACAATCGTCAAGCCGTACTCTTGTGCTGCCAGCCGGTTGGCGATCGCCGCAACCGGAAGATGCGGGTGTTCGCTGACAAACTTGGCCGCCGCACTTGTTGATGTCATATACACCTGTTTGGCGTTTTTCAAAACCGTATGCAAAAATTTATGGCATTGGGCGATCGCGTGGGAGTGCGAATAAACTTCTTTTACCTCCCTCCAATGATGGGCGTGGTACGGATGCACCATTAAATGCTGCTGAATCGGGGCGATGATTTCCCCGACGATCGGCAGCAATTGTTCATGAATTAAATAGTCCAACGTTAAATTCACAGATCCTTCTAACGCATTTTCGAGCGGCACGACGCCGACATCGACCTCTTCCTCGCTGACGGCGTCGATGCATTCCGGAATCGTATCGTATGGAATTTTTTCGCTATCCGGAAATATCGTCGTTACCGCTAAGTCCGTAAATGTCGCTTTTGGTCCTAAATAGCCTATTTTCATTGCCTTGCCTCTCCCTTGCGTTAATACACTCCTGAACCGACAATCTCTACCTTTTCGACAAACTCGAGCCGCCGCAATTTCGAAAGCAGCTCATTGATATCTTCTTTCATGTCATTGGTGTTAATGGATAACGTAACATTGGCGCGGCCTTGAAGCGGAATCGTCTGATGAATCGTCAGCACGTTGCAACCGGCGGCGGCGACAACGCTAAGCAGCTGGGAAAGCGTGCCGGAACGGTCTTCCAAATGGAAAAATAACGTAACAATGTTTTCCTTGGTAACGGCCTGGAACGGAAATACCGCATCGCGGTATTTATAAAATACGCTTCTGCTGATATCGACGAGCTGCGCCGCCTCGGCAACCGAATCGACTTTTTTGCGCTCTAACAATTCTTTGGCCAGCAGCACCTTTTTCATCGCTTCCGGCAATACGTCTTCGCGAACTAAATAAAATTTTTTATCCAATGAAACCTCCCCTGCCCCCTTCACATTAATCGACAAATTCAAATTCATAATCGAGCAGCCTTACAATATCGCCATCTTTTGCGCCGCGTTCGCGTAGCGCGTCATCCACTCCCATCGCCCGCAGTTGCCGTGCAAAGCGGCGGATAGATTCTTCCCTTGAAAAGTCGGTCATTTTAAATAGTTTTTCTACTTTTTCCCCAGATAAAATGAACGCACCATCGCTGCCTCTTGTAATCGTAAACGGCGGCTCCTCTTTTTCATACTTGTAGACGACGCGCTGCACCGCTGGCTCTTCCACTTCGTGAAGCGGGAATTCCGGCGTCGTTTCTAAAAGGTCGGCGATGGCAAATAGCAGTTCGCGCACCCCTTGTCTTGTCACCGCAGAAATTGGAAAAATCGGCACGTTGTCCCCGATTTTTTCTTTAAACTTTTGCAAGTTTTCCTCGGCATTCGGCATATCCATTTTATTGGCGGCAATAATTTGCGGGCGTTCCGTCAGACGCAAATTGTATTGTTTTAACTCCTCGTTGATCACTAAATAATCTTCATACGGATCCCGCCCTTCCGTCGCCGCCATATCAATAACATGAACGATGACGCGCGTCCGTTCGATATGGCGCAAAAACTGATGGCCTAACCCGACGCCTTGATGGGCGCCTTCAATCAATCCAGGCAGATCGGCCATGACAAAGCTTCTGCCGTCATCTGTTTCGACTACGCCTAAATTAGGAACGAGCGTAGTAAAATGATATTCGGCAATTTTTGGCTTCGCCGCGGAAACAACGGAAAGAAGCGTTGATTTTCCGACACTTGGAAAGCCGACTAAACCGACATCGGCAAGCAGCTTCAATTCAAGAATGACGTTGCGTTCTTCTCCCGGCTCCCCATTTTCGGCGATTTCCGGCGCCGGGTTTGCCGGCGTGGCAAAACGTGTATTGCCTCGTCCGCCTCGTCCGCCTTTTGCGACGACAAAGCGTTGACCGCTTTCTGTTAAATCGGCTAGCACTTGATTCGTATCGGCATCAATGACAACCGTCCCCGGTGGTACTTTAACGATCAAATCTTCGCCGTTTTTTCCGTGTTGATTTTTCGACATGCCGTTTTCCCCTCGCGCCGCCTTAAAATGGCGCTGATAGCGGAAATCCATCAGCGTCCTTAATCCTTCATCGACGACAAAGACAACATCTCCGCCTTTTCCGCCATCACCTCCGGCCGGTCCGCCTTTTGGCACGTATTTTTCGCGGCGGAACGCAACCATTCCGTTGCCGCCGTCGCCGCCTTTTACGTAAATTTTCACTTGGTCGACAAACATCTTCGTTCCTCCGATCTGTTGTTGAAATGCTATCACTGTTTATTATTGTATACAAAAGCAAAGAAAAGGCTGTCAATAATATGTTGCTTCATTGCGAAAAAGCAGCAAAGGCGAAACGAAAAAACATGGTATAAAAAACGCTGGGCAATGGCCAGGCCGCTGCACACGAAAAACAAACGGCTTTCCCCATTCCGTCCGCACTCAGCTAAATACAATTTTGATCAGTACGGTCATTTCGTTCGTATGTACGTCAAAAGAATCAAGATAAATGGATGGCGGCAGCTGGTGGTTATGAAGCCAGCGCCTAACCTCATTTTTATCTTGCATCGTCCCGCAATAATCAAAAAAGATGTTTGCTCCTTGCGGCATCACTTCAATGGAAATACTCATATGATTTTCCTGCTGCCCATCCGCCTGCCTCTCCATAAACGCTAAAAAGCTGCTGCTCCATTGCGTCAAATCTTCATCATAAAGCGACAAGTCACGTTCCTCGCCAAGCACTTCATACTCCAAGGAAATAAGCCGCGGCTGCCAGTTATAAGTCATAAGCAGCTCGGCAAACTGCACCGCTTTTAAATTGGTCAGCTTTGTTTCGTGCTGCATCTCACGAATGATGTCATTGATAATTTCA
The DNA here is from genome assembly GCF_000632515.1 of Parageobacillus genomosp. 1. GTDB lineage: Bacteria > Bacillota > Bacilli > Bacillales > Anoxybacillaceae > Saccharococcus. The sequence goes on from NZ_CM002692.1 coordinate 2,636,836, forward strand.
TAAACCCGATCTATTTTATTTAGCGCCAAATTTCCTTTAATGAGCTGAATTTTATTTAGCCAGTCGTGGCGGGAATGGCGCAATACATCGACAATTCTCCATTGTTTCTTCATCCATAGCGCTCCTATTCCTAAATTACACGACTTTTCGTTTATCTCTACTATAGCATTTTTTTACAAAAAACGTGAATGGTTTTTCGCCTTTTTCGGAAAACAAAAAACTCTAACCAAAAGGTTAGAGTTTTTTCATGTTTGCTTATGCTTCTTTGCTGACAGGATAGACGCTTACTTTTTTGCGGTCGCGGCCAAGACGTTCAAAACGAACGATGCCGTCGATTTTTGCGTAAAGCGTATCATCGCTACCGCGTCCAACGTTCAATCCCGGATGAACTTTTGTGCCGCGTTGACGATAAAGGATCGAACCGCCAGTAACGAATTGGCCGTCAGCGCGTTTTGCCCCAAGGCGTTTCGCAATGGAGTCACGGCCGTTCTTCGTCGAACCTACCCCTTTTTTCGAAGCAAAAAATTGGAGATCTAGTCTTAACATCCGTGTCACCTCCTGCTATCGCTGAATAATGCGAATATATTCTCCGTAATCACGCTCTATCGTCTGCAGGGAAACGAGCATCGCTTCAAGAAGAAGCTGAACTTTCTCTGCCGTCGCTGCATCTTCAATTTCAGGAAGCTCACAGCGAAGATAGCCGCCGTTTTCCCCTTGCGTAACATGCAGCCGAATCTTTGTCAGCACTTCAATCGCGTTGACGGTGCCGAATGATACGGCCGATGCGCCGGCACAGACAATATCTTGTCCACGTTTGGCAAAATGCGCATGCCCTTTCATCGTAAACGCGCGAATTTTGCCTTCCTTCGTGCGTTCAATGTCTACTTTGATCATCGGCAACGCCTTTATGCGTTAATTTTTTCGATGACTACTTTTGTATAAGGTTGACGGTGGCCTTGTTTGCGGCGATAGTTCTTTTTCGCCTTATATTTGAACACGATAATTTTCTTTTGGCGGCCGTGTTTTTGCACTTTCGCAGTTACCGTTGCCCCTTCGACTGTAGGATTGCCGATTTTTACCGTTTCGCCGCCGACCAATAACACTTTGTCAAAGGTTACCGTTTCACCTTCTTGGGCATCAATTTTCTCAATGTAAATTTCTTGCCCTTCTTCTACTTTAATTTGTTTACCACCAGTTTCAATAATTGCGTACATCAAGCTGCACCTCCTTATATAAACTCAGACTCGCCAGCGACAAGGCGGTTCTTGACAGAACGCTTTGCAACCCGCGCTGAGCGGTTGTAGTACGGGTGCTGTAAAGTATAGTAGCCGCACCATTTTTGCCCGCCAGAATGCCGGCGGCACAAAAATTCTACAACGTAAAATATAGTATCATACTAAAATGAAAAATGTCAATATCGTTTTCTTACGCATAAATGAGCTGGCTTAGCGGAGCATCGGTTTGTTTTTCGGCAAAAAAGGCGTGCAAAAGCTCGTTTTCATCCAACGTCACCCGTTCATGATTCGCTCTCGTGATAATGACGGAATGTTTTTGCCCACGGTAAAATTTTCGCAAAACATCGGAAATCTTCTCTTCTTCTGAAGCGGCAATCGTCCGCAACTTTGTATAATCGATCCGTTTCCCGTAATAGCGCTCGAGTAGAAAACGCATGACGATATAGCGATGATGCTTCCATTCTTGGTGCAACGATATCATTAAAAACGCGGCAATGATCCATAAATCGAGCTGTTTCGGCTCGATCAACAAAATGCCGATGACGAAAAAAACAAGCGCCGCAGCGGAAAACAAGACCGTTTTTTGATGTGCTTCGCTAAACGGAAAATAATAAGTGAAAAGAAGAAACGCTAGTTTGCCGCCATCCAACGGCCAAATAGGCAATAAATTAATAAGAAGAATGGCGATGTTGTAATAGGCGAACATTCCTAATCCTTCGCTTGTGATAAAGCCGATCTTCCATAAAAAAAACGCAGCAGCCATCAACCAAAGATGCTGTACCGGACCGGCGAGCGTTACAATCAGTTCTTCACGAAACGGCCGGTTGCCGTATTCCTCGACTTCCGCCATACCGCCAAACGGCAAAAGCAAAATTTGCCTGATCCGCCAAGAAAAAAAAGCAGCGGCAACAGCGTGTCCCAGCTCATGGATAAACACGATCATAAATAACAGAAATAATTGCTTGAAATGGGCGGTGATGACAGCAATGCCGGAAAACAGCCATAAAAGCGGATGCACATGAATTTTTGTTAATAACGCAATATACTTATTCAAAGGAAATCACCTGAATCGGATCAATGAAATGGTCTCCTTGTTTAATCGCAAAATAAAATACCCCTTTTGTTTGATCGTCAGCGCTCGCCATTGCTGTCCCGACTTGTTTGCCCGTTTCAACAAAATCATACAATTTGACAGAAATCGTGCTTAAATTGCCATACCATGATTCACTTCCATCTGCGTGCTGAATGATCACCGTTTTCCCCAGCTTCTCTTTCGTGCCGGCAAATGTCACAATCCCTTCATTCATCGCTTCCACTTTCGCATTGCTCGTCGTTTCAATCATCACGCCTTGACCGTTTTTCTGAAAGCTTTCTAATACGCGGCCGGAAGCAGGAACAGCGTATGATTTTCCTGTTGTTTTTGTTTCTTGTTTTGGCTCCAGAAAGGCAAGCGGCTCGCCGAACTGCTTTTCATACCATTTGGAAACAGCGGCAAATTGAAATTCTTGCTCCATCGTGTTTTTGACAAACTGACGGGCAGGTTCTAACGAATCAGATGGATTTTTAAATAAAATGGCGGTCACCAAAACAAGGCAAGCGGAAAGAAGCGTTTTAAAAACAAACATCTCTTTGGAAAAAAGAGGATGCGGTGACTCTTCTAATGAATAGCGATCATATGTCACGACGGGCTGGCCGTACCGCTCTTCGTCGGTCAAGTCCCATACCGCCTGCCGCGGCGCCTCGTAGCGGTGCTGCCGCGCCTTTCTCCGCTTTTCAATGCGCTTACGAATTTCGTGGACACGTCGATTCATTATTTCTCACCATCCCTTCTAATATTGTTTGTACTAGTTTATTAGACAACCTTGTTAGATATGATTTCGATAAAAAAATCCCTGCTTATTCATGGCAGGGATTCATCGCGGCGATTAATGTACGCCAAATAGTTTTTTAATTTTCGAGAATAATCCTTTTTGTTCCTCCTCCAACGGCTGCAGCGGAACAGATTCGCCGAGAATTCTTTTGGCGATGTTTCGGTAGGCGATCGATGCTTTGCTGTTCGGATCTAAAACGATCGGTTCCCCTTTATTAGAAGCTTTGATGACGTTTTCATCATCGGCAATAATTCCTAACAAATCAATCGATAAGTGCATGACGATTTCGTCCACATCGAGCATATCGCCGTTTTTGACCATATGGCTGCGAATGCGGTTAATGATGAGGCGCGGCGGCTTAATATGTTCCTCGCTTTCAAGCAGACCGATGATGCGGTCGGCGTCGCGCACCGCAGATACTTCCGGAGTCGTTACGACAATCGCTTCATCCGCTCCCGCCACCGCATTGCGGTAGCCTTGTTCAATACCTGCCGGGCAGTCGATTAACACATAATCGTAATCTTGTTTTAATTCGTCTATCAACTGTTTCATCTGCTCTGGGGTAACGGCGGACTTATCGCTCGTCTGCGCGGCCGGCAATAAATAGAGATGATTGTCAAACCGCTTATCTTTTACTAGCGCTTTTTGCACGGTGCAGCGCCCTTCGACAACGTCCACCAAGTCATAAATAATGCGGTTCTCGAGCCCCATGACGACGTCGAGATTGCGCAGCCCGATATCCGTATCGACAAGGCAAACCCGCTTCCCAAGTATAGCGAGCGCCGTCCCAACATTGGCGGTTGTCGTCGTCTTTCCGACGCCGCCTTTTCCGGATGTAATGACGATAGCTTCTCCCACTGTCACCTTCTCCTTTCTAACCGCGTCAAATTCGGTCGCAAATGCATCAGCAGCTGCAAGCGATCAACAACGATTTGGTTATGTTCATCGATATAGGCGCACTCCATTTCGTTCCCTTCATCCGTTTTATAATCGGGAGCCCGATTCATTACATCACTGATTCGCAGCTGTGTTGGTTTCATCACCGATGCAGCAATAACCGCTTCTTTATTTCCATAATACCCAGCATGGGCAATGCCGCGCAATGCTCCAAGTATAAAAATATTTCCGCCGGCAATCACCGTTCCCCCTGGATTGACATCGCCGATCAATAAAAGGTCTCCTTGTACATGCAAGACTTGGCCGGAGCGAACGATTCTCGCAACAGACACGATCTCCGTCTTCCGTTTCCACTCGAGCGCCTCTTCCTTTGTCATGACATTGCTTTCAATAGAGGAGACGACCAAATTTTTTGTGTGGCGGATCAACGTGCGCAATTCTTCCTCCTGCTTCGGTGTCAGATAACGGTTTCCGACTTTGAGATGAACAGAAACGAGCGGACTGTCCGGCTCTATTTTTTCGCCAGCAGTTAACTTTTCTTCGAGTTCTTTCAACAAATCATCATAGGAGCAATTGTCATCGAGATGCAACGTTAGCCCATCTTTCGTTCCTTTAATCGTTACGTATGATTGTTGTTTTTTTTTCGTCACAACGTTCACCTCAACGAATAATTCTACAAAAAACGTTCATTTTCCTTTTTTAATCTTCCTGTTCGAGGCGCTTGATTTTTACGAGCCGTTGTTTTAACGGATAGGAAAAGACAAGCAAAAATACGCTGTTAAGCAGCAACGTTGGCCATAACCGATGTGAACAAAACGTTTGCAAAGGCATATCCGTTCGCCCGATGAGCAACTGGATGCCGTACACATAAAATTCAAGAACGGTGGTAAAAAAGAGTGCGAGCAAGCAGGCGATGAGCCAATGCTGATAAAGCACTTTCATCGCTTTTGCAGCGATATAAGCGATTAATGTAAACGCAAACGCATAAACGCCAAGCAATTCGGTATAGACGCAATCATACAAAAGACCAAAAATAAACCCGTAAATCATCGCGCGCGTTCTGCCAATATAGACTGCCGCAAACACAAGAAAAACAAGAAAAAAACGCGGCACAAAAAAATAATCGATATATAAATCATTCTTTGGCCATACATCGACAAAAATGCTTTCACTGACAAAACACAAAATCGCAAGGAAAGGAAGCAGCCATTTTTTCACTTTGCTTCCTCCTTTTCTTGCAATGTTTCATCAATTTTCCTTTTGACGATAATGACGTCATCAATGTCATATAAATTGGCGGACGGCTTTACGTAAACGACTTTCGTAAGGCCATATTGATCCGGTTCTACTTTCGTCACTTCCCCGATAGGGAGCCCTTTCGGGAAAATGCCGCCAAGACCGGACGTCAGCACTTTTTGCTTTTTCTCCACTTTTGCATCAAAAGGAATTTCCTTTAGCAATAATTCTCTCCGCTTTTCATCATATCCTTCAATAAGGCCAAAGACGTTTTCTTCCCCTTGCACGTACGCTGAGATGCGATTATTTTGGTCGAGCGCGCTTAATAGTTGAACGGTCGACGTGAATTGGGAAGCGTGCTGCACTTTGCCAACCAGTCCTTCCGGGGTAATCACTGCCATATCCTTTTTGACTCCGTGCTGCTCCCCTTTATTCACGATGATCATTTCCCGCCAACGGTCCGGATTTCTTCCGATCACAGTAGCTTGGATTGGAATAAAATCGCGCAGGCTCTCTTTTTTATCCAGCAGAGCGCGCAATTGATCATTTTCCTTTTTCAATGTTTGCACTTGCGCTTCTAACGTGACATATTCCTCGAGCCGTTCTTTCAGCAGCTTGTTTTCTTTATATGTATTTCTAATGTCGTTGATATTCTCAAAGAAGCCCGCAACGAGCTGTGCGGGCTTATGGAAAATCAATTGTACAAAACCGGTTGTATCTTTCAAAAACTGCTCGGACCATGTCAATTCCTTGCGATCTTTTAAGGAAAAACCAATCAATGCCACGAGGATAATCATGCTGACGAGCAGTAAAATGAGCCGTTTATTTAAAAAGAACTGTGGCATGATGTTGACACCCTCTTACTGTCAGCGATGGTCTCTCGCTTTATTTTTAAATAAATGAATATGATCAAGCGCTTTTCCCGTTCCGATTGCCACACAATCAAGCGGATTTTCGGCAACGATCACCGGCATATCCGTTTCCTTGCTGATCACTTTGTCGAGATTGCGCAGCAATGCGCCGCCGCCCGTTAGGACAATGCCGCGGTCCATAATATCCGCCGCCAACTCCGGCGGGGTTTTTTCCAACGTATTTTTGACAGAATCGACAATCGCATAAACGGTATCGCGCAGCGCTTCTGCAACTTCTTCGGCGCTGATTTCAATCGTTTTCGGAAGTCCTGTCAATAAATCGCGGCCGCGGATTTCCATTTTGCCGATTCCTTCCGGATGTCCTGCCGAGCCTATTTCAACTTTAATCGCCTCGGCCGTCCGCTCGCCAATCATTAAATTGTATGTTTTGCGAATGTATTGAATAATAGCTTCATCCATTTCATCACCGGCGATGCGGATCGATTGGCTCGTGACGATGCCGCCAAGCGAAATGACGGCTACTTCCGTCGTGCCACCGCCGATGTCAACGACCATGCTTCCAGTCGGCTCCCATACAGGAAGATTCGCCCCGATGGCTGCGGCAAACGGCTCTTCGATCGTATAAGCGTCGCGCGCTCCTGCCTGACGCGTCGCGTCGATGACGGCGCGCTCCTCCACCGCGGTGATCCCGTATGGCACACATACCATTACGTACGGTTTCCCAGCAAAAAATCCTTTATTTTTAATCGCCTGTTTAATGTAATATTTCATCATGGTAGCTGTCGTTTCATAATCGGCGATCACTCCATCTTTCATCGGCCTTAATGCAACGACATTTCCAGGCGTACGGCCGATCATGTTTTTCGCCTCATTGCCGACCGCAACAATCTGCTTCGTATCCTTTTGAATCGCGACAACCGACGGTTCTCTTACCACAATTCCTTTTCCTTTTACGTATACAAGCGTATTCGCTGTTCCTAAGTCAATACCGAGATCCTTTGTCCCAAATCCAAACATATTTGATATCTTCCTTTCTGAAACGAAATGCTTTTATAAAATTATTCGCTAAATTTGTCGATTTTGCACATCAGTTTGTTTCCCTGTTTCGTACAACACCGCCCAAACCATTCATAAAAACTCATAATTGATATTATAACTGATTCGACAAAAAATGAGAACCGCTACACATACCCTTTTTCTTTCAAACTAACGAATTTTTGATCGCCAATAATTAGATGGTCTAGGAGTTCAATACCAATAATCCGGCCGCATTCGGCAAGCCGCTTCGTTACATCAATATCTTCTCGACTCGGGGTTGGGTCGCCGGAGGGATGGTTATGCACACAAATAATCGAGGCAGCCGAGCGCTTAATCGCTTCTTTAAACACTTCACGTGGATGAACAATGGAGGCATTTAAACTGCCGATAAATATCGTTTTGCGGTGAATCACTTGATTTTTCGTATTTAAATAAATCGCGACAAAATGTTCCTGCGACAAAAAACGCATGTCTTCCATCACATATTTTGCCCCATCTTCGGGAGAACGAATCACATAGCGGTCATGGTACCCGAGACGGTGAATGCGCCGTCCAAGCTCAATCGCCGCCAAAATTTGGATCGCCTTTGTCGTTCCGATTCCTTTAATGCTTGTTATTTCTTCGACCGTCGCATCTTTCAACAGCCGGAGTCCCTCAAAGCGCTGGAGCAGGCGGTGGGCAAGCTGCAATACCGATTCCTCTTTCGTTCCCGTCCGCAGCAAAATCGCAAGCAGTTCATGGTCCGCCAAACTTTCCGGTCCAGAGGAAAGAAGACGTTCACGCGGACGAACATCTTTTGGCACATCGCGAATCATCCATGTCATTGAATTGCCTCTCCCCCCCTTTTTATCTTTTCCAGGCCAAAGCAAATTACCAGCCAAGCTGCTTTAGCTCGCGCACGGTTCGCGACAGCGGCAGCCCGACAACGGTAAAATAATCGCCTTCAATTCGCTTCACAAACAAAGCAGCGCGCCCTTGAATGCCGTATGCCCCTGCTTTATCCATCGGTTCTCCCGACTCAATGTAAGCGGCAATTTCTTCTTCGGTTAAATCCCAAAAAAACACTTTTGTTTTTTCGACAAACAATGCTTGTCCATTCGGAGAAAGAATCGCCACACCTGTCAATACTTCATGCTCCTGCCCCGACAGCATGCGCAGCATCTGTGCTGCTTCTTCTTTCGTTTTCGGCTTTCCTAGTATGTTGTTTTGATAGACGACGATCGTATCTGCCCCGATGACGTACGCATCAGGATGTTGGGAGGCAATCGCTTTCGCCTTTCGGTATGCGAGCGACTGCACCGTTTGCTCTGGAGTTTCTCCTTCATGAACATGTTCTTCAATACGGCTGACGAGGATTTGAAACGAGAGGTTCGCTAATTCAAGAAGCTGTTTCCGACGCGGGGAACTGGACGCTAAAATCAACTGTTTCATGATTATCACCCTTTGCACTCGCTTCAGATTGGAAGATACAACTGTATCGTACCAAATTTTGCAGACAGACACAATTTTTCAAAGTCGAAATAGCACGAAAAAAAAGAAGCTGTCTAGCTTCGCAATGGAAAAATGGACATATATGATTGCAGCGCTTCGAGCAGCTCTTGTTGTGTTTTCCGCAGCAGCTCTTCTTGCTGGTTCGTTTTATATGCCATTAAGGCGAGATAAGCATTTTTGATCGCGGAAACATATTGTTTTACATGCTTATCGTTCGGAATCGATTTGGCGGCAAACTGCTTATAACTGCTTTCTAATTCCTCCCACACATCGGCTTTTACGTCGCCTTTCCCTAATAAAACAGCAGACACAGCCGCCATGTCCATATATAACGTTTCCCCTACCTGAATGACGGAAGTGCGTTTGCTGCTATCGGCATCGGTGAAAGACAATGATTTAATATATGTGCTTTGCGCCCCGCCTTTATACAACTGACTGACTTTCCGCAATGTTTCCTTGTCCTGCCCGACGCCGATCAACAAGGCGACCGGCTGCTCTCCTACCGCCACAACAGGAATGGAAGAGGACTTCAGCTCCTTGGCATAGCTAGCTGCCGCTTTGGCATCCGAAAATACTCCTGCTTGAATAACGCTGATGGTAAATGGAGAAGAAACAGCCTCTTCATGATGAACCTGTTTGGTGTCTGGCTGTGGCAAAGTTTCTGTTTCCTTGGGAATCGTTGTCACCGCTTCCTCTGTCTGGAGCGAATGGGATTTTTGCTTTGGAATCATATTTAATACAATAAAACCAAAGCTTGTCCCAACGATAACAGCGATAACGATGGAAATGATCGCTGATTTTGCGCGGGCATTCCATCGATTGCTCTTGTCGCGTTTCTTGTTGATGGATGGCAAAGAGGTGTTTAATGATGATTCTACACGATTCACATGTTCATCGATCCTGTTTTCCGGGATTTCCGCATTATCTAGTTGTTTCGGTTTATCCATTGTAAACGGACGTTCTTTTCCGTTAATTCTCACCGTAATTTCCTGCCGATGCTTGTCCATTGTGCCACCATCCTTATTTCTCTATTTTTCGCCTATCTTATCATAAACAAAGAAAAAAAGAACAAGACATTTGTCGTCTTGTTCGCGAATCATTTCGGCAAATTTTGCGCTTATCGGTCACGGATTTGCTCCACCGACAACGCTTCGACAGGAACTTCCGGAGACGTGTCGGAATAAGTGCAAAGCTGTTTCGTTTCTCCTTTTAGGCAAATAGAATAGTTGAGCGATCCGTCTTCCCCTTTGGTGATGAGCACATAAGACGGATTCGTTTCCGCTGGCAGCACATTGCCGGTAAACGGATCTTGGAGCGGATGAAGCATTCCTTCTTCGACAAGCTGGCGGTATGTCAACGTTGCCGAAGAGCGCGCTGGCAAAAACTCCACTTTCTCCGCCCCGACATACAGCCTTGCCGCCTCATAAAGCGCATAGGCGTCCGATACAAACGCCCTCTCTTTTGATTTCTCGATCAGCTGCAGCACCGCAACCACCGCGATGGAGGATACGATTCCGAAAATAACGATGACAGCCAGCAGCTCCACTAGCGTCATTCCCCGATTGCACCGCAGCAGCATATGATCACTCCGCCTTCCGTTGCTGCTGCGTTGGCGGTTGTCCTCCAGGAATCACTTCTGTCAGCGGGTTATCCTTTCCACTCGGAGGGGGAACGTCCAACTGCGGCAGCAGCTTTTGTAACTCTGCTAGTTTTGGATAATAAAAAGCGCTAACAGTCAACGAATATGTCAGCGGATTCACTTCTGTGTCCACGGACGTCAGCTCTGGATTGCCGGCAAACGAAAGCTTTTCGACGGACACGATGCGGTCCAAATCTTCAAGCGTCTGTAAAAAACGTTCCAGCTGATAATAGGTCGGCGATTGCACCGTTAGCTGCACCGTTACTTTTTTTAGTCCGTCCGGCAAGGCGGTCGCGGGAGATCGCTCCTTCGCTGGCGCTGCGTTTGTTTCTTCTTCTGCTGCGTTTGTTTCTGCTTTTCCTGTTGTTGCGTTTGTGTCTTCTCCCTCTGCCTCAGCATTTTCTCCTTCAGAAAAGCTGATGCTGGAAATCAGGCTGTTGGAAACGACCTCCGCTTTTTCCAAATCAAGAAGAAGCTGCTCGGTCAACGGCCTCACAGGGATTTTCTTTTGCAGCGCTACGACGCTTTCCGGCAGGCCTTCTTGTTGTTTGGCCGCGTCTGCTTTGATGGCTGCCAATATTTTTTTCTCGTTCTTAACGATGTTGGTTAACTGTTCTATTTCCTGATACCGCGGATACAGCAAATAAAAATACAATCCTGCAAATATGGCGCCAAATACGACGAACAATAGCAGCAAAATAACGGCTTGTCGTTTTGAGAAACGTACGGTCATCATTGTTTCTCCTTTTCCGCTAACGCTTGTTTGCGAACATGAATTTCATATTGGGCGAGATAACGGGGCACCACTTGCTTTTCTTCCGTATCCTGTCCATTGTTTTTGTCCGTGGCATTCACTGCCGAAACGTTTTTCAACTGTACAGCTTCGACAAATTTGGCGTCCTCCAGCCGCTTTAAATAATAGGCCGCTTGCTCGCTTGTATCAAACTGCACGGCAACAGTTACCGTTCCGTTGCCCGCATAAGAAAAATTCATCACAAATCCGCGCTCCGGCAGCAGCTTCGTCATATTGCGCAACAGCGGCACCATTTTCAGCGGGTAATTTTTCGACCATTGCACCGCTTCATGAAGCTCTTTTATTTCCTGCGCCGATTGGGCATCTTTTTGTTTTTGCTGCTCGATCGCCTGCATAGCTCTTATCTGTTTGAGCTCGCCCGTGAGCACGTTAATTTGTTCATTCACCCGCGCACTCAAAACGTAAAAAACAACGGCAGCTGCGATGAGAAGCGCGGCGAAAACGGCAATGCTCACAATAACGGCCGCGTTTTTCGGCTCTTTTTTCGGCAATAAGTTAATCTCAACGATCATCGTCTGTTCCCTCTTTTAGCGCAAGTCCCCATGCGAGATAATAGCGCGCGTCCACCGCGCCCGCCACGGAAGCGGAAAGCTGCTCGACAGGCGCCTCAAACCGTTCCTGCAATGCTTCATAAACGTGAGGCAGCCGCGGGTGATCCCCGATGAGAAAGACGCGCGTAATTTGCTGTTTTCCTTGCTGGAGCGAAAACGAATAGAAATTCATCATCCGTTCGATTTCTTTATATATATCTTCAAACGGATCGATAAAAGGCGATGCTTTGGCTGCATCCATTTCCTCATACGGCTCGAGCGGAAAATGGCGCATAAAAGCGGGTTTATGTTCATGAAACGCGCTCACATTCATAGAAGTTTGATCAAACTGAATGAGCAAAATATGGTCATCTTGTTTCATCTGGCGAGCGATATAAAAAAGCCGGTATGCACAAAGAGGAGAAACATCGGCGGCGATCGGGCGCAGCTTTACCGTTTCGAATAACTCGGTATAATGAGAGACCGCCTCTTCCGGAGCGGCAAATAGCAAAATGACGGTTTCCTCTTTCTTTCTTTCTACCACAACATAATCAAAGACCGGATTGGAAAACGGCACCGGGATCGTCGCCCCCAGCTCCATAAATAAATAGCCGCGGATTTCATCATCTTCAAGATCAGCGGGAAGCGGAATACGCCGAATCATCACGAAAGAATCCGGAACGATAAAGCGGACGCGGCGCCCTTTTAATTTCCATTCTTCCACACATTCTTCCAAAATCATTTCTAGCGTCTCGCTGTCGATCATTTTGCCGTCTTGAATGATTCCTTTCGGAAGGCAGCGCTCGCCCCATTTCTGCACCGATAACGGGTCGCCCGGCTTTGTCTCGACATAGCGGATGACATGATCTTTAATCACTAAATTAGCAACTTTATGCTTTCGTTTCCACAGCGCAACCATGCTTATGTTTCCCCTTATATTGAAAAGAAAATGAATTCCTTATACCATTGAATGATATCGTGGCCGAAGAAATACGCAGTTAATGTACCAAGCGCAATCGCCGGCGCGAACGGCATCGGCTCGCGGCGCCGCACTTTGCCGAGCGCCATGCCGGCTAGTCCAATAATCGTCCCGTAAAAGGTAGAGAAAAAGAAAGCAAGCAACACCATTTTCCACCCTAACACAAATCCAAGCAGGGCAAACAGTTTAATATCGCCGCCGCCCATGCCGCCTTTAGAGATGACGGCGATGAGAAAAAGCAGCGAAAAGCCGACGGCCGCGCCAATCAGCGCGTCCCGCCATGGGATAAATGGAATAAACAGCCGCTCAAGCACAAAAAGAAAGGCAAAGGCAAGCAATATTTTATCAGGAATGATCATATAGCGGATATCCGAAACAACGATAATCATCAACAGCGAAATGAGCGTCCAACTGACGAGCAATTCTTTTGACCATCCCGCCAAAAGCGGCGAAATCGTAAAAAGAATCGCCGTCGACAGCTCGATAAACGGATATAACGACGATATTTTCTCCCCGCATCCCCGGCATTTCCCAGCTTGCAGCACATATGACACAACAGGAATCAATTCCCGCGCTGTAAGCGTACGCTTGCAGCGCGGACAATGCGAACGAGGGAACATAATCGACTCTCCAACCGGCACACGAAGACCAACAACGTTAAAGAAGGAGCCGAGGAGGAGGGAGTATAGAAAAATAATAATCAGCATCATCTACCTAGATTTACATCATTTCTTTGTAAATTATCTACATCCTTGGTGTCTGCTGTCGTAGTATCAATATAAACATGTCCACCTGTTGTACCAACAAGCTTCACATCGTATGTTCGCTGACCATTAGTAGTGTCCTTTGAAACAACTACTTTACTCTCTGTTTGGTTATACGCACCTTTATCTCCAGGAGATTTCGGAATTTTTTCTAAAAACCCCTTGTTATATAAATCTTGCATTGTTAACGTTATTACACCATTGGCATCGACATTGTTTTCGTCTATTTCATTAGCAGAAATCGCCAGTCTCGCCGCATTTGCCATTTGTTTCGCATTCGCAATATGCGCATCCTTTTTCGAGTTGTCAATAATAGCGCCAATCGCCGGAATCGCAATCGCCGCGATGATTCCTAAAATGACGATGACGGCGAGCAATTCGATAAGCGTTAGCCCCCGTTCGTTTTTCAACAATCGTTTCAGCATTGTAATACCCCTCTCCCTATTTTTTTATGTTTATCGCACTTTTTTCCTAATTATTTTACCACGATTTATGAATCTATGAGAATATATTCCTTGTAATTTATTGTTGAATATGGTTGAAAATATCGTACATCGGCACGATAATCGAAGTGACGATCGTCCCGACAATTCCTGCTAAAAGCACGATCATGAGCGGCTCGATGAGCGATTTGAGCCGGTCGGTGCCGGCGTCGACTTCCGCTTCGTAAAAGTCGGCGACTTTTGCCAGCATCGCGTCTAATGCCCCCGTTTCTTCGCCAATCGCGATCATTTGCGTCACCAGCGGCGGAAACGCCCAATGCTGCCTCATCGGCTCCGTGAGCGACTGGCCGCGCTCGAGCGCGTCGCGCGCCTGCTTCATCACTTTCGCAATCACTTCGTTTTCGACAACATTTTCGACGATCGCCAGTGCCTGCAAAATCGGAACCGAACTGGAAAACAAAGAGCTTAGCGTCCGTGTCATTCGCGCCAGCGCCGCCTTTTGCACGAGCTTTCCAAAAATCGGCATGCACATCGCGGCATAGTCTAAATAATATTTCGTCTTTTTTTGCTTTTTCAGCACGGTGAATAAAACATACAAGCCAATAATGAAAAAAACGGCAAGCCACCAGTACGTTTGCATCACATCGCTTGCTTTTAAAACAAACTTGGTGATTGCCGGCAATTCGGCATGGAAGTCGGCAAACATTTCGACAAAGGTTGGAACGACGGCGACTAATAAAAAGATGACGACAGCAACAGCAATGATCGCGACCGCTGTCGGATAAGCCAAGGCCGATACGATTTTTTGCCGCGTGCGATGCATTTTTTCGAAATGATCGGCGAGCCGCTCTAACGTTTCGTCCATACTGCCGCTTGCTTCACCGGCCTTTACCATATTGACAAACAAGGGAGGAAATATGCGCGGATGCTTCGCAGCAGCAGCCGAGAGCAGATTTCCGGAGCGGAGCGATTCTTCGATATCGATGAGCGCTTTTTTAAGCGCTTTGCTTTCCGTCTGGCTTGCCAAAATGCGTGTCGAATCGACAATCGATACGCCCGCGCGGATCAGCGTCGCAAACTGGCGCAAATAAATGACGAAATCTTGCAGCTTCACCGCTTTGCCAAACGTAATTTCTTTGTTTAATAACGTTTGCGGTGCTTCCGCAATTTCGATGACCTTAATCCCTTTTTGCCGCAATTTTAATACCGCATCCCGCTTGGACTCGCTTGCAATCGTGCCGCGTTGCCGCCGCCCTTTCATATCGCGGCCTTCATATTTAAATTGAGGCATGTTCGTCGCCACGCTCCTGTGCAAGATAAACTTCCGCCACTTCGCGATCGATCCATCCCGCCTGCATCAGCTCTTTGATGCTCATTGCCAGCGTATGCATGCCAAGCGAGCGGCTCGTCTGCATGACGTTGGCGATTTGATGCACTTTCTCGTTGCGGATTAAGTTCGCCACCGCAGCGTTATTGATTAAAATTTCCGTCGCCGCTACCCGCCCAGTTTTTTGTGGGGTCGGAAAAAGGCGCTGCGCAATAATCGCGACAAGCACAGACGCAAGCTGGATGCGGATTTGCGCCTGCTGGGCGGGCGGAAACACGTCGATGATGCGGTCAATCGTGGCCGGGGCGCTTGCTGTATGCAACGTGCCAAGCACAAGATGCCCCGTTTCCGCGGCGGTAATCGCGGTATGAATCGTCTCTAAATCGCGCATTTCCCCGACTAAAATGACATCGGGATCCTGCCTTAACGCCGCGCGCAACCCGTTGGCAAAGTTGTTCGTATCAAAGCCGACTTCGCGCTGATCGATGATGCAGCCGCCGTGTTTATGCAAATATTCAATCGGGTCTTCCAGCGTAATAATATGCTTCCGCATCGTTTTGTTCATATAATCAATCATCGCCGCCAGCGTTGTCGATTTTCCGCTTCCGGTCGGACCGGTCACCAGCACGAGCCCCTGCGGCTTTTCGGCGATGCGTTTGATCACTTGTGGAAGCCTTAATTCATCGATCGTCGGAATTTTTGTCGGTATAATGCGGATGGCAAGTGAAATGCATGACCGCTGCTTAAACACATTGATACGGAAGCGGGAAACGCCTGGTATCCCGTAGGAAAAATCCAATTCGCCTTTTTGCTGAAACTGAAGCCACAGCTGCGGCGGAATAATCGCCTTCGCCATTTCTTCCGTATCTTCCGGGCGCAGCACATCCTGGCCGTATTTTTTTAATTCGCCATGAATGCGGAAAATCGGCGGAACGCCGACCGTTAAATGGACGTCGGAAGCTTTTGTTTCAAAGGCGGCACGCAGCAAAGCGTTGAGCTTCTCTTTCATGTTTCTCACCTTTTAGCTCAAAATCGCGACTTTCAACACTTCTTCGAGCGTCGTCAACCCTTGCTTGACTTTTAGCAATCCGTCATCAATTAAAAAAATCATCCGATTTTTAATGGCGAGCTCGCGCAGCTTGGAAAACGGCTCTTTGTTTAAAATGACGCGCCGCATTTCCTCGGTCATGACAAGAAGCTCGTGAATCGCCATCCGTCCGCGATAGCCCGTCATATTGCACGTCGGACAGCCGCGGCCGCGAATGAGCTTATCGATTTTCATGCCGCGGCGAGCGAAAATTTCGATTTCCCGCTTTGTCGGTTCCTGCTCTTCCTGACAGTCGCGGCAGACGCGGCGGACGAGCCGCTGGGAAACAACCCCAGCGAGCGATGTCGCCACTAAAAACGGTTCAATGCCCATATCGATGAGGCGGGTGATCGTGCTTAACGCATCGTTCGTATGCAAGGTGCTTAGCACTAAATGGCCGGTCAGGGACGCGCGAATCGCCACCTCCGCTGTTTCGCGGTCGCGGATCTCCCCGACCATAATAATGTTCGGGTCTTGGCGCAAAATCGAACGAAGACCTTGGGCAAACGTCAAACCGACGTTCGGGTTGACTTGTATTTGATTGACCCCTTCTATCTGGTATTCGACAGGATCTTCGATCGTAATAATATTGACTTCTTCACTGTTTAAATGGTTGAGCGCCGCATAGAGCGTCGATGATTTTCCCGACCCGGTCGGTCCGGTAATCAAGACGATGCCAGTCGGCCGCTCAATCAACTCGATAAACCGCTGCAAGTTTAATTGATTAAAGCCAAGTTTATGTATATCGTTCAGCGCCGCTCCCAAATCGAGCACGCGCATCACGATTTTTTCGCCATAGACCGTCGGCAGCGTGGAAACGCGCAAATCGACCGGATGAAAATCGATGTCCATTTTAATCCGGCCGTCTTGCGGAATGCGATGTTCGGTAATATCCATGTTCGCTAAAATTTTAATTCTAGCGGTAAGCATGCTTTGCATATGTTTTGGCAGCGCGCGGTCGGTCCGCAATATGCCATCAATGCGATAGCGGATGAGCACTTTCGTTTCCTGCGGGTCAATATGAATATCGCTCGCCCGCTGTTCGACGGCCAGCTGCAAAATTTGGTTCACAAGGCGAACGATTGGCGAATCATCTTCGTTGGCTCGCTCTTCTTCCCGCGTTTCCGGCGCCGGTGCCATTTGCAAAAAATCTTCGACCGACTCATCAATGTCGTAATATTTATTAATCGTGCGCAAAATATCATCTTTCGAAGCGATCGCCGTTTCAATTTGAAACCCTGTCGAAAGGCGCAAATCATCAATGACAAAAAAGTCCATCGGGTCCGCCATTGCGACAAGCAGACGCTCTCCCTCAATTTTTAACGGCATCACCATATGGCGCTTGGCAAATTCTTTGGAGATGAGGTTGGTCACCTTTGGATCGATCGGATAGCGATATAAGCTGACATGAGGAATGCCTAATTGAAACTCAAGCACTTCAATTAATTGCTGCTCCGTAATATATCCCCGCTGCAACAGCGCGTCGCCCAGCTTTTGCCCAGGCGCTTTTTCCTTTAACGCTTCCTGCAGCTGCGCTTCGGTAATTAAACCAGCTTCCACTAATAAATCGCCTAATCGTTTCCGTTCTTGTTTTTTCTTCATCCTCATCCCTACTTTTCGTGGTCATGGTTCTTTTGGCCGCCAGAAACGTTCGTGGAAGGCGTTAGTCCGTTTTCCGACTGCCCGTCTGTAGATGGAGATTGCTGGTCATTCTGCTTTTCGTCCGCCTGTTCGCTGTTTTGATTATTATCTGCTTGCTCTTCATGATTTGCCGGCTGTTCTGTGGAAGATGAATTTTCGTTCGTATCGGATGGCACGTCTCCTACCTCTAAACCACGGAGCTCGATATTATAGGACGGCGGATAAAAATCTTCCGCAATCGTCTCGACGCGCACACGATGATGCTGCCCATCGTACGTTTCTCGTGTTACTTTGACGAGCATTCCCCGTTTGCCGCTTTGTTTCAATTGACGTTCCCCTGGGCGGAGGAGCGGGCTATATTGCACGACCGTCCTCGGTTCGAAATATTCGGCATTTCCTACTCTCGCAACATATTGATAAGCGAACGGCAGCCCAACAAGCGTTACGCGCAAGCCGGCTTCGCCTTTTTGAAACGACAGCGTGTAAGCGGTCGTGTTTGGATTATAAAATTGCAAGTCGCGGCGGTCGTCGACCTTTGCTTCATAACCGATTTTAATCCCATCAGGCAGTTCGCGGCTCGTATGCCGTTCGACAATCGTAAAATTGGTCGGCAAAATCGTTTCATAGATCGCCGAAGCCATGATGCTCATCGCTTCGGAAGAAAGAGATTTTCCCGCTTCCTTCATATAGGAGGCAAGGGAAAAAATTTGTTTTCCTTTTATTTCGATCATTGGATTGGCAGCAACCCATTCGAGCAGCTCTTTATTGCTAGTTTTGATGACGGCGGAGCTCACCGCCTGCTGCGCATCACCGTCAACCGGAATGTATGCGGCAAGATCGAGCTTCGATTGCGTTTGCAGCCGTGCGGCAATATCTATTAGGTCGTTTTCTAATTTTTTGAGATTAATAGCTGAATCAAGCGGGGAAGGAAGCAGCTTTTGGATGATGGCCGAACACGCTTGCATATCCACGAGCACGAGAAGCGGCGCTGATCGTCCAGAAACCATTTGCGCTACGCTTTGTTCCGGTTGAAACGTAAATAGCGACGCCGGAATGACATCTTTCTTTTCCTGATACACCACGGCGATAGAAGCATTCGCTTTCCATTCGTTGACTTTTTCCTCCACCACTTGCAGCGCTTCCTGCTTTGATTTTCCTGCCAGCGAAATCGGGCCAACCATCGTTCCTGCGGGCAGACGGTCGGTGTCAGCGAAAAACGTTTCATAAGCCAGCGCTCCTATTTGCGAAAAACTAATGAAATAAATCGTGCAAATGGCTATGATAACAAATAATTTTACCGCAGCAGCGCTTCTCACCGCCTACCTCTCCCCTTTTTCTTATGCTTCCACGTTCATCGACAAATCGACAATCACGCTCGGCCCTTCATCCTGCGCTTTTTGAATATGCACTTCCGTCAGTACGGTGCCAGCCGCAATCAGCACGTTTCCATTTTTATCGAAAATATCTTTCGTAACCCGCTTTCCTTTTAAAAGAGCGATTTGCTTTTCCCGCAATGCTTGCAGCGCTTCGATGTTTTCCGCTTCCTCTACCATCGCTTCAATATTCGAATGCCACGCAGATACCTCTTCAGGAGCGGTTTGTTCATCGGAAAGATCCTCCGCCGCTTTTTCCTGCTGCGAAATAAGCAAACGGGCTTCGTCAAGCAAAGATTGCGGCGCATCTTCGCTGACCACTAAAATATCTTTTCCGTACGTTAATATCGCTGCCGATGGCAGCACCGCCTGGCGATCGCCAGCGCGCAATTCGACGCCAATGATTTCCCCTGTTTCTTCATTGACAAAAAACTCGGTTACCTCGCCTAGCAGCTGTCCTTTTCTCGTCATCGCCTTCGTATTTTTAATGCGAATTTGTTTGTTGACAAGCTGGTTGGCAATCGGAATTTCCGACAAATCAATGACATCGTGAACATTCTCTACTGTTACGGCGAACTCACCGATACCGATCACTTTTTTAAACGGGATCGCTTTTAAGCTTAGCTGCACATCTTCTTGTTCCACCGTCAAAAAATCGAGCGAACCTTTTTCCGGATTAATGACGAGCGTTTTGACTTTCCCGATTTGTGTGCCGTCAGAAATACTGATAATCGGAAGGCCAATGATTTGTGCACTATTTTTCATGCTTTTCACCACACCCATTTTGTAATTTCTTTACCATTTCTTGAAGAAATTGAATTTCCGCTTGTATGATTGGATAGGAACGGAATTTTTCTTGCAGTTGGACAAGCCATGCGGCAAGTCGATCATATTGTTTCTCTAATACGTAATGTTCCATTAATAACCGGGCAAATACATAATAATCATGATCAGGCAACGGGGCTTGCAAACATTGCATCAGATGTTGTTCATATTGGAACGGATCCATATGTTTACGGTTGAAGCGAAGCTCATCGACCACGGTTTGAATCACTTCCGACCGCACTTGCGAAATAAGCTCACCTTTTTTCGGCACCTTTTTGTCGCTTTCCTGTTCAACCACTGATTGCTCTTCTTCGCCTGCATCGCGCTCCTGCTCCGCCAGCTGATATCCGTCTCCTTCTTCTATTGTTTCACGCCATATCGCGTCGCTGCGATCTGCTTTTTGCACTTCTATTTCTGCCGGAATGATTTCCTCCCATTCCATCTCATTCGCTTCTTCTGCCTCTAAACCGTTTTCGTTAAGCGGCAAATGATCGGTGAGCACGTCCCAAGTATGTAAATTCGGCCGTTTTTCTTCACCGTCCGCTTCTGTTTCCTGCGTCGCTGCAGGAATGACAGCCATCTTTTCTTCCAGTTCCGGCGTCACCGCAACGGGCAATTCATCAAGCAGCTCCGTGTGTGGAGCGGCCGCCGACAGTAGCGGCTCAACGCTTTCGTTTTCATGCTGATCGGCCATTTCAATCGTTTTCCAAAAAACTTCGTCTTCGCTTGCATGTTCCGGCTGTGTTTCCTCCACGGCCGTTTCTGGCGGAAGCTCGTCCAATGCCGACGTTTCCTTTAGTTTGTCATCGTCATTGTCTGACGCTGCTTCGATTCGTTCGGCATCCGCAGCCGCTTCAAAAGGCAATTCATCGACGATGATGATTTTCTCTTCTTCATCTGCCGTTGAATTTTTTAGGGAAACGCTGCCCGCCGCTTCGATTGGCATTGGTGTTTCCTCTGCGGTTGCCTCTTTTCCGCGCAAAACGTCTATATTTTTGCTCACAGCACCGAAAGTTTCGCCAGCCTGTCCATTTGGTGCTTCCAGTTCTTCATCATCATCCGCTTGTTCTTCCAGGTAAAAAACGTGGGCAAATTGGCGATAAAGCAAATAGGTCAGAGCGATCATCAATAATCCTACTAATATAGCAAGCTGCCACATTGGAAAAAAGGGTTTGGCGACAAGAGAAAGAAAAGAGAACAGCAAGGCAATCAGTAGCACTGCCATTTTCCCAGCCCTGCTTAATCCGACCGGGAGAACAAACAAAAGCGGGATCGCCAAGACAAAGGCAATGACCATAAAAATAGCGTGCTTCAATATGTCACCCCGTTTCCCGATAGCATGACAAGACCATTTTCCTATAAAAACACAATATTGGACTCTAACATATTGTATAATAAAGTTACATATTTTGAAAGAAGGGTATGGCAAATGGCACAAAAGAAATTTTCTATCATCGGCCGTGCGAACGGATTTACGCTGCTTGAAGTACTATTGTCCATTACGATTTTATCTACCGTCGCGATCGGCATGTTCTATTTTTTTACCAATGCCATGAAATATACGGCATACAACCAAGGAAAAACGGTGGCGATCAACATCGCGCGCGGGGTATTGGCCTATATGGAGCGCCTCGATTTTACAGCATTAAAACAGCACATCGATGAGGAGCTGCGCGATTCCAACATGCCATTTGTTAAACTAAACGCTTCTAGCTGCAATCTTGCGCTGTTTGAAGAAAAGCAGGTGTGCGAGGCGCTGCTTCGCCCCACGATCAACAACGTTACATATGATGAAACCCGCATTCATGTATTTCTCATTCCATATGACAAAACAGCGTGGGACAAGCTGAAAACAGCCCTGCCAGAGGAATTCCCTGCATCATTAAAACAGAAGATTCTTAGCGAAAATATCGAAAATCCTGACGCGGATTAGCAAAACTATCTGATTAAAATTTATGTGATCGTGCGCTGGGGCGACCGAGCCGATGAGTCGGAATGGGTAGAAGGGGTAATTGCCAATGAGACGATACGTTAATAATCCGAACGGACTGTCTCTTGTCGAACTGCTAGCCGCCATTACGATTTCTTCCTTTATCCTTGTTTCTATTTATGGCGTGTTTTTCAGCGGATTGAATGCGTATAAGCGGATTTTTATCGAAAATCAGCTGCGCAGTGAAGCGGATTATGTCGTGGCAACCGTGATGAATGAACTGTACCAGTTTTCTCCCGACGGCCTCAACATGGAGGAAACAACAGATCAGCAGCTGCAGTTTGTAACCGATCGCCAAAAAGTGATTAATTCGTCCGTCGGCATTGTCGAAAAGCAAAAAATGGACCGTAAAACGCTCACCGTTTCTTTGCAGCAGAATGCCGTATTGCTCAATGGGGAGCAACTTCATTCCGCGCATTTAAAAATCGTTTCCAGCCAGTCTGAGCTTTCTTATCGCTGTGCGAAACAAGAAGAAAATATTTGCCGAAGCGGCATCATTACGATCAAACTTTCTGTTCAAGACCGCGATCATGACGATCCGGATGGCCTGTTATATATAAAGCCGTTTACATTAAAGACCGAATTCGGATTTTAAAGGAAGTGAGGCTATGAATGAAAAAGGACATAGTTTAGTCGTCACCCTTCTGATCATTACCATCTTTTTTTTGCTCGGTTTAACGATTTTATCTGTCTCTATTTATCAAGCAAAATTTACGGAAATGCGCGTGCAAGACATTGAATCGCTTCATGAAGCGACAAAAGCGATCGAGGAAACGATTGCGGAAATGAAAGTAGTGATAGATGATTTTGAGTTGTCTACGCCAGAAAAATTAGATATGCAGTTAAATACACTAATCCCTACCTTGCAACAGCGCTACGGCGTGCAAATTAAAGATGTGACAGGCCATTATAATATCAATCGCGCAAAATTATTTACTCGCGTTTATCTTATTTCGAAACCCCACGGCAGCAAGACTGTGGAAAGACGGGTGATTTTGACGAATACGCCAAGCTTTTTGAAATATGCGATCGGATCGAAAGAAGATGTTATTTTAAACGGTGGGGCCTATATTGATGGAAATATTTATGCCGGAAAAAACGCCTACGTTACAAATGTAGCCAATTACATCGATAACTCCGATAAACATATGGAACAAACGTCGTTTCCAACAACGAGCAAGACGAGTGTATTGTTTGTCAATGGAAGTTATTATTCTTGTAACGATAAGGAAAGATCCTGTTACAATGCGGATAACGTTTTTCGACGTATTGAGGAAAGTTATTCTAATGACGTGCGCTTTCAATCCCAAGGTCCTTCCATTCAAAAAGAACATGAAGAATTTATTGATGTCGATTTTGACTGGACCGTAAAAGATAAATTGTTAAACGCAGCGGGAATGGAAACATTTAGCCAAGAGTATGAGACTTATATTGATAAAAGCATAGACCAACTTTTAAATGAGCTGCAAGGCCAAGGCCGCTTTGCTGTCTTTAAGGACGTCTCGGAATTGCGAGAAAATGCCGATTCAACCAATCAATCGATGATTCTTCAATCCGACGATTCTCTTCAATCTGACGATTCTTCGCTATTTTTCCTTGACAGCGGAGTGCTTGATTTACAAGACAGATGGCTGATTGTCAATGGTGATTTATTTTTGGGAAACAGCGTCACCACGTCAACAAAAGTACGGGGAAATATTATTGTGCTCGGCGATTTAATGATCAGCGGTGATATTCAGCTTGATTCGACGATTTATGTCCTTGGACGCACGTTCATTTACACCGCCAACATTGCCGGCTGGAATGATAAAGAAGTCGTGCTTCTTTCCAAAGGGCCGCTAGAAATCGCGCGAATCAACGAGTTTGAAAACGATTTTAAAAACAATCCTGAAAAATTTGAAGAGCCGAATTTAAAAGGCTACTTTTATACCGACAGCAACGCCGTTCTCTATGCGGTCGGATCGTATATCAATATTAAAGGAGGTTTGTTTGCGCGCGGCAACAAGCTTGAACTCGCACCTGATTCAGACGTTTCTGGGCTTGTGATCAACGCTTATCGCGGCGCAGCGGAAAAAAGCGGCTCCATCTCTTTTACACCGCCTCCGTCGCCCGACCAAAAAGAAGAGTCCCGCTTTGTCATCCGCCATGATAAATCGGTATTTATTAATCGCGGGGAAGGATTGCCGTTTGTGAAAAAGCTGTCACTTGTCGTTGACAAGCTAATGGTAAAATAAAACGACGCAGGGATAATCTGATGTCATCCTTTTGGAGTAAAAAAGAAAGGGGGCCTTAGGCTCCCTTTTTGTTTTACCATCTATTCTTTCCGCTTTCTCCATCGTCGCCTGAAGACGATTTCTCGCGGACAATCACCGTGATCGAATCTTTGATTTCTTTACCATCCTTCGTTTTCGCTTTGGCTATCGCAGTAATCGTTGAATATCCAACGTCTTTGGCAACGATATACCATTTGCCTTGCCGCAGGCGCGCTTCGACGTATTCCGAAGCGGACGATTGTACAGAGTCAAGGCTTTTATCTGTCGCATCGCTTGGAGTAAAGGTTAATTGCGATTCGACGTCGAGCTCTTCGCCTACCGTCATATATAAAACTTCCTGTTGGAAATCGATCGCTTCGAGCGGCACGAACGGGTCAATAACCGTAATGGTAGCCGTTGCCGTTACATTGCTGCCGTCTGTCGCTTTCACCGTAATCTCTACCGTCCCCGGCTGAACGGCCTTGACTGTTCCGTCCACCACCGTCGCGACGTCCGGATCGCTCGAAGTCCATCGCAGCGTTTGATTCGTCGCATCGCTTGGCTCGATTGTTACCGGAATCGTCTGCGTTTCGCCGATTTCCATCGTTTGTTTATAGTCTCCTAATGTTAATTGGCGAATGAGCTTAGTATACGTAAGCGATACCGTGGTAATGCCGTCTCCTTTTGTTAATCCGCCTTTCGCCTTAATGGATATCGTCGACGTTCCATCCCAAGTGATCGGAATTTCATATGGTGAATTGAGCGGCTTCCAAGCGCTATCTTGCTTTGGATTTTCGACTTGATATTCGTACGTGACACCTTCCCCTGCGACACGCCCTGTTACTTTAACGGTTACCGGTTCTGTAACAGTCGCGCCACTTGGGACTTGCTGATCATCTTCGGTTATAATTGCTACGCGCGGTTTTAAATATAGTT
This sequence comes from Parageobacillus genomosp. 1, assembly GCF_000632515.1. Classification (GTDB taxonomy): domain Bacteria; phylum Bacillota; class Bacilli; order Bacillales; family Anoxybacillaceae; genus Saccharococcus. The sequence goes on from NZ_CM002692.1 coordinate 2,662,076, forward strand.
CCACCGTCTCACTGCTATTGTACGTGACGAGAAGAACGGAATCGTCGTCTTCTTTAAATTGCAGCGCCTTTACTGGAAGCATCAACAATCCGTAATCGTTCGGATGTTTCGTTGTTCCAAGCAAATTGGCTGCTGAATCAAGCTCTTGCCATTTCGTAATAAGGCCGCGGCTGTCTCCTTCGTAATATATATCGGGAAATTCACGTAAGCGGACCTTCATTGCAATCCGTTGCGAAGGGGGAGTTAAAGATGCCGTCCGCGCGCCGTATTTGCTATCTTGAAAAGAAACGAAAGCCGGTGGCAATTGCACCCCTTCCATTGCCCAATTCGCCTGAAACGTTAATTCGGCGGTAATCTCTTTATTATTTAGCTCCTTATAGTTGATAACCGTATTTGGAAACATAATCTCGGCGTACTGGACACCATTTTCCGTATATACGGTCACGTTTTGCGACGGAATTGCCGTAACTCCTTCCGGAAGCTGCTGAACCAATTTGATGTTGCTTATGTTCCCGGATGCGCTCCCAACATAGCCAATGGCTGTTAGCGAATAACGTGCTTTAAATCGGTTCGAATCATCATCTGTATTACCGAATTTCACTAAGTCGTCTACGCCTCTCGTAATTCCTTCTAGCGTCACCGTTCCGTCAAACGACGGCGGCACTTCGTCTTTCACGACGACCTTGACTGATTTCGAGATCGGTGTTTGTTCTACTCCGTATATATCGCGATATGTCAATTCCGCGGTAAACGTATACTCCCCTTTTGCTTTAAACCGCACCGGAATCGGAATGGTAACCGGCGGCGGTGCTGGCTGCCCTACTTTATACGGAATCGAAAACGTGATGTAGGCGTTTTCTTTCTTTTCATCGAGCCAAACTTGATCCGTCTCGACAATTTCCACGTTTCCGCCAAACGAGGTTAGCGGAATTTTTATCGTTCCACTTAACACCGGATCGGTCGCCAGCTTCGAAAACTCCTGGAAAATTTCCGTTAGGTTTTGCTCCGTGCCTCGTTTCGCCTGTCCACCTGTCATCGCGGATAGCTTTTCTAAATAATCCATGTCGACATCTTGATGATTACCGAAGCCGATGGAATATAGTGTAATATTGTTCATACCGAGGGTTTTAGCGATATTAATTCCGTGATCGCGAATTTTTGCTTCTGCCTCGTGGTATTTTAAATATTGTGTCTCTGTTTCTTTTTCCGAATAGTAAACCGTTCGCATTGGTGTTATTACCGGAAAACCAAATAATATTGAATATAACCTATATTCAACATCTAAATTCTCTATTTTCCCTTTGTATCGAATCGGCTCTTTCGCTTTAGAAACTGTTGGAATTCCATCGGTTAAAAAGATAATATACTTTTTTCGCGATGGATCATTAAAAAATGATTGCGCTCTTTGTAATGCTGCTGAATAGTTTGTCAGTCCGTGTGCGTTAAGACTGTTGGCTGTACTAGCAATAACATCTAACTGTGCTTTTGCATCTTCATACTTCGAAAATGGAACAACTTTTATTTCATCTATTTCATCAGAAAAAGGAATAAGAGCAAAACGGTCATTCGGATTAACGTTTGCTTTAAAATAGTCAATAGCGGACTTAAGAGCGCTTTTGGCAAGTTGAAGCTTCATCCATGTCATCGACAATGACACGTCAAACACAAACACGACATCAATCGGAGGGCGAACGATGTTGTCCACTCTGCCTTTTGGGATTAACGTTACATCTAATCTTCCTTGCGCATCTGCGTTGGGCGGCTTGGCATATTCATTTTGCGAGGATGTAAAAGCAAAGTCTAAATATGCGCTACTTTGGGAATTTCCTTTCTCATATTCGTAAGGGACAGATGGAAATGAAAAATATAAATCTTCTTTTCCACCCCCCAACGTCCGATAGGCATCGACAGTGATTTCGTATGTCACCGTTTCTCCTTGCGCTGCCGGCCATTTGCCGGTCATATCAAGCGAAAACGTATATTTTTTCTCGCCGTTTCGGTCGGCCGGCACTTCGACCGCGTCTGTGCGATAGCTTACCGCTCTGTTTTCCTGTCCCTTTACGTTAATGCGGACATCAAAATGGGTGATCGTGTTTCCGTTTCCTTCCCCATTGCCGGGCGATGTCGCCCATCCTTCGATTTTCTCATCCGTTACTAAAGTAATATCCCCTTCTTTTTTACTATCTGCCCACACAAATTGTGCATCGATATGTAAAAATCCTAATATAATCACGAAAATGCCAATGAGTGCTATTCGCTTTCGCCACAGTGCCACACGCCTCCCCTCCCCCTTCCAAAGTACTATTTTTCTTTATTATATCAACATTTTTTTCTATATGGATATTACTTTTTTATCAACTTTCTTACTTCCGCAATAAAGTACAACGACCCGGTAATCAAGAAAAGATCGTCGCTTCGCTTTTGTTTTTTCTTTTCCTGAATCCAGCCTTTCCAGTCGTCCGTCGTCGCTTTGCGCGGATGGTCGCACAGCTCAGCAAGCTGTTCGGCGGATGCGGCGCGCGGAAAATCGAATGAAGTAAACGTCATCGTTTCGGCGATTTCGGCAAGCAGCGGAATCATTTGAGCCAGCGGTTTATCCGCCAACGCGGCAAATAACACGTGAATATCTTTGTCGGGATAGTGCGAACGTACTGTATCAACAAGACTATGAATACCTGCCTCGTTATGAGCACCGTCAATAATGATCAGCGGCTTTTTGCTTACTTGTTCAAAGCGGCCGATCCATTTTGCCTTTTCCAGTCCTTCATAAATATGTTCTTTTTCAATCAAAAACGAATAGCACATCCGCAAATACTCCGCTGCCATCACCGCCAGCGCCGCATTTTGCACTTGATGGGCTCCAAACATCGTGATTTTAACATCTGGATATTGCGAAAACGGCGTTTCTAGCGAAAAACGCTCTCCATCAGTGACCGACTCGTGCTGAACGATCAAAAAGTCCTCTCCGAGCCGATACGTTTTTGCTTTCAGTGCTGCCGCTTTTTCCGAAATCACCGTCCAGGCTTCTGGCTGCTCGACGCCGGTAATCAACGGTACTCCTGATTTAATAATGCCAGCTTTTTCAAAAGCGATTTTATCTAATGTTTCTCCTAAAATATTCATATGGTCATAGCCGATGTTAGTAATGATGGAAAGAAGCGGATAAATCACGTTCGTCGAATCAAAGCGGCCGCCAAGTCCGGCTTCAATAAGCACAATATCTTGAATGTTCATTTTCCCGAAATAATAAAACATCATCGCCGTGATGACCTCAAATTCCGTCGGCGCGCCAAGCTCGATTTGCTCAAGCTCTTCGGCAAGCGGCTCGATTATTTGGACGAGCTCAACAATTTCTTGATCGCGAATCGGCTTGCCGTTGACGCTGATGCGCTCGTTAAATTGCTCGACATACGGCGACGTAAACGTGCCGACAGAGTAACCTGCCGCTTGTAAAATATGGCGCAAATAGCTTACCGTTGACCCTTTTCCGTTTGTTCCCGCGACATGAATCGCCCTGATGCGGCGTTCCGGATGTCCGAGCTTGTCCATCAACCATTCCATTCGTTTTAATCCTGGTTTTATTCCTAAACGCAAACGCCCATGAATCCACTCTAGCGCTTCCTCATAGGTGCGAACCATTGGCATGTTCCTCCTTGTATGATGATAAGAAAAGACGAATCCAAAATTTCCGGATTCGTCTTCATGATAAGTGAAGGAGCGTTCCCTTGTCTATTTTTTTAATTCCGCCAGGCGGGCGCGAACCGCTTCGCGTTTTTCTAGATAATCTTTTTCTTTTCTTCGCTCTTCCTCAACTACATGCGCCGGAGCTTTCGCAAGGAACCCTTCGTTGCTTAGTTTCTTTTGCACACGCTCGACTTCTTTATCGAGTTTTTCCAGTTCTTTTTCGAGCCGTTTAATTTCTTCTTCGATATTGATAAGCCCTTCAAGTGGCAAAATCAATTCCGCACCGGTGACAACCGCGGTCATCGCCTTTTCCGCCGCTGGAATATCGGTTGCAATGATCAGCTCGCTCGGATTGCAGAACCGTTCTAAATACGCGCGATTTTTCTCCAGCGTTGCCTGCACTTGTTCATCTTTTGCCTTAATGTGCAGTTTAATTGGTTTGCTTAACGGTGTATTCACTTCGGCGCGAATGTTGCGGACCGCGCGGATAATATCGACAAGAAGGCGCATTTCTTCCGCTGCCTCACGATTCGAAAGCTCAGGGCGCACTTCCGGCCATTTCGCTACCGTAATCGACTTGCCTTCATGTGGAAGGTGCTGCCAAATTTCCTCGGTAATGAACGGCATGAACGGATGAAGCAGGCGCATTGTATTGTCAAGCACATAGGCTAATACAGAACGTGTTGTTTTCTTCGCCGCTTCATCATCCCCATAAAGCGGAAGCTTCGCCATTTCAATATACCAGTCGCATAAGTCGTCCCAAATAAAGTTGTACAACACGCGGCCGACTTCACCGAATTCATATTTTTCGGCCAGTTTTGTCACCGTTTCAATCGTTTCGTTTAAGCGCGTTAAAATCCAATGGTCGGCAACCGTTTTTTCTCCGCTTAAATCGAGCTGGTCGTACATCATTCCGCCCATGTTCATCAGCGCAAAGCGGGACGCATTCCAAATTTTATTGGCAAAGTTCCATGTTGCTTCGACTTTCTCGGTGCTAAAGCGCAAATCTTGCCCCGGCGAGCTTCCTGTCGCCAAGAAGAAGCGGAGTGAATCGGCGCCATACTGGTCGATAACATCCATCGGATCGACGCCGTTGCCGAGCGATTTGCTCATTTTTCTTCCTTGCGCGTCGCGGACAAGACCATGGATTAATACGTCTTTAAACGGTCTTTTTCCGGTAAATTCAAGACCTTGGAAAATCATGCGCGATACCCAGAAGAAAATGATGTCATATCCGGTGACAAGCACATCGGTTGGATAATAGCGTTTGTAATCCGGCGCCTCTGTATCCGGCCAGCCCATCGTTGAAAACGGCCATAGGGCTGAACTGAACCATGTATCTAGTACATCCGGGTCTTGCTCCCAGTTTTCAATATCGGCCGGCGGTTCATGATCGACATAAATTTCGCCTGTTTCTTTATGATACCAAGCCGGGATGCGATGCCCCCACCATAATTGACGGGAAATGCACCAGTCGCGAATATTTTCCAACCAATGCAAATACGTTTTTTCGAAGCGTTCCGGAACGAAATGTACTTTTCCTTCCGTTTTTTGCAGCTCAATCGCTGCTTCGGCGAGCGGCTTCATTTTCACAAACCATTGCGTCGACAAATACGGCTCGACAACCGCACCGCTCCGTTCGCTATGGCCAACGGAATGCACATGCTCTTCGATTTTAAATAGCACGCCTTGTTCTTGCAAATCTTTCACGATTTTCTTGCGGCATTCGAAACGGTCCAATCCTTGGTATTGCAGCGCGTTTTCATTCATCGTGCCGTCTTCGTTCATGACGAGGATGCGCGGCAAGTTGTGGCGGTTGCCGATTTCAAAGTCGTTCGGGTCATGCGCCGGCGTAATTTTCACCGCGCCTGAGCCGAATTCCATATCGACATATTCATCGGCGATAATCGGAATTTCGCGGCCGGTAATCGGCAAAATAACCGTTTTGCCGATGAGATGTTGATAGCGCTCATCATCTGGGTGAACAGCGACCGCAGTATCGCCGAGCATCGTTTCCGGACGGGTCGTTGCCACTTCGATATAGCCCGATCCGTCGGCAAGCGGATAGCGCATATGATAAAGCGCGCCTTTTACTTCTTTATAAATCACTTCAATATCCGATAATGCCGTTTTCGTTACCGGATCCCAGTTAATAATGTATTCGCCGCGATAAATAAGCCCTTTTCGGTAAAGCGATACGAACACTTCGCGCACCGCTTTCGATAAGCCTTCATCGAGCGTAAAGCGCTCGCGCGTATAATCGAGGCCAAGCCCTAATTTTGCCCATTGCTGGCGGATGTGGTTCGCATACTCTTCTTTCCATTTCCACGTTTCTTCAAGAAACTTTTCCCGGCCTAAATCATAGCGGGACAGCCCTTGCTTGCGCAATTTTTCCTCTACTTTTGCCTGTGTGGCGATTCCGGCATGGTCCATTCCCGGCAGCCATAAGACGTCATAGCCTTGCATCCGTTTCATGCGTGTTATAATATCTTGCAGCGTCGTGTCCCACGCATGTCCTAAATGCAGCTTCCCTGTTACGTTTGGCGGCGGGATCACGATCGTAAACGGCTTTTTATCAGGATCGCCCGTCGCTTCAAAAAATTTTCCGTCAAGCCACCATTGATAGCGGTTTGTTTCCACCGCTTTATGGTCGTATTTCGTCGACATCGTTATCTCTTTTTGTTCCATTTTACTTTCCCTCCTTCTTATCAATAAAAAACTCCTTTCATCCTAAAAAGGACGAAAGGAGACTCTTTCGCGGTACCACCTTTTTTCTTAAGCAAAAATAGCTTGCTTAAGCACTTCATTGCGATAACGGCATATCACCGGCTTCTTCTACTAGGCAGCCGCCGTTCAAAGAAGCAGCTCGAGGGCGACCTTCCAACGATAACCGTCCTAGGAAATCTCGCAGCTACTGATTTCCCTCTCTGAAGGCGTTATTCGTTGTACTCTTCCCTGTCTTCGCTTTTTGCTATTTTTCTGTTTATTATACTACCGAAAAACTTATTTTATCGTCAATCATCTTTACCAATTTTTTATTTATTTATTCCATACCTTCATTTTTGGTGACAAAAATAATATCCAATCATATTTTAATAGTAACTTGCAAGAAGGAGGGAGTGCTCAATGAAACGATTTAACTATTATTCATGGCCGCCATGGCTTCGGCAAGTTCGCGCCGTCTGTGCGCAATTTATTATCCCGATTACGATTGTTCAAGCAGTCCGCACGATTTTTTTACCGACGACGTTTGATGTCATCTTATTGGCCATTTTTGTGCTTATTGCGGTGGCGTTTCATCTGGAGTGGATTTAGCTTCTTCTGCCTCTTTTCGCTGGATAAGGCGCATGACAACATACTCCATATTTTTCATTGCAAAGTAACGGCGCTGCAGTTCGGAAACGTACTCCCGTTCACTTTTGCCGTTTTGGCGCTTTGTCTCGTACTCATAAATGCAGCGATACAAAAAATGCGGCTGTGCGAGATGGCTGAAAAAAAAGGACCGTTCCTCTTCTAACAGGGATAACGCTTTTTCGTATTCTTCCACTCCTTCCACCCATTCATCACCGATCGGCGGAAATGTATGCATATGATAACGAAGCGCTATGATTACATCGAAAAGCGGCGAATTCCAGCCGGCCCGTTCCCAGCTAAAAAAATAGCACTGTTCCTTTCCCGTTTCGAGATAATGAGAAAGCCGTGCTTTTCCGTGAATCCAGGCGATTCTCCATTTTTTTGTTTCCTTTATTTTTTCATGCCATTTCTCTAACTCCGTCTCCGCAAACCAATAGGCTTGCATAGTTTCATGAAAATAGGCGCAGCATTGCAGCTGAAACGGCGACATATACCATGTATTTTCGCACTTTTCTATATAAGCTTGCAAAAACGAACGCTGCTGTTCCCATTCCTTCTTTTTCTGCTCATAATAGGCGCTGACCTCTTCTTCGCGAACATCGATCTGCTTTAACGATGTTTTGTGCAAATAAGCAAGAGCGCGGAAAAAAGCACGAATTTGTTCGTGTTTTTCTGTTCTTGTTTCTACCGCAATCCACGGCATTAAATAATAATGCCGGCCATACGAGACAAACGGCAAACCTTGCCTCGATAAATAAAGGGGAACCAATTGTTTTCCATACAGCATGTACGATTGTTGCACGGCCGCCATTTCCCTAGCATTTGTTATTTCTTTTAAAGCAAACAGGCCGGCGTTCGTATAGACTTTTTTTACTTTCCCGTAATCATCGACACGAAACGGCTTTAACCCGTATTGCTGCAAAATGGGTACATACATTTCGATCCGTTCTCTGTTCAATGAAACGCCCCCTTTCATAAAAAGAAGTGAGGAATCATGTTTCCCTCACTATCAAGGGCGGCTTCCCACCAGCGCCGGGATATATAATAGTTGCCCTTCATGAATCTCTTCCGGGCTTTCCAGTTGATTGGCACGCAGCAGCTGCTGGACGGTTAAATCGTACCGTTCGGCGATCTTGTCCAACGAATCTCCTTGCTGAACGATGCAAATTTTTACTTTCGTAAATTCCTCCGCCTGATTTTTGGCAAATAGTTTTGTTAAATATAACGCATTTTCGCTTTTTACTTTTGTTTTTTCGTTTTCATCCTCTACTTCTTCCGCTATGTCTTCATCGTTTTCTTTAATGGCGCCGATCGACACTTTTGCCTCCTGCTGCGGAGCAACTTCTTCTACTTTGTTTTCTTCTACTACCTTATTTTCTTCTTCTGCCTGCACCGGCTCGTTTTCCATAAACGGCATCACTGCTTCTTTCTTTTCCGCCGTTTGTTCCGCCAAATTTAATGGCACCACATTTTCTTTTTTGTGTTTCTTTTCTTTTCGATCAGCTGCTGCTTCCTCTTGTTCTTCATTCTGCTCTGTTAGCATGTCATCGGCAACAGAAACTGGCCCTTCTTCGGGCTGCTCGTTCCGCTGTTCTTCTTCATATACCTCTTTGCGCGCCACTACCTCAAATGGTTCAAACAACGGCTCGTCGTTTTCTTCCTCTACTAACGAAGGTTCATCAAGTGGCACTTCGCTAATTCCGCTGATCGAAATATCCGCCGTCACTAGCAATCTCCCATCTTCACTTAAATCGTAGTCAAACGATTCCACCGTCACGTATACATCCTCTAAATGATGAATGCGATTTTTCGGAATCGTAATATCGATTGGAAAACGGTGTGACAATTCGCTGATACCGTCTTCACGCGTGGAAACGCGCTGAATAAAGCGATGGCTGACAAAATCAAATGAATCTGTATCTGTATCGCTTTCTTCGCCTTCCGCTAGGAGAAATTCCCCGCTTAATTGCAAAGCCCCGCGAATTGTAATATATTGCTCGTATTCATCGACCGTAACGACTGGGTCAAGCGAAATAGAAAGAAATTCAGCGACTTCCTGTCCTTTTTTAAACCAGACCGATTCCTCTAGGGAAAAACGCAAATACGATTGCTCCAACCGTAACTCCTCCTTCCGTCCCTTCCAACAAAATTGTCTATGCCATTACCCATTGTATGAAGGAAAAAGAAATAGTATGAATAAAAAATCGGGCTGCCCATCAAAAGATGGACAAACCCGTTTTTTATTTCCCTTCGCGAATCTTCGCAAACGCGCGCTCCGCCGCGGCGATTGTTTTTTCAATATCTTCATCCGTATGCTCCGTGGACAAAAATAACCCTTCAAACTGCGACGGAGGAAGGAAAATTCCTTGTTCCGCCATTTCGCGATAATACGTCGCAAACATCTCTAAATTCGATGTTTTCGCTTTTTCATAGTTGATCACTTTTTCGTTTGTAAAGAAGAAACCGATCATCGAACCCGCGCGATTAATCGTATGCGGAATTTCGTATTTTTCCGCTGCTTCGCGCAATCCTTCTTCCAATCGATCTGCTTTTTTGCGGAACTCCACATATGTTTCCGGCGTCAGCTGAATCAATGTTTCATATCCGGCCGTCATGGCGAGCGGATTTCCCGATAAGGTGCCGGCTTGATAAATCGGACCGCTCGGCGCCACTTTTTCCATAATTTCCGCTTTTCCACCGTACGCTCCGACCGGCAGCCCGCCGCCAATGACTTTTCCAAGGCACGTCAAATCCGGTTCAATGCCAAAATAGCCTTGCGCGCAATGGTAGTCAACGCGGAAGCCGGTCATGACTTCATCAAAAATAAGGAGCGCACCGTATTGTTTCGTAATATCTCTTAATCCTTGCAAAAAGCCCGGAACCGGCGGAACGACGCCCATGTTTCCGGCAACCGGCTCGACGATGACCGCGGCAATATCTTCGCCAAACCGTTCAAATGCGTAACGGACGCTTTCTAAGTCATTATAAGGAACGGTGATCGTATTTTGCGCTACCGCTTCTGGAACCCCAGGGCTATCCGGCAAGCCAAGTGTCGCCACTCCCGAACCAGCTTTTATCAATAACGAGTCGCCGTGGCCGTGATAACATCCTTCAAATTTCAAAATTTTATTGCGACCCGTATAGCCACGTGCTAACCGAAGCGCACTCATCGTCGCTTCTGTTCCGGAGTTTACCATACGAACAATTTCGATGGATGGTACCCGTTCAATCACTAATTTCGCTAACTCGTTTTCAATCAATGTCGGTGCGCCAAAGCTTGTACCGTTTTCTGTCACTTTTTTTAACGCCTCGACAACGCGAGGGTTCGCATGGCCTAAAATAAGCGGTCCCCATGATAACACATAATCGATATATTCATTGCCGTCGATATCGTAAATTTTCGAGCCATTGCCTCGCGCCATAAAGATCGGTGTCATGTGGACGGATTTAAATGCGCGAACGGGACTGTTGACACCACCTGGCAGCAGCCGGACCGCTTCTTCATACGCCGCTTTCGAACGTTCATAGCTTCGCATATCCGATAGATCTCCTTTCTACTCGTTTAACCAGCGAGCCACATCTTTCGCAAAATAAGTCATAATTAAATCCGCACCTGCCCGCTTCATGCTAGTAAGCATTTCCAGCACAATGTCTTTTTCGTTAATCCAGCCGTTTTGCGCCGCTGCTTTCACCATCGAATATTCGCCGCTGACATTATAGGCGACAAGCGGAAGGTGGAAATGGTTTTTAATGTCACGGATAATATCCAAATAGGCGAGCGCTGGTTTTACCATTAAAAAGTCAGCGCCTTCGCGCACATCGGATTCCGCTTCCCGGAACGCTTCAAGACGGTTGGCAGGATCCATTTGATATGTTTTCCGGTCGCCAAATTGCGGTGCGCTGTCAGCCGCATCGCGGAAAGGACCGTAAAATGCGGACGCATATTTAATCGCATACGACATAATCGGCACATGCGCAAATCCGGCTTCATCGAGTCCTTGGCGAATCGCGGCAACGAAACCGTCCATCATATTCGAAGGCGCGATAATATCAGCACCTGCCTGCGCCTGGCTGACCGCAGTTTTCACCAGCAATTCAAGCGATGGATCGTTTAATACTTGTTCGTTTTCGACCACACCGCAATGTCCATGGCTGGTGTATTCGCACAAACACGTATCAGCAATGACCACGATTTCTGGATAGTTCGCTTTAATGTAGCGAATGGCCTGCTGGACGATGCCATGCTCACAGTATGCTTGCGAACCGACTTCATCTTTTTCTGCCGGCACGCCGAAAACGATTACCGATTTAATGCCTAGTTGGACGACTTCGTCCATTTCTTCATTTAAACGGTCAAGCGAAAATTGGTATATTCCTGGCATGGATGGTACTTCCCGTTTTACCCCTTTTTCTTCGACAACAAAAATCGGATAAATAAGATCCTCGACATGAAGATGCGTTTCTCTCACCATCGCCCGCAAATTGGCATTCTGCCGCAAACGGCGGTGGCGGTCAAACTGTAACGTTGCCATCGCTTTTCCCTCCATCTTTCATTTTGCAAAATATTGTTCCATCGCTTTTATCATACCATCAATCGTATACTCGTCTGGACAAATATGCACGGGAAGTCCTGCTTTTTCTGCTGTCTCCTTCGTAATTGGTCCAATGCAGGCGATGACGCAACCATTTAGCAGGGAACGAACGTCTTTTTCTTCTACCATCGAACTAAAGCTTCGCACCGTCGAGGAACTGGTGAATGTCATGACATCAAGTTTTTTTTCACGCAGCAATGCGAGAAGCTGTTCTTTTCCTGCTTCGTTCAGCGTCGTTTCATATACGACCAGCTCTGTCACCTCGGCCCCCATCTCTGTCAGCGCATCGCGCAACACCGGCCTTGCCAAATTCCCCTTGACGAAAAGAACGCGATCGCGCGGCTTAACAAGCGGTTTTAGCGCCTCGATCACCCCTTCGGCAACAAATTCACTAGGGACGACGGCAGGAGAAACGCCATACGCTTTTAAAGCCGCCGCCGTTTTCTTTCCGACTACTACCACTTTTGGAAGCGGTGTTTCCTTTTTGACAAACGGAAAGAAAAACCGGACACCGTTCGCGCTTGTAAAAATGAGCCAATCATAATCGGAAAGCTGCCGCACACACCGTTCCATTTTTTCATGATGGGAAGAAGGAGAGATCGAAATAAGCGGAATTTCAATCGGCGTTGCTCCTGCTTGGCGCAGCTTTTCCGAGAACGTTTTCGCCTGTTCCTTTTCTCTTGTCACAAGCACCGTTTTCCCCGCCAACGGACCGCCTTCCATTACTGATTCATCTCCTCTTTTACCCTCTCGATTAATGCTTTCGCCCCTTGTCCACTTAATAAGGCTGCCGCTTGGATTCCAACTTCCTCCGGATTCGTCCCGCATACCATTTCTTTATACATTTCTTTTCCATCAGGCGACGCGACAAGTGCAGTCAACACGATGTCATTTCGTTCATCGATATACGCATAGCCGGCGATCGGTACTTGACAGCCGCCTTCCATCTGCTGCAAAAAGGCGCGTTCCGCCCGCACCGCTCTCTCGGTATTGACATCGTTTAATTTTTGCAGCCATTCGCGCAGCTCATCATCATTTTCGCGGCATTCCACCGCAAGCGCTCCTTGTCCGACGGCAGGAAGACATACATCTGTTGATAAATATTCCGTAATGACATCTCTTGCCCAGCCCATGCGCGCCAATCCGGCCGCTGCCAAAATGATCGCGTCATACTCTTCGCTTTCCAGCTTTGCCAGCCTCGTATCAATATTGCCGCGAATCCATTTAATGTTTACATCCGGCCGCTTATTGAGTATTTGCGCAGACCGCCGCAAACTGCTTGTCCCAATGACTGCCCCGCTTGGCAGATCGGCGAACGTTTTGTTCTGTTTGCTAATGAGTACATCACGAGGATCTTCTCTTAGCGGCACGCAGCCAATAGTCAGCCCCTCTGGCAGCACAGCCGGCATATCTTTCATGCTATGTACAGCCATATCAATCTCGCTATCTAACATAGCTTGTTCAATCTCTTTGACAAACAGCCCTTTGCCGCCGACTTTCGAGAGCGTCACATTGATAATTTTATCTCCTTTCGTAACGATTTCTTTTACTTCAAACTCAAACGGCGCTCCTAATCGTTTCAACTGCTCAATCACCCAGTTGGTTTGCGTCAGGGCGAGTTTGCTGCGCCGCGATCCGACGATAATTTTCCGCATCTTGCACTCCTCCGTTATGAATACCAAAAATGAAATTTCGATAAACTTCCGAATAAGAGAAAGTTTACCAACAAAAATAAAAACGAACCGATATTCCAAAGCGCGATCGCCTTTCCTTGTACTTGCTGCACAGCGCGCTTGTAAAAGTAAATGCTGTACACCGCCAGCACCAGAAACGAGCCTAGCACTTTGGCATCATACCAATGAAAATGCTCGATTTTGATATAGGCCCAGATGACGCCAAGAATTAACCCTAATAACAACATAGGCAATCCAAGCAAATTTAAAACATACGACATAAAGTCTAATTTCGTTAAATCCGCCATCCGCCACAACCGTTCTCCCCATTTTTTTCGCTTTAATAAACTATATTGCAGCATGTATAAAATCGAAAAGATAAAGGAAAGCGAAAACGCCGCATACGCAAGCAACGCCATCGTAATATGGATAATAAGCAGCTCGGAAATGAGCTGTTCGGCAACGGCCGGTGACTGATGATTCGGCGCAAACGTATGAATCGCCAAAATTAAAAAAGCAAGCACATTTGTAAAAAAAACAATAAAATCCACGCGCATAAGCCGATTAATGATTAAAGACAGCGTAATAAGCAGCCAGGCGTAAAAATAAAGGCCTTCCGATATCGTCAAAACCGGGAAGCGCCCTGTCTGTATGATACGAAACAAGAAAAAGAACGTTTGAAGCAGCCAAACAATAGAAAGTAACCAGAAAGCGATTTGATTCGCCTTCCGGTTACGTTGGAGAAAGTCGACAAAATATAAAAGAATGGACACGACATAAACAAGAATAGAAAGCTCATATAAACGAATCATGGTCATCTCAAACATATGCCAAAATCCTCTCTTAGGACTGCAGAGATGGCATAGCAGCACGCTGACCATCTTCTTTTTCTTGCTTTTGCGCCTCAACGGCATCCTCGATATTGAAAATTTTCATAAACAATTGCAACGCTTCTTCGGCATTTGGCTCTGCCGCCAGCTCTTTTGCCCGCAAAATCGGATCGCGCAGCAACTGGTTAATGATGCTTTTCGTATGCTTATTTAATACTTTACGATCCCGTTCCGATAAATGCGGCAACTTCCGCTCGATGCTTTTCATCGTTTCCGCCTGAATCGCCAGCGCTTTTTCGCGAAGCGCGGCAATCACCGGCACGACACCGAGCGTCTGCAGCCATTGCTGGAACGCGACAAGCTCTGTCCCGATCATATTCTCGATTTGTCTCGCCGCTTTTTCGCGTTCTGCCAAATTCGCTTGCACAATTCCTTCTAAATCATCAATATCATATAAAAAGATGCTTTCCAATTCGGCAATCGCTGGGTCTAAATCGCGCGGGACGGCAATATCGACCATAAACAGCGGGCGGCCTTTTCTCATTCTCTCTAACGGAGCCATCATTTCCTTCGTAATGATATAGTCTTTTGCTCCTGTTGAACTGATGACAATGTCGGCCTCAAGCAACGCGCAAGACAGCTCGCAAAGCGATTTGGCCGTCCCGGCAAACTTTTTCGCCAGCTGCTCTGCTTTTTCGAGCGTGCGGTTGACAACGGTTACTTTTTTTACACCATTGCCATATAAATTTTGTGCCGCCAATTCTCCCATTTTGCCGGCGCCGATAATTAAAACATGTTTAGAAGATAAATCGCCAAAAATCTTTTTGGCAAGTTCAACCGCCGCATAGCTTACCGACACCGCGTTCGCGCCGATTTCGGTTTCCGAATGGGCGCGTTTGGCAAATGTCACCGCCTGTTTGAACAAATGATTAAAAATCGTGCCGACCGTTCCCGCCTCCTGGGCCAGAAGGTAGCTTGTTTTCACTTGTCCTAAAATTTGCGTTTCCCCTAAAATCATTGAATCGAGACCGGAAGCAACGCGGAATAAATGCTCCACCGCCGCTTCGTTTTCGAGCACATTTAAATACGGTGTAAGCGTGTCGAGGTCGATATGAAACCAATCCGCTAAAAAAGCTTTTATATAATAACGGCCAGTATGCAACTGGTCGACCACCGCATAAATTTCCGTACGATTGCATGTAGAAACGATTACATTTTCTAAAATACTTTTTTGCTGCTGCAACCGTTTCATCGCATCGGCCAATTCCGGCTCGCCAAACGTCAGTTTTTCACGGATTTCAACAGGGGCCGTTTTATAGTTTATGCCAATAACAACTACATGCACGTCCTTTATACCCCCTTATTCGTCAAGTACCTAAAATATCTCTCATTATTATAACACATGTGTCTTTCTTCTTTGTGAAAAAAGTGTGAACATGGTAGAACGCATATGATAAACTTGATACAGTAATCAGTGTATCATAAAAAAGTTTGACAAGAAACTGGGAGGAACCGATGAAAAAACAAGCGACGTTCTCTGGCATTATTCTTGTTGGACTGGGCGTTTACTTTTTGGTGAATCAGCTTCACTCCTCATTTGTACATCTTTTTCAAGATTGGCCGGCACTGTTAATGATTTTCGGAGCGGCGTTGATCGGCCAGGCGTATTCTGCCCGTGAATACCAACATCTATTTCCAGGCATCCTTTTGTTTGGATTCGGATTGCACATTTTACTTGCCCATTGGTTCAAACAATGGCCAAATCATATCGGCGTCTTGTTCTTTATCGTTGCGATAGCGTTTTTCATTAGCTCCCGAAAAGTAAAAAGCGGACTTGGCCAAAGCATCTTTTTTTTGGCATTAGCTTTGATTATGTTGTTTTCCGAACAATTTCAGCCGCTGTTTTATATCGTCGAAACAGGCATCGCATCGATTTGGAAGTTTTGGCCGCTTGGGCTCATCCTTGCTGGTATATACATATTATTGGTAAAGCGAAAATAATCAATGCAAAAAACACCAGCGTTCATCAAGCTGGTGTTTTTCTCTCAAAGGAATCGCTCCAATGCCGCCCATGCTTCCTCTTTTCCCTGGCCTGTTTCCGCCGAAAACAAGATCAATTCATCGCCGGCTGCCATCTTCAACGTTTCACGCACGACTTTTCCATGCTTCTGCCACTTCCCTTTTGGAACTTTATCCGCTTTTGTCGCAATAACGATCGTTGGGATATCATAATGCTTTAAAAACTCATACATCATGACATCATCTTTTGTCGGCGGATGGCGCAGGTCAATGATCAGCACTACCGCGCGCAGCTGCTCTCGTGTCGTAAAATACGTTTCCATCATTTTGCCCCATGCTTCCCGCTCTTTTTTCGACACTCGCGCAAAGCCGTATCCTGGGACATCGACAAAGTAGAGCGATTCATTAATCAAATAAAAGTTTAATGTTTGCGTTTTTCCCGGTTTCGATGACGTTCGTGCCAAATTTTTCCGGTTCACCATTTTATTAATAAATGAAGATTTGCCGACGTTCGAACGCCCGGCGAGCGCAAACTCCGGCAAGTTGCCGGCCGGATATTGCTCCGGCTTTACCGCGCTGATGACGATTTCTGCTTTTGTCACGTTCATGGTTGCTCCCCTGCCAATGCATGTTGTAGTACTTCATCTAAATGGGATACGAGCACAAATTGCAAATCTTTTTTTACCACATCTGGGATATCCTCTAAATCTTTTTCATTGTCCTTTGGCAAAATGACTTTTTTCAAGCCGGCGCGATGGGCGCTTAACGTTTTTTCTTTTAATCCGCCGATTGGCAAAACGCGGCCGCGCAGCGTGATTTCTCCCGTCATGCCAACAAAGCGGCTTACCGGCCGGCCTGTTAAGGCGGAAATCAGCGCGGTTGCAATCGTAATCCCCGCTGATGGCCCGTCTTTTGGCACCGCGCCTTCGGGAACGTGAATATGAATATCGTATTTTTCATGAAAATCTGGGTCAATGCCAAGCTGTTCGGCCCGCGAGCGTACATAGCTAAATGCCGCTTGGGCTGATTCTTTCATGACATCGCCTAATTTTCCGGTCAGCACTAACTTTCCTTTCCCTGGAGCCAGCGACACTTCAATCGATAGCGTATCACCGCCAAACGCTGTGTAGGCAAGCCCCGTCGCCACGCCAACTTGATCTTTCAATTCCGCCTGCCCGTAACGGTATTTTCTTTTCCCTAGAAATTCTTCGATATTTTTTTCCGTGATAATAACACGCTTTTTCTCTTCGGCGACAATCAAGCGCGCCGCTTTTCGGCAAATCGCAGCGAGCTGCCGCTCCAGTTCGCGCACCCCTGCTTCCCGTGTATAATAGCGAATGATGCTCATCATCGCGTCATCACGTATTTGCAACGATGATTTTTTTAACCCATGCTCTTTTAATTGTTTTGGAAGCAAATGACGTTTAGCAATTTGTAATTTTTCCACTTCCGTATATCCTGGAATTGTAATAATTTCCATGCGATCCAAAAGCGGCTGTGGAATCGTTGCTAAGTTATTTGCTGTCGCAATAAACATCACTTTCGATAAATCATACGGTTCTTCAATATAATGGTCGCTGAACGTATGGTTTTGCTCCGGATCGAGCACTTCCAAGAGCGCTGCGGACGGATCGCCGCGAAAATCACTCGACATTTTATCAATTTCATCCAACAAAAATACCGGATTAATCGTCCCCGCTTTTTTCATTCCTTGAATAATCCGCCCCGGCATTGCGCCGACGTAGGTGCGGCGATGGCCGCGAATTTCCGATTCATCGCGGACGCCGCCTAAAGAAATGCGAACAAAGCGGCGGTTGAGCGCCTTCGCAATCGAGCGGGCCAGCGATGTTTTTCCAACCCCTGGTGGCCCTGCCAAACAAAGAATCGGGCCTTTCAACGATTTTGTCAGCTGCTGCACAGATAAAAATTCCAGCACCCGCTCTTTGACTTTTTCAAGGCCGTAGTGATCTTCGTTTAATATGTGCTCCGCCCGTTTAATATCGTGAATGTCTTCCGTCTGTTTCGACCACGGGAGAGCGATCAGCCAGTCTAAATAGTTGCGGATGACCGCGCTTTCCGCCGAAGTCGCCGGTATTTTTTCGTAGCGGTCCAGCTCTTTGAGCGCTGTTTCTTTTACATGGCTAGGCATGCCGGCTGCTTCGATTTTTTCTTTTAATGTTTCGACTTCCCCTGCTTTCCCCTCTTTTTCTCCTAGTTCTTTTTGAATCGCCTTCATTTGCTCGCGTAAATAATATTCTTTTTGTGTACGTTCCATCGACTGTTTGACGCGCATGCTGATTTTTTTCTCAAGCTGTAGAACTTCTTTTTCATTATGTAGAATTTGAATAATTTTATTGATTCGCTCTTTTATATCAATCGTTTCAAGAATGCGCTGTTTTTCTTCAAGCTTCAGCGGCAAATGGGAAGCGATAATGTCAGCCATTCGTCCTGGCTCATCAATATCGACAATCGAAGCATAAATGTCCGCAGACAACCGTTTCGATAAGTTTATGTACTGTTCAAAATACTCCAGCATCGTCCGTTTTAATGCTTCATCTTCTAAATCCTTTGTCGAGCGATCAACAAATTTTTCTACTTTCACAACAAAATATGGTTCTTCGCTGACTACTTCGGTAATGAACGCCCGCGCCATTCCCTCGACTAACACGCGAAACGTTCCGTTTGGAAGCTTCAGTAACTGTTTTACGCGAGCAAGCGTCCCCATTTTATACAAATCATCCATATCCGGTTCATCGATGGAAACATCTTTTTGTGATGTCAATAAAATGATATGATCCTCGACCATCGCCTGCTCGAGCGCTTTTACCGATTTCTCCCGTCCGACATCTAAATGCAATACCATCGTCGGAAAAACAAGCAACCCCCTCAGCGGCAAAAGGGGAACGACAAGCTCTTTTTTCTTCACCGCGAACACCTCCATATCTCGCTTCTATTCGTCTATTGTATAGCACGCAAGTACCATTTGTAAAATTCCATGACACAAAAGAACTGCATCTATTTTCATCATCTTCACAAATTAAACAGTCAGCCAAAAATACATATGTCTGATGGACGTTCTTCGTTCGCATGCAGAACTTCACCGCTTTCGGCGGAAAAAGCTATCCCTTCCCAAAACGCCTGATGCCAAAATCCATTTTTTAAGAATATAATACAAAGAAAAACCGACTTCGACATCTTTTTTGTTTCGTCGAAGTCGTCATACGGTCACACGCTCTTTGTTTCAGAGCGATCGGCAGCCGCAGGAATAGCATCGTTTGGCAAGGCGGCCTCTTCGCCAAATACGTGCGAAAATACTTCTTCTAAACGGTGCACCGGAATAATTTCAATCCCTTTTATTTCCCGTAAAATCGACTGCATATTTTCAGCCGGAATGATCACTTTTTTCGCCCCTGCCTGTTTCGCCGCTTTAATTTTTGGAAAGATTCCTCCGACCGGCTTGACATAACCGCGAATGCTGATCTCTCCTGTCATGGCTACGGTACAATCGACAGGCAGCTGATAAATCGCGGAATAAATTCCAGTGGCAATCGCAATTCCCGCCGATGGTCCGTCAATAGGAACCCCGCCTGGAAAATTCACATGAATATCATAGCGGTCTGCCGGTACGCCCATCGCCCGCAATACGGTGATGACATTTTCCACTGACCCTCTTGCCATGCTTTTGCGGCGAATCGATTTTTCCCGGCTTCCGATGCTTTCTTCTTCGACGATGCCAGTGATATTGATCGTTCCTTTTTCTTTTGCCGGCAGTGCAGTGACTTCAATTTCCAAGAGCGCTCCGGTATTCGGTCCGTATACCGCCAGACCGTTAACAAGCCCGACCGACGGCGTTCCTTCAATTTTCTTTTCATACCGCGGTGACAATTGACTCGAGTGAATGACCCACTCAATATCTTTATCTAAAATCTTTTCGCGGTTTTCGGAAATGGCGATTCCCGCGGCAATTTGCATGATATTGACCGCTTCCCGGCCGTTGCGCGCATAAGACGCAAGAATGCGGATTCCATTTTCCGATACCTTTAACCGGATTTTTTCCGCTGCCTTCTTCGCAATAAGCGCAATTTCATCTTGGTCCAGTTCGCGGAAAAATACTTCTAAACAGCGCGAGCGAATCGCTGGCGGAATTTCATTCGGCGTTCTTGTCGTCGCACCTACAAGACGGAAGTCCGCCGGAAGGCCGTTTTGGAAAATGTCGTGGATGTGGCTTGGAATTTGCGGATTTTCCTTGCTATAATAGGCGCTTTCAAAAAATACTTTTCGGTCTTCCAATACTTTTAACAATTTATTCATCTGAATCGGATGAAGCTCGCCAATTTCGTCAATAAACAAAACTCCGCCGTGCGCATTGGTGACCGCACCTTGCTTTGGCTGCGGAATGCCTGCTTGGCCCATCGCCCCGGCGCCTTGATAAATCGGATCGTGCACCGAACCGATTAACGGGTCGGCGATGCCGCGTTCGTCAAATCGCGCTGTTGTGGCATCCAACTCGACAAACGCCGCATTTTTCTTAAACGGGGAAAGCGGATTTTTTTTCGCTTCTTCCAAAACGAGGCGGGCGGCTGCCGTTTTTCCAACGCCAGGAGGTCCGTAGATAATGACATGCTGCGGGTTTGGACCGCATAATGCCGCTTTAAGCGCTTTAATTCCATCTTCCTGTCCGACAATATCCTCAAAACTTTTCGGTCGCACTTTTTCCGCCAACGGCTCGGTCAGCGAAATGGACCGCAGTTTCTGCAGCTGCTCCATTTCTTTTCGGGATTCCTTATCAATGGAAACTTTTTGCACCCGCTGGCTTTTAAGCAGATTCCAAAAATAAAGGCCGATAATAATCCCGAAAAACAGTTGTATCAATAACACGACGTTTGTCCAATTCATTGCTGAAATCCTCCTGCCTTCAAATAGTATGTAGTATGATAGTATCTCCGTGAACAGGCAGGAATAAACAAAAAAAGAAACCGCCTTATCAATAAGGCAGTTTCCTTCTGATTATGCCGATGTTTTCCGTTCTTGTTCGACCACGGTGCCATCGTGGCGAATCAATTTTGGCGGCTTATTATCGCGGACCGTTTCGAGCGTAATAATGCATTTTTGCACGTCTTCACGGGACGGAAGCTCAAACATGACATCGAGCATAATGCCTTCAATAATCGAGCGAAGGCCGCGCGCGCCTGTTTTTCGCTCAATCGCTTTTTTCGCGATTTCTCGCAACGCTTCCTCTTCAAATTCGAGTTCCACTCCATCGAGCTCCAGCATTTTTTGGTACTGTTTAACAATCGCGTTTTTCGGTTTTGTCAATATATCGACTAGCGCTTGCTCATCAAGCGGCTCTAATGTAGTAATCACTGGGAGACGGCCGATAAATTCTGGAATCAATCCAAACTTTAATAAGTCTTCCGGAAGCACTTTGGACAATAAATTCTTTTCGTCCACTTCTGACTGCTGCATGTCAGCACCGAATCCGATTACTTTTTTCCCTAGACGGCGCTTAATAATCGGCTCAATTCCATCAAACGCACCGCCACAAATAAATAAAATGTTCGTCGTATCAATTTGAATGAACTCTTGATGCGGATGTTTGCGGCCGCCTTGCGGAGGAACGCTTGCAATCGTCCCCTCTAAAATTTTCAGCAGCGCCTGCTGCACCCCTTCACCTGATACATCGCGAGTAATGGATGGGTTCTCCGATTTGCGGGCGATTTTATCGATCTCATCAATATAAATGATACCTTTTTCCGCCCGCTCTACATCGTAGTCGGCTGCCTGAATCAGTTTCAGCAAAATGTTTTCTACGTCTTCCCCAACATATCCAGCTTCCGTCAGCGATGTCGCGTCGGCAATCGCAAACGGCACATTCAAAATGCGCGCCAGTGTTTGCGCAAGCAGCGTTTTTCCGCTTCCTGTCGGTCCGATCATTAAAATGTTGCTTTTCGATAATTCGACATCATCGATTTTACTGCCGGAATTAATGCGTTTATAGTGGTTGTAAACGGCCACCGCCAACGATTTTTTCGCCTCATCCTGGCCGATGACATATTCATCTAAGATTTCGCGAATTTCCATCGGCTTCGGCACATCTTTAAATTCAAATTCTTCTTCATTGCCCAGCTCTTCTTCCACAATCTCGGTACAAAGCTCGATGCACTCGTCACATATGTATACGCCTGGACCGGCAACGAGCTTGCGGACTTGATCTTGCGTTTTCCCGCAAAATGAACACTTCAACTGTCCTTTTTCATCATTAAATTTAAACATCTGTTTCACCCCTTAGTCCGAAATCGCACCACTTGTATGTATTTTATTTTCCTCGCAAATCTTCGCCAACAAAACTTATGTATTCGTCATTTTATCATAATGATCCCCAAAAGGCTAATGAAAAAAATATAACTTGTTAGAAAAATTAGAAAATTTTTTATCACACCCCATTTTTTGTTATAAAGAACAAGGCACGAACGTCTCGCGCCTTGTTCTCTATAATATATTATGCCGCAACTTTGCTATGCTCTACAAGAAAATCAACCGTTTTCCGCCATTTTAAATCTTCTTTGACGCCTTCAAGGCTTCCTAACAGCTCTTTTAATTTTTCGACTTCCAAATTATAGACTTTCGCCATTTTTTCCAATTCTTCGTTGACTTCTTCTTCCGTTACTTCAATATTTTCCGCCTTTGCGATCGCTTCAAGCGTCAAGGCAACGCGGACGCGTTTTTCGGCATCCTCTTTCATTTGCTCGCGCAAAGCTGCTTCGTCTTGACCCGAGAATTGATAGTAAAGGTCAAGGTTAAGCCCTTGCATTTGCAAACGTTGATCAAACTCGCGCAGCATGCGGTCAGTTTCATTTTTTACCATTACTTCTGGAATATCAATTTCGGCATTTTCCGCCGCTTTTTCAACCAACGCGTCGCGCAGCGCCGCTTCTGCTTCGTTCTTTTTCGCTTCTTCCAGTCTTGTGCGGATTTTGTCTTTTAATTGTTCGAGCGTTTCTACTTCATCGTCCACATCTTTGGCAAATTCGTCGTCTAATGCCGGAAGACGTTTTTCTTTGATTTCATGCACTTTCACTTTAAATGTTGCCGGCTTGCCCGCCAACTCTTTCGCATGATATTCTTCCGGGAATGTCACTTCAATTTCTTTTTCTTCTCCTGCTTGCATGCCGATTAATTGATCTTCAAATCCCGGAATGAATGTGCCAGAACCGATTTCAAGCGAGTAGTTTTCTGCTTTGCCGCCTTCAAACGGCTCGCCGTCAACAAATCCTTCAAAGTCGATCACTGCGGTGTCGCCGTTTTCAATTTTGCCATCTTCTTTGACGACAAGTTCTGCGTAGTTTTCTTGCAGACGTTTTAATTCCTTTTCTACATCTTCATCGGTTACTGTCGTATCCATTTTTTCTACTTCTAATCCTTTATATTGGCCTAATTTCACTTCCGGCTTCACCGTTACTTTTGCTTTAAAAATAAGGTTTTTCCCTTTTTCCATTTGCTCAATATCAATCTCCGGAATATCGACAGGCTCAATTCCTGCTTCTTCGACCGCTTTGGCGTATGCTTCTGGCAATAAAATGTCGAGTGCGTCTTGATACAAAGCTTCGACACCAAAACGTTTTTCAAAAATCACGCGCGGCACTTTGCCTTTGCGGAATCCTGGAAGTGTAATATTTTTCACTACCTTTTTAAATGCTGCATCCAGGCCTTCATTTACTTTTTCCGCGTCCACTTCAACCGTAAGGACGCCCTCGTTTCCTTCAAGTTTTTCCCATTTGACTGACATAATATTCCCTCCAACCAAAAATCATTCATGATAAAGAAAAAGGCGGAAGATAATGAAACGGCTTCAGTTTTCATTATCTTGTCATCATTTTCATATATGTAGTGAAACATAGAAAAACATATACGCAATACAGCCATTATATTATATCATACAACGATAATGTTTCAATATGAAGTAAACGATTAAAAGCAGGAAAAATTCTCTATGTGGCAAAGTTTGTCACAAAGTGGGGCGATCTCTGCCTCTGAAACACCATATCGAGCAGCAATTTTCTCCATCGCCACAGGCGCCCCTTGAAATTGGCGGGCAATATAATGAAGCGCGGCCATCCATGCTTCGATTGCGGCAGGCTCTGGGGAAAATGGATAAAGAACATACGTGTAACGAAGCCAAATCTCTGCCGCAACATCATATAAACTAGGATTTTCGCTTGCGAGGCAATGTTCCAAACGCTCTAGTAGTTCTACCGCAAACGCCGTTTCCGCCTGTTCATTTAACATTGCCGGTATCACTTCGATTCTTTTGCCAAATTTCTCAACCGTCACGACATCATCAATATTTTTTAACGTAAGCAAACGCAGCAGCATCGTTTTGACGACCGGGCTGTTTGTTTCATTGATTAAATATTGCTTTAATAAGGGAAGTACAGGAACAATATCTTCTTTTTCGAGCTGTTTGATTACATGCATATGTTCCGTTATATCGTTCGACTCGAGCAGCCTCTGCACGTTTTCTTGTTTGGCAGGAGGCAACGGGCGTTTGTTCATTTTTTGTACGAAACGAAACAGGCTTAACAAATTTTCCCGCCAAGCAGCAGGAAGAGGATGACGGCGCAGCGCATCACGGATGACCGTTTCTGCTTGTTCATACCGGTGCGTTTGCATTAAGATGGATAAATACATTTGCAATAAATCCGTATTCCCTTCATTTTCCTGCAATAATATGCGCAAGCGGCGCTCCGCTTCATGAAAATTCCCTAGTTCATAATGGCAGACGGCCATGCTGAGCTGAACGGAAAAACGACGCTCCCCAAGTTGCTCTGCCTCGCTGAAAAAATAAAGGGCTTCCTCGTACCGTTTCGCCTGCAATGCCTTCCATCCTTCTTCCACAAGCCGTTCCTTTACGCGCGGAAACAAAATAACTTTCCCGTTTTTATCCTTGTTCATCTTCGCCCGCTCCAATAAAATTTTTGACACAAGTGTAACAAGTTTTTCGGCAAGATACAAGCAAAACATGCAAAAAGCTGTTCCAACGCTTTTTGTCGGAACAGCTTCCCATCTTTACGGCATCGGGCAATGCTTTCTTTCATATTCAGCGATATACGGCTCATAAACGAAGGTTAAATCGATTTCATCCCAGCCTTTTAATAGAAGCTGTTTGCGGTATGGATCAATAGCAAATGTCCGCGCAAATCCATGATCGTCATATACCCGCTGCTCTTCTAGCGAAATCGTTAATTCGTAATCCGCCTTTTTGCTCTCCTGCAACAAATACTCCACATCTTCTTTCATTAGTTGAATCGGCAGCAGCCCGTTTTTTAAACAGTTGTTGTAAAAAATGTCGGCAAACGACGGGGCAATAATCGCCCGAAATCCGTAATCTTGCAGCGCCCATGGCGCATGTTCGCGCGAGGAACCGCAGCCAAAGTTTTCATTGGCAACGAGAATCGTCGCTCCTTCGTTTTCCGGCCAGTTCAGCTCAAAATCAGGATTCGGTTTTTCCCCGTCGATATAGCGCCAATCGTAAAAGAGAAACTTGCCAAATCCTGTCCGTTCGATTCGTTTTAAAAACTGCTTCGGAATAATTTGGTCTGTATCAATGTTGGCGCGGTCGATGCCGGCTACTTTCCCTTTATGAACGGTAAATGGCTTCACATGCTCCCCCTCCTTAATGGACCAGTTCTTTCTCCAATTTGCGCACATCGACAAAATGTCCGTAAACCGCAGCAGCTGCTGCCATCGCCGGGCTGACTAAATGCGTTCGTGCTCCTTTTCCTTGCCGCCCCTCAAAATTTCGGTTCGATGTGGAGGCGCAATGCTCCCCTTCCGGAATAATATCCGGGTTCATTCCTAAACAAGCGCTGCAGCCGGAGTCGCGCCATTCGAATCCTGCATCGATGAAAATTTGCGCTAATCCTTCTTCTTCTGCCTGTTTTTTCACTTGCTGTGATCCCGGAACGACGAGAGCGCGCACTCCCTTCGCCACTTTTTTCCCTTTGACGATTTTTGCCGCTTCGCGCAAGTCGCTGATGCGCGAGTTCGTACAGGAACCGATGAAAACGTGCTGTACCGGAATTTCCGTAATTGGGATTCCCGGCTTTAATCCCATATATTCCAACGCGCGGCGTACAGCTTTTTGTTCCGTTTCGCTTGTAAACTCTTCCGGATGTGGCACCGTTCCATCAATAGAGGTGCTCATCGCTGGATTTGTTCCCCACGTGACCATTGGCGCAATCGTCGAGGCATCTATTTCAATCGTTTTATCGTATTCGGCTCCTTCATCGGTTGCCAAAGTGCGCCAGCGTTCCACCGCTTTTTCAAACTCTTCCCCCTTCGGAGCGTATTTGCGGCCCCGCAAATAGGCGAATGTCTTTTCATCCGGGCTTACTAGGCCGGCGCGTGCTCCCGCTTCAATCGACATGTTGCAAATCGTCATTCTTTCTTCCATCGACATATTGCGGATGGCTTCACCGGTAAATTCGATGATATATCCGGTGCCGACGCCAACTCCATAACGCCCGATAATCGCCAAAATAACATCTTTTGCCGTAACCCCTTCACCTAATTTTCCATCGATGCGGATTTGCAGCGTTTTCGGCTTATGCTGCCAGAGCGTCTGTGTGGCAAGCACATGTTCGACTTCGCTCGTTCCAATTCCGAAAGCGAGCGCCCCAAACGCCCCGTGTGTGGATGTGTGGCTGTCTCCGCAAACAATCGTTTTTCCTGGCTGTGTCAAACCAAGCTCCGGACCGATGACGTGGACAATTCCTTGTTCTTCACTATGCAAATCGGCAAGCGGAATCGAAAATTCACGGCAGTTGCGTTCCAGTGCGGCAATTTGATTTCTCGCCACTTCATCGGTAATGACAAAGCGATTCACCGTTGGAACGTTATGATCCATGGTGGCGAAGGTCAAGTCAGGGCGGCGCACTTTCCGCCCTTTTTGCCGCAATCCTTCAAACGCCTGCGGAGAGGTAACTTCATGAACTAAATGCAAGTCGATATAAAGCAAATCCGGCTTTCCGTCTTCCCGATAGACGACATGGTTTTCCCAAATCTTATCAATAATCGTTTTCGGCTTCACTACTTTCACCTCGCATGTTTTATGCGTATACAGCCATGATGTGGGAAATCGTTTGATGGTCTAAAATTGTCGCTTTAATTTCATTTACCATTTCATCGGTGGAAACTACTCGTTGTCCTTTCTGCGCGATATCTGCCGTCCGCAATCCCGCCGCCAATACTTGCTGCACCGCTTTTTCCACCGCCTCCGCTTCTTTGGAAAGCCCGAAAGAAAGACGGAGCATCATCGCGGCCGATAAAACGGTCGCAATCGGATTTGCTTTATTTTGTCCGGCAATATCCGGCGCAGAACCATGAATCGGCTCATACAAACTCGGTCCTGAAGCCGATAAACTTGCCGACGGCAGCATGCCAAGCGAACCGGTCAACATCGATGCCTCATCGCTCAAAATATCGCCAAACATGTTTTCCGTCACGACCACATCAAATTGCTGCGGAGAACGGATCAGCTGCATGGCCGCATTGTCGACAAGCATATGCTCAAGCTTTACATCTGGAAACTCTTGTGCTACTTCTTCGGCAATCTCCCGCCACATTCTGCTCGATGCCAGCACATTCGCTTTATCGACCGATGTCACTTTTTTCTTCCGCTTGCGCGCCAGCTCAAACGCTACTTTCACAATCCGTTTAATTTCTTCCTTTTTATATAGAAGCGTATCTACCGCTTTTTCTTCTCCGTTTTCGACCATTCGCCCACTCGGCTTGCCGAAATACAGCCCTCCAGTTAATTCGCGGACGATGACTAAGTCGACTCCTTGAATGACTTCCTGTTTTAATGGTGAAGAATCCGTTAAACTATCGTAAAATTTCACGGGACGCAAATTGGCAAACAAATTCATCTCTTTGCGAATCTGCAATAATCCTCTTTCCGGACGCAGATGTGGAGGATGTTGATCCCATTTCGGACCACCGACTGCCCCGAGCAATACCGCGTCGCTTTCCCGGCAAAGAGCAAGCGTTTCCTCTGGAAGCGGCGTACCTTTTTGATCAACGGCAGCCCCACCAATCAATCCATATGCAAACTCAAAATGATGTCCAAAACGAGTTTCAATCGCCTTTAAAACTTCAACAGCTCCCTTTGTTACTTCTTTACCGATTCCATCTCCCGGCAATACGGCAATCCGATAATTTCCCATGCTGTTCCCCCTCCG
Organism: Parageobacillus genomosp. 1; assembly: GCF_000632515.1. GTDB lineage: Bacteria > Bacillota > Bacilli > Bacillales > Anoxybacillaceae > Saccharococcus. Next base: position 2,690,467 of record NZ_CM002692.1, read on the forward strand.
TTTTATTGGGTTGTGACCTTTTGGCTTTCCATGCGCATCGTTTCAATCATGAATACACGGTTAACAGCGTTAATATAGGCTTTTGCGGATGCTTCGAGCACGTCTTGCGCCGTGCCGCGCCCACTCGTTTCGATGTCGTTAGCCCGGACTTTCACAAACACTTGCGCAAGCGCATCGCGTCCGCCGCTGACCGATTCAATCCGGTAGTCAAGCAATGTAACCGGCGTTTTAAAGCAGCGCTCTAACGTGTTATACAATGCTTCAACGCTGCCCGCTCCTGTAGCCGCTTCTTGAATCTCGTTTCCTTGTCCGTCTTTTAGCACAACCACTGCGGTTGGAATTTGGTTCGTGCCATATTGGACTTGAATCGAAGATAATTGATAAAAATCTTTAAAGTGGTCAAATTTTTCTTCAAAAATAAGCGCGACCAAATCGTCATCAGTAATGTCCTTTTTCTTATCGGCAAGCTCTTTAAAGCGAACGAACAATTGGTTAATTTCTTCATCAGACAAGGTATAACCAAGCTCTTCCACACGGTTGCGCAGTGCGTGCCGTCCAGAGTGTTTGCCAAGCACCATCGAGTTCGATTGAACCCCGACCAGCTCCGGCGAAATAATTTCGTACGTTGTTTTTTCTTTTAGCACGCCATCCTGATGGATTCCCGATTCATGGGCAAATGCATTTTTACCGACGACCGCTTTGTTTGGCGGAATAACCACGCCGGTCAATTTGCTTACTAAATTGCTCGTTCGCTTAATTTCTTGAAGATTCAAGCGTGTTTCCGCCTGATAGTAATCTTTGCGGATATAAAGCGCGACCGCAATTTCCTCGAGCGCCGCGTTTCCTGCTCGTTCACCGATTCCGTTAATCGTTCCTTCCACTTGTGTTGCCCCATGCTCAATAGCAGCTAAAGAGTTGACGACCGCCATTCCTAAATCATCATGGCAATGGGCAGAAAGAGAAACTTTTTCAATATTCGGAACATTATTGCTTAAGAAAGTGAAAATATTCCCGTATTCTTTCGGGGTAATATACCCTACTGTATCTGGGATATTAATAACCGTTGCCCCTGCTTTAATCACTTCTGTAATAATCTTGGCCAAAAACGGAAGCTCACTGCGGCAGGCGTCTTCCGCCGACCATTGCACAATCGGAAAATAACGTTTCGCATATTTAACCGATTCTACCGCCGTTTCAATGACTTGTTCCGGCGTCATTCGCAATTTATGAATCATATGAATCGGAGATGTAGCGATGAATAAATGGAGACGAGGCTCCACTCCTCCTTTTAACGCTTCCCATGCGGCGTCAATATCGCTCTGTACCGAGCGGGAAAGCCCGGTAACAGAGCATGTTTTGATCGTTTCGGCAATTTGTTTGACCGCTTGGAAATCACCCTTTGAAGCGGCAGGAAAGCCCGCCTCAATGATGTCGACACGAAGCCGTTCAAGCTGCCGGGCAATTTCAAGTTTTTCTTGCAAATTCAAATTGATTCCAGCAGACTGTTCACCGTCACGCAATGTCGTGTCGAAAATATTAATTTTTCGCACTGGAGACCACCACATCTTTCTGTTTTGCTTTGACAAACGGCATCATGCTCCGCAATTCACGGCCGACGATCTCAATGAGGTGTTCGTTTTCACGACGGTTGATCGCGTTAAACTCTGGACGATTCGCTTGATTTTCTAAAATCCATCCTTTGGCAAATTTCCCTGTTTGAATGTCATGAAGAACGTTTTTCATTTCTGCTTTCACTGCATCATTAATAATGCGCGGTCCAGAAATGAAATCTCCCCATTGCGCCGTATCGGAAATCGAATGGCGCATCCACGCAAGGCCGCCTTCGTAAAGCAAATCGACAATTAATTTCATTTCGTGCAGACATTCAAAGTAGGCTACTTCCGGCTGATACCCTGCTTCAACAAGCGTTTCAAATCCGGCTTTAATGAGCGCTGTTAATCCTCCGCACAATACCGCTTGTTCACCGAACAAATCCGTTTCTGTTTCTTCTTTAAACGTTGTTTCCAGCACTCCCGCTCTTGTCGCGCCGATTGCTTTTGCGTAGGCAAGTGCCGTTTCTTTTGCTTCTCCTGTTACATCTTGATGCACCGCAATTAATGCTGGCACGCCTGCTCCTTCTGTATAGGTGCGGCGCACTAAATGCCCCGGACCTTTCGGCGCGACTAAAAAGACATCGACATGTTCAGGAGGAACAATCTGGCTAAAGTGAATGTTAAATCCGTGCGCAAAGACTAGCGCATTTCCCGGCTGAAGCTCTGGCTCGATCTCTTCTTTGTATACACTTGGCTGTTTTTCGTCCGGCAGCAACACCATTACGATGTCTGCTTGTTTGGCTGCTTCGCGGACGCTGTATACGGCAAAGCCGTCTTTTTCCGCTTGTTCCCATGACTTCCCTTGGCGAAGGCCGACAATCACGTTCACTCCGCTGTCGCGTAGGTTTTGCGCATGCGCGTGGCCTTGCGAACCGTAACCGATAATTGCCACCGTTTTCGATTGTAAGTATTTTTCATTTGCATCTCCGTTATAGTAAACTTTTGCCATTGTTCATCTCTCCTTTTTTCATCGTTTTTTAGATAATGAAAGCTGTTTTATGCGTAGCGGCTGTTTTTTGCGAGCCGCGTGTAAACGCTGTTGTGCCTGTTCTTGCCACTTCTTTAATTCCATAAGGCCGCAATAATTCAATGAGCGCTTCTACTTTTTCGGATTCGCCTGTTACTTGAATAACAAGGCTATCTTTGCTTACATCGACAATGGAGGCGCGGAATGGTTCAATAAGCGCATAAATCTCTTGGCGGAGCGCCGGTGTCACGGATACTTTCACCAGTGCCAACTCGCGCGCAACGATCGCTTGATCGGTAATATCGTTGACTTTGAGCACATCAATCTGCTTATTCAGCTGCTTAATAATTTGCTCGGCTATCCGCTCATCTTCAACATTGACGACAAAGGTCATGCGGGAAATTCCTTCGATTTCTGTATGTCCGACGGTAATGCTTTCAATGTTATAATGCCGCTTGGTAAATAACCCGGTAATGCGGTTGAGAACACCAGGACGGTTATTGACGGTCATTGTGATAATTCTCCGCACGCTTTCACCCCCACCATTTCATGCAATCCTTTTCCAGGCGCGACCATTGGATAGACGTTTTCATCCGCTTTCACATGGAAATCAAGTAAAACCGGACCGTCGATCGCAAATGCTTTCTTCAGCACCTCCATCGCTTCCGCCTCCGTTTTCGCTCGGAAGCCCGGCACATTGTATGCTTCTGCTAGTTTTACAAAATCCGGCTGATTTGGAATGAGAGAATGGGAATATCGTTTTTCGTAAAAAAGTTCTTGCCATTGACGAACCATGCCGAGCGCTTGATTATTGACGATCACTACTTTAATTGGCAATTGCAGCTCTTGAATAACCGATAACTCTTGGAATGTCATTTGAAAACCGCCGTCACCGACAATGGAAACAACCGTAGCATTTCTTTCTGCAAGCTGCGCTCCGATCGCCGCCGGAAGGCCGAATCCCATCGTTCCGAGCCCGCCGGAAGTCACCCAGCGATGTGGTTTATTAAACTTGTAGTATTGCGCCGCCCACATTTGATGCTGGCCAACGTCGGTAGTAATAATGGCTTCCCCGTTCGTTAATTCATAAATCATTTCCACTAGTTTTTGCGGCTTAATCGTTTGCCCATCTTCTTCGTAATAAAGCGGAAATCGCTGTTTCCATTCATTTAGCTGGCGCAGCCATGCGCTTGTGTCCGCCGGCTTTCCTTGTTGATGAATTAATTCTTGCAAGGCTGCTTTTGCATCGCTGACAATCGGAATTTTTGTCGGCACGTTTTTCCCGATTTCCGCCGGATCAATATCAATGTGGGCCACCGTCGCCTTTGGTGCGAAATATTTTAAGTTTCCTGTTACGCGATCATCGAATCTTGCTCCGATATTAATCAGCAAATCACATTCATAAAGCGCCATGTTCGCCGTGTACGTGCCGTGCATGCCGGCCATGCCTAAAAACAGTGGATGATCGGCCGGAAATCCGCCTAATCCTAGCAATGTATGAACAACCGGGATGTTTTGTTGTTCCGCATATTGCCGCAATTCATTGGAAGCATTGGCGTGCAATACTCCTGCCCCAGCTAAAATAACCGGCCTTTTTGATTGGCTGACCGCTTCGACAAGACGCCGGATTTGCAAGTGGTTCGGCTGGGTGGTCGGCTGATAGCCCGGCAAATGAACTTCTTGTTCATAATCAAACTCTCCCTTTGCTGTCGTAATGTCTTTTGGAATATCGATGAGCACCGGGCCAGGTCTGCCAGTTGTAGCAATGTGGAACGCCTCTTTAATAATTTTTGGCAGCTCACTAATATCGCGAACTTGATAATTATGTTTCGTGATTGGCATCGTAATCCCGACGACATCCGCTTCTTGAAACGCATCCGATCCGATGACGCTGGTTGCCACTTGGCCGGTAAATACAACAAGCGGCAACGAATCCATCATTGCGTCTGTTAAACCTGTCACAATGTTTGTTGCTCCCGGGCCTGATGTAGCGATCACCACCCCTGGCTTCCCGGAAATGCGCGCATATCCTTCGGCTGCATGAATCGCTCCTTGTTCATGCCTTGTTAATACGTGGAACACTCCCGATCGATATAACTGGTCATAAAGCGGCAGCACGGCCCCGCCCGGATATCCGAAAATCACTTCTACCTTTTCCGCCTTTAATGCTTCGACGAGCATCAGCGCTCCGCTCATTTCCATTTTTTGCTTCGCCTTTTCCTCCACTTTCATCCTCGTCATGCTCCATCCTCCCCTGTCTTTTTCATCACATATGAAAAAAACCTTTTCACCCACTATGACCTACTTTGCTTCGGTCAAAGGGGCGAAAAGGTTTCCTTTCCGCGGTACCACCCTTCTTCGTGGTCATACCGACCACCTCAGGAGCAATTGGAAAGAGTCCAATTGCTCTTTTTAGTAACGAGTGAAGCAAATGCTGCCCCACCCGTCCAACCCTACTAGCCGCATGACGTTCAGGCTGGCGCTCAGAGGTGAGTTCATCAAGCGGCAACATCACCGGTTTCCAGCTCCCCCGGCTCTCTGTGGATGTTGTCCCCGCTGACTACTTATCCTCGTCGACGCTTTTTCTCATCAAATTATCATGGTTCATTATCCGACATTCGCATTCGTCGGATATACTTTTACCCCTTCGGAAACGACGCGGCGTCTAAATTCTTCTAGCAGCCGCTTTGTATGCGGTCCTGGAACTCCTTCACCGATGACACGTCCATCGACCTTCACCACGGCGATCACTTCAGCGGCCGTTCCGGTTAAAAAGACTTCATCGGCTACATAAACATCATGGCGGGTAAACGGCTCTTCTTTTACGACATAGCCAAGATCTTGGGCAATCTCGATGATCGCTTGGCGCGTAATTCCTTCGAGCGCTCCGACATATCCAGGCGGTGTATAGACGACTTGGTCTTTAATGATAAAAACATTGTCTCCTGAGCCTTCGGCAACATACCCTTGATCGTTTAAAATTAACGCTTCGCTTACATTCGCAAGATGGGCTTCGATTTTGACAAGGACGTTATTCAAATAGTTCAGCGATTTTACTTTCGGACTGAGCACATCTGAGCGATTTCTTCGCGTTGCTACTGTCACTACTTCAATCCCTGTTTCATATAAATGTTTAGGGAACAATGCTAGCGGTTCGACAATAATCACTACTTGCGGTGTTTTGCATCGATACGGGTCGAGTCCTAAATCGCCGACTCCGCGTGAAACAACAAGGCGAATATAGGCATCTTGATATTGGTTTCTTCGTATCGTTTCGATAATATAATCGATCATTTCTTCTTTCGTATAAGGAATCGTGAGTAAGATCGATTTAGCGGAATTGTATAGGCGATCTATATGCTCATGCAATCGAAATACGTTGCCGCTATAGACGCGAATGCCTTCAAAGACACCGTCACCATACAAGAAGCCATGATCGTACACGGAAATTTTTGCGTTCTCTTTTGTCACAAATTCGCCGTTTAAAAAGATCCATTGTTCACTCAATTTTGTTCCCCTCTTCCTTGATAAGTGCGACACTTTCATTCATCCAGCATTTCGATGATGATGGATTCGTTTCATTTATTTGAAAATTATAATAATCCGAAAAGAAGAGGGAGTCAATACTATTTTTTGAATATTTCGATTCGTTAGACTATTTGTATGCGCTTACATATTGATAGAATCAATGGTTTTCCACCGCTAAAAAATTTTTTTGCCCACATAAAAGTGAAAACCTCCTTTTCGGTAAACCGAAAAGGAGGTTTTCGTTCAGCGTCCCAGGAGAGATTCGAACTCCCGACCGACGGCTTAGAAGGCCGCTGCTCTATCCAGCTGAGCTACTGGGACATAGTATTAAGGCATTTTCGACTCTTTGTCCCTTCCTCTGCTAGCCAAAAGTGAGATACGTCGGGACAACTCGTAATGACATGAAAATTTAATTATTTGTCAAAGACAGTGTATATTATAAAAAAGTTTTTTAGTGAAGTCAAGATGGGGAAAGCGGGGAAATGCCCCGCTCACATGGTGAATGTTTTGGCAAAAGACGGTATTTCCTTTCCATTAAGGTCGTAAAATTGCACGGTTGCTTTTCCGTTTTCTATTTGCAATAGCGCGTATGTCTTTTCTTTCCGCACTCTTGGCAATAAGATGCTGCCTGGATTGATAAACAAAATATCATCGATTTTTTCGGCTCCCGCGATATGGGAATGGCCGAAACATACGACGTTGGCCTTTGTCTCTTTGGCCCGATAGTATAAGTTCAGCAACGACGTTTTGACGTTATAGAGATGGCCGTGAGTGATGAAAAAGCGGATGCCTTCCACCTCTTCGATCCGCTCGTTTGGAAACGCGGCGGTGAAATCGCAATTTCCGCGCACGATGAAGAAGCGTTCGATTTCTTTCTGATCAGGGGACAATTCCGAATCTCCGCAATGAATGAACGCGTTTACCTCATGCCGGTGGCGCTCCGCAATTTCCTCTAGTTCTTTTGTTAATCCATGGCTATCGCTGACAATCAATGCTTTCATCATTCTCTTACTCCTTGCCGCTTATGATTTCATCCCACTGTTTATCTAATTTTTCCAGCGCTTTGGCCCGATGGCTAATTTGATTTTTCTCTTCTGGCGATAATTGTGCCATCGTTTTTCCTTTTTGCGGGATATAAAAAATCGGATCATAGCCAAACCCATTTTCTCCTTGCGGCTTTTCGGCAATGTATCCTTCACAAGTTCCCTCGACGACCGCGGTGCGCCGTCCTGGGGCGGCAACGGCAAGCGCGCAATGGAAACGGGCGGTTCGCTTTGCGAAAGGAACCCCTTCTAACTCTGATAACACTTTGGCGATGTTTTTTTGATCGTTCTTTTCTTCTCCGGCGTAGCGGGCGGAATACACTCCTGGCCTTCCGCCTAACGCATCAACCGACAGACCGGAATCGTCGGCAATGACCGCCGTGTTGAAATAGCGGGACATGGCTTCCGCTTTTAGTATCGCATTTTCGACAAACGTGCTCCCTGTTTCTTCTACATCAGGGCAATTAGGAAAATCAAGAAGCGATTTTACTTCAATCCCTCTTTTTTCAAGAAGCGTTTGAAACTCCCGCGCTTTTCCTGCGTTTTTTGTCGCGATAATGACTTGTTTCATGATGCACTTCCACCTTCTCCGTTTCGTTTCATGTCAATTTGCGCCGCAATCTCTCCTAACGTACTCCGCTGAATTTCAATCAGCTGCTGAATGCCGAGTTGCGCCGTATCTAACAGCTCATTTAATTGCTCGCGGGAAAACGTCGCTTCTTCTCCTGTCCCTTGAATTTCAACAAAACGTCCCGCCCCTGTCATCACCACGTTCATGTCAACCTCGGCACGTGCATCTTCGCTGTAGTTTAAATCGAGAATAATACCATGCTCCGGATCGATTCCGACAGATGTTGCCGCGAGGAAATCATGGACAGGAAGTTCGTCCAGTTTCTTTTCCTCGACTAATTTAGCAAACGCCAATACCATTGCTACGTATGCTCCTGTAATCGATGCGGTCCGCGTCCCCCCGTCTGCTTGAATGACGTCGCAGTCAATCCATACTGTTTTTTCGCCCAGCTTGTCCAATTGCACGACGGAACGAAGCGTTCTTCCGATCAGACGCTGGATTTCCATCGTGCGCCCTGACACTTTTCCTTTGCTGGACTCCCTAACATTCCGCTGCTCCGTCGCCCGCGGCAGCATTGCATATTCCGCCGTAATCCATCCTTTGCCGCCGCCGCGCATAAACGGCGGCACTTTATCATCGATGCTCGCCGTACAAATGACTTTCGTATCGCCAACAGTAATCAATACAGATCCTTCTGCATGTTTAATAAAATGTTTTTCCATATATACAGGGCGTAATTGCTTGTTGTCTCTGCCATCGATCCTCATGAGAAAGCCTCCTTTACCATAAAAAGAAAGAGGTAGAACACCGCCTACCTCTTTTTTATATCATAATATTGCCTCTAACTGCCAGCCGCTCCATTGCGTTTACCCCTTATTTTTCTGACACAATATAAAACTTTTTGCTTAGAAGCTGCCTGTGTTCACATTTGTTGGTCTTGTTACCGGTTTGGATAGCGGGTTGCCGTCTTCTCTTACTAGATTGGCTTTTCCATTTACTGTAATGGCAACACTTTCCACTCCTTTTTGCTCCGTTAGCGACAAAACAAGGCAGTTTAATACATCGTCAGCAATCACATTTTTCTTATTGCTGCCGTAAATCGCTTCGTTAAAATTCAATGTTACTTTTCCATCTTCGTATTTTGGTTTTTCCAATAGCTTCGTATCTGGCTGAAACCCGCTCGCAAGTCCGCTGCCGTAGCCCGGACCTTTAATTAACTCATTCACTACAGCAGTAATATTGTCTTTTTCTTTATTGGACACGCGCCGTGTTACTGGAACGTAGTACGTTTCATTTCCTTGCTGCGCGACAAAATAGACGGTAACTGGGTGAGTGTTTGTAATGTCATTGACGCCGCTAGCATCGATATTAATTCCATCCGCACGGCTGACCCCGCCTTGGATAGGAGTTTTGTTAACTGGCATCACATCCTGGTCATAGCCGTTAATACGAATTTTGACTCTTTTTACATTATCAAATTGTGTCAGCGTCCACGTAATGGCCTGTAAAATTTTTTTCTCGTCTTCTGGCTTATAATTTTTGAATTCTGGTGAGAAATCAGCAATAATGGTGCCGTCTTTCTCAAGCTTCACTCCTAATACACGCGTATCTGCTGGTAATACAGCGCGGAATCCATTTGGCAATATTTCAGAAACAGGGCCGTCTTCGACTAAATATTCCAACACTTGCTTCGCTACAGCGTCTGTTTTTGGCAATTCTACCGTTTGCGGTACGACAAAGCCATTTTTATCAATTAAGTAAAGTTCGCGTTTAACGGTTTCCGTTGCTTTTTCTTTCGTCTGTTTTCCCTCGTTATCTTTCGTTGCTTCTTGCAGCTTTTGGCCATCTTTTAAGTAACTGACATCTTGCGGCGGATCAATTTCTTTTATTCCCTCTTTCTTTTCAAATAATCCACAGCCACTAAGCAATAACAGCGATGTCACAACGGATGCGGCTAATTTCCATGTTCTCCGATTAAACATGAAAGTCCCCTCCTACTCATAGTTTGTACTACTATGTATACGAGCCTTTTTGAAAAATAGAATAAAAAAATCCTTTAGCTTTGACGCTAAAGGATTTTTTTATAATTCAATCGTTTGTACGCATTCGACTGGTTTTCCAAACCATTTCGATGCAATTTTTTGGAACAGCTCCTTCGGCCCGGTTGTGAAAAATAAATGTTTCTCCTCACGCTGCCCTGTATAAAGCAGATGGCTGTGGTGCAAAATCGCGCTCACTTCGCGTGCTGTTTCAACCCCGGAGCAAATCAGCTTGACGCGTTTTCCCATATATTCTTTGATCAACGGGCTTAACAAAGGATAATGGGTGCATCCTAAAATAAGGACATCAATATCGCTTGATCTAAACGGCTCAAGTGATTCAGCAACTATTTTTCTTGCTTCTTCTCCTTCGAAATTTCCACTCTCTACAAGCGGAACAAACTTTGGACATGCTAAACTTTCGACATGAACTCGATGGTTAATGGACTTTAGCGCCTTTTCATACGCACCGCTTTTTACCGTACCAACCGTACCGATCACACCGATATGTCCGTTTTTCGTCATTTTTAACGCCGCACGCGCCCCGGGATGGACTACGCCTAATACCGGAATATCAAGCTGTTCCCGAATTTCGTCTAATACGACTGCCGTTGCCGTATTACAAGCAATCACCAACATTTTAATATTATACTGCAATAAATAATTCGTCATTTCCCATGTGAATTGACGAATTTCTTCCTCCGGACGCGGTCCATATGGACAACGCGCCGTATCTCCAAGATAAATAATCCGTTCTTTTGGTAATTGTCGCATAATTTCTTTTGCAACCGTTAATCCGCCGACTCCTGAATCAATAACACCGATTGGTCTTTCCAAGTGATCGCCCTCATTCTTTCTTTATTTCTTGATGCAATTTACGTAAGCATTTTTCCAAAAAAACAATTTCTTCGTCAGAAAAATTTTGCAACACTTGCGCCAAGTCATGTTGACGCTTTGCAATCACTTCCTCAATAATGCGCTCTCCTTTTTCAAGGAGATGAATGCGTACAACCCGTCGATCATGCTTATCTTTTACTCTAGCAACAAGCCCGTTTCGTTCCATTCTGTCTACTAAATCCGTTATTGTGCTGCATGCCAAATACATTTTGTGTGATAATTCGCCAATTGTCAAGTCTCCTTCTTCCAACAGCCACTGCAACGCGACAAATTGCGGCGGCGTGATTGGATATTGCGTTAAAATTTCACGGCCGCGCTGCTTTAAATTCGCAGCAATGTACCGAAGCAGCTTTTCCAATTCAGCGACGGCCTTTTCATCCATCGAAAACGGCATACAATCTCTCCTACAAAACTACATTTATTATTTTTAACGGTTTTTTTAAAAAATGCAAGAATGATGTCAGACAACCAAATTCCTTTACGTTGTTCGACATAATTCGATATATTTCATTTTACACCACTTTTCCCCATAATCAATAAAAAAATTCATCTATTTCCATTTGCCAATATAACGAAGAAAGAACCGTTTTGCGATTGTGGTCAAAAAAGATAACAAACCGGCCACCTTAAAAATAAGGTAAGCCGGCATTGTTTATAGTTCAAGCTCCCCCATTCGAAGCAATTCAATAACAGCTTGCGAGCGCCCCTTTACTCCAAGCTTTTGCATTGCATTCGAAATGTGGTTGCGAACCGTTTTTTCGCTAATAAACAATTCTTGCGCAATTTCCTTTGTCGTCTTATCTTGTACTAATAATTCAAATACCTCTTTCTCTCTTTTTGTCAGCAACGACTTTGGTTGAAACGATTTGTCCTTCAAGTGTTGTAACCCTCCTTGCTTCACTAGACCTGAACTACCGGATGGGTATTTACTCACCATATAGTATGTGAAAACGAGGGTTGCGGTGACGGAATTTCGTTTATCTAATAGAAAAATAGGTGTTTTTTCTATACAAGTGCCATCACCTGGGACTGTTGAAGCATTTGTCACATCCCATCACCCCATGATTTGCTTCATCGCCTGTGTCTTCTAAATAAAAATCCCCTTCATGAAAACCATGAAGGGGATTTTTATAATTATACTTCATCACTTCCAAAGAAATCACGGAACATTTGAATCGTTGTTTCACGGTTTAGCGCGGCAATGGACGTCGTGAGCGGAATACCTTTTGGACAGGATTGCACACAGTTTTGCGAGTTGCCGCAGTTCGCCAAACCGCCGTCTCCCATGATTGCTCTCAGCCGCTCTGCTTTATGCATCGCGCCTGTCGGATGGGCATTAAAGAGACGAACTTGTGACAGCGGAGCTGGGCCGATAAAGTTGGATTTGCTGTTGACGTTTGGACATGCTTCTAAACATACGCCGCATGTCATACATTTCGACAGTTCGTATGCCCATTGCCGTTTTCGTTCTGGCATGCGCGGACCAGGGCCTAAGTCGTACGTTCCATCAATCGGAATCCATGCTTTTACTTTTTTCAGCGAATCAAACATGCGGCTGCGGTCGACTTGTAAGTCGCGCACAACTGGGAACGTGCGCATTGGCTCCAAACGGATTGGCTGCTCTAACTGATCAATTAACGCCGTACACGCTTGCCGCGGTTTGCCGTTAATGACCATCGAACAAGCGCCGCATACTTCCTCAAGACAGTTCATTTCCCATACAACTGGAGTTGTTTTTTGCCCTTTGGCGTTCACCGGATTGCGGCGAATTTCCATCAGCGCAGAAATGACGTTCATATTTGGACGGTACGGGATTTCAAATTCTTCTTCGTATGGCGCAGAATCAGGACGATCTTGACGTGTTACAATAAATCGAACCGTTTTTTTCTCGCTCATGGTCTATTTCACTTCCTCTTTCTTTTTCGAGTAGTCGCGTTTACGTGGCTTAATTAACGATACATCGACATCTTCGTAATGGAACGCTGGGCCATCCGGAGTGTAGCGAGCCATCGTTGTTTTGAGCCATTCCTCGTCATTGCGCTCCGGAAACTCTGGTTTATAGTGCGCACCGCGGCTTTCATTACGGTTGTATGCGCCTAATGTAATAACGCGAGCGAGTTGAAGCATGTTGTACAACTGGCGGATAAATGTCGCTCCTTGGTTGCTCCATTTGGATGTATCGGTTACGCTGATATTTTTATAGCGCTCGAGCAGTTCTTGAATTTTTTCGTCTGTCTTCAACAGCTTATCATTGTAGCGGACGATCGTCACGTTTGCTGTCATCCATTCGCCAAGTTCTTTATGAAGCACATATGCGTTTTCTGTTCCATCCATGGACAAGATGTTGTTCCAACGCTCTTCTTCCTGTTTTACGTAACGGTCGTATAACGACGATGGCATTGCATCGGATGATTTTTCTAAGCCACGAATATACCGAACCGCGTTTGGACCAGCGACCATACCACCGAAAATCGCTGATAATAAGGAGTTAGCCCCAAGACGGTTCGCACCGTGAATCGAATAATCGCACTCACCAGCGGCGAACAATCCTTTAATGTTTGTCATTTGATCATAATCGACCCATAAGCCGCCCATCGAATAGTGTACAGCCGGGAATACTTTCATCGGCACTTTGCGAGGATCTTCGCCCATAAATTTCTCATAAATTTCGATAATACCGCCTAGTTTGACATCGAGCTCTTTCGGATCTTTATGGGAAAGATCAAGATATACCATGTTTTCGCCGTTGATGCCAAGCTTCAAGTCGACGCAGACATGGAAAATTTCCCGGGCAGCAATATCACGAGGGACAAGGTTTCCGTAAGCCGGATATTTTTCTTCAAGGAAGTACCACGGCTTTCCGTCTTTATACGTCCAGACTCTTCCGCCCTCACCACGGGCAGATTCACTCATTAAACGTAATTTATCGTCTCCCGGAATCGCCGTCGGGTGAATTTGGATAAACTCTCCGTTTGCATAATATGCACCTTGTTGATAGACGATCGATGCGGCCGAACCGGTATTGATGATGGAGTTCGTCGATTTGCCGAAAATGACTCCCGGCCCGCCTGTCGCCATAATGACTGCGTCCGCAGGAAACGCTTTAATTTCCATTGACTTTAAGTCTTGTGCGACAATGCCGCGGCAAATTTGTTCGTCGTCTAAGACAACACCTAAAAATTCCCATCCTTCATATTTCGTTACAAGCCCAGCTACTTCATGGCGACGCACTTGTTCATCAAGCGCATACAAAATTTGCTGGCCTGTCGTTGCTCCTGCGTAGGCAGTACGGTGGTGCTGTGTTCCACCAAAGCGACGGAAATCGAGCAACCCTTCAGGAGTACGGTTGAACATGACTCCCATGCGGTCAAGCATATAAATGATGCTCGGCGCTGCCTCACACATCGCTTTTACTGGAGGCTGGTTCGCCAAAAAGTCGCCGCCGTATACGGTATCGTCAAAATGTTCCCAAGGAGAATCGCCTTCCCCTTTTGTATTTACCGCGCCGTTAATCCCGCCTTGCGCACAGACAGAGTGAGACCGCTTTACAGGCACAAGCGAGAACAATTCTACAGGAACCCCTGCTTCTGCGATTTTAATTGTTGCCATTAGACCAGCTAGACCGCCGCCAACTACTATGATTTTTCCTTTTTTCATTGCTACTCACTCCCTAAAAGATTGCTAGTTGTCGATCAGGCAAATGCTAAAATGGCACGAATGCCGACAATGGAAAGTGCGACAAAAATAATCATCGTTAAGTAAGTGAAAACTTGTTGTGAACGAGGAGACACCGTTAACCCCCAGCTTACGCAGAAAGACCATAAACCGTTGGCAAAGTGGAAAACCGTTGACAAAATTCCGACAATATAAAAGCCAAGCATAACCGGATTGTCCACGATATTGGCCATCATTTCGTAGTTTACTTCCGCTCCAAACGCAGCTTGAACGCGCGTTTCATACACATGCCATGTCACAAAAATTAATGTGATAATTCCGGTGATCCGCTGTAACATAAACATCCAGTTACGGAAATATCCGTAATTTCCGACATTAAATTTCGCTGTAAAAGCGATATAAAGGCCGTAAATGGCGTGGAACAGCAGTGGAAGGAAAATAACGAATATTTCTAGCAAATAGCGGAACGGTAAATTGTCCATAAAAGAAGCCGCCCGGTTAAACGCCTCTGGTCCTCTCGTCGCAAAATGGTTTACGACTAAATGTTGTACTAAAAAGACTCCTACTGGAATGACTCCTAACAGTGAATGGAGCCGACGGTAATAAAATTCGCGATTTCCTGCCATATGTAAACCCCCTTTAATGAATAAACAGTGAAAAATCATGTGCTCCCCATCCACAATGAGTGGAATGTAACGGCTTCCATTTCCATGAATCATTGTGTCACATTCATTGTACTCCCACATTGTACAAGCGTCAAGAAAACAAAGTCACAAAATGTTCAAACATTTACATGTGAAAACGGCAGCGAAAAAAAGATAATGCACGTTCCCCTCCATTTCGCTATAATGAGGAATGGATAGAAAGAGGGGAATCACGTGAAACTGCCAACACTAGAAGAACAATATAAAACATTAGAAAACATTGCTATTTCTGCATTCGGTACGGAACTCATTCGGCAAATTCTCCTTCCGGAATTGTTAGGAAAAGAAACCGCCAGCATTTTATACTGGGCCGGAAAAAGTTTAGCGCGCCGCTTCCCGCTCGAAACGGTGTCCGATATCATTACTTTTTTTGAAAAAGCTGGCTGGGGAACACTGTCCATTGTTGAAGAACGCAAAGACGAACTTCATGTGGAGCTGTCCGGCGCTATTATTGACGCGCGGCTTGCCCTTCATGAACATTGTACCTTCCAGCTCGAAGCAGGATTTCTCGCCCAACAAATCGAGCAACAAAAGCGCCTCGTCACCGAAGCATTCGAACAACAGAAAAAGCGGCCAAATAAAGTACTCATTATCATTAAATGGGACCGCAAACAAGAGATAGAATAATGGTAAGAAGCCTGCGAGCGCAGGCTTCTGTCATTTTTACGAGCGCACCGCTGCCGCTTCTTCGGCAAGCCCGAATGCTTCGTGAAGCTCCTCGACGGCCGAAACCATATATTTTTCGTCAATGACCGTGGAAATTTTAATTTCTGATGTGCTGACCATTTTGATTTCAATTCCTTGATCCGCCAATACTTCAAACACGCGCGCCGCCACCCCCGGATTTGAAATCATGCCAGAGCCAACGATCGATACTTTCGCCAAGCCGCTTTCATAGTGAACGTCGGCGCCTTCCAGCGCTTGCAGCACTTGAAGCGTTTCCGGCAAATCTTCCGTGCGAATCGAAAAAGAAACAGACGCTGTTTCGGAATTCGTCGCATTTTGAATAATAATATCTACATTGATGCCACGATTGGCAAGCGCCGTAAAAATGGTCGGCAATGCATGTAAACTATTTTCGATTCCATCCACTGTCACTCTCGTTACTTGATCTTCAAATGCAATTCCCCGTACGATTAAATGCTGCTCCATCGAAACTTCCTCCTTTACCATCGTTCCTCTTTCGTTTTCCATGCTCGAACGCACTTCCAGCGGCACTTCATAGTTTTTCGCAAATTCAACGGCGCGCGGATGCAATACTCCTGCCCCTAAATTGGCTAACTCAAGCATTTCATCATAGGAAATCTCTTTTATTTTTCTTGCTGTTTTTACATAACGTGGGTCGGTCGTAAACACGCCGGTTACGTCCGTATAAATATCGCACTTCTCTGCTTTTAACGCCGCAGCCAGCGCCACCGCCGTCGTATCAGAACCGCCACGGCCGAGCGTGGTGATCTCCCCTGTTTCCGTCACTCCTTGAAACCCAGCAACGATCACAATCGCCCCTTCGTCAAGGCAGCGGCGGATTCTCGTTGTATCTATGTTCATAATGCGGGCATTGCCGTGCATTTCTTCCGTCGTAATTCCCGCTTGCCATCCTGTCAACGAAACAGCTTTATATCCTTTTTCATGAAGCGACATTGCAAGAAGCGCAATGCTCACTTGTTCTCCCGTCGAAAGAAGCATATCCATTTCCCGCTTGCTAGGATGATTGGAAATTTGTTTCGCTAAGTTGACAAGCTCATCGGTCGTTTTTCCCATTGCCGAAACAACAACGACAACGTCATTTCCCTTTTGGACTTCCTCAATCACCCGATTCGCCACATGTTGAATTCTTTCGATGGAACCAACAGACGTTCCGCCAAATTTTTGTACGATAATTCCCATTTCGTCTCACCCTTTTGCCTATTTATAAAATAAAAAACAGCAATGAGAGAAATCTCATTGCTGTGCATCACGAAACGAAAAAACGAATTCGCCCCGCACAGTGAGATAGCTCTCCAAGATGAATCACATCTTGACAGTCCTACATTTCTTAAACGCAGGACCAGCGGAAAAAGCAATGAGACTTTTTCCACTTCGGCGACGCTCCCCTTTCCACATTCGTCTTCGGAACTCATTTTCCTCCGAATGTGTACTCTTGAAGTTCGCACCTCTATCTTCACTTCGGCGTTTGGAAGTGTATAAATATGAAATTTAGAGCAATGATATCAAATTTTTATGCTATTGACAATACTACTCCCGCAATTTCTTATAAATTTTTTCGGCAACAGGGCGCGGAATGTTCGCTTTTTGCAATTCTTCGACCGTTGCTTCTTTCATGTTTTTAATGGACCCGAAATGCTTTAATAACGCTTTTTTTCGTTTTTCCCCAACGCCAGGAATGTCATCTAACACAGAATGAAACATCGTTTTTCCACGCGTTTGCCGGTGAAATGTAACCGCAAACCGATGCACCTCGTCTTGAATGCGCTGCAATAAATAAAACTCTTGACTGTTTCGCTCTAATGGAACGACTTGCGGCGGATCTCCCATGATTAACTCGGATGTGCGATGCTTGTCGTCTTTTGCAAGCCCAGCGAGCGGAATATCAAGTCCTAATTCGTTTTCAAGCACATCCCTTACCGCAGCTAAATGCCCTTTTCCTCCGTCAATAATAATCAGATCGGGAAGAGGGAGGCCTTCTTTTAGCACGCGAGTATAACGTCTTCTTACCACCTCGCGCATCGATTCATAGTCATCCGGTCCTTCTACCGTTTTGACTTTATATTTTCGATACTCTTTTTTCTCCGGCTTTCCATCGATAAAGACAACCATCGCCGAAACAGGATCAGCTCCATGAATATTGGAATTGTCAAACGCCTCAATGCGATGCGGCGTCGGAATCCCTAATATTTTTCCTAAGTTTTCTACCGCTTTGATCGTTCGTTCTTCGTCCCGCTCAATTAAGTAAAATTTTTCTTTCAAAGCAATTGCCGCGTTTTTGCTCGCCAAATCAACCAGTTCTTTTTTCTTACCTCTTTTCGGCTGAACGACCGTTACTTCTAGCAGCTGTTCAGCAAGCTCGCCGTCAATGTCAACAGGCAAAATGACTTCTTTCGGTTTAAAGTGGTTCGCTTTTGAATAAAACTGTCCTAAAAACGTCAGCAATTCCTCATCGGGGTCTTGATACATCGGAAACATCGATGCACCGCGTTCAATCAGTTTTCCCTGACGAATGAAAAATACTTGTACACACATCCAACCTTTGTCATAGGCATAACCGAACACATCGCGATCAACAAAATCGTTCATGGTCATCTTCTGCTTTTCCATCGTTGCCTCAATATGGGCGATTTGGTCACGGTATTCTTTCGCCCGTTCGAATTCGAGCGCTTCAGCCGCTTTTATCATCTTTTTCGCGAGCTCTTCTTTTACTTCTTTATACCCACCGTTTAAAAAGCGAACGATTTGTTCAACGATTTCTTTATTTTGCTGTTCGGACACCGGATACACGCACGGCGCAAGACATTGTCCCATATGGTAATATAAACAAACGCGGTTCGGCATGGTCGAGCATTTGCGCAGCGGATAAATGCGGTCTAACAGTTTCTTCGTTTCGTTTGCCGCCTGTACATGCGGATACGGTCCGAAATATTTTCCGCCGTCTTTTTTCACTTTTCGCGTAATGATTAAGCGAGGATGCTTCTCGGCGGTAATCTTAATAAACGGATAACTATTGTCGCCCTT
Organism: Parageobacillus genomosp. 1; assembly: GCF_000632515.1. Lineage (GTDB taxonomy): Bacteria > Bacillota > Bacilli > Bacillales > Anoxybacillaceae > Saccharococcus. The sequence continues at coordinate 2,709,233 of NZ_CM002692.1, forward strand.
AAGCATGACATTATATTTCGGATCGTACTTTTTAATTAAGTTCATTTCCAAAATGAGCGCTTCAATGTTCGAAGAAGTGACAATATATTCGAAATCGGCAATTTCGTTGACAAGCCGCAGCGTTTTTCCGTCGTGCGTGCCGGTAAAATACGAGCGCACGCGGTTTTTCAGCACTTTTGCCTTTCCGACGTATATCACTGTGCCGTTTTTATCCTTCATCAAATAACATCCCGGCTGCTCCGGAAGCACGGCTAATTTTTCTTTTAAGTGATCATGCATCATAATCACTCCATCAAATTAATTCATCCATTCATACAGCGTAATGTTTCCGTATACTGGATCTGCCAGCGTGCTGGAACGATATGTTTTCACTCTCCGCAAATGGCCGGCAAGGGAAACTCCTTGCGCCCGAAATCCTTTCACAACATGGTCAGTCATATAAATTTTAGCATGTTGATAGTTCTCTTTGTCTTGTAAAAAAAATGAAAAGTGCAAAACATCCTTATGGGGAAAGTCCACATCTAGGTATTGTAGCACACGCGTTTCTTCCCATGTGTACAGAACGAATTTCTCTTTGCTGTTTTGTAAATCATACGCTAACTGATAGGTTGCCGGCAACTGTAATGCTTGCTCGCGCATATGCCATGTCCCCGTTACGAATTGCACGGCTAACACCACCATCGCTAGGCTCCATCGGTACATAGACATATGATTGCGGACAAAGCAAATCCAGCCGTACAACAAAACAAGATGAACAAGCGGGAGAATGTGCCGCGGTTTCTCAATATTTTGCGCAAATAACGCCCAAAGAAAATAAACAAATCCAGAAACAAGAAACCAGCGCGGAAACGGAGACTTTCTTGACCGCCATATCACTGTCCATACAACCATATACAAAAAAAGCAGGATCACGTTTTGACTTGCTATCCCTGTCCATAAAATATTATAAAAGAAAAAATAAATCACTCGCTCCCATAACGGCTGCCCGCCGCTTGCCGCTGTTCCTCCCCATTTCTCGAAATGGCCGCTCGTAAATGAGAGAGCCAGTTTGAAAAAGGATTGAAAACTTCCTTCCGCCACCGCGACCGCTGTGATCCAAATAAATTGGAAAAAGACAGCCGCTGTCAAAAAGCAAATGATTCGGCGGACGTTGCGATGTTTTTTCCAATCTTCGTACCATAAAAACAAAACCGCCACCGCAAATGGAGCATACGACAAACGGATTCCCATTAACAGGCTGAACAAGGCAAGCGGAAGCAGCTGTATCCACCATGCATCGCGCTTTCTTGCCAATTCGATGGACCAAAAATACCACCACAGCACCGCCAGTGCCGCGCCGTCCGACATCGGCTGGCCGGCAATCACCATGATATAGCTTGCCGATTGGAGGAGCGCGCTAATGAACAATGACATGGAAGTCGGGAAATGCTTTTTTAACAGAAGAACGATCGGAATCGTTGCCGAAAACAATGCAATGGCATTAAAGACAGATAGCGCTTTTGCCGGATTGCCAACAAACACATGAATAAACATGCCGCCTAACACTAAATACGGATAGCCCGGAAAATGCGGCTGCATGGCCAATAAATCATAACGGTCTAACGCCAAGGCAAAATCGACTTGATCCCATGTCGCCGCATAAGGACTCGCATAGTATATTTCCAGCAAGAACAAACTTGCTAACATAATGAAACTAAAATATGACAAAAATCGTTTATTTCCTAGAAAATGTTTCATTATCTTTCTCACCTTAACCATTTATAAAATAAGAAAAAGCACAAGACAATCATGTCTTGCACTTTTTACATCACCTTTTTCGTTTTTGGTTCAAGCGCTTGAACGATGGTTTTTGTTTGCTCGACATTTTTCTTATTTGTATTACGGTTTGTAACTAATAAATAAATCACGACAAAATATCCAATATAGGCGATGACTTCTTCCAGCGATGGCATGGACGAATAGCCAAAGAGTGCTTTTAAAAACACGCCCACCTCTCCGGAAAAGACAGGCGCGACGCCGTGATCACGAAGATAATGTTCATAATCAATCGGGTGTTCCGGAAGCAACCATGTTAAATCATATACATGCGGCATCACGCTGCCGATGATATTTAAATCTTGGAGCATGGAAATGCCTTGCACAAGCAGCCCCGCCGCAATCAATACGATGAACGCTCCGGTAACTTTAAAGAACGTCTTTAGCGGGACGCGCATCGTTCCTTTGAAGAGAAGGTAGCTGACGATCGCCGCAATCGCAATTCCTGTCGCCGCTCCCCATCCGTGCATCGCCGCACCGATGTTTCCGTGGGTAATCGCGGCAAAGAAAAAGACCGTTTCGACACCTTCACGGAGCACGACTAAAAACGAATGGATGACCATTCCAACGACATTGCCGGTCGTAATAAATTGGTCCATTTTTCCTTCGACGCTTTTTTTCATATTACGGCTATGTTCGGCCATCCAAAAGACCATTTGTGTCAGCAAAATCGCCGAAACAAACATAATGCCGATCTTTAAATACGTTTCGCTTCCCATCGCGGCAAATCCAGTGAACACGACTTGGAAAAGAATCGCGACACCAAAGCTCGCTAAAACCGCCAAGCCAGCACCAAGCCAGACGTACTTCGTATATTCTTGGTGGTCAACGCGCTTTAAATAAGACGTAATAATCCCGACAATCAGCAGCGCTTCGAGCGCTTCGCGAAACGTAATTAACAGCGCTTGAACTTCCATCGCATATTTCCCCCTTTGTTTCCACACGTTATGCCCGCTTGCGGCGCCATGAATACACGACAACCCCGGCAATCACAACAATAAGAATCGCAATCGGAATCCAGTTTTTTAACTTGGATAAGTCCGTCCATTCTTTTTTCTCTACTTCTTGCGGCTTTTCCGTTGCACTTTCCGAAAAATGCCCTACCTTCAAACTTTTCAACCCAAATTGCTTTTGCAATGACGTTAAAATCGTTTCCTTGCTTTTCTTAAATTGCTCCATATCCGCTTTCTTCTCGCCGACACCAAACAACCCAGGGTTTCCTAGCGATTGCAGCGCTTTATTGAATTCGTCTCTTAGCCGTTTATCAAGAGCTGCATCTTTGCCTTGCACAATCGGGGAAAGCGCTTCGTATGTAGCAAATGCCTTTGCCAATAGCCGTTTGCTCGTATCATACTGTTCAAAATTTTTCTCGATATTTTCCAATCGTCTTGCGATATTTAAAACAAGGATTTTTTCCATATTTTTCAAAACAACTTCTTTATCCTTTTTGTCGAGCGCCGATAGCACTGCTTGCGAAGGCTCCGTTCCCATATGCATATCAATTTCCTCTTTGACCGTTTCGAAAATTTTGCGCGCCTCCGCAAAGTTTGGCGGCTGCTCATTTAACTTTTCCGCCATTTGTTTATAAACTTCCGCTACTTTTTCTTCATTCGGGTCGCCATAGGAGTACGCAAAAGCAGAAGTCGGAATACTATTGAGAATCAATATCAGTGCTAGAGAAAAAAACAAACAAAATCGCCTCATTATTCATTCTCCTCCTACATCATCAATGATAATGATTATCATCTTCTATGTCAATATATTAATGAAAAAAATTCCCTTTCCTGTTCATGAAAAGGAAAGGGGCTACGAACATTGTTTTTCCGCTATGCTTGGAAGGCGATGGGCATCTTCATCAATCACTACTTTTTTCACCGGCCGCCGCATTTCTTTCCAAATTGCTGGGAGAACGGCCGTGACATAGGCGCGAAATTTAATAAATGACTGCCCCGTTGTCCGCACCTGATAGCGAATCGGTACTTCTTTTATGCGAAACCCTTTGCGGACTAAATTTAACGTAAGCACTTGTGCGTAGTTATAATCATGGATGATTTCCGCATGTTCCATCGCTTGCCGCGAAAAAGCCCGCATTCCGGATTGCCCGTCATAAATCCATGTGCGAAGAAGAAGCGATTGCAGAAACGTAAAGAAATAATTGCCAAGACGGCGATGCCATTTCATCCCGCGAATCGTGCCAAGAAAGCGCGAACCCATCGTATAGTCCGCTTCTCCCTCAAAAATCGGAGCAAGCAAATCCGGGATTTGTTCTGCCGGATATTCATTGTCCGCATCAATCATAACGCCGATATCCGCACCGAGGCGGAGACATTCCCGCAATCCTTGGCGTACAGCGGCACCAAGTCCACGGTTTTCTGGCATTTGATAAATGTAATCAGCGCCTGCTTCTTTTGCGACTGCTACTGTTTTATCGGTCGAACCGTCATCAATGACTAACACTTTCACATCCACACAAGGATGAAAATGGCGAGGGATCTTGCGAATGACTTCGCCAATCGATTGTTCTTCGTTATACGCTGGTAAAAAGACGATCACTTTCTGTTCCTTCATGTTTCTCCCTCTTTCGAATCGCTTCGATTAACACGGGACCGCGACTATGACTCGGATACGGGGCTCCCAGCAAATAAGCAATCGTCGGCGCCACGGACACCAAACTTTTCTTTTCATCGATTCGCTTTCCTCGCTCAATCGCCGGCCCATATAAGAAGAATGGCACAAACCGCTCTCCTTCATCCAAATGCCCGTGTCCGCCGATGCCGTCTGCTTGTCCATGATCGGCGCAAATGATTAACGTTGCGTTTTTTAATTTTCCTTTCTGTTCGAGCCACTCGACGTACTCCTTGATAAGCGCGTCCGCTTCTTCTATTTTTTGAAGATATTCCTCGTATAATACACCGCGGCTGTGTCCCGTTTGGTCCGTGGCAATTAATTGAACAATGAGCAAATCAGGATCTTGCTCTTCCATAATGCGTTTGGCGCGTTCGATGATGTTGCGGTCAGCTACGTCATTATGCATGACCGCTGTTACCGTTTCAACATCATCTCCAAACGAATCGACGAGATGGGCAATGCCAAGCAGCCGCCCCTTTTTTCCAACTTTTCTTAGTGAATCAAAAATGCTTTCTACCTTGATGCCCAGCTTCCATACCATATTGGAGCGGATACCGTGTTCAAACGGATATGTGCCGGTGAACATCGAAGTAAAACAAACGACCGTCCGCGCCGGATAAACCGTCTCCATTTGCGTAAATTCCGTTCCTTGCTGGCGCAGCCGTTTTAAAAATGGCGCATTGGCTTGCTCAAACCGATCTTTCCGCATGCCGTCGATGACGATCACAATGACTTTCTCATTGATTGGCTCTTTTGGAACGCTGGCATTATTGGTATATGTCGGAATGATTTTTGGCTTCCAATCAAATAACTGGCTGTGCAAAATGAAAGAAAACAAAAAGACACCCGCATAATAGAGCGCAAAGCCGGCAAAAGAAAGATCGCCTGCTTCCCCCTCCAGTTGCACATATACATATTGCCAAATCGACAAAAGCAGCAAAAATTTCGGCAGCTGTTCTTGCGCGTTTCCGCTTGTCGAATCGCTATTTTTCAGCACTAACTTCCAAAAACGGGTAAAATTCCACCATGACGTACCAATGCGCAAATGATAGTAAAGCGTTCCCCAAAAAAAGACGGTAAAGAAAAAATATAGCCCCAGCGCCAGGCCTAGCAGCTTAAGGTCGGCAAACTGCCAAACGATTAAAAACACAACGTATGGAATCCATAAATAGTTTCGCAAAAATAACGGATAGTCGTACACATAATAGATGGCAAAAAGCGGAAGCGCCGCGAGAAAACCTAAGAACCAGTGCTTCATATGCTCGATGGTGCCGAAATTGGCAAGATGGTAGATCGCCATCGTCCCGATAACGAAAATCGGCGTAAACGGTTTTCCCTCATTCAGCAAATTCCAACATCGCGCCGCTACTTTTTCAAATGTTGAAGCTTCTTTCATCGTTTCTCCCTTCCTTTTTTCCAAGCCGCTCCGACGAACGAAATATCTCTTGGAGACATAAACAGTACGGCAATGCCAACTAAATAAGAAAAAACAAATTTGAACGCATGGGTCATCATCGCCGCCATATACGCGCTGTTCCAGTCCGGTGCAATTCTCGTAATCGCAAATGCCATTACCGCTTCATACGTCCCCAGCCCGCCTGGAGCGATTTGAAACACTTGGCCAGAAACAGTAATGCTGTTGACCCACGCGGATTCTAAAAATGTTAACGACATTCCAAGCGTGTTGGTCATCTCATAAATGACAACCGCCTCACACAGCCAGCTAAGCGCAATCATTCCCACCATATAAACGCCGCGTTTTCCTCTTAACGCGCTTTTTATCATGTGATAGTGTTTACGAATCCATTCTGCATCCGATTTACGCGACAACAAAACAGCGACTGCACAAACGCCGATTATTCCGACAACACCAATAACCGTTGCGTTTATTGCAGGAAAACGATGGACGTATGCATACATTCCCCATGCCGACAAAAAACATAAAACAAGCATGTCCAAAAGCCGCATCACCGCCACCGAGTGAACCGCTTCATCGACGGAAACGTCCTTTTGTTTTGCTAAAACAGCCACACGGGCAATATCGCCTACTTTGAACGGAGCGATATGATTAATGAGCAAACTGAAAAAGATGCCTTTGACGTATACAATCAAAGAAATTGGTTTTCCTACGTATGACTTCCATGCCAGCGCCCTTAGCCAAAAAGAAGCGCCGTATATGATCAACATCCATGCCAGCGTGTCCGGTCTTTGAAGAAGCAGGTGGAGCTGCCTAAGAAGCGCTTCTCCATCGAAATAGCGGTATGTCAGCCATAGAAAAACAAGGACAAGCCCGGCTCCGACCAGCCTCACCGCTATTGCTGCGTGCTTACGTTTCATACGTCCTTGCCCACGCGATCGTCCGCGCAAGCCCGTCCTCGAACGTTACACTTGGTTTGTATCCGAACGCCCGCTGTGCTTTCGTAATGTCCGCCCATGTCGCTTTCACATCTCCCTTTCGCTCCGGAGCGTATCTCACCTTCATCGTTGGAAAATGCGTTTTTAGTTCTTGCAGCAATCGCTCCATCGTGATCGGGCGTCCCGATCCTAAATTAAACACATCATTTCCGCCGCGACGGTCGAGCGCCGCTATCATTCCGCTGACGACATCGTCCACAAACGTATAGTCTCTTGCTGTGTTCGTTCCGTACACGACAATCTCTTCGCCGTGTAATAGATGGCGGATAAACTTGCTAATTGCCATATCCGGTCTGCCCCACGGACCGTATACGGTAAAATAGCGAAAAATCGTGACCTGATAGCCGAATAGGTGAGCATACGCATAGCAAAACGACTCCGCTCCGTATTTTGCGGCGGCATATGGCGAAACGACTTTTCCCGTTGCCATCTCTTCTTTCAGCGGTACATTCCCTTGGTTGCCGTAGACGGACGAGGAAGAGGCAAATAAGACATGACCAACTCCGGCTTCCCCCGCCGCCTTTAACACGTTAATCGTCGCTTTGATGTCATAATCGACATAATCGAGCGGCTTAAGAAGCGAATTGGGAACACCCGGCAGCGCCGCTAAATGATATACACAGTCCGGCTGATAGCAACGAAACAGTTCTTCCGTTTTTTCTCCATCCAATAAGTCAATGCGATAAACAGGAAGATTTCCTCCCGTCAATGCACGAAATTGCCGATTCTTTCGTTCCACCGGGTAATAAGGATGAAAATTATCAATGACCGCCACGTCGTGCCCATGCGTAAGCAATTTGGCAGCAAGATGGCTTCCAATAAACCCGGCTCCCCCTGTAACGAGAATTTTCAATGGATTCACCTCAAAATCAATAATTTCTACTAGCATATTATCATAAGAAAATCAACAAGCGGCAGCGCCAAAATCATAAGAAGACAAAAAACCTTGCCAAAGAACAAGGTTTTTTGCCTTATCGTTATTTTGCCTTTTCAATCACAGTGTTTAATGTTGCTTCTAATTGAGAAAGAAGTTTTTCTCCCTCTGCTTTATTTTTCGCTTTTGCCGTCTCAAGGTAGCGCTGCGCTTGATCATGTAATGACGCATAAGCTTGATCGCCTAACAGCGTTTTTAAGTCACTTTCCATCATATCAATGAATAGGGCGCCTTCTAATGCAGTAATCACCGATTTATCTTGTCCCCAGCTTTCTTCACTTTCTTCATATTCATGAAGCGCTACCTTTGCCCAACCGCGGACAAACGCTTTATTGATCGCTGCCGGATCAAGCGTTTTCACATCTGTTTGCAAGTCAAATTGTTTTAAAATGTAGTCCGCTTCTTCTGGCGCATGCTTTTTCATATATGGATACACGGATTGATAAAATGCCCATCCTTCTGCTTGTTCGACTTTCGCTTCTTTTTCATCTTGCTTCGCCGCATTTGCCGCCTTTGAAGCGTAGCCGTGCGGAAGTGCGCCTGTCGCTAAATAAAAGGTTTTCATCAGCGTTTTGTCTACGACTTGTTTCCCTAAGGAGAAGGCAAGCAAATCGTCTTTCGCGGCAGCATCTTCGATTTGTGTAAACGCTCCATTAATCGCGTCCGCTAGCTTCGTTCCGTAAGCAGCGTCACGTTTTTCTACCGTCGGCTGTAAAATCGCATAAAACTGTTTCGCTTCTTCGATTTCTTCTTTCACTTCTTCCATATTGGCCCAATTTTCTTCTACTTCAGTAAACTCATGTTTGATTGTCGTATAAAATACTTTTTGCATCAGCTTGTCAAAGATTTGTTTGACGACCACTGGATCGAGCGAACCATCTTTCCCTGCTGCCAGCGCAGTAGTAATATGCTGGTCAATCGTATCTTGAAATTCGGCGTCACGCTTTTGTACAAGCGTCTGTAAATTTTCTTCATATAGTCTTGTTACTTTATCAAAGTCAACTTTTTGCCCTTGCTTTGCTTTTTCCAGCTCGACAATCGCCTGTTTAAACACATCGGCATAGTTTATTTCTTCCTTCTCTGTTTCCGCTGGCTTTTCTTCTTTTTGTTCAGTAGCTGTTTGCTCTTTTTTCTCCGTTTTTGTTGTTGCCGTTTCCTCGCTGTTCGAGCAAGCTCCCATCATTACCGCAAACGCTGTAAAAACAGCAAGTAATCTCCATTTCACTGACATTATGTATCCCCCCGACGCTTTTGATTTGATAATGATTTTCATTAACACAAATTGATTATAATAGATAATGATTATCAGAGTCAATCATGTTTTCCATAAAAGAAAAGAGCTTGCCGTTGTTTCGGCAAGCTCTGTTATTGTATTATACTTTGATAAATGAAGGGAAAAACTCATTCCCGGCTTTAATTATCATAAATAAAAAAGAGATTCAGACAAATATATTGCCTGAATCTCCTTGAAGAAAAATGAATTATACGTGTTTTTGCAATAGTTGAACAAGCGCTTCTTTCGGTTGATAGCCGATCGTTTTGTCAACAAGCTCTCCGTTTTTGAAAACGAGCAATGTTGGAATGCTCATTACCCCGAATTTCGAAGCTGTTTCTTGGTTTTCATCGACGTTCACTTTGACGATTTTTACTTTGTCGCCCATTTCTTGATCCAATTCTTCAAGAACCGGTGCGATCATGCGGCACGGCCCGCACCAAGGCGCCCAGAAATCGACTAAAGTTACGCCGTCTTTCGTTTCTGCCGCAAACGTTTGATCTGTCGCATTAACAATTGCCATTTTGCATTCCTCCTATTTCGCTTGTAATGCTGTAAGCAAAGTATACCATGTAATGAAATTTAGCGCGAATGTTTTGCTTCGTTTCTAATATTCGCTTTCTGGCAGGAATTATGCCGCCTAGCAGACAGCAGAAAACGAGCAAAGCTGGCTTGCCTTGCCCGTTTCCGCCATGATTATGAATGCACTTTTAATTTTTTAAATTCCTCTGTTAGCAACGGAACGACTTCGAATAAGTCTCCGACAATGCCGTAGTCAGCCACTTTGAAAATGTTTGCTTCCGGGTCTTTGTTAATCGCTACGATCACTTTCGAGTTAGACATCCCTGCTAAGTGCTGGATGGCTCCCGAAATACCGCAGGCGATATAAAGGTCTGGCGTGACGACTTTTCCTGTTTGCCCGATTTGTAGCGAATAATCGCAATATCCCGCGTCACACGCACCGCGCGATGCACCGACGGCACCGCCTAATACTTCGGCAAGCTCTTGCAGCGGTTTAAATCCTTCGGCACTTTTTACGCCGCGACCGCCGGCAACGATAACTTTTGCTTCGCTCAAATCGACGCCTTCGGCGGTTTTGCGGACGACTTCTTTCACGATTGCGCGCAAATCTTTAATGTCGACGGAAACCGCTTTTACTTCTCCAGAACGGGATTCATCGCGCTCTAGCGGTTGAATGTTGTTTGGACGTACCGTCACAAAGATAATGCCGTCTGTAACGATTTTCTTTTCAAACGCTTTTCCGGAATAAATCGGACGCGTAAAGATAAGATTTCCGCCTGCTTCTTCGAGCGCCACCACGTCAGATACAAGACCGGAGTTTAATTTAATGGCCAATTTTGGCGACAAATCTTTCCCTAATGCGGTATGGCCGAATACGATTCCTTCCGGTTTTTCTTCGTCAATCACTGCTTTCAGCGCTTGAGAATAGCCGTCAGATGTATAATTTTTTAAATTCGGATGCTCTACAACGACCACGCGATCAGCGCCGTGGAAAAGTAACTCATTGGCATGCGATTGGACGCTTTCGCCGACAAGGACGGAAACGACTTCCCCGCCTTGGGCGATCGTTTTTGCCGCAGCAATTGCCTCGAACGATACGTTTCTTAATGATCCGTCACGAACTTCTGCTAATGTCAGTACTTTGCGTGCCATTTTTCAGTCCCCCTACTTTATTGATAAAATCACACTACTTTTGCTTCGGAACGCAACAGCCGGACAAGCTCTTTCACTTGATCAGCAATTTCGCCGTCGAGAATTTTTCCAGCTTCCCGTTTTGGCGGCAAGAATACTTCGATCGTTTTTGTTTTCGCTTCGACATCTTCTTCTTCAAGATCTAAGTCATCCAATTCCAATTCTTCAAGCGGTTTCTTTTTCGCTTTCATAATACCTGGAAGCGATGGATAGCGCGGCTCGTTTAATCCTTGCTGCGCAGTGACCAGCAATGGCAGCGATGTTTCGATAATTTCTTCGTCTCCTTCCACATCGCGGACGACCGTTACTTTATTGCCGTCAATATCTAATTTCGTAATCGTTGTGACATACGGAATGCCAAGCAACTCGGCAACGCGCGGACCGACTTGTCCAGAACCGCCGTCAATCGCTACATTTCCAGCTAAAATCAAATCTGGATTTTTGTCTTTCAAATATTCGGCAAGAACTTTCGCCGTCGTGTATTGGTCTTGTTCTTCGACATCGTCTTCAATATTAATGAGCACCGCTTTATCGCAACCCATCGCAAGCGCCGTGCGCAATTCTTTTTCCGCATCCTCGTTGCCTACCGTCACAACCGTTACTTCGCCGCCATGTTTATCGCGCACTTGAATCGCTTCTTCGATCGCGTATTCATCATACGGGTTAATAATAAATTCTGCCCCTTCTTCGTTGACTCTGCCATCCGCAATCGTAATTTTCTCTTCTGTGTCAAATGTGCGTTTCATTAAGACGAAAATATTCATGTGAGCCCCTCCTTGTTTTGATCAAACATTACTTCAGTTTTAAAGATTCTGTTAATTTTAAACATTATTTTCCACGAAAGACAGGCGGCCGCTTTTCAATAAAAGCTTGTACGCCTTCTTTTGCATCTTCTGTTGTAAACACGTTTCCAAACAGCTCTGCTTCCTCACGCACCGCTTCCTGGAACGGTTTTTCTTTAAAAGAATTTAAAAGCTGCAATGTAGCGCGAATGGAAATTGGACTTTTTTGGGCAATTTTTTGTGCCAGTTTTTTCGCTTCCTCCAGCAATTGCTCTTCTGGCACCGCTTTATTTGCCAAGCCCCACTGCACCGCTTCTGTTCCGGTAATCGGCTCGCTCGTCCACATCATCTCGGCCGCTTTGCCGAAGCCGACATAGCGAGGAAGCCGCTGCGTCCCGGCAAAACCAGGTATAATGCCAAGCTGCAGCTCTGGCAGGCCGAGTTTGGCGTTTTCTGAAACAATGCGGATATGGCAGCTCATCGCCAGCTCCAGTCCACCGCCCAGCGCTGCGCCATGAATGGCAGCGATCACTGGTTTTGGAAAGCGCTCGATGCGTTCCATCACTTGCTGGCCATTTTGCGACAGCACTGTCGCTTCATCACTGGATGCAACGGAAGTAAACTCTTTAATATCCGCTCCTGCGGAGAAAAATCTTCCTTCGCCGTGAAGAAGCACAACACGGACGTTATCATCCGCTTCCAGCTCATCGAGTACGGCTGAAAGCTCTTTCAATACAGCGGATGAAAGAGCGTTTGCCGGAGGACGCGAAAAGGTAACGTCCGCGACAAACTCCTCTTTGTGGATGCGAAAATATTCCATCTATCCTCTTCCCCCTTCGAACAAATTGCGTTTTAACGAGAAACTGCGCATCCTTTCGTTAGTAATTCACAGACGGGTTTGGCCAAAGCGACGAGATCATACTTTTGCTCGTTCATTACCCATGTCGTTATCGTCTCGTCAATCGTGCCGAAAATCATTTGTCTCGTTAGACGGATATCTAAATCGGGACGAAATTCTCCTTTTTCAATCCCTTCTTTTACAATCCCATCAATAATTCGCAAATACCCTTTCAACACCTCATTAATGCGGTGCCGCAGTTCTTTATTCGATTGACGCAATTCTAATTGAGTAACGACGGCTAAATGATGATCCGCGGCCAGTGATTCAAAATGTTTTTCCACTAATACGTACAATTTCTCCAAAGGACTCGAAATTCCTGCTATTTCTTGCTCGATTTTCTCAATAAAAGAGCCCATCTTTTCTTGAAACAGTGATATGAGAATATCTTCTTTATTTTTAAAATAGAGATAGATCGTGCCGTCGGCGACCCCTGCTTGTTTCGCGATTTTCGATACTTGCGCCTGATGGTAGCCATGTTCGGCAATGACGACTACCGCGGCATCGATAATTTGTTTAAATTTTGGTTTATCCCTCCGCAATACTCATTCTCCTTTACGAAAATATGAATGATTATTCATTCATATCTTCATTTTACGGACTGTTGATTTATTTTGTCAAGCTTAAGTTGGACAAGAAAAAGTCATTCTTTTTTTCTTTCTTCTTCGAGCAAGGCGCGGCGTAAAATTTTCCCCACCGCTGTTTTTGGAAGCTCTGCGCGGAATTCGTACATTCTCGGTACTTTGTATGCTGCCAAACGGCTGCGCATAAATTGATCCAATTCTTCTTCTGTACACTGCTCCCCTTGTTTTAAAACAACAAATGCTTTTACCGTTTCCCCCCGGTATTCATCTGGAACACCCACGACCACCGCTTCCTGCACTTTCGGGTGCTGATATAATACTTCTTCTACCTCACGCGGATAAATATTGTATCCGCTCGCAATAATCATATCTTTTTTGCGATCAACGATATAAAAATAGCCGCGTTCGTCCATGTAGCCGACATCGCCCGTATACAGCCAGCCATCGCGCAACACGTTTTCCGTTTCATGCGGCTGATTCCAGTAGCCTTTCATCACTTGCGGGCCGCGGACAACGAGTTCACCAATTTCATTGACTTTCGCTTCTTCTCCTGTTTCTAAAGAAATAATTTTTGCTTCCGTATCCGGCCATGGCACGCCGATGCTTCCTTTTACCCGCTCTCCGTCCCAGACGAAATTGCTGTGGGTAACAGGCGAGGCTTCGGTCAGCCCATATCCTTCAATCAGTTTGCCGCCCGTCACTTTTTCAAACTTCTCTTGCACTTCAACTGGTAGCGGCGCAGAACCGCTAATGCATACTTTAATGGAAGATAAGTCATAACGCGCCAAATCGGGATGATTAAGCAGCGCGATATACATCGTTGGCGCTCCCGGAAACATTGTCGGCCTTAATTTCTCAATCGTTTTTAATGTCGCTTCCACATCAAACTTTGGCAACAGAATCATTTTATATGCTTGCACAATTGCTAAATTCATAATCGTTGTCATGCCATATACATGGAAAAACGGCAAGATGCCTAAAATCGATTCCGTTCCTTTATCGCAACGATACATCCAATGGACGCACATTAACGTATTGGCGATTAAATTTCGGTGTGTCAGCATCGCCGCTTTCGGCACACCGGTCGTTCCGCCGGTATATTGCAGCAGGGCGATATCTTCCGCTGAATTTATTTCCACGCTGGGCTCTGTTGCGTTCGGTTGGGCCATAATTTTCGAAAACAAATGTTGGTCGCCCCGTTCTTCCACTTTGACCATCACAGATTGCTGCTTCCGTTGCATGAGAGGATACAGCCATTTTTTCACCGTCGGCAAATAGTCTTTAATGCTTGTGATAATGAGATGTTTCACATTTGTCTTCGCTTTCGCTTTGGCTGCTTTCGGATAAAGCATGTCAAGCGTAATCAGCACCGTCGCACCGCTGTCGTTCAGCTGGTATTCCAGTTCATGCTCCGTATACAGCGGATTCGTCTGCACGACAATGCCGCCTGCGAACAGCACACCATAATAGCTGATGACCGCCTGCGGACAGTTTGGCAGCATAATCGACACACGGTCGCCTTTTTGCAGGCCGATTTGTTTCAAATAGTTCGCTAATGTGAGCGCCTGTTCATATACTTCACGGAACGTAAGCGTTTTCCCAAGAAAATAAATCGCTTCATGCCCGCCAAACTGTGCCGCCGTTTCCCGCAAATAGTCAGGAAGCGTTTTATTCGGATACTCCAAATGATGCGGAATTTCCGGCGGATAATGCATCAGCCATGGCTTTTCCATCCTCATCCCCCCATGCCCGAATTTTTCAGATGATTTATTTTTATTTTATTATACTTTTGCGAATTTTACATCTAAAAAAAGGCATCCCAAAAGTTACCTTTCGGGACACCTTTTCTATAAAAATAAATAAAGAAGACCGATCAAGACAAAAAAGGCACATAAAATAAACAATATTTTAGACAATGTTTCCATCGTTTTATTTTTCACCGCTAAATATACGATACCGCCAATGAGAAAAATTCCACCGAAAATAAGCAATGTTCTTACCAATATGTCCATGCTTTTTTGTCTCCCTTTAGTGAATTCCTTCGCCAATGACAAAAGACAAACCGACGGAAATAACCATGGAAATCAAGCCGACAGCCCGATTATCTTTAGCAATTTCTTCGTCGATGTTAAACTTCGGGGTAAGAAATTCATAAATAAAATATGCGATCAGCAGCAGCAGAAAGCCATATATGCCCCAGCCGATCATCGCCAGCAATGAATCATGATGACGAAGGGCATAACGGAAAATATTGGCGATGCCGAAAATTTTCCCGCCGGTCGCCATCGCTACCGCGATATTTCCCTTTTGGATTTCCTCCCAATTTTTATACTTGGTCACTAGCTCAAACACCGCCAAAAAGACGACAATGCATAAAACAGCCACGCTGAAATTGGCGGCAATTTTTACAATTTCATTTTCCCAAAACGCCTTCATCCCGCTCTCTCCCCGTCATTTCAATTCGACAACCGTTACCCCTGTTCCTCCTTCGTTGGTTTCGCCAAAATGGAAGTTTTTCACAGCGCGATGCTTTTTCAAAAACTCCTGCACGCCTTTGCGAAGCGCGCCCGTTCCCTTTCCATGAATAATGGAAACGCGCGGATACCCAGCCAATAGCGCATCATCGATATATTTTTCCAAACGGGCAAGCGCGTCTTCGTACCGTTCGCCACGTAAATCCAATTCCAAGCCGACGTGATAGTCTTTGCCTTTGACGGTCGCGATCGGCTTTGTTTCTGTTTTCGGAGCGCTGCCGATATATTCTAAGTCTCGCTCATGAATTTTCATTTTTAAAATACCGAGCTGGACTTGCCATTCCTCATCTGATACTTTTTCGACAAGATAGCCTTTTTGATTTAAGCTTGTCACTTTCACCTCGTCGCCCGGCTGAAAGACATGCCGTGCTGCTTTTTTGCGTTCCTTTTTCTTCTTCGCCAAAGTCGGCATCGCTTCGGCAAGGCGCTTTTTCGCCTCAATCAGCTCATGTTCTTTTATTTCCGCTTGTTTTTCTTTTTGCATGCGGCGAAGCTCCTGAATAATCCGCTCCGCTTCTTGCTGTGAGGCGCGGATGATGTCGGCTGCTTTCTGTTTTGCCTCTTCTATCATCTCGTCCCGCTTTTCTTCAAGCATCTCCCATTTTTGTCTCCATTCGTCGCGCAGTTTTTCCGCTTCCATCCGCACTTCTTTCGCCCGCTTTTCTTCCTCTTCCGCTTGCTTTTTGCTTTGTTCTAACGAGGCGATCATGTTTTCCACTTTATTGCTTTCGGCGCTAATATGCGATTTTGCCCGTTCGATAATGCGCTCGTCAAGGCCAAGACGCTTCGAAATTTCAAAGGCATTGCTTCGCCCCGGGACACCAATCAATAATTTATACGTCGGACGAAGCGTTTCGGTGTCAAATTCAACGCTGGCATTGATGACGCCATCGCGATTGTATCCGTACGCTTTTAATTCCGGATAGTGGGTGGTAGCTACTGTCCGAGCTCCGCGGCCATGCACCTCATCCAAAATGGCGATTGCGAGCGCCGCTCCTTCTTGCGGATCGGTTCCTGCTCCTAGCTCATCAAATAAAACAAGGCTTTTTTCGTCAACGCTGCGCAAAATATCGACAATATTGACCATATGCGAAGAGAATGTGCTTAAGCTTTGTTCAATCGACTGTTCGTCGCCGATATCGGCATAAACCGCGCGAAATACAGCCAGTTCCGAGCCGTCGAGAGCCGGGATAAATAAGCCGGCCTGCGCCATCAACGTCAATAATCCAATCGTTTTTAAGGTAACGGTCTTCCCGCCGGTGTTCGGACCAGTGATGACGATGGTCGTATATTCTTTTCCGAGTTCGATATCATTAGGAACGACAACGGCTTGATCAATGAGCGGGTGACGCGCCTGCAGCACACGAATATAGCCGCGGTCGTTCATGGTCGGTTTTGTCGCTTTCAACTGATTGGCGTATTTGGCTTTAGCAAAAATAAAATCGAGCTGCGCCAATACGTTAACCGTTTCAAGCAATACGTCGGCATGATCTGCGACCATCTTTGTCAGTTCAATTAAAATCCGCTCGATTTCCTGCTTTTCTTTGATGCGCGCTTCCCGCAGCTGGTTGTTTAGTTCCACTACCGACTGCGGCTCGATAAATAACGTCGCTCCGGAAGCCGATTGATCGTGGACGATGCCGCCGTAAGCGCCGCGGTATTCCTGTTTTACCGGGATGACGTAGCGGTCGTTGCGGATCGTAATAATCGCATCAGACAGCGTTTTTTGCGCCGATGGCGAGCGGATGATGCTTTCTAGTTTTTCCCGAATTCGCGCTTCAGTTGTTCGAAGCTGCTGGCGAATAGAACGCAATCGTTCGCTCGCGTGATCCAGCACTTCACCATGATCATCAATACAGCGCTCAATGGCTTGCTGCACTTCCGGAAGCACGACAAGTTTTGCCGCATAATCTGCTAAGTGCGGAAACTCTTCTTTCTCTTCATGCAGCGATTCAATAAAGTGCTTCAATTGCCGGCTTGCAGAAACGGTGCTCGCAATATCTAAAAGCTCCTGCGGGCTAAGCGTGCCGCCGATTTTCGCCCGCTTGAGGCTCGCGCGGATGTCAAAAATGCCGCCAAGCGGCACATGTCCGCGCAGACGAAGCGCAGCTACGGCTTCATCTGTTTCTTCTTGCCAGTTCACGACCTCGGCAAAATGCGAAGAAGGAAACAATTTTTCTACCTTTTCTTTTCCTAATGACGAAGATACGTGTTCTAACAACTGTTCTTTTACTTTATCAAATTCCAATACGTGAAGAACTTTTGTCTGCACTGATGCAAAACCTCCATGCCCATTTTATTTAGTGGATCGCTTTCTCCGTAAAAAATGCCGTAATTCCTCCAGCGACCATGTGTTGATGACCGTATCTTTGCGAATCCAGCCTTTGCGCGCCGCCGCCACTCCAATTTCCATATCCTCAAGCATGTCCAAATGATGGGCGTCGGTATTAATCGCGATTTTCACGCCGGCGTCTTGCGCTTTTTTCAAATAAACGTACGATAAGTCAAGGCGGTTCGGATTCGCGTTTAATTCCAACACGGTATCCGTCTCCCGCGCCAACTCTATGAGCATATCGATATCGACTTCATATCCGTCCCGTCTGCCGATCAGCCGTCCTGTCGGATGGGCGATGACATCAACGTAGCGATTGCGAAGCGCAGCCGTAAGACGCTTCATAATGACATCTCGCGGCTGGGAAAAACTTGAATGAATCGCGGCGATGACAAAGTCCAGTTCTGCCAATACGTCATCATCGTAATCAAGCGTCCCATCTGGCAAAATATCCATTTCCACGCCAGCCAAAATCGTAAAATCATCGTATTTCGCGTTTAACCGCTCAATTTCTTCGCGCTGCCGCTTCAACCGTTCGACCGTCAGCCCGTTCGCAACCTTTAAATATTGGGAGTGGTCGGTAATCGCCATATAGCGGTAGCCTCTCTTCCGGCATGCCTCCGCCATTTCTTCAATGGAACACGCCCCATCGCTCCAAGCCGAGTGCATATGCAAATCCCCTTGGATATGGGAAAGATGAAGAAGCGGATAATCGTCGCGGTAACGGTCGACTTCTGTGCCATCTTCCCTTAACTCCGGCGGAATAAACGGCAATTGAAAATAAGCAAAAAACGCTTGTTCACTCGGAAACGTTTTTATTTCTCCCGTTTTCCCATTTTCTACGCCATATTCGCTAATTTTTTCCCCTCGTTCTTTCGCGAGCTGCCGCATGCGCACATTATGTTCTTTCGATCCTGTAAAATGATGAAGCGTCGTGGCAAACTGCTCCGGAGTCACTAAACGAAAATCAACGGCAATGTCATATTCATAGGCAAGCTGCAGTGACACTTTCGTATCCCCGCTGGCGATCACATCGGAAATGTGGTTTAGCTGCAATAGCTGTTCCCGCACCAGCGGCGCATCATTCGTGGCAATAATAAAATCTAAATCTTTTACCGTCTCTTTCATGCGCCGCAAACTGCCGGCGCGTGAAAAACGGGTGATGCCTTTCATCGTTTTCAGCTGCTCTTCTATTTCCTCGGCAATCGGCAGCACCATCGCCAGCGGCAGCCGCTCCGGGCGGGCGCCGCTTTCTTCGATCGCCGCTAATAGTTTTTCTTCTGTTTTTTTTCCAAAGCCCTGCAGTTTTTGCACTTTCTGAGCGAGACAAGCTTCTTTCAAGGTGGCAATATCGACAATCCCTAGCTCTTGATACAATTTGGCGATTTTCTTTCCGCCAAGTCCGGGAAGCCGAAGCAGCGTAAGCAGGGTTTCGGGAATTTCCTGTTTTAATTGTTCAAGAACGTTAGACGTCCCCATTTCCAAAAATTCATCAATGACGCTTGCCGTCCCCTTCCCGATTCCCGGAATGGCAGTGAAATCGTCTATTTCGGCAATGCTGCGTTCATCTGCTTCCAATGCGCTTGCCGCTTTACGAAACGCTGCAATTTTAAACGGATTTTCCCCTTTTATTTCCATATATAATGCAATCGTCTCCAACAGACGAATGACATCTTTTTTATTTCCTTTCATTTTATCCCCACCTATCCGTACAATCCACTACGAAACCATGATACAAGTTTTTGTAGAAAAAGTACAAAAAAACTTCCCTATGAGCCATAGAGAAGTGATTATACCATGTAATGCATCCACATTTGTTTCATCATTTCCGATAAAAATGGGGTATGCTTGACAATGGCAGTAGCAAGAAAAGAGCTTTGAAGCTTTGCCTGCCAGCTTTGAATAGGAACTAGTGCACCAATATATAAGACGAGAAACACCAGTAAATATACTTCGACAAATCCTAACGCTCCGCCGGCCCAGCGGTTAATGCTGCGAAGGATCGGCAATTGCGCCACAAAATCGAGCATCGAACCGATAATTTGCATCACAATTTTCGTCGCGAAAAACAAAATGGCAAACGCGATCGCCCGATAGTATGCCTCGTCCAAATGCGTGCTTTCAAACAGCAGTTTGACCGTTTCCGGATCGCCAAACGTCGGATATGGAATCCACAGACGTAGCGGCTGCACCAATTTTTCATAATAAAGATAAGCGACGACAAAAGCGATGATAAAGCCGGTCATATGAATAAATTGGAGAATAAAGCCTCGCTTAAGCCCGATCATAAATCCCGTTAAAAGGATAAAAAGTAAAAGAAGATCGACCATTCCGTTACTCATCCTTTTCTTTATGTAGTTTTTGTAAAAGCCGATCATATTCTTCTTTTAATTTTATATAATCATGAACGATGTTAATCGCTGTTAGTACCGCTAGTTTATTGATATCTAATGTCGGATTTTTCTCGCTAATCTCCCGCATTTTATCGTCGACAATCGACGCCACTAACCGAATATGGCTTGAGCTTTCTGTGCCAACGATCGTATATTGCTGCCCGTATATATCGACTGTCACCCGCGTTTTTTGTTGCTCCGCCAAATGATTTCCCCCATTCTGCAAAATCCTATTGTTTATCATACCATGAATGCTGATATAATGAAAAGATACGACTGCTATGATATGCAAAAGAAAAAACAATGGTGACTAGGAGTGAATGGCCATGGCAAATCACGTCATCACGGCAACAGCAACGATGCTTGAAAAGCTGCGGAATCATTACGCTTCTGATATAACGGGGCATCTCCCTGCAGGTGCTTTGTTCGTTGCCAAACGGTCCGGCTGCACGATTACCGCTTACCGTTCGGGAAAAGTGCTGTTTCAAGGAAAAGAGGCAGAACGGGAAGCAGCGAAATGGATGAAACAATCGGATCAAAAAGAAACACCAGTCTCCCAGCCTCGTTTGGCCGCTGCATCGGCAATCGGCTCTGATGAAGTCGGAACCGGAGATTATTTCGGACCAGTTGTCGTTACCGCCGCATATGTTGCCAAAGACCAAATGGATGCGATCACAGCAATGGGAGTAAAAGATTCGAAACTGTTAACGGATGAAGCCATCCGCCGGCTCGCCCCATCGCTTATGAGCATGATCCCGCACCAGACAGTTATACTGTCCAATCCAATGTATAATGACTGGCAGCGAAGCGGTATGCCGCAAACGAAAATAAAAGCGTTGTTGCATAATGAAGCGATTGGAAAGCTTATGAAACAGCTTTCCCCTATAGAGCCGGAAGCGATTATTATTGACCAATTCATTGAGCGGGACTTATATTTTCGCTACCTCGAAAACGAAACAAATATCGTCCGCGATCGCGTGTATTGCTATCCAAAGGCGGAAACGGTTCATGTTGCAGTGGCGGTTGCTTCGATGATCGCCCGCTGCGTATTTTTGCAGGAAATGGAGCGGTTAAGCAAAGAAGTCGGCATGACATTGCCAAAAGGAGCGGGAGCGCAAGTCGACCAGGCCGCCGCAAAGCTTATCCAAACGCATGGGCCTGCCATTCTCGAAACGTGTACGAAGCTTCATTTTGCCAATACAGAAAAAGCAGTGCGAATTGCTAAACAGTAAACATAAAAAGAGGATGGCTCGAAAAGACCGTTGTTAACGCCTTTTGAGTCAGCCTCTCTTCGTTCATACATAGACGAGTAAGCTCGGCATCCGCTGCCGTTTATCATCTTTACTTTCCTTTCTCCTCCAGCGCCTCAACAACCTTTTCCGCCGTGCTTCTACTTGATTGCGGGTTTTGCCCGGTAATCAAATTGTCGTCACGCACGGAGAAGTCCGTCCATTTTTCACCGTGGACGAAATTGGCGCCTCTTAAGCGCAACGTCGATTCAAGTAAAAACGGCATATATTGATCTAATTGCACCTCTCGCTCTTCTTCATCCGTAAACGACGTTACCGTCTTTCCTTTGACAAGCGGCGTCCCGTCCTTATATGTCACATTGACAAGACCAGACGGACCATGGCAAACGGCGCCAATGATTCTTCCATCTTCAGCGAATTGCTGCAAAACGTATTGCAATGTTTCATTATCTGGAAAATCAAACATCGTCCCGTGACCGCCAGGAAGGAAAATCGCGTCAAACCCAGTTGCATCGTCTTTGCTCAAACGGGCAGTATTTTTCAACTCTTCTTCGGCTTTTGCCCAAGCTGGATCTTTTTCCGCAATGCTGCGCGGATCAAGTGGTACTTCCCCGCCTTGAATGCTTGCTACTTTTACGTCATATCCTTTTTCCTTAAACACCAGATACGGAACGGCGAATTCTTCGAGCCAAAGCCCTGTTTTATGATCATCGGTAATGGTCGTATGGTTTGTAACAACCATGAGTACACGCTTTGTCACTCGTTATACCTCCTCTACCCCTTGATTATTTTTATCATAGATTATCTTTTATAAATCAAACAATCAATATGCTCAAAAAAAGGCCAGCCTGCTAAGAGGCTGGTCTTCAGTACATTTGTTTCATAAACGGCCACCAGTTTGCCTTGCCGAACGTTTTGACCATCACAGGAACAAATAGCGGCAATACAACAAGCGCGTATAAAATTAATCCTGTAAGGACAATCGTCGCGATTTGCAATAGCGACAAGACGCCGGACGGATACATTGCCGCGAACGTCCCGCCTAAAATGACAGCAGCGGAAATAATGACCGTTCCCATGTTGCGCATCGCCAAAAGCATTGCTTCCTGCACCGGCTTGTCGCGGTATTCGTTGAAGCGGTCCATCAAGAAAATGCTGTAGTCGATGCCAAGCGCGATTAAAATGACAAACGCGAAAAACGATACCGCCCAGTTCAAACCGGCGTAGCCAAGCCCGTTGACGAAAATCAACTCTGTGACGGCCATGGAGGTGTAGTACGTCAACACAAGCGACAAAATCAAGTACGCCGGCATGATGAACGAACGGAGCAAAATCACTAAAATAAGCGCAATGCCGGCAAGCATCAACACGACGGTGCGGGAATAGTCATTCGACGAAATCGTATGCAAATCGGAATAAATGCTCGTCACTCCGCCAACGGCAACTTTCGCGTTTTCGAGTTTCGTATCTTTGACCGCGCGCGCGACCGCTCGTTTAACATCATCGATTTTATTTAGTGCTGACGTCGAATACGGGTTTTCATCAAAAATCACATCAAATGTCACGACTTTTTTATCTTTGGACATATACGCATCTTGCGCTTTGGCAAATTCCTTGCTTTCTAACACTTGTTTTGGCAAATACCAGCCCGTCATTTCTTTGTTTGGCGCCGCTGAAAGCTCGGATAAATAGCTTTCGGCGGAACCGAGGCCTTTCGATACCTGACGAAGGCCGTCGGCGCTTTGATCAAGCCCTGTAATTAATTGACTCATTTGCCCGTCTAACTGCGAAAATCCCTGCAGCAGCTGTTCTTGCCCAGCATTCACTTCGCTTAATCCATTCGATAATTGCGGCAGGCGCTCGATCACTTGGTGCTGCCCGTTTGCTGCTTTATCCATCCCTTTTTGCAGCTCATCAAGCCCGGCAATCAGTTTCGTCATACCATCCATCAACGCTTTTTGGCCGTTGATAAGCTGCGCAAATGAGCCGTTCGCTTGACGCACCCCAGCGCTTACCTGTTTGAGCGCGGTATTTAATTGCGTAAAACCAAAAGTCATTTGCTGTGATTGTTGTGCCAATCCAGCTGCGATCATTTTTGTTCGCTGATACTCTGGGTCCTGTTGCAGCTCTGGATGTGTTTGCTCCATATGATTCAACGATGCGCTTACCGAAGATAATTGCTCCGATAAAGCGTTCATGGAGCCTTGCAGCTGTTCATACTGGCTGACGAGCGAAGAGAGGCCGTCACCCGTCTTTTCATACCCTTGCAATAGCTGCTCGGCACCCGCTTGCAGCTTTTGCGCATTGTTTCGAATCGTTGCCAATCCTTTTTTAATTTCGGCAGCTCCCATCGAACCGCTGCGAATGCCTTGCTCAATTTGCGCCAGCCCTTTTTGCAGGTCGCTAACCCCCATTTTGAGCCGTTCCGTTCCTGATGCAAGCTCTTCCATACCGCTTGTCGCCTTCTTTAATTTTGGCGCGGATGCGGAAAGCTGCCCGCTCGCTCGGCTCAGTCCGGAGCTGATTTTTTCAATCCCTTCTTTTCCTTGGCCAAGGCCGTCTTTTAAACTTTTTGCCTGTTCCGTGACAAGCAATTGTTCAATCGGCTCCCCAGTCGGGCGTGTAACAGAACGCACTTTGTCGACCCCATCAATTTTTTCGACTTCACGGCTGATTTTTTCGATTAGCCCGAAATATTCTTGCGAATTCATCGCTTCATCGTTTTTCATGACGATTTGCGTTGGCATCGCTTCGCCGGGATTAAAGCTTTTCGCTATAATGTTAAACGCTTTGACGGACGCATAGCCGTCACCAATTTCTTCAAGCGAATCAAACGACAAATCTCCATCATACGTCGCCAATATCGGAACGGTAATGACCGCAACGAGGCCTAACGCAATTAACGGTCTGGCAAACGCAAAACGTCCCGCGGCATCCCACAAGCGGCTTTGTTTATGCTCTAAATTGCCTTTTACCGGCCAAAACAGCTTTGGACCAAGCGCCGCCATAAAAAACGGCACCAACGTCATCAGCGCAACGAGCAACACCGCGACGCCAACCGCGACCGCGGCAGCGGATTGATACAGCTTAAACGTTGATAATCCAATTGCGGCAAACCCGATCATCACCGCGATTCCACTGAACAATACCGTTTTTCCAGCGGTGCGGTACGTGGCGACAATGGCATCCGTGCGGTTTTCATGCTGCGACAGTTCTTCCTTAAACCGGCTTAACAGCAAAATACAATAGTCTGTCCCGATTCCAAACAGCACAGCGACTAAAAAGATTTGCGTAAACGTAGAGAGCGGAAAATTCACTTGATCCACGAGAAAAGCGACGATCGACTGCGACAATAAATACGTCATCCCGACGGTAACAAGCGGAATGAGTGGCGCGACAAACGAACGGAACACGACAAGCAGCACCACTAAAATAAACACAACCGTAATGCCTTCCGTCTTTTTCAACCCTTTCTGCGAGCTGACGACAACGTCTTCGTCAATCATCCATCCTCCCGTGTAATAATGTTCGACAGAAATATCATCAATCGCTTTGTAAAGCGCGTTGCTTATCTCTTTCGCGCTTCTTCCGTTCCGCTCCAGATTCACGGACGTTAAAATCGTCGTGCCATCCTTGGAAACAAGTTGATCTTTCAATTCTTTTTCTTTAAACGGGGAAATAACTTCGGTAATCCCGAGCTCCTCTTTCTGCGCTTCCAATTGCTCAACGGCGCGCTCCGCTTCCTTCCAATCGTTGTCCGTCAGCCCGCCTTGGCGATAAAACACAAGCGCCGTTGACAGTTCGCTTCCCTTGTTCTCCTTCTTTTGCACTTCGTTTAAAATATCGATCGCAAGCGAAGACGAGTATCCTTTTGGCACGCTAAGCTGCCCTTTCTCGCGGACAAGATCGGCCATGTTCGGCGCCGTCACCATCAGGACGACAACAGCGGCAATCCACGTCAACAGCACAAACCATTTTCCTTTAACGATTCCTCTCACGATATCCCCTCCATCTCTTGCAAAATGCAGGCAAGCTTTTCGTATGTTTGAATAAACGCTTCAATTTCTTCTTCCAAAAATTTGGTTATGAACGACTCGACCAATTTATGAATTTTTTCTTCCGTTTCCGTAATCCATTCGTCCCCTCGTTCCGTTAACGTCAAATAAACAACCCTGCGGTCGTTTTGGTCACGCGTGCGCTGAATCAAGCCTTTTTTGACAAGGCGGTTCGTCATCGCCGTAATCGCGCTTTTGTTTACGCCAAACATGGACGCAAGCTCGGTTGATGTGCATTTCGCTTTCTTTTTTATGTAGCGAAGCAAGTAATATTGGTCGTTTGTCATATCCTCATCAAGCTCGCACTTCACGAGCGCTGCCGCTTTTCTCATCACGATAAAGGAAACAGACAAATATCGTTCTACTAAATCATGAATGTTTCCGTACTGCAAGCTATCACTCCTTTTTGTGAAAAATAGTTTAATTGTTTAACTATTAAACAATGTAACAATCTCCTAGAAAAAAAGTCAAAAGAGAAGTATTTGATAAAGGGCAACAGTTATTTTTTATGCAAAAACGCTTAACAAACTGCAGCCATGTGACTGTTCCGCTATGCCGAAAATGCAAACAAGCTTCACCTATTGAGCCATTGATGGCAGATCGTTCTGACCCAATCATAACGGTGTTGCCAGCTCTTCCAGACATCTTCTGCCCAAGCTTTAAGCATCTCGTCTCTTTTCTTGCCTGGTTCCGCACGTAACACATCGAATACCGTCAGCGAACATGTTTCATGAGGTGGTTCGAAGCGAGGCCAATCGCGCCGCCGCTTGGCTAATTCCATGTGTGCTTTCTGTACTTGACTTCCTGTGTATCCGCATTCAATGGATAAATATAAGCCGATGAGCGCAAATGCTGTTGTAATGTTGCGCGTCACTCCTCCTGAATGTTGCGCGCCGTAGGCGTCGACAGCTAGTTGGTGGATAAAGTCAGGATCATTTTTTGACATGTTATATGCAGCTAATTCTCCGTAAAGCTGCAAACACTCGCCAGATGCGTGATAACGGTCGCTAGGTTCTAAATTTTTACTAGGAAGTTTCAGTTGGCATCCTGGACATTCTACAATAAGATTTCCCATTCGAAAGTACCTCCGCACGCTCCTTTTCATTTTACAAAATAAAAATGTATCTCCTTGGAAGCCACACACCATGATAAAAAACAAAGGCCAAGATAGGATCGTTTCCATAAACGAATAGGACCGATTACGCCGCAATATCGCGCTTCCGGAAAATAAACCATGTAAGTGCGTTAAATATAACAAAATAAATGAGCAGCATCATAATGGAAAATGGCATCGTCATTCCTTCGACAAGCGGCGTTCCATCAATATATTGCGTTAAATCCGTATTGGCAAATAATAAATATTTTGCCCAGTCAAATTTCATGGCAAGAAGCGTCGTAATCTGCGGCCCTACAAAGAGTGCAAAAGTCGCCAGTCCAACCGCAAGCGAGTGATTGCGAAACACCGCGGATATCATAAACGCAAAAGTCGTCATCATGACAAGATCAACACAATTTAAGGCATATACTTGCATGACATGGAGAAGCATGTTTTTCTCAACAACCGTTCCGTTTTGGTACGCTAAATATGGTTCGCTGATGTTTTCGATTCCAAAAACGATCGCGGCGATGGCGGACGAGAAAATAAACAACAATAGCAGCATACAAAGCGCAAACAACAGGGCGGCAATGTATTTCGAAAGCAAAATTTTCGTGCGGCTGGCGGGGCGAATGAGAAGCAGCTTGATCGTTCCCCACGAGAATTCACTCGCTACGCTTCCTGCCGCCACAATAATCGTAAACAGTGTGATCAGCGCAATAATGTCTGCAGAATTCACCAAATATCCCCAGAACGTATTGGATGCCACAGGTTTTATATTATGCTCTAGACGATACTCATTGATTTTCAGCTGCTGTTCGAGATGATTTTTATACATTTTCGGCGCCTTTTCCTCAGAAAGCTGGGCTTCAATTCCCTTTATCTCCGAAGCAACCTCGGCCTTCCAGTTTGCTGGTTCTTTATATGTTGCTTTTGTAATCAGCGCTCCCGCTAATGCCGACAAGGCAAGAAGCCCGATCATGAACCATGTGCCAATCCGGCGGTAAATTTTCATATTTTCGTTTTGAATAAGTGAAAGAATGCTAGACAATTTCGTTCCCTCCCGTCATTTCTAAAAATCTTTCTTCCAACGATTTCGTAAGAACTTGAATGCCATATACTTTGATATTTTCTGACACTAAGGCGGCATTCAAGCTTGGTATTTCCTCATAATCGAGAGAAACTTCAATTCCTTGCTTTGCCGGTGTGATGTTCATATGAGGATAGATGTTTTTGATCACGGTTAGTGCCTGTTCCACCGGCTCTACTGTTAGCAGCACTTTTTGAGCTTGTTTTGACAGCTCTTGAACCGATTCAATTCCTACTAATCTTCCATGTTGAATAATCGCAAAGCGGTCGCACATCATTTCCATTTCCGAAAGAAGATGGCTTGAAACGATGATCCCCAGCCCTTCTTCTTTCGCCAGTTTGCGTAAGTAATCGCGGATTTCGCGGATACCGGCGGGATCGAGCCCGTTTGTCGGTTCATCCAAAATAAGCAAAGAAGGCCGATGAAGCAATGCTTGCGCCAGCCCTAGACGCTGCCTCATGCCAAGTGAATATGTTTTCACTTTGTCATGAATTCGTTTTTCCAAACCCACTAGTTTAACAACCTCATCGATTCGCTCCTTTGTTACTCCTTTTGCCATTCGCGCATAGTGCAATAAATTTTGGTAACCCGTTAAAAATTTATACATCTCCGGATTTTCCACAATGGCGCCGACATGTTGAATCGCTTTTTCAAAGTCTTTTTGAATACTGATTCCATTAATCAGCACTTCGCCTCTAGTAATTCCCATCAGTCCGACGATCATGCGAATCGTTGTCGTTTTTCCGGCGCCGTTCGGTCCAAGAAACCCAAACACTTCCCCTGGAAATACCTCAAGCGACAAATCATGGATAATCGTTTTCTTGCCAATATCTTTCCTGACATTTTTCAACTGCAAAAGCGGATTCATGGTCATTCCTCTCCCTTATAAATTTTTTTCAGCCGGTTTACTACACTATCGCGGCTTGTTTCTCTTAATTCATCGACATGAACGCGTTCCGCCACTGTTCCATCGCGGAGGAAAATCGCTTCATCGAGCAATGGTTCGACTTCATCGATTTCATGTGTCGTCATCACAATCGTCTGCCGTTCTAGATCGACAAATGAAATCAGTCCCTTGACGATCGATTCGCGCACCATCGGGTCAAGCCCGGACAACGGTTCATCCATCAATAAAATCGGCGCTTCCCGCGCTAACGTAAAAGCGATTTTCGCACGGCCCCGTCCGCCTTTGGACAGCTGTCTTAGCTTTTTATCAGGCTGGATTTCCATAAACTCTAAAATGTCATGCGCTTTTTCTTTTCGGAAATCGCTAAATTGCGAAGCGTAAAACTCCAGCATATCCTGAACCGTAAAGCTGTCATAATAGACGTCCAGCTCCGATAAATACGCGACTTTACCACTGATTTTTCTCGTTACCTCCATTCCATCGACTAGCACTTTTCCTTTCGTAGGAAAAACGAGTCCGGCAATCAATTTCAAAAAAGTCGATTTGCCGCTGCCGTTTGCGCCAAGGACGCCGATGATTTTTCCTTTTTCTAAACTTAGCGATACATCATCTAATGCGATGACATTACCGTATTTTTTTGTGACATGCTCAAATTCAATCATTGTTCCTCTCCATCCTCTCCCCTACTGAAATCTTTTAGCGAAGCTATAATGTCATTCATCGTAAATCCAAGCTCTGTCATGTTCCGTATAAAATCAGCCACAATATCTCGCTTCAGCTGTTCACGCAACCGTTCGATGACTTCCACATTTTCCGTGACAAACGTTCCTTGACCGCGCCGCGTTTCCACAATCCCCATCCTTTCGAGCTCACTGTATGTGCGCTGGATCGTATTCGGGTTTACTCCTGTTTGTATGGCCATCTCGCGCACAGACGGCAATTTATCTCCCGCCTTCCATTCGTTGCGCACAATTTTTTTATTAATTTTTTCCATTATTTGTATATAGATTGGCTTCGTTGTATCAAATTCCGCTGCCACGATGTTTACACCTCAACTTTTCTGTCAATTAACCAAATAGAAGCACAAAATACGAGGACAGCAATAATACCGTAAAAAACAACTGCTCCTATTGCTATCGTTTCAATCTTTTCAATCATTATCCATCTTTCAGTTGTATCGTACTTGAACGCAACCCCCGGCATCGCTACTTTTCCCCATCCCGTTAGCCATTCGTATACGTTTGTTTTCATAAACAACGAAAATAGCCAGCCTAACAGAAAATAAATAAGCGTAACGATCAACCCCGAGAGTTTTGGAAACATTTGTTTACAGATGCGGTAAATCACCCAATAAAACAAACACCAGACCGCCATATGGATAGATAGCAGCGCAATAGATAGAACCGCCAGCACACCGCTTTGGATAAAAAGCTCATGATTCCACATTTCCTCATGGAAATACCTCTCTTTTATTTCAAGCGACGCAATGTAGGTAAATAGCCCTGAAACAAACAGGGAAACAAGCAGGCTGCCAAACGCGATGAGCAGTTTGGCGCTTACTAATCGAAATACCGATTGCGAGGTGTGAAGCCATAAATGAAGCCGCTTCGTTTCTGTTTGCAAGCTGAGAGCCATAAATATCAACATATAAAAAGCATGCAGGCATGTAACAATCAATGATGGAAAGAACATCATTACCGGCTCATCGTATTTTAGAGCCAATAAATATGCCACTATATTAACGGCGATCACGATTCCAACCGTAGTTATTATCCACAGTTTAGAGATGCGCCATTCTTTTTTTAATAAGCCAATCCACGGACTCATTCTTTCCCCTCCAGCAACAGTGAATTAGTGTTCTAGTTACATAGTACACTAGTTCAAAATGAAACGTCAACCAATTTTTTACTAAAAAATCCCCCGCCTTATGCTTCCGCATAAGACGAGGGATTCTGTTTATCCGCGCAATATCGCGCCGAATCGCTGTTCCACTGCTTGAATCACTTTTTCATGAACGGCGGTCACTTCTTCGTCTGTTAATGTGCGTTCCGGATCATAATAACGGAGCGAGAAGGCGATCGATTTTTTGCCTTCTGGAAGGCGGTCACCTTTGTATACGTCGAAAATGGACACTTCTTTTAACAGTTTGCCGCCCGCTTCGATAATCGCTTTTTGCAGTTCACCAGCGACGACGTTTTCATCGACAACAAGGGCGATGTCGCGGGTGATCGACGGGAAGCGCGGAATCGGCGAGTAGCGAATGTCTTCTACATCCGCGTTTAACAAGTCGGTCAAGGCAAGTTCAAATACATATGTTTCTTTTAAATCGTACTCTTTTTGCACGACCGGATGGAGCTGGCCGACAAAACCGATCGTCTTGCCTTCTAGCAAAATATGAGCTGTGCGTCCCGGATGCATATGCTCGCGCTTCGCTTGTTTGTATTCAATGCGATTCGTTAAACCTAGCAACTCGAACAATCCATCTAAAATACCTTTAACCACATAGAAATCAACCGCTTTTTTCTCACCTTGCCATAAGTGGGCGTGCCATACACCTGTTACAACTCCAGCGAGACGTTCTTTTTCGTTTGGCAGTTCGTTTTCGCCATTGGCGAGATATACCGCCCCTGTTTCATAGACAGCGACGTTTTCGACTTGGCGCGCGCGGTTGTAGCTCGCGACTTCCAACAAATGCGGCAGCAAACTTTGGCGCAGAACGCTGCGTTCTTCGCTCATCGGCAGCGCCAGACGGATCGGTTCCGCCGTTTCTAACGCGAACATTGTCGCTTTTTCCTCGCTTGTAAGAGAGTACGTAATCGCTTGGAACAGGCCGACATCTTCTAAATAACGGCGCACTTGCCGGCGTTTTGCTTGATACGGCGTCAGTTTGCCCGGCTTCGCTTCCGCGACTGGCAACGTCGCCGGCAAGCGGTCATAGCCATACAATCTCGCTACTTCTTCAATAATGTCTTCTTCAATAGAAATATCCCGGCGTCGTGACGGCACGGTAATCGTAAACGTTTCTTTATCTTCGGTAAACGCGAATTGCA
The DNA here is from genome assembly GCF_000632515.1 of Parageobacillus genomosp. 1. Taxonomy (GTDB): domain Bacteria; phylum Bacillota; class Bacilli; order Bacillales; family Anoxybacillaceae; genus Saccharococcus. The sequence continues at coordinate 2,740,982 of NZ_CM002692.1, forward strand.
AGTTTGTTAAAATCGTAGCGACTTCGTCTTTCGTAATCGTCGTGCCGAGCACTCGGTTAATGCGGTCTAGCGTAATTATAATCGTCACTTCTCGTTCTTGTAACGTATTGGCTTCGACAATGCCGCCAACGATTTCGCCACCAGCGTACTTGGCCATTAGCGCGGCTGCGCGATCGAGCGCTTCTTTTGTCCGCGCCGGATCAATGCCTTTTTCAAAGCGCGTGCTTGCTTCACTGCGCAAGCCGTGATCTTTTGACGCTTTGCGGATGACAGGGCTGGTGAAATAAGCCGATTCGATAAACACCGTTGTCGTTTCGTTTCGCACTTCGGAATTCGCGCCGCCCATCACGCCAGCCAACGCCACTGGCTCCGTACCGTTTGTAATCACAAGATGGTCTTCCGTTAACGTGCGTTCCGTATCATCCAACGTGACGATCGTTTCGCCTGCTTTCGCGCGACGCACGACAATTTCTTTTGAACCGAGACGGTCATAGTCAAACGCATGGAGCGGCTGACCGTACTCAAGTAAAATGTAGTTCGTAATATCGACAACGTTATTATGCGGACGGATTCCCGCCGCCATCAGGCGCGTTTGCATCCAAAGCGGCGACGGGCCGATTTTCACGTTTTTCACAATGCGTCCTGCATATAAAGGATTGTCTTCCGGTGTATCGACGCGCACAGAAATATAATCATGGACATTTTCATCATTTTCTTGAAGCTCAATGGTTGGCAATTTCACGTCTCTCCCTAAAATCGCCGCCACTTCATACGCGACGCCAATCATGCTTAAGCAATCGGCGCGGTTTGGCGTAAGTCCGAGCTCTAATACTTCATCGTCTAAATTTAATAATTCCAATGCATCCGCGCCAACCGGAGCGTTGCTTGGAAAAACGAAAATGCCTTCGGCGTATTCTTTCGGCACTAATTTCGATTCAACGCCGAGCTCTTGCAAGGAACAAATCATGCCGTTCGATTCTTCGCCGCGCAGTTTCGCCCGTTTAATTTTCAAATTGCCTGGCAAAACGGCACCGACTTTGGCAACCGCTACTTTTTGCCCTTTAGCGACGTTCGGGGCGCCGCAAATAATTTGTACCGGTTCCCCTTCACCAATATCGACGAGGCATTTGCTTAATTTATCCGCGTTTGGATGTTGCTCGCGCTCAAGCACATGCCCGACGACAACGCCTTTTGCTCCTTTATTTAATACTTCCACGCTTTCGACTTCAATGCCGCTTTTCGTAATGCGGTCAGCTAGTTCTTTTGCGGTGATGCCTGTTAAATCAACATATTCTTGCAGCCATTTATAAGAAACAAACATCGGTCAACCTCCCCTTTTATACACGATGGAATTGTTGTAAGAAACGAATGTCATTTTGATAGAAATGCCGGATATCATCAATGCCGTATTTGAGCATCGCGATGCGCTCCGGTCCCATACCGAACGCGAAACCGGTATATTTTTTCGAATCAAATCCGGCCATTTCCAATACGTTTGGATGGACCATGCCGGCGCCTAAAATTTCAATCCAGCCCGTTCCTTTACATACACTGCAGCCATGTCCGCCGCAATGGAAACAGGAAACATCGACTTCGACCGATGGCTCGGTGAATGGGAAAAAGCTTGGACGGAAGCGGATTTCGCGGCCTTCGCCAAACATTTTGCGGGCAAACTCGCGCAGCGTTCCTTTCAGGTCGCTCATGCGGATGTTTTCATCGACAACAAGCCCTTCGATTTGCGTAAATTGATGCGAGTGGGTCGCGTCATCATTGTCGCGGCGGTACACTTTTCCCGGGCAGATGATTTTCACCGGACCGCGTCCTTGATGTTTTTCCATCGTGCGTGCCTGCACCGGTGACGTATGGGTACGAAGCAAAATTTCTTCGGTAATGTAGAACGAATCTTGCATATCGCGCGCCGGATGGCCCTTTGGCAAGTTCAACGCTTCAAAATTGTAGTAGTCTTTCTCGACTTCCGGTCCTTCGGCAATCGTATAGCCCATGCCGATAAATAAGTCTTCGATTTCTTCAATGACGCGCGTGAGCGGATGGTGATTTCCTCTTCTGACCGGGCGGCCTGGAAGCGTGACATCAATGGCTTCTGCGGCTAATTTTTTCTCGACTTCCTCTTGTTCGAGCTTCGCTTGCTTTGCTTCTAACGCGCTTTGAATCGCCTGGCGCACTTCGTTGGCGAGCGCGCCTATGACCGGACGCTCTTCTGGCGATAATGACCCCATGCCGCGGAGCACTTCGGTAATCGGGCCTTTTTTGCCAAGATAAGCGACGCGCACCTCATTGAGTGCTTTCAAGTCACTAGCTTGTTCAATTTTTTCTAGCGCTTCTTGTTGAAGCTGCTGCAATCGTTCTTTCATGCAAAACTCCTCCTTTTCTTCACCAAATAAACGAAATGCCTCTTCTACTGCCCATGCTTGATGTTCATGCAATAACACTTTCGAAATATCTTTGTGTGGAATCCACACTAGTTCGTGGTCTTTTTCTAAAACGGAGTGTTGCTCTCCTGTAATTTCTGCCATGTAGAAAAACCCGTCGCTAGCCATATAGTCATGAAACGTCGTTGAGTAAAAATACTTTTGCGCACGTCCGATAAATTGGAGAATACGGATGTTATACCCCGTTTCTTCCAAAACTTCACGCTTGAGACAGTTTTCCAATGTTTCTGTCCCTTCCACCCCACCGCCGGGCAAAAAATATCCCGTTGGCGTTTTCACGACAGCGACCATGCCTTCGTTGATGATCACCGCATAGGCGCCTTTTCTAACATGATAATGCACATGTTCAAGGCGTTCGCCAAATATCCGCGCTTCTTCCATCCCCCCACTCCTCTCCACTATGTTCCATAAAAAAACTCGCCCCTTAAAATAAGGGACGAGTGCACTCGCGGTACCACCCTTGTTAACAGCGCAAAAAGGCGCTGTTCGCTTCATTGCGATAACGGCATAGGCCGGAACACCTTTACATTCCGCAGGCGCGGAATGGTCCAAGTGTCAACTCCAGAGGTGAATTCACTTGCTTCTACCATAAAAACGCTCCCAGTCTACGGCGTTTTCTCCCTGGATGGCGAGTGGCAAGCTACTCTTCTCTTTCATCGTCGTTTTCCGTATTTAACTATTTTTATATTATAGGCAACGGGCAAGTACGATGCAACCTCTCATATTCAAAAATAGCTTTTATCTATAATTTTACAACGTCCCACGCAAATGATAAAGCAAAATTCCGGCAGCGACGGCGACGTTTAACGACTCCGCCTGTCCGTAAATCGGAATGTATAAATTTTTCGTCGTCATTTGCAGCAATTCCTTATGAACCCCGCTTCCTTCGTTGCCGACAAGCAAGGCAAACGGTCGCGACGGTTTGATATGGCGATAATCTTCCCCATTTTCCAACGCTGTTCCGTAAACCGCGACATTTTCTGCCTGCAGACGCTCGATCCATTCGCGGAGATTTCCGCGAATAATTGGCAGATGAAAAAGCGACCCTTGGGTAGCGCGGATGACTTTCGGATTGTATAGATCAGCGCATCCTTCGCCAAGAATGACGGCATCCATTCCCGCCGCATCGGCAGTGCGGATCATCGTACCAATGTTGCCTGGATCTTGCACGGCATCAATCAGAAGCACATTCGCCTGAGTCCAGTCTATATCGTCATAGGAAAACTGCTCGCATACAGCGACGATACCTTGCGGCGTTTCCGTGGCGCTGATCGCTTTCATAACGTCTTCCGTAACGATCGCCATCGGGATACCGCTCACATCCCAGGTTGCTGGAATCGCTTTATTCTCGTCAACAATCAATTGGATAATGGATATGTTGCTTTTCAACGCTTCTTCCACTAAATGAAATCCTTCGATAAGAAAGTGCCCTGTTTTGTCTCGTTCCTTTTTCGTCAGCAGCTTTTTCCACTGCTTCACTTGCGGATTTTTTACCGATTCAATTCGTTTCAACGTTGATTCTCCTTTACGTTTTGCGTATCCATATACATAATAAACGAAATTCGCGTAAAAAATAAGCATGTAAATACATACTAGTGAGGTGAACGAGATGGATTTAAACTTGCGCCATGCGATTATGCAAAATGTCGCCAACAACTCAAAGGAGCAATTAGAAAATACGATCGAGGACGCGATTGAGCGCCGCGAGGAAAAATATTTGCCAGGCCTTGGCGTGCTATTTGAGGCGATTTGGACTCATGCGAGCGATCAGCAAAAAGAAGAAATGCTCACAACACTGGAACAAGCGGTCAAGCAACAAGCATAAAAGGGAAGCTTTTTCGCTTCCCTTTCCTATTGAATCAAAAAGAACCGGATAAGCTGGCGGCAATTTTCGCGGCAAGGACCGCGTTGTTTTTGACTAAGGCGATATTTGCTTCAAGGCTTTTTCCGCCCGTTAATGTTTTGACTTTGTCGAGCAAGAAAGGCGTCACCGCTTTTCCGGCAATTTGTTTTTCTTCCGCTTCTTTAAGTGCTTCCTCAATGATCGAATTGATGTATGACTCTTCCAATTCGTCTTCTTTTGGAATCGGATTGGCAATAATCAGCCCGCCGTTCAGGCCAAGTTCCCATTTTGTTGCGATTAATTTCGCAATTTCTTCTGGTGTATCGATACGGTAATTCACTTTGAACGGACTTGTGCTCGAATAAAAGGCTGGCAATATGTCCGTACCGTAGCCGATAACAGGAACGCCGTTTGTTTCAAGATATTCCAGCGTCAATCCCAGGTCTAAAATCGATTTGGCTCCGGCACATACAACAGCCACATTCGTGTGTGCCAGTTCCTGCAAGTCCGCGGAAATGTCCATCGTTCGCTCGGCGCCGCGGTGAACACCGCCGATTCCGCCGGTGGCAAACACTTTAATGCCGGCCATATTCGCGCAAATCATGGTCGCCGCTACCGTTGTCGCTCCGTGTTTTTTCATGGCAATGACATATGGCAAATCTCTCCGGCTTACCTTTTCAATCTCTTTGCTTGTCCCTAAAAATTCTAGTTCCTCTTCATTCACACCGATTTTAATCTTTCCATCCAAGATGGCGATCGTCGCAGGAACAGCGCCGTTTTCGCGGATGAGCTGCTCCACTTCCTTTGCCGTCTCTACATTTTGCGGATACGGCATACCGTGGGAAATGATCGTCGATTCCAAAGCCACGACCGGTTTATTTTCTTTCATTGCTTTTGCGACTTCTTCCGAGAAAACAAGTACGTCTTTTAGGTTCATCAATTAAACCTCCCGAGAAAAATATTGCGCGTATGTTTGCTTTAATAGCTGTTCATTCAAGTTGGAACAAACGGTTTCTTTCGTTTGCAGTGTAATGATGGAGCAGCACATTCCCAGCTGGCATGCCGTGACAAGCGGTTTCCCGTTATGGATGCCGTATAAAAAGCCGGAAATAAACGCATCGCCCGCACCCGTTACGTCGATGACTTCTATTTTCGGAGCAGGAAGCGCTCCATGCTCCCCTTTTTTGTTTTTGAATATAATTCCCTTTTCCCCTTGCGTGATAATGACATGATCAACGCCGCGCTCTAATATTTTTTCGCACGCCGCTTCTACATTCCCATCTTCCACTCCCGCCAGCGCCAGCGCTTCATCCTGATTGGCAATCAGCCATGTGACGCCATTCAAATCAAAAGGCAGTTTTTTGACCTTGATGGCGGATACCGGTGCAACGCAGAGGGGAATGTTTTCTTGGCGGCAGCGTTCAATGACCACCTTCAGCACCTCGCTGGGAAAATTCGTATCCAAAAGCACCATGGAGGCAGAAGAAATATGGCTCCAGCGCTTTTGGATAAAATCCGAAGTAACGTGGTCATAAATCGCCATATCCGCTAGCGCGATCACCATTTCGCCTTTTTCATCCAATACAGCCGTGTATGTACCCGTGTTCGCCTTGTCCAGCTTTGCCGTCTGGCTCATATCAACGTAAGCGCTGGTTGTCTCAAGAAGCCATTGCCCTTCTTGATCGTCTCCTATGACGGTGAAAAGAGAAACGGAATGGCCAAGCCGCCCAAGGTTTTCCGCAATATTGCGCGCTACTCCGCCACATGTTTGCGTTACCGTGACAGGATTAGAAGTGCCTAGCTGAAGCGCCGATAGGCATTGGGCTTTCCGGTCAACGTTCACCCCGCCAATGCACACGATTCTTGACGGTTCCGGCAGCACATACGCTCGGCCGATAATTTTTCCTTGTTTCGTTAATGAGGAAATGTAGCCCGCCACTGCCGATCGCGAAAGCTTCAGCTGCTTTGCCAGCTCGTTTTGTGTAATAAATGGGTTTTTGCGGATTAATTCTAATATGAGTTTTTCTTTCTCATTCACGTGCATGCACCTCAGCACAGTAAACAAACATTTGTTTATATATTAAACATTTGTATAAAAATTGTCAACCGAAACCGTTTTACAGCTTTCCGCTGATATAGTGGGAAGTGTAATGTAAAAAGGGTTTTCTTTGACTTTGTGTAATTTATTAATAAGACATATTAGTGTTTTATCCAGATATTTGAACTGAAGGGGATACTGGATGGATAATGGCGTTATTGCTGCTATTGTCTGTAGTTTTATGGGGGCATTTGTTTGTGTTATAGCTGCTGTAAAAATAAGAAAAAAGAAAAAAAGCTAGGACATATTAGAAATTTTGAAGTGACATTTCATATAAAAAAAGCGTGTCAAAACTGTTGTCAGTTTGCACGCTATTTTTTATGTAAAATTGACTTTTGCGCCTCAAAACAGAACCGTTTTCTCCTTCACCGCTATCATTCGAATCCGTTTATAATCGGCAATCCATACGCCATCTTTCCATAAGTATGCTTTTAATCGTTGTTTTATTTGCTGATAAACCAGGTCTTTTTCCAACGATTCCAACCCAGCAAAAAAGGCACCAGCAAAGCCGTCGAGCCAGTGATCTAATCCTTGATCTCCATCAGGCAAAGGAGTAGGGCGATCAAAATGACTAGCATACATGACACGAAAACCATACTTTTCGAGCAAACTGCTATATTCCCCAATGCTCGGAAAATACCACGGATTTTTTTCTTTTGCATCAATGCCATAGTTTGTTAACAAAACTTCTTCTATTGCTTTTACAATAGCGTCCACGTTTCCTTTTCCGCCAAATTCAGCGACCAACCGGCCGCCCTCGCGCAAGGCGAGAGCCATCGATTGTACAACACTTTCAGCCTGCTTCATCCAATGCAATGCCGCATTAGAGAAAATAGCGTCATAGTGTTCTTCGGTTCGAAATGATTCACCGTTATCTACAAGAAAAGAAAGATGCGGATATTTTTTTCGTGCTTTTTCGATCATATCAGGAGATGCATCCATCCCTACCACTTCGGCTCCCAACTTTGCAATTTCATTGGCAAGCTCCCCTGTCCCGCAGCCTAAATCGAGAATTTTTTCTCCTTGTTTCGGGTCCAACATCTCTATCAAACTTTTTCCTAATTCAGATACAAATGATAATTTTTCATCATATATATCAGCATTCCAAACATTCATAAAGCTTTTTTCTCCTCTCTCTTTTCGTCCATTACATAACCCAATGTACTTTGCTTTACCAACACCCGTTTTTTGTAATAATCATTCTTGTCTATACCGCTTATTTATAAAACACAAAATCGCCCTGCTGCGGCGGAACAGAAGTGTTTTTTTCCGCTGGATTCCGATGTTTTCAGCTGTTTCTGCCCGCAGTTCTGTTTTTCATTTCCACGCTCCTTTGATCAAAAAGAAAAGCCGGCATGGATTGTTGCCGGCTTCTCTTTGCTGATTATTCGAATGTAATTTGTTTTACTTTTTCCGCGTCTAAGCGCTTGATGACTTCGACAAGCAGTTTCACCGTGTTTTCATAGTCATCGCGATGAAGGATGGCAGCATGCGAATGGATGTAGCGCGTTGGAATCGCGATCGTCAGCGACGGCACACCGCTTGCCGTTAAATGAATCGCACCGGCGTCGGTGCCGCCGCCTGGCATTGTGTCAAAATGATACGGAATGTTGAGTTCTTCGGCGACATCGATGACAAATTCACGCAAACCGCGGTGGGACACCATCGTCGCGTCATACAGAACGATATGCGGCCCGGCGCCAAGCTTGCCCATCGCTTCTTTTTCGGAAACTCCCGGCGTATCGCCGGCAATGCCGACATCAACAGCAAATGCGATATCCGGCTGGATGAAATGAGCTGCCGTTCTCGCTCCGCGCAAACCGACTTCTTCTTGAACCGTGCCGACGCCATAGACAACGTTCGGGTGATCGACATCTTTTAATTGCTTTAACACCTCGATCGCAATCGCACAGCCGATGCGGTTGTCCCATGCTTTCGCAAGCAGCATTTTTTCGTTATTCAACACGGTAAATTCAAAATATGGAACGATCGAGTCGCCCGGGCGCACGCCCCATTCCATTGCTTCTTCCCGGCTTGTCGCGCCGATGTCGATGAACATATCTTTGATTTCGACTGGCTTTTTGCGCGCTTCCGGCGGCAAAATGTGCGGAGGCTTCGAACCGATGACGCCGGTAATTTCTCCTTTACGCGTTAAAATGGTGACACGCTGCGCTAGCATGACTTGGCTCCACCAGCCGCCTAGCGTTTGGAAGCGGATAAATCCTTTGTCATCGATTTGCGTCACCATAAAGCCGACTTCATCCAAATGGCCGGCAATCATAATTTTAGGGCCTTCGTCTGTTCCTTTCTTTTTCGCAATCAAGCTGCCAAGACCGTCTGTCGTTACTTCATCGGCGTAAGGAGTTATGTACTTTCTCATTACTTCGCGCGCTTCCCGTTCATTTCCAGGGACGCCTCTCGCATCGGTTAAATCCTTCAGCATCGTCAACGTTTCATCAAATTTCGCCATTATGAAACTCCTTTCCGTTTTTATCCATCCTTTATTATACCCAAAACCGCCAATAATGTACAAAATTTGTTAATAATTCTGATTTTGCCGTTCATGATTGACTTGATTTTTTTGCTTATAGGCTTGTTCGATTTGTTCCGTAGAAAAGCCGAGCTGCCCGCCAAGCAGCAAATACTCGGTAAACAACCGTTCATAGCTTTGCCGCGATTTCGTTTTTCCAAACTCATCCGCGGCTTGAAAAACAGCGAGAAACTGCTCAACAAGCGGCAAAGCGGCCGATTGCGGCGGAATCTCAGAATATAGAAAATCGCATTCCAAGCCAAGCGATAAAATAAAATGCAGGCCGTCGACATATTCTTCGAGCACTTTTTCTTGCGGAGACGGCGGTTTCACGCTCCAAAATTTAAAACAGCGCGTTTCATTGGCCAGTTCGCCAATTTCGACAAGCAAAGCGAGCAATTTTTTTGCAAACAGATCTTCTTCCATAAGGCCGTGCTGCGTCTCAATCCGCTCATCGAGCTGGCGCTGCAGCGAGTAAAGTGCCGCAAAGTCCATCCTTTCACCCCCTACAAAGAGTTAAAAAGCCAAACATATGCCACAATCTCTATCACCGCCAGAAGCGGCAAGCCATAACGGAAAGCACGATGGCGCGTTTTATGATGAAACAAATACATACCAACTGTCGCTCCGGCCGCCCCACCGATAAGGGAAACGAACCAAATCGTTTTTTCGGCGATGCGCCATTGATGGCGCTTCGCTTTATATTTATCGATCGCCATGATGAAAAGACCGATGATATTCATCACCAAACTATATTGTACCATTGCCATTTCCTTTCTTGTAAGAAAAAAGACCATTCTCGTCAGCGAGAATGGTCATTGCTTCCTTACTTGTTTAAATTTGCTTTCGCCAAGTCAGCGAGCTGTGCGAACGCAGCTTGGTCATTGACCGCTAAGTCCGCCAACATTTTGCGGTTTACTTCTACACCCGCTAATTTCAAACCGTGCATAAAGCGGCTGTAGGAAAGGCCGTGGATACGTGCCGCTGCGTTGATGCGCGTAATCCAAAGTTTGCGGAAATCGCGTTTCCGTTGACGACGGTCGCGATACGCGTACATTAACGATTTCATTACTTGTTGGTTTGCAACTCTATATAAAGCATGTTTCGCTCCGAAATAACCTTTTGCTAATTTCAGTACTTTTTTGCGACGTCTGCGCGTTACCGTTCCACCTTTAACACGTGGCATAAATATTCCCTCCTAATTTCTCCATTATTTCAAGTTATCAAGCAGTTGGCGAATGCGTTTGAAGTCGCCAGGAGATACAAGCGTTGCTTTGCGAAGTTTGCGTTTTTGTTTTTGCGTTTTATTAGCAAATAAGTGGCTTGTATAAGCATGACCGCGTTTTAATTTACCGGTACCAGTCTTTTTGAAACGCTTTGCAGCGCCACGATGAGTTTTCATTTTTGGCATAGGGTGTTCCTCCTCACTCGATTATTTATCGTTTTTCGGTGCTAGCACTAAAAACATATTGCGCCCGTCCATTTTCGGCGCCGTCTCGACGACGGCGATATCCGAACACGCCTCTGAGAACCGTTCAAGGACGCGTTGACCAATTTCCTTATGCGTAATCGCCCGTCCTTTAAAGCGGATTGTCGCTTTTACTTTATCGCCTTTTTCAAGGAACTTGCGCGCGTTGCGGAGCTTCGTGTTAAAGTCGTGCTCCTCGATCGTCGGGCTTAAGCGCACTTCTTTGACGTTGATCACTTTTTGCTTTTTGCGCGCTTCTTTTTCTTTCTTCTGTTGCTCGAAACGGAACTTTCCATAGTCCATGATGCGGCATACCGGCGGTTTTGCATTTGGCGCCACCAGCACTAAGTCGAGGTTTAATCTCGCCGCAATTTCGAGCGCTTCTTGTTTCGATTTGATCCCCAGCTGTTCGCCGTTTGGATCAATTAAGCGGACTTCACGGGCACGAATGTTTTCGTTGATAATAAAATCTTTGCTAATAACCAGCCACCTCCAAGGTTTTTTGCGAATTACTTGTTTGTCGCATCGCACACCCTACATCGAGCGGTTCCGGAAAAAACAGCCGATCATCGGCCTTTTCCTGCTAACAAAAAAGTGTGGATGCATACGACACCCACACTACTTACGTCCGAAAACCATATCACGAACCGTAACGACCTGTCAACAGCCACATGGCGTCGACCAGGTGAGAAGCGGGGTGCTTCTGCTTTTGTTACAAACAAGTATTCTATTCACTCTATACAATATATCACCTTAGAAGTGGCATGTCAAGGCGCTTTTCTTGATTGACACACAACGTTTTACATTATAACGAATCGTTCACGTTTTGACAAGTAAAAAATGAAAAACCCGTGAAGTAAAACTTCACGGGTGCTATTTCCGCCGCACTTCCTTCTGCAAGGAAGCAATAAAGTCATCAAGCGACACTGTTTCGCTTTTTTGTTCGCCATATTTGCGGACGTTCACAGCGTTTTCCGCGATTTCTTTGTCGCCGACGACAAGCATGTAAGGAATTTTTTGGATTTGCGCTTCGCGGATTTTATAGCCGATTTTTTCGTCGCGTTCGTCGACCTCGACGCGGAATCCTTTCGTTTGCAGCGCTTCTTTTACTTCGTATGCATAGTCGAGATGCGCCTCCAGCGATACTGGAATGACTTTTACTTGCACCGGCGCGAGCCAAGTCGGGAACGCTCCTTTATATTCTTCAATGAGGAACGCGACGAATCGTTCCATCGTCGAAACGACGCCACGGTGGATGACAACCGGGCGGTGCGGTTTTCCGTCTTCGCCGATGTACGTTAAGTCAAAGCGTTCCGGAAGCAAGAAATCGAGCTGCACCGTCGATAATGTTTCGTCTTTGCCAAGCGCGGTGCGCACTTGCACATCCAGCTTCGGCCCGTAAAACGCCGCTTCCCCTTCCGCTTCGTAATATTCCAATCCCAGCTCATCCATCGCCTCACGCAGCATCCGTTGCGCTTTTTCCCACATTTCATCATCATCGTAATATTTTTCTTTGTCATGCGGGTCTCGATAAGAAAGACGGAACGAATAGTCATTTAAGCCGAAATCTTTGTATACTTCCAAAATTAAGTTCACCACGCGCTTAAATTCGTCTTTAATCTGGTCCGGACGAACAAAGATATGGGCATCATTCAGCGTCATGCCGCGGACGCGCTGCAAACCGGAAAGCGCCCCGGACATTTCGTAGCGATGCATCGTTCCAAGTTCGGCGATACGAATTGGGAGCTCCCGATAGCTATGAATTTTGTTTTTATAAATCATCATATGATGCGGACAGTTCATTGGGCGCAGGACAAGCTGTTCGTTGTCCATCTCCATCGGCGGGAACATGTTTTCTTTATAATGGTCCCAATGTCCGGAAGTTTTATACAATTCAACGCTGCCAAGCACCGGCGTATAGACGTGCTGATAGCCGAGCTCAATTTCTTTATCGACAATATAGCGCTCGATAATGCGGCGAATCGTCGCCCCTTTTGGCAGCCAAAGCGGCAGTCCTTGTCCGACTTTTTGCGACGTTGTAAACAATTCTAGCTCTTTTCCTAATTTGCGATGGTCGCGCTCTTTCGCTTCCTGCAACAGACGCAAGTATTCATCCAAATCTTCTTTTTTGAAAAACGCCGTTCCGTAAATGCGCTGCAGCATTTTGTTGTTGCTGTCGCCGCGCCAGTACGCACCAGAAATATTCAACAGCTTAAACTCTTTAATTTTTCCCGTCGATGGAACGTGCACCCCACGGCAAAGGTCGAAAAACTCACCTTGCTCGTAAATGGAAATCGTTTCTCCTTCCGGAATATCATTGATCAGCTCGAGCTTTAAGTTATCGCCGATTTCCTCATAAAGGCGGATCGCCTCTTCCCGGCTTACCTCTTTGCGGACGATTTCCAAGTTTTCTTTGACAATTTTCCGCATTTCTTGTTCGATTTTCGGCAAGTCTTCCGGTGTTAACGAGTGCTCCATATCAATGTCATAATAAAATCCATTTTCAATCACTGGCCCGACGCCAAGCTTCACGTTTTTGTACAGGCGCTTAATCGCCTGCGCCATCAAATGAGCCGTGCTGTGGCGTAAAATATTGAGCGCTTCCGGCATGTCTTGCGTTATGATCGAAATCGCGCCGTCTTCTTGAATCGGCGTGCGCAAATCAATGAAACGATCATTTAATTTTCCAGCAATCGCTTTTTTCTTTAATCCCGGACTGATCGAAGCGGCGATCTCTTCTGTTGTCGTTCCTTTCGGAAACTCCTTTACCGCCCCGTCCGGGAATGTAATGCGAATCACTTCGGACATACGCTTCTCCTCCTTCTGTTTTGGAAAATAAAAAAACTCCTCCCTCCATAACAAAGGGACGAGTTTGCGTCGTGGTTCCACCCTTCTTCCCATTGCCGCAAAAAGGCATACCACGCCTAGGCAATGGCTCGAAAGTCATAACGGCTGAACATACCGGCGACAATTACTGGACATGCGTCGTTCACTGCCGCAGCTCCGAGGTGGTAAGTGTATTTTTCGTGTTAGGAAGGTTCCAGCCGCTGCCTTCCCTCTCTGGAAACCGTAAAAATACACCCGTGTCCTCATCATCACTTTTCCATATTTCTTTCATGTACGGTATTATAGAATAGATGCATGGAAAAATCAAGTTCCTTTCTCATGCCCTGCACCCGTCGCAAGCTGATGCGCAAAATCGTTTCGGCTGTAAAGACGGATTCGCTCTTGAAACACGTTTTGAATCGTTTGCACCATTCCGTCATCGATATGGTCGGTATATAAATAAATCGTATCCGGGGCGATGGAGACAAGCGGCGCCAGCACGGAAGAATCGATGTACATCGGCTGGCTGACGATTAAATTGCGGTCAATCCATTGCTTTAATTCTCCCGCGGTAATTTCCCGCAGCTTCTCATCATAAAAAAGAAAAGACGGCGGTTGGTGGACTAAATGGATTTGTGATAATTTCGGCGGTCTTGCCGCAACACAGTCACGCAACATTTGCACGAAATTTTGATATTCCTGTTCCAGCTTATATTCATCAATCGCCAGCTCGACGTAATGCTGCAGCCGCTCCATATATGATTTCAGGCGAAACGTGATAAAGGAGGAGAGGGAAAAAGAAAGCCCATCTTTTAAAAATTGCTCAAGCGCTTCTCGAATCAACGTTTCGCGGGAAACGAAAGGCTGTTTTCCTTTGCGGTAGTCATATCGTTCACCATCGAGAAACGAATGGGCGAGCTGTAAAATTTGCTGCTGTTCTTCCTTGTCTTGAAAATAAAACGTACCAGAAATGATCGATAATAATAACCGGTCTTCAACAAAGCGCAAAATAAATCTCGTAATCGCCGGTATGATATCGGAGAAGATGACACCGTCGTTATTGTCATATATGTAAATCGCAACAAGGGATTTTCCGCTATATGTTGTGCGAAAGAGCGGATGAACCGCTTTTTTCTCTCTCTCCTTCAATAAGGAAAACAACTTTTCCGCATCGCTTGCCTGGTCCAAATAAATTTCAATCAAGCGCTGTCCCCCCTTTTACGAGTCAATGCTTGTTTCTATATATATGGGGACAAACCGTCGTTTAGAATAAAAAAAAGGATATTTCCGTTTCCGGAAATACCCTATTCAAGACGGCGGTTTTTGCCTTTTACTTCTACCGGCTGCGCCAAATAACGAATCCGCTCCATAATGCGCGCTGCTTTCACCTGTTCCTCCTCGCCGCGCTGCGAATACGTCAAATGATGGGCAAGCTGCTGCAAATCAAAGTTGGAGGTAAAAAATGTCGGCAAATTTTCGAACATCCGATATTGCAAAATCGGCCCCAGCAAATCGTCGCGCACCCAGCTTGACATCGATTCGGCGCCGATATCATCGAGCATTAAAATTGGTACTTTTTTGACGTAATCAAGTTTTTCGTTCACCGTTTGATCTTGCAGCGAACTTTTCAGCTCCCGGAAAAATTCGGGAACATACACGATCAGCGACTGAACGTTTTTTTTCGCCAGCGCGTTGGCAATCGCGCCAAGAATATACGTTTTTCCGACGCCAAACGAGCCGTATAAATAAAGGCCTTTCATCTTTTTACCCGGTTCATACTCGGAAACAAAACGGTCGGCCAGCTCAATCGCCTTCATTCGCCCTTCGTCATCTAGATCAATATGAGACAGCGACGCTTGCAAAATCTCGCGCGGCACAAATAAGCTTTGAATGAGCGATTCCTGCTGTTTACGTTCATCATGCTTTATTTTCGCCGGGCAGCGGTCATACTTCACATCAATGACCGCCCCTTTTATCACGAGATGGGGATGATAGCCTTTTAAAAAGTTTTTGCATTGCTCTAAACTTGGACATTGGTCGCAGTTTTTGCTTTGCTCGATAAATTCGTACAGTTTCATTAAACTGCGGTCTACCATCTCTTTTGTAATTTCCCGCTCATGCGCGCGCAAAAACGCTTGTACGTCCGGATGCGCCAAAATGTGCCGCTTCATTTGTTCATAACGCTGTTGAAAGTCTTTTCTGCCTAGCAGCCGATGTAATAGTTGATTCACTCGTTCCATTGCTTTCACATCCTATTATTCGTCGCGGTATTTTTTTAGCCGTTCTTCCAGCTCGCGCCGTTTTTCCTCAATATCGATCTCGTTGTCTTGCTCATCGCTTTGACTATAATCCATATTAAGCCATTCTGGCAACAGTTCTTTTCGCACTGTTTTTCTATTTGTTCTTTTGCTTTTTTCATCGGCCCAGCTTTGGTATGTTTTCGCTTCCTGTTTTGCCAGCTCCATTGCCTCCTTGACGGTGCGCACTTTTTTGCGCGCCCAGTGGCTCGCGATTTTCTCCACATATTTTTTCGATAGTTTCATATTCGTTCGCAGCATAACATAATAAATTAATACGTTCACCACGCCAGGAAGCAGTTTCTGCTGAAACATAATATCTTCAATCAGCTTTAAGTCGCTCATCGACGGTTCGGCTCCGCCGGAAATTTCGATTAACAGCTGGCGGGGAGAAATCGTTTCGAGCTGTTTCATCAGCTGTTCTTCTTTCGTCTTCGGCTCGACATTCGTCATCGTTCGATATGGGAGCGGCTGCACGCGTGAACTCAAGTTTGGCAACGAATCGCCACGTTCAAATTCGTACCATTCATGGACAGCTTTGCGCAGCGCATCGATATCAATATGATAAGACGGATCGATGACACTCATGACAATTTTTTGCATATCGAGCGGTCCGACGTCATACAAAAACGCCAATTTTTTGATCGCTTCTTTTACCTTCGCCGTAATCGCCCGCCTTGGCACCATATGTTTCGACAAACCGGCAAAAAATAATTCGAAATCAAATACATCATCATCGAGGTGATAGGTGTTTTCTTTGCGGCCAACATACTCATACCCGTCGGCCAGTTGCAAATCTTTTTGTATTTCCCCATGAATGTTCGCGACCATCTGCTCGATATGAACAGAAGCAAAAACATCATGAAACGAACGGGTAACGGGAGAAAATTTCGTTTGGTCGATCGTGGAGATGGAAAAAAATTGTTTTAATTGTTGAAACTTATGCTTGCCAATGCGATTATAGAGGAAAACGTTCAGCATCCCGTCGGTGAAAAATTGTTCCGGTGCTAGCGGCGGCTGCAATTCGTAAATGAACAACTTCGGTTCTTCGCCATGCTCGATATTCACATACGTCTTTAACAATCCAATCCCTTCTAATTTTAAACGTTCCTCATAAATTTCTTTTAAATTGCACTGCATCAGCACCATCAAGCTATGATGGGTCGTTTCCTTCTCCGAAAGCAGCTCCAATTCGCTCCATAGCGTCATATATAAACATAAGGCTCGATAACCGATGAGCGGTTGATAAAGAAGCGTCAGTACTTTTCGGTCAAAGTCATGCAGCACTCCATTGCTTCGCACCGTATAACGGTCAACCGGAATTAACTCTTTCCAATGATGTTCCATGTTCTCGACCTTCCGTTGCTTAGTTTTGACGATGAAAAAAAGGGCTTGTTACCGATACCACTGAAAAGCCCTTTAGCGCTGTCCTTTTTTAATTAGTTCTTTTAACTCTTCGATAAATACGTTTATATCTTTAAATTGGCGATATACCGATGCGAAACGGACGTATGCCACCTCATCGACTTTCGACAACCGCTCCATCACCATTTCGCCGATTGTTTCGCTTTTTACTTCCGCAACGCCTTGATTGCGCAGCTCCCGTTCGATATCCTGCGTAATTTTTTCCAGCTCCTCTAACGCAACCGGCCGTTTTTCACACGCTTTAATTAAGCCACGCAAAATCTTATCTCGGCTGAATTCCTCGCGTGTCCCTTCCTTTTTCACGACAATGAGCGGCATTTCTTCGACTCTTTCAAACGTGGTAAAGCGATAGTGGCACTGTTCGCATTCCCGTCTGCGCCGGATCGAACGCCCTTCATCCACTGGTCGCGAATCGAGAACTCTAGTGCCATGATGATGGCATGATGGGCATCTCATAAAACCAACTCCGTTTTTCATTCTTATCTTTTATAATAACGAATCAATAAAGAGCGGACAAGCTGTTTCATTAGGCATTTAGCCCCGATCCGATATACGGCAGGCGCTGATCCAGCTTCCGGTATAAATCAATAATGACGCTGCGGCTCCGGCCGAAATCGAACGGCAGCAACTTTGTTTCTGTAGTGACGGAAAAGTCCACCGCGGTTTCCAACGGCCGAACGGAGATCACAGTAGCGACAATAAACACCTTTTTGCCGCGGCGGGTTTGCGCGCTAAATTCTCCCCTTTCCTCTGAAATGGATAGCAATTCATAATCTGGGGAAGAGGCAAATAACTCCTTTACCGCTTTCATCACCGCATTGTTTGTCGCCTTATAGTAATGACTCCGCAGTTCTTCATCTTCATGGTTGTCCCTTGTTTCACAATGATTGGTTAGCGCGTATTTCCAAGCACTCATCACGGTTTCTCCTCATTCTTCTCCTTGTTCCATCACTATCATACCACTATTTTGGGCAAGAATGGTACTACTATCTGAAAATTAAAAAAGAGGCGCCATCGTTTCGCACCTCTTTTCTTTCACTCGTTACAATTATAATGCTTGCGCTTTTTTCACTTCAATCGGGCGCATGCCGCGCGGAAGTTCAATCGTTTCACGCGTTTGGGCCCCAAGTTTATCGGCGATATAATCCGCCGCAATCGTCGGATCCAAATGTCCACATGTGTAGACGTCAATACTCGCATAACCATGCTCTGGAAATGTGTGAATCGTTAAATGGGACTCGGAAATAATGACTACTCCGCTAACACCTTGTGGTGCAAACTTATGAAATGCTACTTCGCGGATTTCCGCACCCGATTTCAATGCGGCATCAACAAACGTTTTTTCAATAAATTCGATATCGTTCAGCTTATCAAAATCGCATCCCCATAATTCTGAGATAACGTGACGACCCATTGTGTCCATTCAATAATCCCCCTTTAAACAAATTTTCTTAAATAAAAACATGAAATTCCTTCGCAATAATGGCATGTATAACTACCACGGGGGAAAGTTAGTCCTAAGAGGTCCTAACCCTTTAAGTAGTCACATTACCGTTGCCTTTAAGAAGTTCACGAAACATAGTATACTTTGTTTATATTGTTTTTGCAACATGCTTTTTAAATTTTTTTACAAAGGATGCGAAAGCCCCTTGCCGATCACATAAAAAAGTGCTGGCCATTAAGGCCAGCACTTTTTATCCTGCATTCACGCTTAATTTTTCCAACATTTTGGCGGCGACCATGTTCGCTAAATCGACGACGCGGCAAGAATAGCCCCATTCATTATCATACCATGCTAATACTTTCACTTTCCGTCCTTCCATCACCATCGTCGAAAGGCCGTCAATAATCGCCGAGTGCGGATTCGTATTAAAATCAATCGAAACGAGCGGCTCCATCGTAAAATCGAGAATGCCTTTTAACGGGCCGTTTGCGGCACGAATAAACGCTTCATTGACTTCTTCCACCGTAACCTCTTTTTTCACATCCACGACTAAGTCAACGAGCGATACGTTTGGCGTCGGAACACGAAGCGCCATTCCGTGCAGTTTTCCTTTTAAATGCGGCAATACTAATCCTAGCGCTTTTGCCGCTCCCGTTGTTGTCGGGATGATCGACTGTCCGCAAGAGCGGGCACGGCGCAAATCTTTGTGCGGATTGTCGATATTTTTTTGGTCGTTCGTATAAGCATGAACCGTTGTCATTAAACCGTTTTCAATACCAAACGCTTCATCGATCACTTTTACCACAGGGGCAAGGCAGTTCGTCGTGCAGGAAGCATTGGAAATGATGTAATGTTGATCGATGTCAAGCGTATGTTCATTGACGCCGACGACGATCGTGACATCCTCATTTTTCCCCGGTGCGGTTAAAATGACACGCTTCGCTCCCGCTTCGAGATGCAGGCTTGCTTTTTCGCGGGAATTAAATTTTCCTGTCGCTTCAATGACAATATCAATATCGAGCTCTTTCCACGGCAGTTCTTTCGGATCGCGCGAACTGAGCAGTTTTACCTTTTTGCCGTCGACCAGAAGGCCATCTTCAAGCGGAATCACTTCCCCGTCAAATTTGCCATGATTGGAATCATATTTTATTAAATGCGCTAACGTTTCGGATGGATAGCTTGCATTAATCGCCACAATATCTAGGTGTGGAGAATGGATGGCGTTGCGAAATACCATTCTTCCAATTCGTCCGAATCCATTAATCGCTACTTTTGCTTTCATTTATGTTCTCCTCTCATATATATGCTATACTAATTAACGAATTTGCACATAAATAGTATATCATATTTTTGTGAAATGTGGAGAAAAAATTCAATAAAACGACAAAAAAAAGACGCCCATTTTAAAGGGCGTTCCATTCTGTTAAAATTTGTAAAAGCTGCTGTTTTGTTTCTTCCACCGTTCCGTTATTATTGATGACGGCATCTGCTTTTTTGACTTTTTCACGAAGCGGCATTTGCGAACGGATTCGCGCCAGCGCCTCTTCTTTCGAAAAGCCGTTCCTTTTCATTAATCGTTCAAGCTGAACGTCATCATCGACGTATACAACAATGACTTTATCGATAAAATGAGTCAGCTCGCTTTCAAATAAAAGCGGAATATCTAACACGATCGTCTTTGCGCCGTTTTGCACGTACGCTTCTTTTTCCGCCATCATGCGGCGGCGGACCGCTGGATGAACGATAGCATTCAGCTTTTTTCGCTCCTGCTCGCTATGGAAGACAATCGCTCCTAGTTTCGCGCGGTCGATTTCCCCGTTTGCCTGCAAAATATCGCGGCCAAACGTTGCGACAATTTGCGCGTATGCTTCCTCTCCGACTTTGACGACATCGCGCGCAACTTGGTCCGCATCAATCACCGGAATCCCCAGCTCGCGAATCATCCCGGTCACCGTACTTTTTCCGCTTGCGATGCCGCCGGTCAATCCAATCGTCAGCGTCATAATTTCCTCTCCCTTACGTCTGATCCATGCTTTCCGCTATGATGATCCATGCGCGAAAAGCACCAGAAGAGCGCATCGATTTGACTCCTTGCACTTTTTATTTCTTTGATCGAGTCATTCCCGCTTATCAACGTTGGCAATGCGGACAATAATGAGTGCCGCGTCCGGCGACAACCGTTTTTTCAATCGGCTGGCCGCACCGTTGGCACGGTTCTCCTTTTCGCCCGTACACGAATAACTGCAGTTGAAACATTCCGCTTTCTCCTTGTGTGTTAACGTATGACCTTACCGTACTTCCCCCTTTTTCGATCGCTTCTTGTAATATTGTCACCATTTCGCGATGCAAACGTGCAACTTCCTCATCGGTTAATGACGACGCGATGCGTTCGGGGTGAATTCCAGCACGGAATAGTGATTCATCTACATAAATATTACCGAACCCAACGACAACCGTTTGGTCAAGAAGCACCGTCTTGATGGTACGATTCGTTTTTCGCAGCCGCGCTGCAAGAAAATTTGCAGTAAATGTTTCAGAAAACGGTTCGGGGCCTAACTGGGACAAAGGAAGCCGAGCATCTTCTTCCCCTTTAGGATAAAGATGCATCGTCCCAAACTTTCTTACATCGCGATAGCGAAGTTCTGTGTCATCGGTAAAGCGGAAAATAACATGGGTATGCGGTTCGGCAGGGTCTTCCTTGCGCCAAACCGCATAGCGCCCTTCCATGCGCAAATGGGAAATGAGCACATGTTGATCGAGCATAAATTTCAAAAATTTTCCTCGCCGCTCAATATCATGGATCGTTTGTCCTTTGACCGTTTCGGCAAATTCCGTCACATCGGCTGGATATTGAATGATCTTTGGCCAAAACACTTGCACTTCTTCGATCGTTTTGCCGACGGTTAACGGAATGAGAGTGCGGCGAATCGTTTCTACTTCCGGCAGTTCCGGCATCCGTCATCCCTTCCTTTTACTTTGCGTCATACCATGTTGGTCCATAATGATAATCGACTTTAAGCGGCACTGTTAATTGTATCGCATTTTCCATCACTTCAGGAACGATTTGCTGCAGCCGTTCTACTTCTTCTCTCGGCGCTTCCAAAATCAATTCGTCATGCACTTGCAGCAGCATCCGCGCTTGCAGCTTTTCCCGCTTTAGCCGGTCCGCCAAATCAATCATCGCCTTTTTAATAATATCGGCGGCGCTTCCTTGAATCGGCGTATTCATCGCCGTCCGTTCGGCAAAGCTGCGCAGGTTGAAATTGCGGCTCGTAATGTCCGGCAAATAGCGGCGGCGGTGCAATAGCGTCGTGACATATCCTTTCTGTTTCGCTTCTTGGACGATGTTTTCCATATACTGCTTTACGCCCGGAAAAATTTCAAAATACCGGCGGATAAATTCCGCTGCCTCTTTTCTTGGAATGTTTAAATTTTGCGACAGCCCGTAGTCGCTGATACCGTAAACGATGCCAAAGTTTACCGCTTTCGCCTGCCTGCGCATGTTTGGCGTCACTTCATCGGCTGTGACGTGGAAAATGTCCATCGCCGTTTTCGTATGAATATCTAAATCATGGCGGAACGCATCGATTAAATTTTCATCATTGGCAATATGGGCAAGCACGCGCAGCTCAATTTGCGAATAATCGGCGGAAAAAATGACCCAGTCCGGCTTGGACGGAACGAACGCCTGGCGAATTTTCCGCCCTTCCTCTAAACGGATCGGAATGTTTTGCAAGTTCGGCTCCGTGGAACTTAACCGCCCTGTTTGCGTCAGCGCCTGATTAAAAATGGTGTGCACTTTGTGGGTGTCACGATGCACCACTTTTAGCAATCCTTCAATATAGGTGGACTGCAGTTTTCCTAACTGGCGGTAATGCAAAATTTTCTCGACAATTTCATGCTGTGGCGCCAGTTTCTCTAATACATCCGCCGATGTCGAATATCCTGTTTTCGTTTTTTTCAATACAGGCAGCTGCAGCTTTTCAAATAAAATAACCCCCAATTGTTTTGGCGAGTTAATGTTAAACTCTTGCCCTGCCAGTTTGTAAATTTCCTGCTCCACGGCCCGAAGCTGCTCGGTCAATTCTTCGCCCATCTCTTTTAAGCGCTCGACATCGACTTTTACGCCGGTAAATTCCATCTCAGCGAGAATCGAAGAAAGCGGCAATTCCAAATCGGTAAATAAAGCGTATTGTTCATTTTCTTGCAAATCGTGTATCAACTCTTTTTCTAAAGCGCGGATTGCCGCCGCTTTGCGCACAAGATGCTCGGCCAGCACGTTTTCGTCCGGCACCGTTTGTTTAGCGCCTTTGCCGTATACCGCTTCATCGGATTGCACAGCCATATATTGCTTCGTTTTTGCCACCGAAGCGACATCTTCCGTCGATTGCGATGGATTCAATAAGTACGAGGCGATTAATAAATCAAATTCAATTCCACGCAGCTCAATGCCTTTCCATTTTAGCGCAACGATGGCCCTCTTCCCGTCAAAAACGCTTTTTTTCTTTGACTCATCCTCGAGCCAGGCGGTAAACAACGGCGACGACAGGGCGGTATCGGTGCGGATAAAGAAATTGCCGTGCTCATTCGCTAGGGCAAACCCTAAAATCGGTGCTTTATGGTAATTGGATTCCAAAACCTCGACAACGAGCGCCGACCGATCGGCGAGTATCGGCTCGCTCACTTCTTCAACGATCGTATAATTGATGTTTGGCAGTACAGCCTCTTCTTTTTTCGTTTGCGGAGCTACTTTGTCAAGAAGCGAGTTAAACCCAAGCTCTTTGAATAAAGCGACAACTTTATCGACATCTTGTCCGCGATATTCGATATCTTCCAATGAAAGCTCGACCGGCGCGTCGCGGAAAATGGTCGCCAGCTGCTTGCTCATCAGCGCCAAATCGCGGTATTTCTCTAAATTCTCCTTTAGTTTGTTGCCATTGATTTGCTCGATGGAAGCCAATATGTTTTCTACCGTTCCAAACTGTTTTAACAGCTTTACCGCTGTTTTCTCGCCAATGCCGGGCACTCCCGGAATATTATCGGATTTGTCCCCCATCAATCCTTTTAAATCGATAATTTGTTCCGGCATCAGTCCATATTTCTCCTGCACCGTTTCCGGCGTATATGATTCGACATCGGTAATGCCTTTTTTCGTAATGTCTACCGTCACGTGATCGGAAGCAAGCTGCGTCAAATCGCGGTCGCCAGAGATCACTTTGACCTCAAATCCCTCTTTTTCGGCCTTTGCTGACAGCGTACCAATAATATCGTCCGCTTCATAATTCTCCAACTCATAGAAGCGGATTTGGTATGCCTGAAGGAGCTCTCTGAGCAGCGGAAATTGCTCCGATAATTCCGGAGGCGTTTGCTGCCGCCCGCCTTTATATTCGGTAAACGTTTTGTGGCGGAACGTCGTTTTCCCGGCATCAAAAGCAACAAGCATATGCGTCGGTTTTTCTTCTTCTAAAATTCTCATCAGCATCATCGTAAAGCCATATACGGCATTCGTATGAATCCCTTTATCGTTATGTAAAAGCGGGAGCGCAAAAAAAGCGCGATAAGCAACGCTGTTTCCATCAATCAACACCAGTTTCTTTTTCAACCTAGTCCCTCCTCTAGCACTCTTGTTCCTATTGTACCATGATTGCTTCTATAAATAAAAAAACGAGAACGTTTTTTCGTTCCCGTTTACTTTTGGAATAGCTTTGGAAAGTGCACCGTAAAGGTCGTACCGTGCCCGACTTTGCTTGTAACCGTAATATAGCCGTGGTGCGCTTCCACTAAATGTTTGACAATCGCCAGTCCTAAACCCGTTCCGCCCGAGTTGCGGCTGCGCGCTTTATCGACCCGGTAAAAGCGTTCGAAAATGCGCGGGATCTCTTTTTCCTCAATGCCAATGCCTGTATCTTTGACGTGAAGAAGAATTTCCTCCGCTTGTTCCTCAATGACAACCTCTACTTTTCCACCCTTTGGCGTATACGTCAACGCGTTTGTAATCAAATTAATGAAAATTTGTTTAATGCGGTTGACATCACCTTTAATATATGCCACAGCAGGCGCATGCCAATAAAAATGAATGCCTTTTTCTTCCGCTTTGCTTTGAAAGATCGCGGCCGTTTCTTTTAACGCCACTGCTAAATCGACCGTTTCCATTTGAAGATGAAACCCGTGCTGCTCAATTTTCGATAAATCAAGCAACTCTTGCACTAATGTCTGCAGCCGCTCGCTTTCTTTTAAAATAATCGACAAAAAGTGCTGCAGCGCCTGCTCATCTTTCATCGCCCCGTCCAGCAGCGTTTCAGCAAATCCTTTAATCGAGGTAATCGGCGTTTTTAACTCATGAGAAACGTTAGCGACAAAATCTTTGCGGATTTGCTCAAGCCTTTTTAGCTCGGTAATATCATGGAAAACGAGCACAATGCCTTGCCATTCGTCATTCGTGCCAATAATCGGGGCGCCGTACACTTCAAAATGCTTTCGTTCGATGCCAATCGTCAGCAGCAACTGTTTGCGGATTTTTGTCTCTTTAATAAAAATGTCATTCACAAGCTCTACGATTTCTTTATGAACAAACGCTTCCGTATACGGCCGGTACAAATAATCGGCCGGCTGAATATGGAAGCTTTCCTTAAAGGCGCGGTTAATTAAATTAATGTAACCGCGGCTGTCAATCAAAATAAGCCCGCTTCCAACGTTCTCAATCAGTGTATGAAGGCGGTCGGTTTGCATTTCCCGGGATTTGCTGATTTCCTGTAAATTGCGGGCAAGCCGGTTAATGGATTGGACGAGCATCCCTGCTTCATTGTATTCCCCGTTTGGCACCCTTGCTTCATAATTCCCTTTTGCCAGCTCAAAAGCTACTTCCGTTGCCGCTTCGATCGGTTTCATATATTGATTGGCAATTTTTAATCCAAGCAAAATAATGACAATCAAAGCGGTGCCTAGACTGCTGACTAATACTCCCCAAATTTGCTGATTCACCTTTTTCAATGAATTGGTCGGAGAGCTTAAAATGACGTATCCTGCACGTTTCCCTTCTTTTGTGTAAGGAACAATATAATAATATACATCATTCGTGTTTTCGATAATCGAAAATTGGCGAAATCGCTTTTTATGCAAAATGTCGCGAATAATCTGTTCATGATCTTGATCGCTAATGTCGGCAACGCGCCCGGTGTCAAACAGCACTTTTTCATCGCGGTTTAATATCGTGATGCGCGAGGACAGCTCCTCGCTCATTTCTTGTATGTCAGGGCGAATTTGCGCCAGTGATTCGTTTTTTAACAAAATGGCAACTGCTTTTGCTTCTTTTTCCAGACGTTTATTCATCGTTTCCACATAAAAGTCTTTAAATAATTGCCCAAGCAATAGTCCAAGGCATATCAATACCGTGACAATCAATGTCACCAGCCAGAACAACAGACGCGTGCGGAAGCTAGTCATTCCGTTTTGGCTCCTCTAATTTATATCCAAGTCCCCGTATCGTTTTAATATATAAAGGTTTTTTCGTATCATGTTCAATTTTTTCCCGCAAATGGCTGATATGGACATCGACAATACGAGTATCGCCGGCAAAATCATAATTCCATACCGCGCTAAGCAGTTGATCTCTCGTTAACACCCGGCCTTTATTTCTGGCCAGATAAAGGAGCAGCTCAAATTCTTTCGGAGTAAGCTCGAGTTGCTTTCCAGCGAAATATGCTTCATAACTATCTGGAAAAATTTCCAAGTCGCCAATAACGATTCGTTCATCGCTTTCCTCGACAGGATGGGAAAGCTGCGTGCGCCGCAAGATCGCCTTCACCCGCGCGATAACTTCACGAGGGCTAAACGGCTTCGTCATGTAGTCATCCGCGCCAAGCTCGAGCCCGAGCACTTTGTCGAATTCATCATCTTTCGCTGTCAGCATTAAAATCGGTGTCATCACTTTTTGTTGGCGTAATTGTTTGCACACTTCAACCCCATCGAGCTTTGGGAGCATCAAGTCTAAAATGATTAACGCCGGCTGTTCGTCAGCTACTTTCTCGATCGCTTCCTCGCCATCGTTGGCCGTTACAACCGTAAATCCTGCTTGTTCCAAATTGTATGTTAATAGCGTGACAATCGATTGTTCGTCGTCGACAACTAACACTTTTTTGCTCATCCTTCTCCTCCGCCATTTAGGATAAGTTTGTCCATATTTCTATCATACCATAAAATTAAAAAACCGCCTGTTTCATAAGGCGGTTTTTTCTCTAAAAATTTTCTAACACCCGGCCATCGAGCGGAGATAAGGCATACGGCGGACAGACAGACAGCGTCCCTTCAAGCACTTTATCTTCATCCCGCGTCGCTTGCACGGAAATGGTAATCATATGATGTTCTTCATTTACTTCTGTCACTTCAAACAAAAATTGCAATTGTTCATAATGATAGACCGGCTTCAGAAACTGAATTTCCTGCTTAGTAATATGGCTTCCCGGTCCCGGCAAATATTTTGAAATGGCCGAAGTAATCATTCCTGTTAACATTACTGCTGGAACAATCGGTTTTTTCAGCGGCGTCTGGGAAGCGTAATCGTGCTGGATGTATAGCGGATTGGCATCATCCGTTAGTCCAAGATAAAGAAGCAAATCTTTATCTTCAATTTTCGCGTTGATCACTAGTTTTTCCCCGACCGAAATTTCCGATATATTTCTCCCAAGTTTGCGCTTTTTCAGCATGTCAAACACCCCTTTGTTTTAGAAAACGCTTTCAATAAATAGGTGACAAAAATTCGGGATGACTCCCGAATTTTTGTCCTTGCCGCTATTTTATTCTAATACGCTCATGACGTTTTTCACGGATTCTACCGATTTGGCAAGCGCTGCTTTTTCTTCTTCCGTCAGTTCTAGTTCAATCACTTTTTCGATGCCATTGCCGCCTAAAATCGTCGGTACCCCTAAATAAATGCCTTCGTAGCCGTATTCGCCTTCGAGGTAAGCGATCGCTGGAAGGATGCGGCGTTGGTCTTTAATAATCGCTTCCACCATTTCGGCAAGTGAAGCAGCCGGTGCATAATAAGCGCTGCCGTTGCCAAGCAAGTTCACGATTTCGCCGCCGCCTTTGCGGGTGCGTTCGACAATCGCATCAAGGCGGTCCTTCGAAATTAATTTTTCAAGCGGAATGCCGCCGGCATATGAATAACGAACAAGCGGCACCATATCGTCACCATGTCCGCCCAACACAAAGCCGGTGACATCTTTTACAGAAATGTTTAATTCTTGTGCGACAAACGTGCGGAAGCGGGCGGTATCTAATACTCCGGATTGACCAATGACACGGTTTTTCGGGAATCCGGATTCTTTAAATACCGTGTAAGTCATCGCATCAACAGGGTTCGTTAAAACGATAATGTAGCAGTTTGGCGAATATTTCACGATTTCTTTTGTTACTTGTTTCATAATTTTTTGGTTTGTGGTGACAAGGTCGTCGCGGCTCATACCTGGTTTACGGGCAATGCCTGCCGTAATAATTACCACATCGGAATCAGCCGTGTCTTCATAGTTGGAAGTGCCGATAATGTTGGCGTCAAACCCTAACACCGGGCTTGATTCGAGCATATCGAGCGCTTTTCCTTTTGTTGGATTTTCCAGTTGTGGAATATCAACAAGAACGATATCTCCTAATTCTTTTTGGGCTAAAATAAATGCAGTGGTTGCTCCTGTAAATCCTGCACCGATGATGGAGATTTTTTTGCGTTTCATTGTCATGCTCCCTCATCCTCTCTCTTATATTTATTCCATATTGCGAATGAGAGCATCAGCAAACTCAGAACATTTCACTTCTGTAGCGTCATCCATGAGACGAGCAAAATCGTAGGTGACGATTTTGGCCGCGATCGTTTTTTCCATCGCTTTAATAATCAATTTGGCCGCTTCATTCCAGCCGAGATGTTCAAACATCATCACGCCGGATAAAATGACCGACGACGGATTCACTTTATCCAAACCGGCATATTTTGGAGCGGTTCCGTGCGTCGCTTCAAAAATGGCATGCCCTGTTTCGTAGTTAATGTTTGCCCCTGGTGCGATGCCGATGCCGCCGACTTGTGCCGCGAGCGCGTCGGAAATGTAGTCGCCGTTTAAGTTCATTGTCGCAACAACGTCAAATTCGCGTGGACGCGTCAAAATTTGTTGCAAGAAAATATCGGCAATGACGTCTTTAATAATAATTTTTCCGGATTCTTCCGCATCAGAAAGCGCCTTGTTTGCTGCTTCTTTTCCTTCCGCTTCGACGATGCGGTCATATTGCGCCCATGTAAATACTTTGTCGGCAAATTCTTCTTCCGCTAATTCATAGCCCCAGTTTTTAAACGCACCTTCAGTAAATTTCATAATGTTTCCTTTATGGACAAGCGTCACCGATTTCCGGCCATGTTCAATCGCATAATTGATCGCGGCACGCACTAATCGTTTTGTTCCTTGTTCGGAAATTGGCTTAATGCCGATGCCTGACGTTTCCGGGAAGCGAATTTTGCGGACACCCATTTCATTTTGCAAGAAATCAATCACTTTTTTCACTTCCGGTGTTCCTTTGGCATATTCGATCCCTGCGTAAATATCTTCGGTGTTTTCACGGAAAATCACCATGTCCGTATCTTCCGGACGTTTGACCGGAGAAGGTACGCCTTTAAAATAACGGACAGGGCGCAAACACACAAATAAATCCAACTCCTGACGAAGCGCCACATTTAAAGAGCGAATTCCTCCGCCGACAGGAGTTGTTAACGGACCCTTAATCGCAATTATGTATTCGCGAATCGTATCGAGCGTTTCTTGCGGAAGCCACTCTCCGGTCAGCTTATACGCTTTTTCACCGGCAAGCACTTCCTTCCAAACAATTTTTTTCTCGCCTTTATACGCTTTCTCCACCGCGGCTTCTAACACGCGCGATGCCGCTGCCCAAATGTCCGGACCTGTCCCATCCCCTTCAATAAACGGAATAATTGGGTTGTTTGGAACATTCAACACACCATTCGTTACGGTAATTTTTTCCCCTTGCGTCACAATCAAAACCCCCAACTATAGTTTTTTATGAGAAAGGTGAGAAAGGCAACTTGTTTCTCACCTTATTCCCAACATCATTAACCGCGTTGTCCAATCGGCACATATGCCCGTTTTGCCGGACCGGTATACTCTGCCCGTGGGCGAATGAGACGGTTATTATCGTATTGTTCTAAAATATGTGCGAGCCATCCCGACATACGGCTTACCGCAAAAATCGGCGTAAATAAGTCATGGTCAATACCTAAGCAATGATAAACCGATGCCGAATAGAAGTCAACGTTTGGCGGCAGCGATTTCTCGGAAGTAACAATGTCTTCGATTTTTGTCGACATTTCATACCAATGCGGTTCGCCAACGAGTTTCGTTAGTTTTTCCGACATTTTCTTCAAATGCTTCGCACGCGGATCGCCTTTACGGTAAACGCGATGGCCAAAGCCCATGATTTTCTCTTTATTTTCTAGTTTTTTGCGAACGTACGGTTCGACATTCTCCACTGTTCCGATTTCCGTTAGCATTTTCATCACCGCTTCGTTTGCCCCGCCATGAAGCGGCCCTTTGAGCGCGCCGATCGCTGCTGTGATGCCAGAGTAGATGTCAGATAATGTTGCCACACAAACGCGCGCTGTAAAAGTGGAGGCGTTTAATTCGTGGTCTGCATGCAACACAAGCGCTTTATTAAACGCTTCAACCGCAATTTCATTTGGCTCTTTCCCCGTTAACATGTACAGAAAATTGGCCGCAAATCCCAAATCTTTTCTTGGTTCGACAGGTTCCAGTCCTTTGCGGACGCGAGCAAACGCTGTTACAATGGTAGGAACTTTCGCTTGCAGACGAATCGCTTTACGATAATTTGCTTCTTTTGTCATCACATCGGCTTCCTCATCGTAAAGTCCCAACATCGAAATTGCCGTCCGCAATGCCGCCATCGGATGGACTTTATCGATTGGATACATTTTAAAATGTTCAATAATCTCTTTTGGAATGGCCGCATTTTCGGCTAACTGTTGTTTTAGTTCTTCCAACTGTTCTTTTGTTGGAAGTTCACGATGCCAAAGCAAATAAACTACTTCTTCAAAAGAAGCATTTTCCGCCAAATCATCGATATTGTAGCCTACATAGGTTAAGGTGTCATCAATAATCGAGCTAATGCTTGATGTAGTGGCGACAACCCCTTCCAGCCCGCGTGTAACTGTCATCGCAATCTCCCCTTTTCTTTAAAATGATTCCCCTTCTTCGCGGTATGCAGTAAGAGAGTGAGCGCTTGCTCGAAATCAAGGCAAAAAATGAAACCGAAAGTGCTTACATTTTATTATATTATGTACTGCCACCTCTTTGCTAGAATAGAAGGTGACAATAGACAGTAAAGCGCTTATGTTTATATTATAAACAATTATCTGACTTTTGTCATCTACCAACGACGAAAGCCGCGAGATCCCCCGCATCGATCTTTATCCGATCGTTCCTTTAAAAATATTTTATCATTTTCATAATCGCGTAAGCAATTCCGGCGCCGATAAGCGGACCGACGGCAACACCGTGAAAGAGCGATACAGCAATAACCGTTCCTAATACAAGCGCGGCAGTCATATGGGGATCGGTCGATAATAGCGTAACCCCGCCTTTCGCAATTAAGGCGACAAAAATTCCCGATAAAAGCGCAATCCAAGCCGATAATGACTGCAAAGAAGAAGTGAGTTGCTTAAAGCCGATCTCCCCTGTGGCAATCGGAGCCAACACGGCAATGGTAATGATGGTTATCCCCCAATTGATCCCTTTGGCGTGAATTGCAGGAAGCCATTTTTCTTCCAGCCCAATCATTTTAATAATAAGCAGTACCGCCACCGCAATCATTAACGATTGATTTTTCGCAATAAAACCGATAAACAATAAAATAAGCAAAAACAATACTGGCTCGCTCATCATTATTCTTCCTTTCTTATTCATTTCGCACTTTCCAACATGAAACCTTGCCCTTTGCTTATACGTAAGCAAACATGTAATATATAAATATGGAAAAATTTATGGAGGTGAAACATTGTCTCGTCATCACATATACAGCTTTCTTCGCTTTTTGTTTGTCATCGCCGTCGTCATTCTCGGAGCGATTGCTCTTTATTATGTATCCACCGTTACATATCCGTTTATCATCGCGTTTTTTATTGCTTTTTTGATTAACCCGCTTGTCGACTTTCTAGAAAGAAAGGCCAAGATGCCAAGATGGCTGGCGGTGATTGTGACATTGGTCGTATTGTTCGCAGTCGTGGCCGGTTTGGTGACGCTGCTGATTGCCGAAATCGTTTCAGGAACGCAATACTTAGCCAATATCGTACCGGAAAAATTTCAAGCATTAGTGTCCTATATCGAAATGTTTTTTGCCCAACAAATTATTCCTCTTTATCAAGATTTGGCGGTCTTATTTAAAAATTTGGACGCTGATCAGCAGGATACGATTATGAATAATATTCAAGCCGTCGGCACACAAATCGCCACCACCGTCGGGCAGTTTATTCAGCACGTGCTGCAAAACATCCCACTGCTGCTCGCCTGGCTTCCAAACGCAGCTACCGTTTTTATTTTTTCACTGCTGGCTACGTTTTTTATCAGCAAAGATTGGCACCGGCTCACAGGCATCGCCCAAACGATTTTGCCAGCAAAAGCGCACAAAAGCGGAAAAACGGTATTTCGCGATTTAAAGAAGGCCTTATTCGGCTTTATTAAAGCGCAAGCGACACTAATTTCCATCACAACGGTTATCGTTTTAATCGGCCTGCTTATTCTTCGCGTCGATTATGCGATTACGATCGCCCTTATTATCGGGATTGTCGATGTTTTACCATATTTAGGAACGGGTATTGTCTTCGTTCCGTGGATTATTTATACGGCCGCAAGTGGCAATATTCCGTTTGCTATCGGTCTAGGTGTGCTTTATATCGTCGTTCTTGTCCAGCGGCAAATTATGGAGCCTAAAGTACTTTCGTCATCGATCGGCCTTGATCCGCTCGCTACGTTAATAGCATTATTTGTCGGGTTTAAATTAATTGGTTTTCTCGGATTAATCGCAGGACCGGTCGTGCTTGTCATCATCCGGACGCTGCACAGCGCCAACGTATTTCGCGATATTTGGAATTTTATTATTGGAAAATCTACGCCATAACCGCCAAAAAATGAACGCGAAAGAGAAAGAGCCTTTCGAATATAGTGGAAAGGCTCTTTTCTTATCGATACAAATAGAAAAACATTTTCGTGTGAAAAAACGATTTCAGCCAGCGGGCGATATACGGTTTAATCAACGCACGCGTAAAAGGAAGAAGAAGAAACACCCCAAGTATATCGGTAAAAAAGCCTGGCGTTAACAGGAGCACTCCGCCAATGAGCACACAAACTCCATCAAGAATCGCGCCGCTCGGAAGGCTTCCGTATGACATCTCCTGTCTTGCTTTTTCGACTACTGCCAGCCCTTGTTGTTTCACAAGCCATATTCCTATCATTCCCGTTAGCATAATTAAGGCAAGTGTGGACCATATCCCAATCAATTTGCCGGAAAGAATAAACAGAGCGATCTCCGAGGCCGGAATCACGATAAATATCCCAACGATCCATTTCATACTTTCCGTCTTCCTTTCGAAAGAAAAAATAAAAACAGAGAAATATTTCTCTGTTTTTATTATACCTTAAAGCACGCTCGCATGTCCTTGATAAACCGCACCGAATCCGGCATCGACCGTAATTTCCTGCCCATCTTTTAAAATCGATGTCGCATTTTCCACACCGACAATGACCGGAATGCCAAGGCTTAGACCAACGACGGCAGCATGGCTCGTTAATCCGCCTTCCTCGGTAATGATGGCCACCGCTTTTTCTAGCGCTGCCATCATGTCTGCATCGGTACTGTTCGTTACTAAAATTCCGCCTTCTACCATTTTTTGAATCGCTTCTTCCGCCGTTTTCGCAATTACCGCTTTTCCGAAAGCCGATTTGCGGCCGATGCCTTGCCCTTTCGCAATAATGTCGCCGATCACATGCACTTTCATCAAATTCGTCGACCCCGTTTCTCCAACTGGAACTCCTGCGGTGATGACCACTAAATCACCGTGCTTGACTACTCTTGATTTTATTGCAGCATCGACGGCAATATCAAGCATTTCATCCGTTGTGTTCGCTTGTGGTGCCACTTGCGAATATACTCCCCAGACAAGCGCTAATTTGCGCGATACGGATTCACTGGAAGTAACAGCGACAATCGGGGCTTTCGGCCGATATTTCGATACCATATGCGCCGTTCTTCCGCTGACCGTTGGCGTAACAATCGCCGCCACGTCTAAGTTTAGCGCCGTATGCGCCACCGATTGCCCAATCGCATCGGTAATCGTCGTCGCGCTTTCTTTTGTCCGCTGCCCTAATATGTCGTGGTATTGCAGCGCTTGTTCGGTACGCAGCGCAATTTGATGCATCGTTTTTACCGCTTCGACTGGGTAATGCCCTGCCGCCGTTTCCCCAGATAGCATCACCGCATCGGTGCCGTCAAAAATCGCATTGGCAACATCGCTTGCTTCTGCTCTCGTAGGTCTCGGGTTGCGCTGCATCGAATCGAGCATTTGTGTCGCCGTAATAACCGGTTTGCCGAGCATGTTGCATTTTTTAATGAGCACTTTTTGAATCAATGGCACTTCTTCTGCCGGGATTTCGACACCAAGGTCGCCGCGCGCCACCATCAGACCATCGGCGACTTCCAAAATTTCATCAATATTATCTACGCCTTCTTGATTTTCGATTTTGGCGATAATTTGAATATGTAGCGCGTCATTTGCTTCGAGCACCTCGCGAATTTCCAATACGTCGGAAGCTCTCCGCACGAAGGAAGCGGCGATAAAATCAATTCCCTGTTCGATGCCAAATAAAATGTCTTGGCGGTCTTTGTCTGTAATCCCTGGCAGGTTGACGCGAACCCCAGGTACATTAACCCCTTTTTTATTTTTTAAGACACCTTCATTGAGCACTCTCGTGACAATTTCGCGCGCTTGTTTGTCAATAGAAACAACTTCCAAGCCAATTAACCCGTCATCTAAAAGAATTTTGGAGCCGGGGACGACATCGTCAATAAGCCCTTCATAGGTCACCGAAATTTTCTCCGGGGTTCCGAGAACTTCCTTCATCGAAACAACAAGCTGCGATCCTTCTTTTAATTCAATGGCGCCATTTTCCATGTCATGCGTGCGGATTTCCGGACCTTTCGTATCTAGCAAAATCGCCACCGTTTTTCCCGTTCGCTTCGCCGCTTCACGAATGTTTTGAATGCGCCGCCCATGTTCAATATGGTCGCCGTGCGAAAAATTTAAACGCGCGACATTCATTCCCGCTTCGATCAGCTGCACGAGCTTGTCTACACTCTCACTGGCAGGACCGATCGTACAGACGATTTTCGTTTTCCGCATCATCATTTCTTCTTCCTTTCCACTGGGCAATTAAATGGATAGCTCTTTTGACAACAAATACATTCCTTGATCCACGGTATGCTTGTTTGCCAATGCTTCGACAATATCATGATCGACAAGCTGATTGTTTTGAATGCCGACGCAGCGGCCGCCTTTTCCTTCTAGCAATAGTTCGACAGCCCGGGCCCCTAAACGGCTGGCGAGCACACGGTCAAACGCGGTTGGAGAACCGCCGCGCTGCACATGCCCTAACACCGTAACGCGCGTCTCAAATCCCGTTGCTTCTTGAATTTTCTTGCCGAACTCGACGCCGCTTCCAACCCCTTCGGCAACGATAATAATGCTATGTTTTTTGCCGCGGTCATGTCCGCGCTTCAGCCGCGCAATAATATCGTCCATGTCATAGTCCGCTTCCGGAATCAAGATCGTTTCCGCTCCTCCGGCAAGCCCGGACCATAACGCAATATCCCCAGCATGGCGTCCCATTACCTCAATCACATATGTCCGCTCGTGCGATGTTGCGGTGTCGCGGATTTTGTCAATGGCGTCAATGACCGTGTTTAATGCCGTATCAAATCCAATTGTAAAATCTGTTCCAGGAATGTCATTATCGATCGTTCCCGGCACTCCGATACAAGGAAATCCGTGCTCCGTTAATTTTTTTGCGCCTTGATAGGAACCGTCGCCGCCGATGACGACCAGCCCCTCAATCCCGTGCTTTTTCAATTGCTCAATTCCTTTTCGCTGGCCTTCTTCTGTTTTAAATTCCGGACAGCGTGCCGTATATAGTATTGTGCCTCCACGATGGATAATATCGCCGACATCACCTACTTCTAATTTTTTAATTTTCCCAGCGATCAAGCCAGCATACCCATGATAAATTCCATATACTTCTACACCATGATAAATCGCTTTGCGGACAACGGCGCGAATGGCCGCATTCATGCCCGGCGAATCTCCTCCGCTTGTTAGCACACCGATACGTTTCATGTTGTCACCTCGTTTATTCATTATTGACAAACGTCTGACCTCATACCTCTAACATTCTATAAAATAACATGAAGGGGAAAAGAACACAATAGACAAGCTGTTAAATATTTGTTAACGCTGCATACAATATTAACAAAGCTGTCCCGTAGACGGAGACAGCCGTGTTTTTATCTTACCCGAAGGTCATCGCTGGAAAACGTAAATTTCCCGATTTGTTTAAACTTTTCATATCGCTGCTGGACTAATGTTTCGCCATCTAGCTTTAGGAGCTGCTGTAGCGAACGTTTCAACACCTTATCGATTTCTGCAGCCTGTTGATCGACATCGCGATGGGCGCCGCCGCGAACCTCCGGAATAATTTCATCAATCACCCCAAGCTCTTTTAGGTCGTGCGCGGTAATTTTCATCGTTTCCGCTGCGCGCTGAGCCAGCGCCGCATCTTTCCATAAAATCGCAGCGGCTCCTTCCGGGGAAATGACAGAGTACGTCGAGTTTTCAAGCATATGAATATGATTGCCAACCCCCAATGCCAACGCACCGCCGCTTCCTCCTTCGCCGATTACAATGCAAACAATCGGCACGGTAAGCCCTGCCATTTCAAATAAATTTCTAGCAATCGCCTCACTTTGGCCGCGCTCTTCCGCTGCTTTTCCCGGATAGGCTCCTTTTGTATCAATAAAACAAATGATTGGACGCTGGAATTTTTCCGCCTGTTTCATAAGGCGCAACGCTTTTCGATATCCTTCTGGATGCGGCATGCCGAAATTGCGGCGAATGTTTTCTTTCGTATCTTTTCCGCGCTGATGGCCAATCACCGTCACAGGCAAGCCGTCGTATTTGGCAATTCCGCCGACAATCGCCTCATCATCGCCGAAACAGCGGTCCCCATGGCATTCTAAAAAATGCGTAAACAGCCGCGCGATGTAATCAAGCGTTGTCGGGCGCTGGGGATGACGGGCGATTTGCACGCGATCCCAAGGTGTTAAGTTCGAATATACATCGTTTTCCAATTTGGCAAGACGCGCTTCCAATTTTTCAATTTCCGCTGAAAGGTCGACCTCAGCGGTTTTCATAAACTCTTTTAACTCGCTGATTTTTTGACGTAATGCAATGAGCGGCTTTTCAAACTCTAACTCTGCCACCATCCGTGTCCCCCTCCTCCTTGATGAATGTCGAGCACGGTCGTTAATGTATCCTTTAAATCATGACGATGAATGACCGCATCAAGCTGTCCGTGTTTTAATAAAAACTCTGCTGTTTGAAAGTCTTCCGGAAGCTCTTCCCGTACCGTTTGCTCAATCACGCGGCGGCCGGCAAAGCCAATGAGCGCTCCCGGTTCGGCAAAATTATAATCCCCAAGCGAAGCAAAACTTGCGGACACCCCTCCGGTAGTCGGATGTGTCATCACCGAAATAATAAGGCCGCCCTCATCACTAAATAATTTTAATGCAGCGCTCGTTTTTGCCATCTGCATTAAACTTAATACCCCTTCCTGCATGCGCGCGCCGCCGGAAGCGGTAAAAATAAGAAACGGGACATGCAGTTCTCTCGCTTTTTCAATGGCCCTTGTAATTTTTTCCCCAACGACAGAGCCCATGCTCCCCATCCGGAATGCCGAATCCATTACGGCGATCACCAGCGGATATCCATTTAACGTCCCTTCGCCGGTGACAACCGCTTCATTTAAGTTCGATTTACGGCGATCTTCTTCGAGCTTTTCCATATATCCTGGGAACTGCAACGGATTGACGGAAATCATATCGGCGTCGTATTCGCGAAAGCTGCCTTCATCTAACAAACTGTCAATTCGCTCCCGCGACGGCATCGTATGGTGATAGCCGCAGCTCATGCAGACGCGCAAATTTTTCACCAGCTCTTTCGTATACATAATTTTTTTGCACTTTGGACATTTTGTCATAATTCCTTCTGGAACTTCGTATCTCACTTGCTCGGAAGGAATCGTCGCATATTTTTTCTTTTTTGTAAACAAGTCTTTCCACATGAGGTGTTCCCTCCTTCACTTTTTAGCTCTATCTACTACTGTATCGAAAACGCACCATGTTTTTTGTAAAACGATGTCATTTCTCTTTCGACAAAGGAGGCTGCGCATATGTTTTCCATATTTCCGTCACAACAGCCATATCCCGCTTTGCCAATGCTTCTAGCATCTGTTCATAAAATACATCCGGCAATGAAACGATGCCACCGATCGTAGTGGAAAAGTTGTGCAGCACCCGCCAAATTCGCTCTAGCAAATAGTTGTGCGCCGTCATCGTCACCCATTGAAAAAAAAGCTCATAATTCACCGATTTTTGTCGAACGTTTTTTTCCAGCCACGCCAAATCTTCTTCTTGCCAACGTTGGCAAGCAAGCTGCAAGCACAGCTGTTCTACTAGCCATTTCGTTTCTGCCAAATCTTCTTTGGCTCGTTGATCCTGTAAAATAAACATGCCAAGCAAGTTAATAAGCTGGTGTTTCCCTACATCTTTAATATAAGTTCCTTCACCGCGCCGCGTTTCAATTAAGCCAAGAAATTCAAGCGCCCTTAGCGCCTCGCGCACCGAAGAGCGTCCGACTTGCAGACGCTCTGATAATTCGCGTTCAGAAGGAAGTTTATCGCCGGCGACCAGTCCGTCTTCACAGATGATCCGGCGGATTTGTTCGAGCGTTTCGATGTATACTTTTGCGTCTTTTACTGGTGATCCCTCCCTAGCATGCCATTGCAACTATACTTTCCTCCTATTTCCATTACTGGTCTGACCACCTAATGTCTATACGATATAATAAAATTGCAAAATAGTAAAGAAATAATTATTTTACTACAATATGCTCATCGCCAAGGAGCGCCCTTAACGCCGCTATACATTCATCGGTTGCGGCAGCATTGTATTCTTCCGCCAATTTGACCATCTTTTGCTCTTGTTCATAATAAAGAAAAACAGGAGTATTTCCATGATATTTTTGCAACAACTCTTTTAGTACAAACAATTTCCCAGCGGCCATATGTTCTGGACGAATTTTTATATAAAGTGCTTTCGTATCAAAAGGAAGTACTTGGCGAATCACCAGCTGCGGCTTTCCGGCGCGGATATCTATTTTTCCTTCCAACAGCTGTATATTTCCTTTCTCCAATGCTGCGGAATAACGGGAATATACACTAGGAAACGCTACCGCATCCATTTCCCCGCTCTCATCGCTAATGGTGAAAAAGGCCATCTCCTCTCCTTTTTTTGTCCGCGTTTTTCTTTTTTCCGCAATATATACGCCTACTTTAATCAAAGAATCCGTCGCCCCGTTGCATACGCTGAAAATGGATTTGGCGCCAGCCAAGCAAAACGCCTTTTGATAGGCCGATGCCGGATGCGGGGAAACGTACACACTGAGCAGTTCTTTTTCATACTTGAGCTTCTCTTCCAACGACAGGGGAGAAGCTTCCACGTATTTTGGCTTTAAGGACAAATCGGCAAACAAATCTTCTTTCACATACGGACCGACAAGCTGGGCATGCTCTAACGCGACATCCACGCTTGCCAATAATGAGGCTCTTTCCACTCCGAACTCATCAAAACAGCCTGACAAAATAAGCGACTCGATCGTTTTTCGATTGATGCCTTTTCCGAATAGACGCACAGAAAAATCAAAAAAGTCGGCAAACGGCCCTTTTTGCCGCTCTTGAACAATCGCCTTTACCGCGACTGCCCCAACATGCTTAATGGCAGCTAAACTGTAACGAATTTTGTTCTGTTCTACGGAAAAGGCATAACGGCTTTGATTAATCGAAGGTGGCAGCAATTCAATCTGTTTTTGCCTTGCTTCGTAAATATACGAAGATATTTTCTCCTCATCACCGATGACGCTCGTCAACAGAGCGGCATAAAAACAAAGCGGATAGTGGGCTTTTAAATAGGCAAGCTGGTAAGAAAGCAAGGCATAGCTGACCGCATGGCTGCGGTTAAACCCGTAATTGGCAAAACGGACAATCATATCATAAAGTTCATGGGCAAATGTTTCCTCATAGCCGTTCTTGAGGCATCCTTGCACGAACTCATGGCGCCGCTCATCAAGAAGCTCTTTTTTCTTTTTGGCGACGGCGCGGCGCAGCAAATCCGCCTTTCCTAA
Organism: Parageobacillus genomosp. 1; assembly: GCF_000632515.1. Taxonomy (GTDB): domain Bacteria; phylum Bacillota; class Bacilli; order Bacillales; family Anoxybacillaceae; genus Saccharococcus. The sequence continues at coordinate 2,780,931 of NZ_CM002692.1, forward strand.
TGAAAAGCCGGCAATGTTGGCGGCGATTTGCATAATTTGCTCTTGGTAAATGAGAACGCCGTATGTAGGCGCCAAAATGGGTTCCAAATCAGGATGGAGATAGGAAACGCGTTCTTTGCCGTGCTTTCTTTTTATATACACAGGAATGTAGCTCATCGGACCAGGGCGATAGAGCGCGTTGACAGCGACAATATCTTCAAATTGCGACGGTTTCAGCTGCTTTAATACGTGCTTCATCCCGTCAGACTCCAATTGGAAAATGCCGTTCGTATCTCCGTTGCTTAATAATTCGTATGTTTTCCGGTCGTCTAATGGAAGCGAGCGGATGTCGAGCGTTTTTCCGGTTTGCTGCTTGACAAGGCGGCATATGTGCTCTAGCAATGTCAACGTGCGCAAACCGAGAAAATCCATTTTCAGCAGGCCGAGCCGCTCCAATACGTCCATCGGATATTGTGTCAAATGCCATTCGCCATGGCCTTGCTGCAGCGGAACCATTTCCGCCAGCGGCACGCTGCTAATAATGACGCCGGCCGCATGGGTAGATGTATGACGCGGCAGCCCTTCTATTTTCATCGCCGTCGCCACCCACTTTTGGAATAAAGAAGAAGCTTGCACCGCTTGGCGAAAGGCAGGAGACTGCTCATATGCTTCTTGAATCGTTACTCCTGGCTTATTTGGAATAGATTTGACGATACGTTCTATTTCTTTTATATTGATCCCCATCGCTTTGCCTGCGTCGCGAAGAGCCGCTTTGGCGCCGAACGTGCCGAAAGTGATGATTTGTGCAACATGCTGTTGCCCGTATTTAGCAGCGACATATTCGATCACTTCTTCGCGGCGATCATCAGGAAAATCAATGTCAATATCGGGCAGCGACACCCGTTCCGGGTTTAAAAACCGCTCAAAAAGAAGACCGTACTGGATCGGATCAACATCGGTAATATAAAGGGTATATGCCACAAGCGACCCGGCCGCCGATCCTCTACCCGGTCCTGTCATTATCCCTTTTTTGCGCGCGAAATTCATTAAATCCCACACGATCAAAAAATAGTCGCTGAAATGCATTTGCTCGATCACGTTCAATTCATACTCAAGCCGTTCCCTGTAAACAGCGGAAGGGGACGAAACCCGTTCATTTAGCCCTTTTAGGCAAAGCTGGCGCAAATAGCTGCCTGCGCTTTCCTTTTCCGGAACCGGGTATTTCGGCAGCTTTAATGTCTCAAACTCAAGATGAAGCTGGCATTGCTCAGCAATTCTCCTGCTGTTTTCTACCGCTTCCGGCAGATCGGAAAAACGTCTTTCCATTTCCTGGGGCGATGTGAAATATCGTTCCCCAATAACGTTTTTTTCTTCTTTCATTTCCGTTCCGTGTTTAATCGCCAGTAAACAGCGCTGTACAAACACATCTTCTTTTTCGATATATTGGACATCGTTCGTTGCCACAAGCGGGGTATTGGTTTCTTCCCCTAAACGGATTAGCTCCGCTTCATACGGTTCGCGCTCCTGTTCCCCGCGCTGCATTGAAAGATAAACATCCGCCCCAAATATTTGCTTATACCGCTCTAATACCTGTTTTGCTTTTTCAATTTTCCCATGGGCAAGCAATGTTTCTACCTGTCCTTTTTTTCCCGGAGTTAGGGCGATCAGTCCATCGCGGTAGCGCCATAGCCACTTTTCCGGAATGCCTTCGCTTGCAGCCGTCTGAATCACGCTGCTTATTTTCATTAAATGGCGATACCCTGTTTCGTTTTTCGCTAACAAAACGAGCGGATATGCTTCTTCTCCCTCCAGCACGATGTCTGTGATCATCCCGATAATCGGCTGAATGCCGAAGCGTTTGCATTCGATATAAAAAGGAATCGCGCCATACAATACATTTTCATCCGTCAGCGCGAGAGAAGTAAATCGCAACTCTTTCGCCTTTTCGACGAGATCGCTGATTTTCGTCGGACTCCTCAGCAAACTGTAGCAGCTGCGGACTTGAAGGTGGACAAACGACAACGTTACACCCCCTTTTTTCTTCATTATAGAAGACAAAACTTTCTCTTGGCAAAACATACTCGTTCCTACTCGTCCATATACATAGTAAAGGAAAGGGTGGGAGGAGCATGAACGAAAAAATCGCATTTTTGCCTGCTTTTATTCAAAGTTATTTTATCGCAGCCGGCGTGCTGTTAGGCGGAGCGATGATCGGGGCGCTTGGCGCGTTTTTAAGCGGAGAGCAGCCGCTTACGGCCATGTATCGTTTTGCTGGTGATTTGCGGATTTGGGCTGTTGTCGCTGCCATCGGTGGAACGTTTGATACGTTTTATATGGTGGAGCGGGGATTCTTCTTTGGGGAGACGCGCGACATTGTGAGACAGTTTCTTCTTATTCTCTCAGCGATGGGAGGAGCGCAGACGGGAGTTACCATCATTACTTGGCTGACACAGGAGCATATTTCTTCATGAGAATTCCGCCTCATTACCGCTATCCAACATGGCAGCGTTTTTTTGCCGGCGTTGCGATCGGAGCGCTCATCAGCTGGTTTGTTTTTTTACATTTATTCGGCGTCTTGCAGGAAAAACAGGTTCGAAAAATCATCGAACTTCAAGACAAAATTGCCGATTTGGAAGACGAAATCCGCATTTGGCAAGAAGACTACGTTAAAACCAATAAAATAAACAAAAAAAAATTAATGGTGCAAGAAATTTCTGTCCACCTCGTCAACGCGGAGCAATATAAACTCGACTCTTATACGACATTTCGCATTGAAGAAAGCGTAAAGGAAGATATTTCCCACCTAAAGGCAAAAGATATCGAAACCGTTTATAACAGCCGGGAGTTGCTAAAGCGGGCTATTGAAAACAAAACATACACCATTAATGAGCAACCGTATAAGCTGGAAATTCATCAGCTGTTTGTCTTCACTACCTTATCGATTGAACTAAAATTAAAGCCGCTGCCTTCCTCATAAAGAGAAAATGTCCCGGATCTTGCTATACCGGGACATTCTTTATTTTATTAGGAAAGACACGCTGCTTTCAAATCTTCAATGACGCGGTCCGCATCTTCCCAAGAATAAATCGAAGCCCCTGCCGCAAGCGGATGGCCGCCGCCGCGGTATTTTTTCGCCACTTCATTGACAATCGGACCTTTGGAACGAAGGCGCACGCGAATTTCCTTTTCTTCCTCAATAAAAAATACCCACGCAACAATTCCTTCGATATTGCCAAGGAGGCCCACGAGCTGCGAAGCCTCAGAGGCAGTAACGCCATATTGTTCGAGCAGGGTTTTTGGCATTTTTACCGCCGCCACCCCTTCTTCTGATACGGTAAAGTTTTGCAGCACGTATCCGCTTAGATGCGCTACATTCAACTTCGTACGATATAATCCGTCATATAGCTCCGTCAAAGAGAACCCATATTGAATGAGTTCGCTTGCGTAACGGAACGTTTTTTCGCTTGTGCGTGGAAAAAGAAACCGCCCCGTATCGCCGACAATTCCTGCATAAATTAAACGCGCCGCTTCTTTTGTCATCACCAGTCCTTCTTCTTTACCTGCCAAATAAAACTCATAAATCATTTCACTCGTGGAACTGGCGTTTGTATCGACCCATACTATATCTCCATAAGGATCCTCGTTCGGATGATGGTCAATTTTAATCAGTTTTTGGCCAAGGCGGTAACGTTCATCACAAATTCGCTCCTGATTCGCCGTGTCGCAAACGATCACAAGCGCATTCCGATAAACAGCGTCATCGATGATATCCATCCGCCGTAAAAATCGCAATGACTCTTCATCCTGCCCAACCGTATACACCGTTTTTTCCGGAAACGACGCTTGCAAAATCTCCGCTAATCCCCCTTGTGACCCATACGCATCAGGGTCTGGGCGCACGTGGCGGTGAATGATAATCGTATCAAACTGTTGTATCGCTTTTAAAATTTCCAAACATTTTTCTTTCATCTTTCTTCCCCTTTTGCGTCTATATTTTCCATTATACGTAAACGAACAAGATCCTTGCTAGAATTCTGGCTCATTTCTATGTACAATAAGATAGAAAAACATCATGGAGGGTTCAATGTATGCCAACACTTGTAATTTTCATTATATTTTCCTTTTCATTTTACGTCTATTATAAAATCAAATATTTTCGTTCCCGCCGCCCGCTCGAACGTCGCTGGCTTTCCGCCAAATCGAGCATTGCGCTCGGGCTGTTTGTCTTTCTGTTTGGCCTAAATCAGTTTTTTCTTTATTCTTCTACTGTCACCTATATTGTCGGGAGCGTTTTCTTGCTGATTGGCGCCGGAAGCGCGTGGGCGGGCTACCGCGCCTACAAATATTATTTGCCGCTCGTCATTGAAGAAGCAAAACAAACAGCAAAAAACGGGGCGTAACCCGCGTCCCGTTTTTTTTTAGCTAACGATCCATGAGCTGGCACATCATCATCGCCTTGCCGACGACCGCGCCTTCGTTATATACTTCTACATCCACTTTCCCGAACTTCCGTCCAATTTCCAGTAATTTCGCTTTTGCTTCAACCGTGCTGTCAATTTGCACTGGTTTAATAAAATAAATGGTAATATTTTCAACGACCAAATCCCCGCGTTTATACGAACGAAGCGCGCGTGTAGCCGCTTCGGTGACAATCGTCGTAAATACACCATACGACAGCGTTCCTAAATGATTTGTCATTTGCGGCGTAATCGTGCAGCGAAACACTTCTTCTTTTCCATTGCTATCCACTTCCTGGAACTGACTTGTAATAATATCATCGATCGTTTCGCCGACTTGCGGCTGGCGTTGAACCATTTGCAGCGCTTTTAAAACGTCCTGACGGCTAATAATTCCTTGCAGCCGGTTATGTTCGTCCACGACCGGCAGCAGTTCAATGCCTTCCCACACCATGATATGGGAGGCGAAAGCGACCGATGTCTTTCCTTTTACGGTAATCGGCTGCTTTGTCATCGCCTTTTCAATTGGCAATTGCCGGTCAAAATCAAGCACGTCTTTTGCCGTTACAATCCCTTGCACTTTTAGCTGCTCATCGACAACCGGAAAACGGCTATGCCGCGTTTCGCGATTTAACGCATACCACCGCTCAACCGGGTCCGTTGTATATAAATAGACGGTTTTTTCGAGCGGAATTAAGATGTCTTCGACAAGAACGATTTCCTTTTTAATTAACTGGTCATAAATCGCGCGGTTGATCATCGTCGCGACGGTAAACGTATCATAGCTGGTCGAAATGATCGGAAGCTGCAATTCATCCGCTAATTTTTTTACCTGGTCTTCCGTATCAAATCCGCCGGTAATTAACACGGCTGCCCCGGCTTCGAGCGCAAGTTCGTGCGCTTTCATGCGGTTTCCGACAATCAATAAGTCGCCTGCCCCAATATAGCGCATCATCGCCTCTAACTGCATGGCGCCAATTACAAAGCGGTTCAGCGTTTTATGCAAGCCTTCGCGCCCGCCGAGCACTTGTCCATCTACAATGTTTACCACTTCCGCATATGTCAGTTTTTCAATATTTTCTTTCCGCTTCTTCTCAATGCGAATCGTGCCGACGCGTTCAATCGTGCTGACATAGCCTTTGTTTTCCGCATCTTTAATGGCCCGATACGCAGTGCCTTCGCTGACGCCCATTTCTTTGGCAATTTGCCGCACGGAAATTTTTTCGCCGATCGGCAAACTATTAATGTATTGCAAAATTTGTTCATGTTTCGTCGCCAAGTTTCTTCACCCTTTACCGATATCTTACTTTCATTATACGGGCGAAACAAATTCAATTCAATGAAGCGGCCTAGCACGTTTGTTCTCAAAAAAAGCGCCTCATATTGAGACGCTTTTTTCATTTTATAGTTCAATACTTTCTCCAGGTTTTAAGGCGCGGCCGACCCCGTCAGGAAGCAACGCGACAAATTTTTCAGGGTCTTGGACAATCGGCGGGAATGTATTATAATGAATCGGCACTACCGTTTTCGCACGCAGCCACTCAGCGGCAAGGGCGGCATCTTCCGGTCCCATCGTAAAACTGTCCCCAATCGGCAAAAACGCCACATCAATTTGATTGCGTTCACCGATAAGCTTCATATCGGAGAACAATCCGGTATCCCCGGCATGGTAAATCGTTTTTCCTTCAGCCGTAAATAAAATTCCTGTCGGCATCCCTAAGTAAATAATTTGATTGTCTTCCGTGACATAACCGGAGCTGTGGAACGCCTGCGTCAATTTCACTTTTCCGAAATCAAATTCATGCGCACCGCCGATGTTCATGCCGTAAGTATTAACTCCCTGCCATCCTAAATATGTAGCCAGCTCAAAGGTGGCGACAACGAGCGCATTGTTTTTCTTCGCCAATTGCACCGTATCCCCAACATGGTCGCTATGGCCGTGGGTAAGCAAGATGGCATCTGCTTTTACTTCTTCTAGTTTTAAATCGGTGGTGCTGTTTCCAGTAATAAACGGATCAATCAAAACCGTTTTCCCGTTTGTTTCAATTTTTACGACAGAATGGCCGTGGTAAGTGATTTTCACGATAATCCTCCCCTTTCATAATATTATTTCGCGCTGTTTTTTCGTTTCCCTGCTGCATCCGATAAACATTTACATTTTGATTTATTCCTGCTACTCTCAAATAGAGAGAAACAAGAAAGGAAAGATGTACAGTGAACAAACGGCTTCAATTATTTTCCGATTGGCTTCAAGAACAACATATTTCATTGGCGTTCATTACGTCAAGTCCAAACGTTTTCTATTTAAGCGGGTTTTGGTGCGACCCGCACGAGCGGCTGTTAGCACTGCTTGTTTTCCCGGAAGGAGAGCCGGCGTTGGTTTGCCCGCAAATGGAAACGGCGCGCGCCCGCCAATCTGGATGGGAACATGAAATTATCGATTATGATGATACGGCCAACCCATGGGAATTGATCGCACGGCATATCCAGGCAAGAAATATCGCGGTCGAGCAAATTGCGGTTGAAAAAAGCCATCTTTCTTTAGAACGCTATGATCTGCTTCATACCTATTTCCAAGCGAACACATGGCTCAATGCCGAAGAAAAATTACGGCAATTGCGGATGATCAAAGATGAAAGAGAAATTGCCATACTGCGGCAAGCGGCGCAGTTGGCCGATTATGCTGTTGAAGTAGGTGTAAGCGCCATCCGGGAAGGAAAAACAGAATTAGATATTATCGCGACAATCGAATACGAAATGAAGAAAAAAGGCGTACGGGAAATGTCGTTTGCTACCATGGTTCTCGCCGGCAAAAACACCGCTAATCCTCATGGCGTACCAGGACAGACGCCGATTCAGCGCGGCGATTTTGTTTTGTTTGATTTGGGCGTCATCGTCGACGGCTACTGCTCCGATATTACGAGAACCGTCGTTTTCGGTTCGGCAACGGAAGAGCAAAAGACGATTTATGATACCGTTTTGCGCGCGCAGCTGGCCGCCATTGACGCGTGCAAGCCAGGCGCACCAATCGGTGCTGTCGACCGAGCGGCCAGAGCGGTGATTGAACAGGCAGGATATGGTCCATATTTTACACACCGTGTCGGGCACGGTTTAGGCATTGAAATACACGAATATCCGTCCATGAACGCCACCAATACGATGCCATTAGAGCGCGGCATGACGTTCACGATTGAGCCGGGCATCTATGTCCCGTCCATTGGCGGAGTTCGCATTGAAGACGACGTATTTATTGCTGATGATGGCGTTGGCATTTTAACTGCCTATCCAAAAGAGCTTATTGTTGTTTAACGATAAAAAAGAGCGGCTTTATTGGCAATGCCGCTCTTTTTCACAACTATGAACGTTCTCGCTATTGTTCGAGCAATGTTCTCGCATCGGTATACGGTAATCCGTGTGCCTTCGCTACCGCTTCATACGTAACTGAACCATTTAACGTATTGATTCCTTTTAGCAATGCCTCATTTTGCAGGCAGGCGTCGCGATACCCTTTATTGGCGATTTGCAGCGCATAAGGGATGGTGACGTTCGTAAGCGCAAACGTGGATGTTCGCGGCACCGCGCCCGGCATGTTTGCTACCGCATAATGAACGACCCCATGCTTAACATAGATCGGATCATCATGAGTCGTAACGCGGTCGGTCGTTTCAAAAATTCCGCCTTGATCGATGGCGATATCGACAAGCACGGAACCAGGTGACATCGAGCGCACCATTTCTTCCGTCACCAGCTTCGGTGCTTTCGCGCCAGGGATTAATACGGCGCCGATAACAAGATCCGACTGTTGCACCGCTTCAGCGATGTTATACGGATTGGACATTAACGTCGTCACATGCTCGCCAAACAGATCGTCAAGCTCGCGCAGCCGCTCGGCATTAATATCTAAAATCGTCACTTCCGCTCCGAGCCCCACTGCTATTTTTGCCGCGTTCGTTCCAGCCGTCCCGCCGCCGATAATCGTTACTTTTCCGCGGCGCACTCCCGGCACGCCTCCTAATAAAATTCCTTTTCCTCCGTGCGGCTTTTCGAGAAACTGCGCGCCTACTTGCACGGACATTCTTCCTGCTACTTCGCTCATTGGCGTTAATAACGGAAGCGCACCGTTTGCCAATTGTACCGTTTCATAAGCAATGCCGATTACTTTTTTGTTCACTAATTCTTTCGTCAACGATTCCTCGGCGGCTAAATGCAAATAAGTAAACAAAATAAGGCCTTCGCGGAAATATGCGTACTCTTCTGGAAGCGGCTCTTTTACTTTTAACACCATTTCCGCCGCCCATGCATCTTGAGCAGACGGAACGATCGTTGCTCCTGCTTTTTCATACTCTTCATCGAAAAAACCAGAGCCAAGCCCCGCTCCTTTTTCCACATATACTTCATGCCCGGCTTTTACTAATGTCATGACTCCTGCCGGTGTAATCGCCACCCGGTTCTCATTGTTTTTAATCTCTTTTGGAATACCGATTTTCATTGTTATGAATTCCTCCTAGTTGATTTGCTTACTATACCATATCCTTTTATCCAGCAAATGTGAAACCATCATTAATTATCTTTCTCCCATTTCCATACAAATAAACGAGCGTTTTCCTCGCACGATCCAGGCAGAATGAAGGAGGAAAAAAATATCCTCCCAAATGGGCCATTTTTTACAAATAAAAAATCACCTCATGAAAGCAAACGAGGTGATTTTCTTCTAACAACTGCTTACGGGCGATAGCGGTGAAGAACATTGACTCCACCGGTAACATCAATCACTGCTCCTGTAATCATATCGGAATCTTCTTCACATAAGAAAGCAATCATACGAGCAATATCTTCACCCGTCCCTGAACGGCCGATGGGGGTTTCCTCATCTTTTTTCGTCCGCGCATACGCAATGGTTGCTTCTTTCATTTCTCCAACAATATTGCCTGGGCAAACCATATTTGCGGTAATGCCATACTCCGCTTCCTCGAGCGCGATCGTTTTCGTCAACGATACTAAACCAACTTTTGCCGCGCTAAATGCAGATCGATGCACCCATCCCGGGGCATCCGCCGCTCCCTGGAATCCGTATGTAATAATGCGTCCAAACCGTTGTTTTCTCATCACCGGAATCGTTTTCTTTACTAAGTGGAAAACGGCGCTTAAATTTCCTTCAATCATTTCATACCATTCCTCTTCCGTATAATCCGCTAATTTTTTTCTCTCAAAAATATATGGTCCAGCATTATTAATCAAACAATCAATCCGGCCGAATCGCTGTAATGCCGCCTCGACAAGCGCCGATAAATCATCTTTCTTTGTGACGTCCCCGCGGACAAACTGAAGCCGGTCTTTTAAATGGGCATACTTTTCTTGCAGCGACTGCATCGCTGCCTCGTCACTCCGATAGTTGACCGTTACCGAATATCCTCTTTCTAACAACAGTTCCGTTACTTTTCTCCCCAGCCCTTTCGCTCCGGCTGTGATGAGGGCATGTCGCACAGCTACTCCTCCTCACCTTCACAACTTCCTTGTCTTTACTTTAATTTACTATAAATTATGTGGGCACGCATCCGTCTTGCTTCAAAAAAATCATCATGGTGATGTCTCACCATGATGAATTCACATTTATTCTACTCGCCAATTTCGCGCTTTGGATCGTAGTAAAGCTCATCATGATCCATCGTGCCGCTATGATACGCATCCATAATTTGTTCGCTAATGGTTTTGATTTCCTCTTCGTCATAATACAAATTTTTGTCATGCTTTTTTTCCACTTCTTTCACCCCTTGTTCATCAAAATTCCATATATACGGTAGTTTCCCATGCTTGCATGGGGGTATACTAATCATAGAGATAGCATTTTTATCCAAAGGGAGTGGAGAACCATGACGATGACGTACAAAACGATTGTCGTTGCCGTAGACGGTTCCAAAGAAGCGGAATGGGCATTCAAAAAAGCGGTCCAAATTGCTAAACGTAATAACGCGAAACTCATTCTTTCTCATGTTATTGATTTACGGAGCTTTGCCCCCCTTGAAGTGTATGACAGCACTGCCGTTGAACGGTCTGAAGAATACGCAAAAGAGCTTTTAAGTGGTTACCAACAACAAGCATTGGCTGCTGGATTAAACGATGTTGTCATCGATATTGAATTTGGTTCCCCAAAAGTAAAAATCGCTAGAGATGTAGCGCAAAAATATAAAGCTGACTTGATCGTCTGTGGAGCAACAGGATTAAACGCAGTCGAACGCCTGTTAATTGGAAGCGTTTCCGAACATATCACCCGCTATGCGAAATGCGATGTGCTTGTTGTGCGAACCGAAAAAGAATAAAGAAAAACACTCCGCAGCATCCGCTACGGAGTGTTCGCTATTTTTTTAGCTTTTTCCAACGCTTTTCTTACTTCGGAAAACCCTGTTCCACCCGCGCTATTGCGGCGGTTAACAGCGGTGTATGGCTTAAGCGCTTCATATATATCTTCTTCAAACAACGGTGACGCTTCTTTATAGACATCAAGCGGCAAATCCGCTAAAAATACGCCTTTTTCAATGCATGTCAGCACGAGCTTGCCCACGATTTCGTGCGCTTCGCGGAATGGCACTCCTTTATTGGCCAAATAGTCGGCTAGCTCGGTCGCGTTTGAAAAATCTTGTTTTGTCGCTTTTTCCATCACGTCCACATTGACTTTCATCGTTTCGATCATGCCGGCGAAAATTTTCAGCGAGCCAATCACCGTTTTTACCGTATCAAACATGCCTTCTTTATCTTCCTGCATATCTTTGTTATACGCGAGCGGTGTTCCTTTCATCACAGTCAACAGCCCAAACAAATTTCCGTACACCCGTCCCGTTTTGCCGCGGATTAACTCGGCCATATCAGGATTTTTCTTTTGCGGCATAATGCTGCTGCCTGTCGCAAACGCATCATCAATTTCAACGAATTGGAACTCCTGGCTCGACCAAAGAATGAGCTCCTCGCAAAAACGGGATAAATGCATCATCAGCATGGCACTGTTGCTTAAAAACTCAATGATGAAATCGCGGTCGCTTACCGCATCGATACTGTTTTCATAAATGCCGTCAAATCCAAGCAATTCCGCGGTCATATAACGGTCGATTGGAAACGTCGTGCCGGCAAGCGCTCCTGCGCCAAGCGGTGACTTATTAATGCGCTTTAATGACTCGCGGAACCGCTCACGATCACGCTCTAACATCCAAAAATAGGCAAGCAAATGATGGGCGAACGAGATCGGCTGAGCCCGCTGCAAATGCGTATATCCCGGCACAATCGTCTCCACATGCTCCTCTGCTTTTTCCACAAGTACTTTCTGCAATTGCCCGATCAGCGTGATAATTTCGGTAACGCGCTTGCGCAAATATAAATGCATATCGGTCGCCACTTGGTCATTGCGGCTTCTTCCGGTATGCAGCTTCCCGCCTACAGGACCGATTTCATCGATAAGCATTTTTTCAATATTTAAATGAATATCTTCATAGGCAACGGAAAACTCCAGCTTCCCTTGCTTCGCTTTTTCGAGCAAAGTAAGCAGTCCATTTTTGATTTTCTCTACATCTTCATTTGGCAAAATTCCGCATTTCCCGAGCATCGTCACGTGGGCGATGCTGCCTTCGATATCTTCTTCCACCAGCTCTTGGTCGAATGGGATCGACGCGCCAAATTCGTCGACCCATTCTTCCGCTGTTTTCGTAAACCGTCCTCCCCAAAGCTTTTTCACACGGTCACCTTCTTTTGATTGTTCACGATGCTGTATACTTTCGTCGGCAATCCGTATAAGGAAATAAACCCGACAGCCGCTTGATGGTCAAATTCGTCTTCCGCCGTATAGGTTGCCAGCTTTTCATCATATAGGGAGAATTCCGATTTTCTTCCTTCCACAATCGCGTGTCCTTTAAATAATTTCACGCGCACAACGCCGGTTACGTTTTTTTGCGTTTCTTTTAAGAAAGCGACAAGCGCATCTTTAATTGGCGAGAACCATAAGCCGTTATAAATAACTTCCGCCAATTTTTGTTCAATAATCGGCTTAAAGTGCGCGACTTCTTTGACGAGCGTTAAATCTTCCAGTTCTTTGTGCGCCTTAATCAGCGTCATCGCTCCTGGACATTCATATACTTCCCGCGACTTAATGCCGACAAGGCGGTTTTCGACATGATCAATTCGCCCGACACCATGTTTTCCGGCAAGCGCGTTCAGTTTCAAAATTAACTGCGCAAGCGAATATGTTTGACCGTTTAGTGTTGTCGGCACGCCTTGTTCAAAACCGATTTCAATGATTTCCGGGACGTCCGGCGTATTCTCGAGCGCTGCCGTCAGTTCGTACGCCTCCTCCGGCGGAGCCGCCCACGGGTCTTCTAAAATACCGCACTCATTGCTTCTGCCCCATAAGTTTTGGTCAATGGAAAACGGGCTGTCAAGGTCGACTGGAATCGGAATGCCGTGTTTTTTCGCATATTCGATCTCCTCTTCGCGCGACCAGCTCCATTCCCGTACCGGAGCGATAACATCCAAGTTTGGATTTAACGCTTTAATCGACACTTCGAAACGGACTTGGTCATTTCCTTTTCCGGTGCAGCCGTGGGCAACGGCAACTGCTCCTTCCAGTTCCGCGATTTCCACCAATTTTTTCGCGATCAGTGGACGCGATAAGGCGGATACAAGCGGATATTTTCCTTCATAAAGCGCATGCGCCTGCAAGGCGATAAGCGCGTATTCATTCGCAAATTCTTCCTTCACATCAATGACATACGATTTAATCGCCCCGACTTTTAACGCTTTTTCCTTTACGAAATCGAGATCTTTTCCTTCGCCAAGGTCTAAACAGCAGGCGATGACATCATAGCCTCGCTCCTGCAGCCATTTAATTGCAACCGATGTATCTAAGCCTCCGGAATACGCCAGCACCAATTTCGGATTAGCCATTTTTTATTCCCCTTCCTGTTTACATAAATATGCTTTTATATAAATAAATATTCAGAACAATCTATTACCACTTTATCAGCTTTTTTGTTGTTTTTCAATAGTTATTCATCAGAAAGCATAAAAATACTAATTGTTGTTTCTTTCCCTTTTTTTGTACAATTACGATAAAGGAAAGGGTGGAAAAAGGATGGAACAATATTTTATTTATGACCAACGGCTTGGCATTCTGTTGCCAAAGTTAGAAAAAGATTGGGAGGATTATAGCGAAGAGGAGCAGAACGCCATTTTGCTGCGCTGGGAAACGATTCGCGGCGCCATTCCCGACCGTATTGCCGAATTGGAGAAAACCATTAACCAAAAGCAGGACGAACTCGGCAACGAAAATGATTTCGAACGCACCTGCCAATTAAATGCAGAAATCGCTGAACTCGCTTCCATCATTAATGATTTATGGATTTGGTATCGGATGAATCAAACAGTATCAGAACGCATGCATCAGTAAAAAAGAAGGAGAGGCAGACGCGGTAAAACTCTCCTTCTTTTTTATTCCAATTTTTATTTTTATGAAATGTATTGAATATTTTTTTTATTAACATTATTATTTATATTGATTCTACTTTATGCAGCGGAGGGATACTCATGACAAAACTAGCATCTTATACCTCGGTCATTGATTCTTTTTCCTGGGATAACGTATTCGCACATTACGATTGGAATCCGCATGAGCGTTTCAATGTTGCCCATGAAGTGTGCGATCGTTATGCAGACGATCCAGAACGCATCGCCGTATTCTATGAAAACCATTTAGGAGAAAAGAGAACCATTACCTATCGAGAATTACGGGATTGGTCGAACCAAATGGCCAATGTATTTCGCAAACTTGGCGTGAAAAAAGGGGATAGAGTCTGCGCTCTTCTGCCTAAAAATCCTGCGCTGATCGTCTACGTTTTGGCTGCTTGGAAAGTCGGCGCCGCTTATGTACCGCTATTTACAGCGTTTGGCCCGCAAGCGATCGAATATCGCATCAACCATTCCGAAGCAAAAGTGATATTGACGAACAAAGAACAACGTTCAAAATTGCCTCCTAGAGAAAAAACGCCAACATTGGAACATATTTTTATCATCGACGGGTCGAATAACGATAACGATTTACCTTTTTGGGAAACGCTTTCAAAAGAACCTGTCGACCATAAGACAGAAGAAACAACGGTAAACGATTTGCTGGCAATCCAATATACATCAGGCTCAACGGGAATGCCGAAAGGAGCAATGTGGTCACACAACTTGCTTATTAACATTTATCCTTATATGCGATATGCGATCGATTTGCGGGATGACGATGTCTTTTTAGGAGGAGCTGACCCGGGATGGGCTTACGGGTTGATCTTTTGCACATTTGCTCCAATGTGCTTCGGAGTGCCAATCGTCTTTTATGAAGGCCCATTTAAACCGGAAACGTATTACTCGCTGATGGAAAAATATCACGTAACCAACTTTACGTATGCTCCAACCGCTTACCGCGCGATGGCTGCAGCAGGTGCGGAATTAATCAGTAAATACAATATCGGCGTACGTGCTATGAGCTCCGCAGGAGAACCGCTTAACCCGGAAGTCATTCGCTTTTTCCAAAAACATTTAGGGGTAACTGTCCATGACCACTACGGTCTGTCGGAAACATTAATGCTAATCGGTAATTTCAACGCGGTAAATATGGAAATACGACCGGGCTCCATGGGATGGGTATTGCCGGGATTTGAAGTCGCATTGCTCGACGATGAAGGAACTCCGGTAGCAGACGGAGAAGTTGGACAAATTGCTTTTAACACCGATTCCATTCCAAACGTATTTAAAGGTTATTGGAAAGAGCCTGAAAAAACGGCGGAGAGATTGATGGGAAATTGGTTTCTCACTGGAGACTTGGCAACGAAAGACGCGGACGGATACTTTTGGTTCCAAGGCAGGGCCGATGATATTATCTCCAGCGCCGGATACCGCATTGGACCTTTTGAAATCGAAAGCTGTCTCATTGAACATCCAGCCGTAGTGGAAGCAGCGGCCGTTGGAAAGCCAGATCCATTAAAAGGGGAAATCGTCAAAGCTTTCGTTGTATTGGCGGATGGCTATGCTCCATCGGAAGAACTGGCGCAAGAATTATCTTTGTTTGTTAAAAATCATTTATCCAAACACGAATATCCTCGTGAAGTAGAATTCGTATCAGAACTTCCAAAAACGCCTAGTGGGAAAATCCAGCGTTTTATTCTTCGCAACCAAGAAATCGAAAAACAGAAAAATTCCTAATCCAACAAAAAGTGTCCGATTCCTTGAACGGACACTTTTTGCTCTTATCGTAAATCCTTTCTTATTTCCCGCACCACATGGCCAAGCTCCGGCAAAATCAGCTTCGTCATCGCCAAACGCACTGCCCCAGATGACCCTGGGGTGGAAAAAATGGCCGTGTCATTCGCCACTCCGGCAATCGCCCGCGACAAGATCGCCGCCGAGCCGATATCTTCCGTATAGCTCAGCATGCGAAACAGCTCGCCAAAACCGACGATCTCCTTTTCGATGATTTCTTTGATCGTTTCGATCGTCACATCTCTTTTGGCGATGCCGGTGCCGCCGTTCGTCAGCACAACGTCGACGTCCGGCCGCCGGCAGCCGTCAAGCACGGCCTGGCGGATCGCCTCTTTTTCATCTTTCACGATTTCATATGCAACAACGTCATGTCCGGCTTCTCTTAACAACTCGATCATCAGTTTCCCGCTTTTGTCCGTCTCCGCCGTTCTTGTGTCGCTTACGGTGACCACTTTGCAGCGGACGGCAAGCGGGGCTTCTTGTTTATGCTCGGCAACGCTCATGGGCATCATTCCATCCTCTCATTTGACGATATCCTCCTTTACAAGTATAAATGACTCACTGTACCTTTTTCAAAGCAAAGGCGAGCCCATGGCTAATTAAAACTGGTAAGATGGATACGTTCCCTTCTTAATTTAAATTGTAATTGTACGTGCAATCCCTTGTCGCCTAAACTTCCTAATCTCCTTGCCAATTCACGTGTATGATCATCCATTCTGCTTCGATCATGTTTCTCTAATTCCCCAACAGCAAGCAATAATTGAACCTCCCCCATCGAAATATAGATTGTTTTTTCACCTCCATCAGCACTTTTTTATTCCAATGAATGGACGGACTCCCTGCAATATACATCTGAAAAGCTTATACTGGGACAGCAGGCCGATTGCGTCCATTGCTTCCTTCCAAGCCTTTATCCATTTGAACGAAAAACAGGAAGGTTTAAACGAAGTTGGATAAATTTCTATATGTAAAGGTGAGCATTTGTTATTACTTTTCTATGACGATGTGAATGGTTATCTTCCATTTTGCCAAACGGATAAACGCCAGATCTCCATCTTGTTATAAAATAGACAGAATTGTTATAATATTGTTACATTATTATTATAATTATTATAATCACTGCTAGCCGATTGAAAGGATAGATCGCTAATACCTGAATCCGTAACAGCTTCATTTCTTCATCTTTCAAAATCCCATTAATATCACTGATTTCGTTCATTTTTACCTCTTCACCTAATAAGTGAAGAGGCAAAGAAGCAATTCGTTCAATCATAAGGCTATCTGAGTCGTTTATTCAAGTTTCTATCACGGATTCAGGCAATACTTCTTTTTCCGTTGATCACCAAATGGCGGTACAGATTTCTCCAATAACGATTAGGTCATCAAAAGGAGGAAACGATGCGATGTGCCTGACGTTAAAAGAAAAAATGAACAACATCTTGCAAAACGGTATTGATATTATTCAAGAGCACCACGAACTGATTCTTGCCAAGTGGAAAGAGAAATTATCTGAATTACAGAAAAAGCAAAACATTGCGGCGCAGCCATTGGAAACCGCTATCGGCTTTTTTTCCGAAAGGTTATTCCCAAAAAGAGGAGACATCGAAGAACTTTTGCAGGATATCGAAGAGGGATGGAAACAAAATTCAAGTTTGTTCCCTTCTAACAAAATGACTTTTATCTTTACGTTATTGGAAAATGCTGTCCATGAGGTAATTCAATCCAACATCGGTGATTTATTTCAAAAACATCAAGCGGTTCAATATTTGTTTTCTAAAATCCATGAAGTTATTTTTAAAGAATGTTATGATGAAAAGCACAGCATAGACCACTTTCTCGAACAACTCGCCTCCTCAAAGCAGCTTCCCATTCATTGGATTGCTGAATTGACAAAATCAGAAGAGGGATTTTATGTAAAAAAAATATACAGCCAAACAAACTTCTTGCCTTCAACGATCGGCCGCCGATTGGAAGCGGATACATTATTTGCGTTATCGGAGTCTTTGCTTGAATTCATGCCGAAAACAGGGGAAAAAATGCGGGTTTTTCCGATCCCGTGGGAAGAAAAAATTTTATTGTTTTGTACAAACGAAACGGAACACCAAGCTCTTCCATTTATCATGCATTCCTTGCAAATGTTCAATACAGGGGAAAAGGTGCTAGAAAAGGCAAAACAGGGACAATTATGGAAGGATGCGGTTATTTTATTTGATCAATGGATTATGCGTGCTAAAACGTTACATCAAGCGTTTGAATATATTTCGTCTGGTTTTGTGAACTACTTGCCGTTTGAACGGTGTGCATTGTTTGCTTATTCTAGCGCGAATGAAAGCGGGTTTGGACTTTATGGGTACCAGCTGAACAACGAAGAGATAAAAAACATTCACGAGAATATTAATGGCCTCCCGCTAATTAAAAATTATATGCAGCGATTACAGCTGCTTGGCGGAAACATCACGAATTTGCCGCCCATTTATGTGTCAGAAGCAGCGAAAGGCCTGCCGATCAAATATGTCAAACAATTTCAACTCGAATCTATTGTCATTGCCCCAATTTACGTTCCTTCGGAAAGCAAACTCATCGGAGCAGCCATTTTAGATCAAGGACCAGGAAAACCATTTAACATTTCGAGTGACATTTTTACCGCCGTTATGAAATTCGGCCAAAGCGCCGGGGAAATTTTAGCAAAATTCGGCGGCGATCGCCCGGAATTTCCACAAGCCGCTGCAACGCCCCATTTGTCTCCTCGCGAAATTGAAGTATTGAAATTGGTCGCAGAAGGAGCTTCCACCTATGAAGCGGCTAAAAGATTGCATTTAAGCGAATATACTGTTCGCGACTATGTGTCGACCATTTTGCAAAAAATGAATGCGAAAAACCGTACGGAAGCCATTGTCAAAGCGATACGGGATGGAATCATATAATTCATTTGCGGCGGCACTCAAAAAAATAGTGGAAATTGGAATGGAGCTCCTTTCGCCATTCCAATTTTTTCTTTCGCCTCACTCACTCCCATTGTCCGATTTTTCCTCCTGTTCGTGTTGTTGGCCAATATATTGTTTTAAAGCTTCAATAGATTTGTTCATCTGATTGATGCGATCGCTCCATGTATGTATCTCGTTTTGTAACCCGTTGATTTGCTCATCGGCTTGGTCAACTTTTTCTTCGATGGAGTGAAGCTTCTTCTTTGTTTCTGCGACCTCTTGACCGATCTCCGACTTTTCGCCGAGCTTGAGTTTCTTTAAGGTTTCTGACACGTTTTGGACCGTTTTTTGTTTGGCTTCTAGCGATTCTTTTACCTGTTGCAACATCTCATCCATTTTTTGTAAAGTGAATGTGAAACTTTTTAATTGAATGGTAAAATCGTTGTATTGCTTACTTAAATGTTGTACCGTTTCTTTCAACACATCTAGATTTCCAATCCGTTCGTTTCCTTGTTTTATTTCTTTTTCCAAACGGTCCGCTTCATTCTCTATTTGCTTCCTTCGTTGTTCCGCATCGTTGAGGAGTCGATCCATTTGATCGGCTTGTTCTTGAAACTTTGCCATATCTTTCTTCACTTCTTTGAAAGCCTCGATTTCGTTGTCCGTCTTTCCACTTTCGTGCTCATGAATCGCTAATATTAGATGTTCGGCTTCCTTCTCCAAATCTTGCTTTAACAATGATTGTGCGATCGATTGCGCTTCAGATACTTCTTTTGGATCAAAACTTGTTTCGACTGACATATTTGGAATTTGAACATGGTCCGTGGTTAATTTTGTAGCTACAAGGGTCACATCCCTCAAGCACTGCTCAACGACAGGGACGCCATCGAAACAGAGGCCGCCAATATGCAGCTTCGTCACTGTCATATTCATTAGCTTGGCATTGGCTATATCGTTAGATTGGATGGACAACACCATTGTCCCATAGTCTGTTCTCACTAATTTTGTTAAAGTCAGCCCATATATTTTCGCCTGTAGAAATGCAATCGGCAGTTCACCGATGATCACTCCAGGCGCTCCAATGATGATCCCTCCTAAATCGAGAGTGCCCACGACTTTATCGGCATGAATGATAAAGCCGGAATCCTCATCGGCCGTCGTTGCCGCTGCTCGGCTCGTACCTCCTAGCGGAAAGCAAAAACTAATGATAAGTACAAACAAAAGACTAATGATTTTCGCTTTTTTCCATACGATCATAACGGATGTTCCCTTCAAATGATTTCAGTGATTGTTAACCGGTTATCGTATTTGAAGTTACAGTTGGAATGTCTTTTGGACTTTTCGAAAGATCATGGTCATTGGAGCCCGTTTTTGAAAGAACACCATTCCAAGCGGCAATGAATGTACCGCCAATTAAGCCAAGCAATCCGCCAACCACTAACCCTCCTGCCGCCCCGATAAATGATAGAATGGAACAAATAATGATCAAACAGCCTGTAAATAAATGAGTTTCAGGTTTGGCCATGGCCAAAATCGATAACATTATCATGACCATTCCGATGACGAGCCCGGCCCACATTAATCCGCTTCCAGGCAATAATAACATCGGAGCAACGCTAATTCCGACGAGTAAAATCAAACTCCCGCCAACGAGAGAAAAAACCGCGCCCATAACCGGGCGATGTTTATTGGACGCAAGCAAATACCCAAAAGAAAGCGGTAAAAACACCCCTACACCATAAGGCAGAACGAGCCCGGCCACGCGACGAATAACACCATCGAGCTGGACCATTCCTAGATGGGTGCATGTAAAAACTCCCATTAATACGGCGACGATTGCCGCTAATATAAAAAGCATATTTCTACTTGCTTGGACCGCTTGTGACCACGTTTCTTGTTTTCGTTTTTTTATTAACACCCCAGTGGCATAAATCAACAGAGCAACGACCACAACGGCCAGATTCGTTAAATAAAATGGTAGCTCCATTGCGACCTTATTAAAATTTACCAAATGATCAATAATACCTATTACATTAATCGCTACAAACGTCCCGATTGAACCAAGTAAAAAAAGGTTCAAATAGTGGCCATGATATAATACGTATCGTTCTTTATTTACATGGTTTTCGACCATCTTATGAATGAGCGTTGAATAAATGATAGCATTGCAAAAGCCAAAGATGACCGCCCCCTTTGCACCGAAGCCGAGCAACTGGCTTCCGCCAATTAGGGCCCCTGGCAAAAGGCTGGCACTTGCATATTTCATTTTCGCTTTGTTCCACTTCATAAAGTGAAACAACATCGTCAGCAAAGCAAGAAGAGCCGCTCCCGTTCCTCCCCCGATCACCGCACCTCCCAATCCTTTTCCAAAAACGAGCCCGCCCGCAAAAGCTCCGGTAACCAAACCGATGACGATCATACTCAAAGTTTCAAAAAATAACTTGATCATCTGGTCCACCTCCTAACGATATAGCCAACACCTTTCGATCCATTCGTGACTATTTTCATCAAAACTTAAGATGATAGAGGTTTCCCTCCATTCATTTTGGGGGAAATAGGCGATATATGAATGATGATGCACCTCGAATTAGAAATCCCCGAGTTTGCTGCCGTCCTTCATATTCGCAACGATTTTTAGTTTCATGCTAGGAATAGAAATGTCCCCCGCAGATAAGAAATGCGTATTTAATTTAGGATGATCAAGAGTTAAATTTGGCGCTTGCAAGTCAATGACATTGAGCGGATTATCTGTATAATATTCTTTCACTTGCAAATTTTTAAATAATGTATTGTCAGATTCAATGCCGGATACTCTTAACTTCAAATTTTGGCCAACAACGTCCCCGCCTGTCACGATGACATCCACACTTTTGATGTTATAACTTCCGAGGGCACTCTCCGTGTTAATATTTTTTGAGAGCACCAACCCGTTAATAGTGGCTGATTCTAAGTCAATCGCTGCTTGTGCCCATACCGGTTTATTTTCTGTTTCGCCAAGTGATGGATATAATTTGAAATTTGTTCCTGTAATTTTGTCGGCACTGATGACAAAACCGCCTACTCCAGACAGTGGGAAAGCGGCAAAGACCGTGCCCGACATGAACAGAACCAAAAGTAACGCAATCAGCCCTAACATTCCTGCTCCGCCAATGATCCCAAGGCGCTTCTTGTTCACATTTAATGCGTTTTCCATCATAATTACCCCCTTTTTTTACAAAATCCCTATTTCCCCCAAAATAAATACCTTATTTTTTAAGAATATATTTATTATTCAGAATATTGTCAAACCATTTTTCCATCTCCAACACATGAATCGACTAAGCGTTTGGAAAATCGGGCCATTCACGGAAACGTCCCTTCGAATCGCGAACTTGGGAAATGATGGTGTCGGGAGGTTGGGAAAAGCCGCACCTCCCCCTTCCACCTGATTTGGCATGACTCTTCGAAATCTTGAATCAACGAAGCTGGAAATGAGCATAATACTAGACGTCCGGAAATCGATATCATCTGTTCTCTTTTCAACCATTTCAATATCAGCCTAATCTTTGTTTTTCAAAACGGTCTAGCTCTCTACCTCTGTCATCGCTTTTTCAAGCTCATCAACACTGTCATATTTCTTCGCCCGGTCGATTTGTTTTTTCCGGATATGGAACTGTTTCACCGCATAGTTCTTTAACATGTCGTAGTCCACTTCTAGCATCCGTTTCGACGCTAACAGCTTTTTTTGTTGTTCTCCTAATGACACTAAATATTCGACATAGCCGAAGGCATGTTTCCACAGTTCATCCATATAATCAATGAACACCTTATAAAGGGCATCGTTGCCGGCGACAAGCCGCTGAATCGTGTAAATGCCAAATTGGATATGGCGCCCTTCATCCATATTCAAGTAATCAATCCCTTGCAAAATCCCTGGAAACAATCCCGCTTTTTTAAAAATTTGCCGGAACGCATAGTACCCTGATTCCGCAAGGGTCCCTTCGACAATCATGTTATACACGGTGGCCGCCCGAATGACCGCTTCTGGAGAATCATCTGTATTCAATCGGTTCATTGACTCCGGCAGCGCTTCGTAAAAAATCCGTTTGTAACTGTCATTATGGAAAACCGAAAGGTCCATATCACCGACGCCAACCGCTTGCTGCCAGCGGGAAAACATTTCCACATGTTTCGCTTCGTCATGCAAAAAGGTAGTCAAAAACATCGTGTCTTCTAAACGGCCTTGGCGTGCCATCGCGTTAATCATCGGCAAAATATCTAGCGTCACCGCTTCTTCGCCAGCTGAAAAACCGGCGACAAGCGGCAATGAAGCGATTTTTTCTCCATCACTTAAACGTTGAAAATCTTCTTGGTCTTGGCTGAAGTCAATATCAGCCGGATTCCACTTTCCTTGTTTTTTCGCCTTTTCATACAATTTATACATTGGATGATCCCATTGAATCGTTCCTTTCACCGTTTGAAAACTTTCGCGGTAAACCATCTTTTCCCCCTCCTATCATTTTGAATAGAAACGATAAAGTACACATTCCAATCGTTTGTCTGTCCGGTGTAAACTTCCCATTTAAACCTTAACCTTGTATATGTTTAGAAAAACGTCATCGGTCGATCGTTCAAGTCGCAAATGACCGATTTCGTTTCCAAATAACTATCGAGTGCCTGAACGCCTAACTCGCGGCCAATGCCGCTCTGTTTATAGCCGCCAAATGGCAAGGTCGGAGAAAGCACTTGATAAGTATTAATCCATAATGTTCCACTTTTGATCCGCCGCGCCATGTTGAGTCCCCTTTTAATATCCCGTGTCCAAACTGCCGCCGCTAGGCCGTAAATCGTTTCATTGGCAATTTGTACGGCTTCATCATCGTCTTTAAACGGAATGACGCTCACAACGGGGCCGAAAATTTCTTCACAGGCAATCCGCATAGTCGGAGTAACGTCAGCAAAGACCGTCGGTTCGATAAAATAACCATCAGTGAGTCCTTCGGGCACACGACCTCCTGTTAATAACGTCGCCCCTTCTTCTTGGCCGATTTCAATATATTGTAAGATTTTCTCATGTTGAGTTTTGCTGATGACGGGACCAAGGTCGTTTCGCATGTCGGTGCCAGGCCCGACTTTTAACTTTTTCGCTTTTTCTACCAACTTTTCAACGAATGAATCATAGACCGAATGATGAACCAAAATGCGGCTTCCCGCCTGACACACTTGCCCAGAATTATAAAAAACTCCAAACAACGCACTTTTCGCTGCATCTTCGATATCGGCATCGTCGAATATAATGTTCGGTGACTTGCCGCCAAGTTCTAAAGATACGCGCTTAATATACGGAGCGGCTGCTTGTAAAATATGCCGGCCGGTCGCAGTTTCTCCGGTAAAGGCAATTTTCGGAATCCTCGGATGTTTGACGATCGCCTTTCCCGCCTCATCCTTCCCCGGGAGGACGTTCAGCACCCCTTCGGGAACGCCCGCTTTCTGACACAACTCGGCCAGTTTTAATGCCGTTAACGGGGTTTCCGGCGCCGGCTTCAAAATCATCGTACACCCTGCCGCAAGGGCTGGTGCCACCTTCCATGTTGGCATAAGCAGCGGGAAATTCCATGGGGTAATTAACCCGGCAACACCAATCGGTTCTTTCATCGTCCATGCCATATAATTCGGCGGTGCGCCGTTTAACGAAAACGGCAACACGTCTCCTTGGGGTTGAATGACAAGTGAAGCAAAAAAGTCGAAACAATCGGCGGCCATCGGAATTTCCACGAACAACGCCATATTCAGCGGCATTCCGTTTTCGCGTGTCATTATGTGCGCCAACTCCATGTGGTGCTTACGGATTAAGTCAGCCACGTTCCGTAAAATTCTTCCCCGTTCAAGCGGAGGCATGGACAGCCACCTTCTGTCATGAAACGCCGCCTCAGCGCTTTTCACCGCCTCATCGACATCTCTCTCCCCCGCATTGGCGACACGCGCCGTGACTTTTCCTGTCGCCGGATCGATGACGTCAAACGTTTCATCGGTCGCGGCCGGCCTCCATTCTCCATTCAAAAACAACCCGGCTTCTGTCGTTTCCATCGAAATCATTGCAATGTTCCACCCCAATGATTAATTTCGTATGAACGAGCAACGCATTTTTCCGCTTCCCATGAGGTCAAATTTGTGCAGAGGACCTACCCTCATTTCGTTTTAGGCCAACAAATCTTCCCGGCCTAATTTCTTTAAATACTCGCGGTATGCCGGATAAATCGCATCCAATTGCGGCAACACTCTCAAGGCGTTGGCTAGCGGGCCTTGCACTTTAATTTGTTGGCGAGCTAGAGCCTGCTGCAAATCCAATTTTCCTAGCCAAAATTTATGGCCGACATCGGCGGTTTGTTCAAAAACAAGCTCCGGACGTAAATCATGATCCCCGCAAATCACTTTCATTCGGCCGTTCTCTTCCGCCCATGTAATCTTGCCTTCCGGTTTGTGAAACACGTATTGGACAAAGGCGTCGTACCCTTCGGATATTTCAGTAGAGGAAATCATTTCCTTTGATTCTTCCCTTTCAGCAACCTCTTCAAAAAATCCCCCGAGTATGGCATACAATTCTTGTTCATCTTTAAATAACGGCATATGTTCAACCCCCATTTCATAATCAATCATTCAGCAAACCGAATGACGCCGCGGATGTTTTTTCCCGTCTTCAACGCTTCAAATCCTTCATTAATTTGATCCAATGAATAAATTTGGCTCACTAAAGGTTCTAGTTGTAATTTTCCTGCCGCATATAAATCGAGCAGTTTTGGATAATCGACCGGAGGATTCCCTTGCCCAAGCCAAGATCCGGTCAATGTTTTCGATTGAGAAGGCAAGGAAAACGCATTGACGGCAACGTTTTCGTTTGGCGCGGCAATACCGACGATCACCGTTGTTCCTGTTTTTCTCGTGATGTTATACGCTTCAGCCATCGTCTCTGGCCGACCGATTGCTTCAAACGCATAATCCACACCATGGCCATCCGTTAAATCTAGTACGGCGCTGACAACATCTTCTTCACTGGCATTGATCGTATGCGTCGCCCCAAACGTTTTCGTCATGGCTAACTTTTCCGGCACAATGTCAATCGCAATAATTTGCTTAGCCCCCGACAAGGCGGCTCCTTGAATGACATTAAATCCAACGCCGCCGGCACCGATCACCGCCACCGTGCTTCCTGGCTCCACTTTCGCCGTCTTGATGACCGCGCCGACACCGGTCATGACGCTACAGCCGACAAGCGCCGCCAATTCAAACGGAACGTCGGCTCGGATCGGGATCGCTGCTCGTTCAGGAACGACCGTATACTCACTGAACGTTCCTATGGAAAGGAATTGGTAGACCGGCTTCCCACCAAGCGAAAAACGCGTCGTGCCATCGGGCATCGTTCCCATTGCTGTTAATTTAGCCGCTTCCTCACACATGTCGGGCCGCCCGATTTGACAATAGTAGCACGTCCCGCACGATGGCACCCAGTTTAGCACAACGTGATCGCCAACTTTCACGCTCGTAACTCCTTCACCGACCGCATCGACCACTCCGGCCCCTTCATGGCCGAGAATGATCGGCACCGGCAATGGCAAATGGGCATTAACAACATGCAAATCGCTATGGCAAATGCCGGCCGCTTTCATTTTCACCCGAACTTCGCCTTTGCGGGGCGGTTCAAGTTCGACATGTTCAATTCGCAGTTGTTCACCGTAATGGTGTAGGACAGCTGCTTTCAATCCGTTCCCCCCTTTTTTCCGTCATGAAAAACAATCGATTGCTTTCTCGTTGTCATCACGGATGTTTTACAGTTTTTCTAACTCCTCCACTTTTCGTCTGTCCTCATGGCGCAAGGCGTTCAAATACGCTTCCCACTGTTCTTTCAAAGCCGCTCGCATTCTTAAAAGCCCGATAACAAGCGGCCGTGTCGAATGATCATTCAAAAACACTTCTCTCAACACATCGTTAATATCTTCTTTCTTTCCCGGAATGCCGTGATCTCTGCCGTATAACAAATGCTCTTCTAAAATCCGTTGAATTTGCGGATTTCTAGGGCCGCCGCTTTGCCGATAAAACGCCGAAATTCGTTGCGACATCGTGGCCCTTTCCCGGTCTTCTTTCAATGTCGCCCCACCTCCTTCTATGAAAAGATGGACGTTAAAACAGCGATCGATGTTTTCTCGTGCGGAACAAACGCCAAAGCAGGAAGATGACGAGAATGATTGAGGCGGTCAATCCGACGTTGGCAATCGTTTCCTTACTCATCCATAGAAATGTCCCGTTCGGAATGCTTGAGATAATGAAACCGCTTGCAACAATAATGGCAAATGTGACAAGCGCCAATGCCAACCGATTCGCTATTTGGTTTAATATATTGCGGATCACCGGATCAGGTTGGATCTGCATATTGAGCCGCAATTTATTATCCGCCAAAATTTCCATCACTTTATTGAAGCGGCGTGGGAATGTCGCCACCATTTCAGACGACTCAGCTAACAAACTAGCGTTGGCTCGAAAATTAAATCGCTTGCTAAGTATACTTTTCAAAATGGGAATTTCATAAGCCTCGACGACTTGGCCGTAAGAGATTTCCGGGCAAATCCAGCGCGCTGTTCCTTCTGTTGCGGAAAACCCTTTTGCCCATAGCGCCAAACCGTTCGGAACTTTGCAATAGTTTTTGATCCCGATGGATATCGCTTCGAGTACGAGACGGCCATAATTATAGCGAGAGCTTCCTTGGTGGGCGGAGACGTAATTCAAAACAAGTGTCCTTAATTCGTCTTTCATTTTGACGACATCGGTATAAATCGTCGGGGTCATGAGCTCCATAAACACTTCAGCGGCGTCTTCAGCTTGGTTTAACTGGATATGCATAATCACCCGCATCAAAATTTGCGCCATAATGCTGTCTATGCGTCCGGTCATCCCCCAGTCAATGATGACCGCTTTTTTCGTATGTTTATTGATCATGATGTTCGATCCATGGGCATCGGCATGGTAATGGCCGTCTAGCATCGTTTGAACGTAATGATGGACAAGGTCGATCATAATTTTTACCCGTTCTTCAAAGGTGAAAAAGTCAACCGGGAAATCTTTAATAAGCCAGCCATCAATGTATTCCATGATTAGAACGTTTTTCGTCGCCTCGTACACTTCAGGAACGGTAACATATTCTGATTTTTTTCCGTATTTTTTCTTCATCTCCCTCATTTTTCGGGCTTCTTCCATCATGTCCAACTCATCCATCGCACTGCTGTAATAGTCTTGAACCAATTCTCTGAAATCGAGCGCCGCTTGCAGTTCGGGCGGTAAACGTTTTTGCAGCCACGACGCCATCTTCTTAATGACAATAATGTCGGTTTGAAACATTTTCTCTACAGTAGGGCGCACAACTTTCAACGCCACCGTTGGCCCGCCTTTCAATTTGGCCTTATACACTTGAGCGAGCGAAGCCGAACCGAGAGGCTCTTCGTCAATCCATTCAAACGTGTTCACCCCGTCGGGAAGTTCTTTCTCGATGATATATTGAATCTTGGAAAACTCGATTGGCGGCACTTTATCTAATAATTTCTCCAATTCAAGAGTAATCGGTTCGGGCAATAAATCTTGGCGGGTCACTAACACTTGGCCAAGCTTGATGAACGTCGGTCCTAACTCTTCAAAAGCTAACCTCAATCGTTTCCCGATTTTCCGCAAGTATTCGCTTTCGTGTTGGCTGAGCTTTCGTTTCCCGATCAGTTTTTTGGCCATTACATCTTTGATGAACATACCTAAGCCGTTTTTGGCAAAGACGGAGATGATTTTCCGACGCCGCTTTCCTATTGTAATCTCCGCAATTTCCTTCTCAATGGCTTCGCCGACTGCCGATAAGGACGAGAGACACTCTGGATATGTCTTTTCGACGGAAGCGTTCAAACCGTATCCCTTCCCTTCCTGTCTATTCATGCGTTCTCGGACGTTACAATCTCTCAATGATTGTTGCCGTCGCCATGCCAAAACCGATGCACATCACTTGCAGCCCGTATTTCCCGTCCATATCCTCCAATTGATGAAGTAATGTCGTCTGAATGCGCGCCCCACTCGCGCCAAGCGGGTGCCCAAGCGCAATGGCTCCGCCCCGCGGATTGACCTTTCTCATGTCTGGCTCAAGTTCACGTTCCCACGCTTTGACGACGGAAGCGAACGCTTCGTTCACTTCGATGACGTCCATTTGCTCCAAAGTGAGTCCCGCTTTGTGTAATACTTTCCGTGTAGCGGGAATAATCCCCGTTAACATCATCACTGGATCTTCGCCGACCACCGCCCGGGCGACGATGCGCGCCCGCGGCTTAAGACCGAGCGCTTTTGCTTTTTCTTCTGACATGAGCAGAAGCCCCGCTGCTCCGTCGCTTACTTGGCTGGAATTTCCTGCTGTCACTACACCGCTGTTCGGCTGGAACGACGGTGTCAGTCCGGCTAATTTCTCCATTGACGTATCTCTGCGAATCCCTTCATCTTTATCAAAAATGAACGGTCCGTCTTCCCCTTTCACCTCGATCGGGATAATTTCCCGTTGAAACCACCCTTTATCGGTCGCCTCTGCCGCTTTTTGATGGCTTTGAAGCGAAAATTCATCTAATTCCTCGCGGGAGAGGTTCCATTTTTTCGCGATCATTTCAGCGGATATCCCTTGTGGGACAATGTTGTACTTACTCGTTAAGTTTTTGCTAAATCTCCCCATATCGCTTCCCATCGGTACTCTTGTCATGCTTTCCACACCGCAAGCGATCGCAATATCGATATCGCCAGCGAGAATGGCTTGTGACGCCGTATGAATGGCTTGCTGGCTCGAGCCGCACATGCGATTTAGCGAAAAAGATGGCACTTCCACTGGAAATCCGGCTGCAAGTACGGCTTGCCGCCCAATGTTTCCGCCTTGCTCCCCCGTCATCGTGACACATCCGACGACAACATCTTCCACGGAACCCGCTTCAATTCCGTTTCGTTGTACGAGTGCCTGAAGGACTGGAACAAGCAAATCAACCGGATGCATGTTCGATAAGGAGCCTTTGCGGCGGCCGATGGCCGTACGTACAGCGTCGACGATCACGACTTCTGGCATCATATCCTCCTCCTTTCTCCCTGTTAAAATGTAAACAGCTCGATGCCCCCAGACACATTCAATCCAATCCCCGTGATATATTTCGCTTTGTCGGAGCAGAGGAAGGTGATGGCATTGGCAATATCCTCTGGTTCTCCGGGACGCTTAAACGCCGTCCGTTGAATCATTCGTTCGTTCATTTTTGGATTGCCCATGCGGAACGCTTCTGTATTAATGATCCCGGGGATAATGGCATTGACCGTAATCCCGTAGCGCGCTCCTTCCAACGCCATACTTTTCGTAAAGCTGAGCAACGCACCTTTTGTCGCGGAATAGCTGGCTTGGCCGAATCCGCCAAGCGTTCCGGCGACCGAAGACATATTGATAATCCGGCCCCACCCCTGTTCTTTCATGTACGGCCACACCGCTTTCGTACAGTTATACGCCCCGGTTAAATTTACCTTTAAATCGCGTTCCCATAAATCATCGTTTTGCTTTTCAATTTGGGAAATATGGTCGAGCGTCCCAGCATTGTTAACGAGAATATCAATCGATCCGAACTCTTCTTTCACTCTCGCAAATACTTCTTTCACTTGTTCGCGGTCAGTCACATCCATCTTGATCGCTAAGGAACGGCGGCCCATGGCTTGAATTTCTTTTGCAGTTTTCTCGGCATACACGACTTTCGTGCTTTGCATCACTTGCGACAACGGCCCGTATTTTTGTGCCATGACCCGGCTTTCCTCATCAGATTCAATAAGTATGTCGGTAATGACGACATCGGCTCCCGCTTCAGCTAGCGCTAAGGCGTCCGCACGGCCGATCCCGCGGGAGGCTCCCGTTACTACCGCGACTTTCCCTTTCAATAACTCGGCCCAAGAAGACATATTCATCCCACCTCTTTTCAATGATTAGCGGAGAAATTGAGGTTTTTTCTTTTGGAAAAACGCCGCCAGCCCAATAGCGGGTTCTCCCGTCTTGAATGTTTCGGCAAACGCACGCGCTTCCACGCTAAACCCGTCCTCAGCCATCCCTTCTGCCGCATGAATGGCCCGTTTGGCGAACCCCATGGCTTTGACTGCTCCTTCAGCGAGCTGCTCCGCAAACGCCGTCGTTTCTTCCACGAGCTTCTCTGGAGTTGTCACCTTGTTAATCAGTCCGATTTGCAACGCTTCTTCAGGATCCAACCTTTTCGCCGTAAAAATGAGTTCCGTGGCTTTCGCGCGTCCTAACAATCGCGTCATTCGCTGTGTACCACCCGCTCCCGGAATCAAACCGAGCGACACTTCTGTCAGGCCAATTTTCCCTTTTGACATGATGCGGAAATCGCAAGCTAATGCCAGTTCGCAGCCTCCGCCTAACGCATGTCCGTTGATCGCGGCAATAACCGGTTTCGGCAAAGTGGCCAAACGGTTGAAACATCGTTGCATGCGCGCACTTTGCTCGGCAATGCCAGCTTCATTCCCAGCGTATTGGCTGCCGCTTTGGATCATCGCTTTTAAGTCCGCCCCGGCCACAAATGTCTTTTCGTGGGCAGATGTAATGACAACCACGCGTACAGAGGGGTCCGCCTCAAGCTCATCTGCTGCACGTTCCAAATCGCGCATCAATTGTTCGCTGACGGCATTAGCCGGAGGATTGTCGATGACAACCCAGGCGACTCCTTTCTCTCTTCGATCAATGCGAATCGTTTCGTAAGACAACTTTTTTCCTCCTTTTCAAAAGATGACAGGTTCGAACAGCAAAAGCCCGGCCACCCTGCTTTCAATGAATTGGTTTGCCTTCCTCTACGTTTAAACGTGCACTCCATAAGGAGCATAAAGACGGCGGGCTGTCACTAAACGTTGGATTTGCTGCGTCCCTTCGAAAATATCGAATACTTTGACGTCCCGGTACAATTTTTCCACGAGATGCCCGTCGAGACCGATCGGGCCGAGTAATTCCAGACATTTCGAACAAACATCGAGCGCCATTTTGCCAGCCACCGCCTTGCATATCGCCGCTTCCATGGCGTTCGCCTGGCCGATATCCGCTTTCCAAGCCGCCTCCCAAGTGAGAAGGCGCGCCGCATCAATATCTTGCTCCGCTTCGGCCAACAGTTCCGCCGCTTCGTAATAGAGCCGTCCTTGCTTCGGATATTCTTTTCTGACTAAATCAACGGTATATTCATACGCAGCGCGGGCAATGCCAATCGCCATCGCGGCCACGATTGGGCGCGTGCTGTCAAATGTTTTCATGGCCACTTGGAACCCGGACGGCTTATTGCCGCTTGTGCTGTACAGTTCTTCGCCACCGAGCAAGTTTTCCTGTGGGACAAAACAATTTTCAAACAACAATTCCGCCGTCTCATTCGCGCGCAAGCCCATTTTATGAACAAGACGGGTGCAGCTGAATCCAGGTGTGCCTTTTTCGACCACAAAGGCTCGATGTCCGGCACGTCCCATGTTGGGGTCGCTCGTCGCAAACACCACGACCCAAGAGGCACGGGCACCGTTTGTAATAAAAATTTTTTGACCGTTCAACACGTACCCCCCATCCACCTTTCGGGCGGTGGTACGGATCCCCGATACGTCGGAACCGGCTTCGGGTTCCGTCAGTGCGTAAGCTCCCCAGCGCGGCTCGTCTTTCGTAAATATGGACAGAAACCGCTCCTTTTGTTCGGGGGTACCGCTGCTTTGGATCGGGGGACCGCCAAGGCCTGCTCCCGGAAGAGATAACGTAATCGCCGGGCATCCCCACGCCAACTCCTCAGTGGCGATGACCGCCATCCGATTTGCTTCCTTTTCCGATTTCTTGCCGTTTTTTTCTCCCGTTTTCGCCGTTCTTCCCCCGCCGCTAAAGGAAGAAGTGTTGAGATGGATGCCCATTTTGTTCACTTTATCCAACCACTCATCGGGCACTTTCCCTAACCGATCGGCTTCCATGGCGATCGGGCGAATTTCATGTTTGGCGAACCAGTGGACCAATTCTTTGATTTGCTTTTGCTGTGGCGACAATTCGAATGAAATCATTGGGCAACCCTCTCTTTCTGTCTGTTCATGATTTGTTCACCGCAGCGGACTAACAAATCTCTTTCCCTACCATATAAAGCCACTTGCGCTTGTGCGTCCCTCATCCACTTTTCCACCGGATACTCTTGCACATACCCATGCCCGCCGAGCATTTGTACGGCACAATCGGTCACATGACGAAGAGAACGATGAGCACGAGATAATGCTCGCAAGACATGGCCTTCCGCGTCGTTTGCTTGTTCATCCACTTTGATCGCCGCCTGCCAGACAAGGTGCTTCGCCGCCTTAAATTCAAAAGCCATTTCGGCAATCGTAAAGGAAACCCCTTGAAATTTGGCAATTTCCTGGCCAAACGCTTGGCGTCCTGCGGTATACTCGACGGCGTAATTTAATGACGCTTCCATTAATCCAATTTCTTTGGCGGCTTCGAGTACACGAAGACGCTGTTGAACGTTTGCAATCAGCTCGCTTGCTTCCTTTCCGCGAGCAATGACTTGTTCCGCACCAACATGGACATCAGGAAAGTGCAACCGACCAAGTCCAGCTGCGAGTAATCCTAAACGGAAGTCTCCTTTTAACACTTCCCAATGTTTATTTTCCAACCATAAAACAACGGATTCACCTTCCGAATCGACAGCAGCAATAAGGACATATTCAGCGGATGTGGCCAAACGAACCGGCTGCGACGTCCCTTTGATAATGTATCCGCTACCATTTGCACGAATATCGAGTTCCGACGCCCAAGGGGCATCCCTATCCGTTACATCAATGAAAGCCACGCTCGGCCAACAACCGTTCCGACCAGATGATTTGTACGATTGAAGCAACGGATGATCCGGTTGAAGGCGGATAAATGACGCCGCATCTCCTGGTCCCGACAGTCCTTGAACAATCCCTAAATCCCCGTAACTCAATGCCTGTAAAATTTGCACTTGAGAAATTAACGGCAGTTCAAGTCCTCCCCAGCTTTCCGGAAGTTCAAGGGTCAAAAATCCTAATTCCCCAACCATTTTCATAATAGAAGCGCTTACAGAACGGTTCGCTTCACACTCCCTTGCCGCTGGGCGAATATGTTCAACAGCGAAGTTTCTTGCCAAATCATAAAACGCTTGTTCTTCATCGGTAGGATGAAACGAAATCAAATCATTCTCCTCCTTAACTTCCGACGTTCCTGAATAATATTGTTAATATTCAGAAATTATCAGACCGAAAACGCCTTTTTATGTTTGCGTAGCTGTCTCAAATTCCTTTGCCCATTCGCGAAGTTTCTTTTTATCGATTTTTCCGATTAAATTTTTCGGTAAGTATCCGACGATTTTGATGAATCGCGGGCTTTTATGTTTCGCGACTTTCTTTTGGCAAAACTCGATTAATTCTTCTTTTGTCGTTTGTGCCCCCTGGCGGAGCACGACAAAAGCGACCACTTCTTCGCCCATTCTAGGAGACGGTACGCCGACAACGCCGGCTTCGACAACGTCGGGATGAACCATGAGCAATTCCTCGAGATCGCGCGGATAAATATTAAATCCGCCGCGAATAATCACATCCTTTTTCCGGTCAACGATAAATACATAGCCTTCCTCGTCGATCCGGGCCATGTCGCCGGTGTAAAGCCACCCATCCCGAAGAATTTCCCGGCTTTCTTCTTCCTTGCCGTAGTAACCTTTAAAAACATTCGGGCCGGAAACAATCAATTCCCCGACTTCATTGGGCGGGAGGCGATGGCCGTTTTCATCAACGACGGCGACTTCAATTCCCGGCAACGGCAATCCGACGGAACCTGGCTTCATCGGTTTCGATGGATCGGTGGCTGTAACGATCGGAGCCGCCTCGGACAGCCCGTATCCTTCTAAGATAATACAACCGAATTTTCGTTGGAAATCGTGCGCTAGCTGTTTCGGAAGAGACGCCGAACCTGACACACAGACAATAAAGCTCGACGTATCATACTTGTCGGCATCAGGATGATGATACAAGGCGTGAAACATCGCCGGCACCATCGCTGAATGCGTCACTTTATATTTTTCAATGGCTTCTAGCACTTTCACGGGATCAAAATAGGGCAAAAGTACAATTTTATCACCTAATAAAAGCGCGACATTCATCATCGTGAAACCGAAAGCGTGGGAAAACGGCAACACCCCAAGCGCCACACGTTCTTCTCTCAATTGTAAAATTTGCGCTGGTTTCGATGCCGCTTCTGCATTAGAATACAAGTTTTTATGCGTCAACATCACCCCTTTTGGATTCCCTGTTGTCCCTGCTGTATACAGCAAGGCCGCCTCATCCTCTTCACAGATAGGTACATTTGGCGCAGACGTTGAGGCACTTTCCATTCTCTTCCATAAAGAGTAGGAGGAATCGTGCCGATCCAATGTGAAGATTTTTGGCGGTGCCGATAAACCATAAACCGCCTCCTTCACCTTCGCCAAAAGCAGATCGGTGGTCAAAACGATTTTTGGCTGGCAATCTTGCAAAATATAATGAATTTCCTGCGCTTGCAAAAGAGGCATCACGGGAACGACTACGGCGCCTGCCTTAATAATCCCGCTAAACGCGATGACGACTTCAGGACAGTTCGGCATTGTGACAACCACGCGGTCCCCGAGTTCCACCCCTAACTCAATCAACGTATGCGCTAACTGAGAGGAAAGCTCATCGCAGTACGTATTCGTATATTCTTCACCCTCAAAAATGAGGACGGGATACATGCCGAATTTTTCGATATTATCAGACCAAATGTTTCTTAAATTCATTCCACGTCTCTCCTCAATGAGATTCATGTATAAGAAACCAGATACCAGACATTTGATATGCTTTGAAGCTCAAAGCCACCAGCTTCATCCCGGCTTCTGGTTCTGCCGTTTCACCGTTTACTGTTTGGCGTGGTTGTAAGCTGACAACACTTCTTGAAGCCGTAAAGCAAGACCCATGTCTCCGTCGATTTTGAGCTTTCCGCTCATAAAGGCTTCTGTCCCGTTTAATTCTCCTTCCACCATTTTTTTAAAATCGCTCGAATCGATGGTGAGCGTACAATCGGACGCTTCCTGTTCACCTTCGACGACAAAACCTGCATCAGGGCGAAGAATCACTTGGTAAACGCCAGCTTCGTCCCCGCTTAAGTTAAACTGATAGACAGCGACGATCCCATC
This sequence comes from Parageobacillus genomosp. 1, assembly GCF_000632515.1. Taxonomy (GTDB): domain Bacteria; phylum Bacillota; class Bacilli; order Bacillales; family Anoxybacillaceae; genus Saccharococcus. Next base: position 2,816,811 of record NZ_CM002692.1, read on the forward strand.
AGCTCGAGAAGGATCCTCCTTGAGCTGCGAATCGATCATTTGAAAAATTTCTTTAACGGTTGTCATTGGATTCCCTCCTAAATGATTTAAAATTATTTTCATGTTGGTTATAGTGTAAAATATTTAGAACAATCCCTGTATTCCGAAAAAAGTCGTTTTTTTTTTTCACAAACTCCCGTTCTCCCCCGATATTTATACGTGTTTTTCCTTTGTGGCCATGTTACCTCTTCCGCGATGAAGACAAAAGGGAAAGCAGCCGTTGTTCGCCGATAAGTTCCAAGTAGCGGGGATATAAAGCAAAAGCGGGCATAATACTCTGCAGCATTTGTAACGCTTTCTTTTTCGACCCATTCACCTTTATTTTTCCCGTCATTAACGCTAGGGGGACATTTACATTTCCTCCCCAAAATTGATGCGCTGTATCTCCCGTTGTTTTGACGGATACATCCAGTGATTTGACCGATTCGCCAAGGTAAACCGTATAATTCCCCCCCTTTTTTGGCTGTCTCGCATCAATACAAATAAGAGCATTCGGTTGAGTAATTTCAAATTCAATGACTATCCTAGATTTTCGAATTTTTTCGCCGATTTGATTCATTTGATCGATCTCATCACCATTTTCGTAATATGCTGGACTGTGTCCCCACCATTGCCTCAATTCCTTAATCGTTCTTGGACGGGAAGGGATCTTCATAAACTCGCCCACTACCCGATAAAAATGTTCCGCATCCTGAAAAACCGGCATGTTTGTTTCAACTCCTTTAATGGTTAAATCGTAATAGACAGTATGAAAGCATCTTTACGTACCTATTAAACTATTTTAAAAATGGTGCCTTTGCAACCCCGTGGATTGAAGGGATTATCAAGATCCATTGGGATGATCCCCTCACTTTGACGTAGTGAGACTGTGCTGCATTTGATGCTCATAAGAACATTTCGGCCACCGAAAATGAAGTGGGCACGTTTCGGATTGTAATCATTTTTTAATCTGTACGTACAATATTAGATTTAGAAAATAAATCTTTCGTTTTCTCAACGCATCTCCTAAAACAACTAAATACGTGGTAAGGACAGCGGGTAGCTTTCGTTTTTACCCTATTGGCATGTTTTCGCTTTTTTAATGGCAAAAAAAAAAAAAGCAACCTTTTTTCATGTATGTAGAACATGAAAAAAGGTTGCTTTAAAAATTTAGGTCTTCGTTATATTTAAGTCACGTTTTTGTCAAAAGTACCTTCAAATCATTGTATATTCGCCAATCTGACAACATCCCGCGCGATCATGACTTCTTCGTTCGTCGGGATGACCAATACTTTGACCGGAGAGTGTGGATAACTAATGAACGCTTCCTTGCCGCGCACTTTATTTAATGCTGGGTCCCAGTACACTCCCATAAATTCGAGGCCGCGCAATACTTTCGCACGGATGACATCGCTGTTTTCGCCGATGCCGGCGGTGAAGATAATCGCGTCGACACCGCACATGCGCGCCGCATAAGAACCGATATATTTATGAATGCGGTTCGCAAATACTTCTAGTGCTAATTCGGCGCGTTCATTTCCTTCTGCCGCAGCTTTTTCAAGGTCGCGCAAATCGCTGGAAATACCGGAAATTCCAAGCATGCCGCTTTTCTTATTTAATACTTCAAGCACTTCATCAGCAGTCATTCCCGTTTTTTCCATAATGTAAGGGATAAGAGCCGGGTCAATATTTCCTGAACGCGTCCCCATCGCGACACCGGCAAGCGGCGTAAAGCCCATGGACGTATCGATCGATTTTCCTCCCTCAACCGCAGCGATGCTGGCACCATTGCCAAGATGGCAGGAAATAAGGCGAAGTTGTTCAATCGGCCGGCCGAGCAATTCGGCGGCGCGTTGCGTCACATATTTATGAGACGTGCCGTGAAATCCGTATTTGCGAATACCGAACTTTGTATAGTATTCATACGGTAGACTATATAAAAATGATTGTTCTGGCATTGTTTGATGGAACGCCGTATCAAACACGGCCACAGCCGGGACATTCGGAAGCACTTCTTGGAACGCCTTAATGCCGACAATGTTTGCCGGATTATGAAGCGGAGCAAGCTCGGATACCTCTTCAATTTGCTTCAGCACTTCGTCGGTAATCAGCACCGAATCGCTGAATTTCTCTCCGCCATGCACAACGCGATGACCGATTCCGTCAATTTCATCAAACGAACGAATAATACCGTGGCTAATTAGCTTGTCAAGCAGCATTTTCACAGCTACGGCATGATTTGGAATTGCCGTCACTTCTTGAATTTTCTCCCCGTTTACCGTAATCGTAAAAATCGCATCGTCAAAACCGATTCGTTCGACAATTCCTTTCGTTAACACCGTTTCATTCGGCATCTCAAACAATTGAAACTTTAATGACGAACTACCGGCGTTAATCGCCAACACCTTTGCCATATTTTAAACAGCTCCTTTTATGCATAACATTGTTGTTACCGTTAGTTTGTTCGATTTTTCGTTGTTTCACTATGCCTTTTTCATTGTATGCTTGTTCGTCTTTACTTTTCAAGCAAGTTCTTTGCCGGTAATCGGTTACAAAGCGATGTTTTTATCTTTTGAAAATAAAAACAGTTCCCTGTTTGTCGAGGGAACTGTTACCGTCCTTTTTCTTCCGTGATCCATTCATCAATTTTGCGCATCATCGCCTGCATCGCCTGCTTGTGAGAAAAACGAGGAAGTTCGGCCAATAGCGCTTTTTTCGGAGCTTTAACGCTTGCCCCTTTCTTTTGCAAAATAAAGATGCTTTTAGCCGCTTTTTCAGTTTTAAACATGGACAGCGGCAGCTGCAAAAGCCCTTGGATGACGGCGTGCTCTTTTAAAAACTCATGCAGTTTTCCCGCCTGGTCGCTGGAAAATAACGTGTTTGGGATTAAAAAAAATAAATAGCCGCCTTCTTTCGTATAATACAAACTTTGTTCGATAAATAAATGGTGGGCGTAGGAACGTCCTTCCTCCGCTTTCAAGGCAAAACGGGAAGCATTCTCCTGATGCGGATAATAGCCGACCGGCAAATCGCATACGACGACATCGGCAGGCTCGACAAACAGCGGCTGCAAGCTGTCTTGATTAAAGAACTGGATGGCGTGCTTTTGTAAATTGGCATTGACGTACGCCAACTTAATTAGTAGATCGTCTACATCGATCCCATAGCTTTTTATTTGTTTTCCTGGTAAATGGTTTAATACCGCCGTTAATAAATTAGCAGTACCCACGGCGGGGTCGAGAATGGTGAGCGCCAAGTGTTTGCGGGTAAATTGATAGATTAAGTAGCCGATGAATAAACTAACCGCATCGGGAGTCATTTGATGGTGCGGCTGTACATGTTCCTTCATCCCTTTTAATACCGCTAGCTGAAACGCTTTGCGAATTTCTTCATTCGTAAAACGTTCTAACTGTATGTCCGTATATTGTTTTTTTAAGCGTTTGGCGTTAAGTTCGCTGACTTCCTCCTGAAGCACGTCGCCGTGAAAGACATTCTCTCCGGTTTCCGCCACTGCTTCTAAATATGTACATTGCAATTCATCTTGCAAAATTTTCGCTGTTTCATCAAACAAGGTAAACAATCGTTCTACTGGAGTTGCCATTTCCGCTCCACCTTTCTGCAAATGTCCGATATTTTATTTTACGATGGACGAGATCGGATCGCAAGTAATGAAACAAATGCAATAAACAGGAAAAGACCTCGAACAAATCGAGGTCTTGGTTATTTTGCCGCTTTCGCCGCTTCGATTGCCGCTTCGTAATTTGGATGGTTCGTTACTTCCGGCACATACTCGACGTAAGTAACGGTGTCATTGCTGTCAATGACGAAAATGGCGCGCGCTAATAAACGCAATTCTTTCATCAGCACGCCGTATGCTTGCCCAAATGAAACATCGCGATGGTCGGAAAGCACTTGCACGTTTTCTATTCCGGCTGCCCCGCACCAGCGTTTTTGCGCAAACGGCAAGTCAACGCTAATTGTTAATACTTTTACGTTGTCTAATTTCGCCGCTTCTTCGTTAAACCGGCGTGTTTGCGCATCACAAACCCCTGTATCGAGCGACGGCACCACGCTGATTAAACGCACATGTCCTTTCGTATCCGCAAGCGTCACTTCGGATAAATTTTGATCCAATACGGTAAAATCAGGTGCTTTATCTCCCACTTTTACTTCATTGCCGACCAACGTTACCGGTTTTCCTTTAAATGTCACTTGTGCCATTGTTTTTCCCCCTTAAAAAATTATGTACTACTGCCATCATAAAGGGGAGGCAAAAAAATTTCAATGATTTTGATTTATCTAAATGTCAAAATCGTTAGATGGTCTTCTTTCGTCATTTTTATTTTTCTTTAGCATCTCTTGAATTTTTTCAATCGCCTGCGGTGCAACATCAAGAATTTTTTCATATAAATGCGTGCTCTCGTCAAGATGGAGCAGCTTGACCCCAGATGAATTAACAACTAAAAACGCAATTGGAGTGATGGAAACACCGCCGCCGCTTCCGCCGCCAAACGGATGTTCAGCCGCTTGATTTTGGTTTGCTCCTGGCTGCGATCCGGCGCCATTGCTTTTTCCTTCGACCATAAATTCACTTCCGCCTGCGGCAAATCCAAATCCTACTTTCGAAACGGTTAAAATAACACTTCCGTCAGGCGTCTCTACCGGATCCCCGATGATCGTATTGACGTCAATCATTTGTTTCAAGTTTTCCATCGCCGCTGTCATCAGTCCCTGGATTGGATGGTTGCTCATGCGAGATTCCTCCTAGTATCCTTCATTTGCTTGCTGGGTGGCAAACGTTTTGATTTCCGACAAACTGCCACGCCAATGTTTGATCACTCGTATTCCTGCTAACATAGCATGCCCGATTCGAAAATGAATCATACATATAAATTTTGTTTCCGAAACTGCTTGGTGAAAAGATGGAATGATCGTGATCATAGGAGTCGTTTTTAATTTCATATATTTGCTGCATACCGCCAGCACGCTATATTTTAACGACCACCCTAACCCGACAATCATCCCTGTCGCTGCCGCGTCCCCTGTTCCGATTTTCGTCTGCCATTCAAATTTTGTGATCGATACATGGCGGAAAAAATTTTTCATAATGTCATTCAAGTGCACAACTCGTTCTGTAAATTCTCTTGCTTTGCGAAAAATATTCATGATTTCCTTTGGTGTATATTTGCTTCGTTTTTCCTTGCTGTTCGTTGTATTCCCCATACTTTTCTTATGGGCAATAACGATACCTGGAGACGTTGTTTCTACTTTTACTAGAGGGATATGGACGGTATAGCGAACGATTCCGAACAATGTGCGAAACGTAATTTTCCATTCATCATCATCTTGAGCATGTTGAAAAAAAATAGTCACCGATAATTTCATCATCGCCAACATAAACAAGAATAATAACAAAACCACAATGGCCGCTGCTACGATTTTCAACCTTCGCACTCCCCTTCAACATACCATTGTCACCATGTACACAAAAAAATAAACCTGCCGCAAAGGCAGATTTATTCATGAACAACAATTGTATCGGCAAACTGGTCATGCATCCCTTTTTTCTTTTCCGAAAATGCAACGAACAAAAAGCCAATAAATAAAATTGTTTTCGCAATAAACTTCCCGACCACTTCGCGAAACAGCACCGTCGACCATGTCAACGGCTTCCCCGACTCATCGGCGACCTTCAGCCCAAACACCATTTTTCCCAGCGTCTGCTGGAAAAATTTCGTCATAAGTACAAAATACGCATAAAATACCGCTGCCGTCGCAATCGACGCCGGAGCAAACATATTCGTTCGCTCTGTCGGAATGTCAAGCAGATGAAAAAGAGGAAACACCAAGAGCCGATTAAGGCTCCCGACAACGAGCAAATCAAGCAAATACGCCCAAAGACGCATCCAAAACCCGGCATACCGTATGTGGGAATGCTCATTCGTGCATGCTTCTTTTCTGATCTCTACAGGAACAGGCAAATATTCTCCAGTCATTTTTTCACTTCCTTTACTCCGCATATAAGTACATCAAACGCGGCGAAGACGGTTTAGAAAACAATCGAATTAGTTCACTTGCCTCATGCTTTGGCATCGTATTTCGGTTTAGCGCCATTTGAAATAGGGAACCGAACGAAAAATCACTTGTATACTTCACCACTTGCGCATCCGCTAAATGATGGTCTTTTTTCAGTGCAGCGATTGTATCATCCAAATAACCAAATTCGTCGATCAAACGCAGCTGTTTGGCCTGTCTTCCGTCATAAATCCGCCCATCGGCAATTTTCCGCACTTCATCTTCTGAAAGATGTCTACCTTCAGAAATGACTTTCACAAATCCTTCATAAGAATTCTGGATTAATTGCTGCAATATTTTCTTTTCTTCTTCCGTCATTTTTCTTGCTGGATTCATTATATCTTTATACGGCCCGCTTTTTATGGTGACGAGCTCAACGCCGTATTTTTTGGCAAGCCCTTCGTAGTTCAAACTTTGCATAATGACGCCGAGCGATCCAGTAATCGTTTCCGGACTCGCGAAAATTTTATCACCTGCTGTTGAAATGTAGTATCCTCCCGATGCTGCCATCGGCCCCATTGAAACGTAAATCGGCTTTTTCGTTTCCTTTTTCAGCTTTACCAGTTGGTCGTGTATTTCCGCACTTTCGACCACACCGCCGCCTGGCGAATTCACCCTCAGAACAATCGCTTTGACCGTATCATCCTTTTTCGCTTGCTCAATCATTCGCAAAAAAGATGGATGGTGATATCCCGATGTGGAAAATAGCGGTTCTTCGTCCCCCGTATCTTGAATCACCCCGTTCACTTCAAGAATGACAATTTTTTTCAATGCATCCCCATCTTCAATAACTTCTTCGCTAAATTCCTGCTCTGCCAGCGCCAGCCAGCTTTCCGACCATTTTTCCGCATCATTGCTTACTAGTGTAGTGATCACATTGACAAGCACAGAAATGATAAATAATGCAGCGGCGATTGACAGAGCGATCCATCGCTTTCGGTTCATTCTTCTTCCCCCTATGAAAACAACGATATTTTAGATTGACTGCAAAAGTGTTACACTAAATAATGTATATTTTTTATTGTACCATAATTACATCTTAACTAAAATATGCCAACAGGAGGGCTTCACATGATAGATGAACGCAACCATCTTTATTTTTTTTATAAACGGGATGAACAGCTAATCAAACGGGTAGAGCCGCTCATTGCACTCGCCAAGCAAGGCCCGTTCATCGTTGTCGACAATCATCAGGAAGCGAATATTATCGTCAGCATTGGGGACGACGGTGCGTTTTTGCAGGCGGTGCGGCAGACAGGTTTTCGCAATGATTGTTTATATGTTGGCATTTCTACACTTCCGTCACGCGGATTTTACTGCGATTTTCAAATTGACGATATCGATCATATGGTAGAAGCAACGAAAAACTTGCAACTTGAAGTAAGAAAATATCCGATTATTTCAGTCACCATCGACGACGCGGCCTCGTTCTTCTGTTTAAATGAATGTTCGATCCGCTCGCAAATTATCAAAACAATGACAATGGAAGTATTTATTGATGATTTGCATTTTGAAACGTTCCGCGGCGACGGAATCATCGTTTCGACTCCAACAGGAAGTACAGCATATAATAAGTCGGTAAACGGCGCGGTCGTCGATCCGCTTCTTCCTTGCTTTCAAGTAAGCGAGTTAGCTTCACTCAATAATAACCGTTACCGGACGCTCGGCTCCTCGTTTATTTTAAGCGGAGCGAGAAAGTTAACATTAAAAATTTTGGAGGAAACTAGCCACTTTCCGATTATCGGCCTTGATAACGAGGCATTGAGCATTCGCCATGTTGAAAAAATCGACATTGCCCTCAGTGACCGGGTAATCAAAACCATCCGTTTAAAAGATAATTCGTTCTGGGATAAAGTAAAACGGATGTTTTTATAATTGGTTCTGTGAGAGAAAAAGGACTGTTTCGCGTTCGAAACAGTCCTTTCTTTCCTTGATTATTGCTTTGCAAGGCGCATTTCCCGTTCGCGCAGTTCGACGCGACGGATTTTTCCTGACGGCGTTTTTGGCAAATCATCGACAAATTCAATTTTACGCGGGTATTTATACGGTGCGGTCAGCTGTTTGACATGCTCCTGTAGCTGTGGAATCAGCGTCGGATCATTTTTGTCTACTCCCTCACGGAGAACGACAAACGCCTTCACGACGTGACCGCGAATTTCATCCGGGCTCGCCACCACCGCACATTCTTTGACAGCCGGATGCTTGACAAGGGCGTCCTCTACTTCAAACGGTCCGATCGTATAGCCGGAGCTGATGATAATATCGTCCCCGCGCCCTTCAAACCAGAAGTAGCCGTCTTCATCCTTTCTCGCTTTATCCCCTGTAATATAATAATCACCGCGGAATTGCATCGCCGTTCTTTCCGGATCTTTATAGTAATACTTAAATAGCGTTGGAGTGTCGACGTGGACGGCGATATCGCCAACTTCGCCGACAGCGCAAGGTTCCCCGTTTTCGTTGATAATCTCAACGATGTTTCCTGGCGTCGGTTTGCCCATAGAGCCTGGTTTGATCTTCATACCTTTCATAACGCCGACAAGCAATGTATTTTCTGTTTGTCCATACCCATCGCGGACTTGAATATTGAAATATTTTTCAAACGTATCAATCACTTCGCGGTTAAGCGGCTCTCCGGCTGATACGGCGCTGCGGAGATGCGGAAGCTTATAATCGCCGATATTTGGCACTTTTGCCATTAGCCGATACTCCGTTGGCGTGCAGCAAAGTACATTTACTTCGTACTTGCTTAACAGCTGCAAATATTTTTCCGGAACGAAACGGCCATAATACACAAATCCTGTGGCTCCGGAGCCAAGGGTCGATAAAAATGGGCTCCAAATCCATTTTTGCCATCCTGGGCCGGCAGTCGCCCAGACAAGATCATTTTCTTCAATACATAACCAGTTTTTCGCAGCAATGCGCAAATGCGCATACCCCCACCCGTGCGAATGAACGACCCCTTTCGGATTTCCGGTCGTTCCTGATGTATACGATAAAAACGCCATATCGTCACGGGATGTATCTGCCGCGGCAAGTACATCGCTTTCTGCCTGCATCGCTTTTTCTAAATGGATCCAGCCGTCTGGCTCTGCTTGTCCCACGACGAATTTCACGATATGATCGATGTTTTCGATCGGTTCAAATTGATCGACGTACGGCTCATAAGCGATTACCGCTTTAACCTCGCCATGGGAAATGCGGTATTGCAAATCTTTGGTGCGAAGCATCTCCGAACTCGGAATGACTACTAGCCCCGCTTTTAATGTTCCTAAATATACTGTATATGCTTCAATTAAGCGCGGCACCATAACGAGCACTTTGTCGCCTTTTTCAAGACCGCGGTTTAATAAAGCGTTTCCAATTTGATTGGCGCGTTTGATTAAATCGCCATATGTAATTTCCCGTGTCTCCCCTTGTTCATTTTCCCACTTTAAGGCAAGCTTATTCGGATTAGCCACTGCATGTTTTTCAATCTCAGACGTTAAATTATAGCGTTCCGGTGCGATGAAATCTTCTCGCTTCATGCTTTTCCCACTCCCATTGTCATAATCGTTCAGCAATGAACAGGCGCCATCTCATTGCTTGCTACTCCTATTATACAAAATAGTTATTATATTTTGAATATTTTTTTAAAATAAAAAAGGCGGGTAAAACCCGCCTCTGTAGCCATGATATTCAATTAGAATGTTTGTTGAGTACCGCCTAATTGTTGTTGCGCCATTGCAACAAGGCGTTTTGTAATTTCTCCACCAACCGAACCGTTAGCGCGAGAAGTAGTATCAGCGCCTAATTTAACGCCAAATTCTTGGGCAATTTCATATTTCATTTGTTCAAGAGCTTGTTGTGCTCCTGGAACAAGCAATTGATTCGAATTGTTGTTGCGTGCCATATGTTTTCACCTCCTTGCACCTATAGAATGTGTGAAAACATATGGTTTCATGCATCCATCATTTTGGTAAATTTTGAGATTTAGAATAGCCGCTCAAACTCATCTTCTACCGCAAAATCTTCATCAATAACCATCGTTTCCGTATCGGCAATTGCCTTTTCTATCAATGGCTCTAAGTCGACAGCACTTTCATAATGAAGCACTTTTTCTTTTTTTGGTTTTGTTTTTGGCGATTTTGGCGTAAAAATGGTGCAGCAATCTTCATATGGAAGAATTGAAATATCGTGTGTATCAATTTTTTTCGCGATCTCGATAATTTCAACTTTATCCATCGACACAAGCGGGCGGAGGACCGGGGTTGTTGTCACCTCATTGATGACAAACATGCTTTCTAACGTTTGGCTTGCCACTTGGCCAAGGCTTTCTCCTGTGACAATCGCTAGCGCTCGCTGGCGCCGACGTAAAGCATCCGTAATTTTTAACATCGCCCTTCTTGTCGAAATAAGTGAATATTCATCTGGCACTTGTTTGTAAATCTCCTGCTGCACTTCGGTAAATGGAACGATATGAAGTTTGATTTTCCCGCCGTACGTCGTTAATTTTTTCACTAAATCAATCACTTTTTGCTTTGCCCGCTCGCTTGTAAACGGAGGGCTGAAAAAGTGAACCGCTTCAATCTCAAGGCCGCGCTTCATCGCCAAGTATCCGGCAACAGGGCTGTCGATTCCGCCGGAAAGCATCAGCATCGCCTTGCCGCTTGTCCCAACTGGTAGACCGCCGGCGCCGAAAATATCTCGGCATGTCACATAAGTGCCATCTTGGCGAACCTCGACGCGGACGTTAATATCAGGATCACGGACATCAACAGTTAATCCATCTGTATTGCGCAAAATATGAGCGCCGATTTCATGATTTAATTCGTCGCTTCCATATGGAAATTGCTTATCTACTCTTCGCGCGCTCACTTTAAACGTTTTGCCTTCGTATGGAAGCTGCTTCACCGCAGCCAGCGCCGTTTCTTTTATTTCGTTTAATTCGTTATGGCACTTCATCGCCAAACTAAAGGAATGGATGCCAAATACAGTTTTCAGCTTTTCAATAATTGGTTCGTGTGGTTCTCCGTTTAATAAAATATACATACGATCGCGCATATATTCGATTTGAATATTAGGAAACATATGAAGTTTTTTGGAAACATTATTTTTTAGACGGCGAACAAACACGTTGCGATTTCGACCTTTTGTCGTCATTTCACCATAGCGAATCAAAATACGATCATATTTCATAGCAATTACCTCGTTACCTCACTTAATTTTTCAATAGCTTTTTTCATCGCGGCAACGGCAAGCGGAATTTCTTCGAGCGTATTTTCAAAAGAAAGGCTGATGCGAATGCCGCTTTCTGCCCGTTCGTCCCCCACTCCCATCGCCAACAACGTTTTGCTCGGCGCTTTCTTTTTTGAGGAACATGCCGATGTCGTCGAAACAAAAATATCGCTTTTCGCTAACTCATGGACAAACACTTCTGGTTTCATGCCATGTTTTAATGAAAAATTAATGATATGAGGAGCGGAATGCTCCATCGGGGTATTGATTTGAATTTCTGGAATTGCTTTTAGTTCATTCAGCCATGCTTGCTTTACTTCCCATAGATAATCGATTTGTTTGTCATATTTTTCTAATGCGATTCGCAGCGCTTTTGCCATGGCCACGATGGCCGGAACATTTTCCGTTCCGGAACGAAGCTGCATTTCCTGTCCCCCGCCGGCAAGCAGCGGCGAGAGCCGGATGCCTTGACGAACATATAAAATGCCTGCCCCCCGCAACCCATGAAATTTATGGGCTGACATCGTGCACAGATCAATCCGTGCTTTTTTCATATCAAGCGGCACTTTGCTAATGCCTTGCACACGGTCAACATGGAAAATCGTTTTCGGATAATGCGCGAGCAGCGCGCCGATTTCTTCGACAGGCTGAATCACGCCAACCTCGTTGTTGACATGCATGACCGAAACGAGAATCGTATCTTCGCGAAGCGCCTTTTTCACTTGCTCGGCCGTGATCATCCCATGTTCGTTTACCGGCAAATACGTCACTTCAAACCCTAATTGTTCGAGCTGCTGACAAGGCTCCGATACGGATGGATGCTCTATGGCCGTCGTGATAATATGCTTGCCGCGGTGGCGATATTGAAACGCCACCCCTTTGATTGCAAAGTTATTCGCTTCCGTTCCCCCGGATGTAAAAATGATTTCACTCGGTTTTACCTCTAAAGCGGCGGCAATTTGTTCGCGCGCCTGCGTTAAGAGGCGCTCCGACTTCATCCCTAACTCATGCAGCGAGGACGGATTGCCAAAATATTTTGTTGCGACAGTGACAAACGAATCGATCACTTCAGGAAACGGTTTTGTTGTTGCGCTATTATCTAAATAAATCATCACGTCCATCCTCCGATTATCGCCCACAATAATACACTAGTAAATATAATAAAGAAAAAAGTAATAAAACATCAACCAAAATGTATTTTACTTACATTATTCACAAAAAAACCGATAAATATCTACTTGCATCCAGCGATATTCATCGGTTCATTTTACTATTTCTCGCTCGAGCGTTCTTCCTGAAACATTTGCTGAACGCGTTGAAACGCGCCAGGCTCCACCTTTTCTAAAGTGGCTACCGCTTGCTCTAGCGCCTGCTCATAATCGTAATGACGAAATAAAAATTCTGCTTCCTCCAATCCTTCTTTCACAGTCGGGTAACGACGGCGATAGCGGTTTCCGTACTGAATCACTTTTTCCACAAGCGAGGCTTGCTCAATCATTACCTCCGTCCGTTCGTATAGGCGCTGAACGGTTGTTTTTGCCTCTTCGAGTGCTTCGTTGACAGCAGGCATATTGAGCGGTTTCTCTTCAAGCCGCAACGCCACTTTCGTCAAATAGTCTTTTGCCTCGGACAACTGTAGCGTATACGATTCCGGAAGCCCTGGCAACCGGCTTTTTTGCACGAGCCGCAGCGCCTCGGACAATTTTTTCTTCATCTCCTCTAATTTTTCGCGGGCAACCAGCTCATCCTTGCGCAACGTTTGCAGCGTTTCGCGAAACTGTTCATGCTCCTCTTTCATTATTTCTATTTGTGCTACAAGCTGTTCCAGTTCTTCTTTTAAAAGCGAATAAGCCGTTTTCGCTTCGAAAATCCGGGTCTGAATGATGTCAAACCGCTTTCTTAACTGGTGTATTTGCTTTTCAATGCTGCGATATTTTTCCATATCTTTTGCAGGTAAACGGTAGCTTTGCTGCACAAAGAGAGTTTCTTCACTTGTTTCTTTCGCCTCTTCATTCAGCATATGTAACATTTCTTCGATACGGGGCACTTCTGTCTTTATATATTGATGGGAAAGCACTTCTTTTTCCAACAAATCATATAGAGTATCGATTTCTTCTTTTAATTCGGCAATTCCTTGTTTTGCTTCTTCAATCTGCAAATCGCGGATCATTTGTACACATTGTTCGATTTTTTCCCTCTTCTCTTTGATTTCTTTCTCCATTTGTAAATGGTCAAGAATATAGCCTCCTTGCTCCATTTCCTTATATCCATCGAAAAGCTCCTCCAACTGTGCTGGAATCGTCGTTTGGCACTCTGTCAACAATTCAGGAATATCGTTCATCATCACTGTAATTTCGCTTAGCTCTTTTTTTAAGGAAAGAACTACTTCCCTTGCGGCTAAATAGTTTCCCGTCGCGGTTAGTTCTTCAAATTTTTTAAATAAAGTCTCCGCTTCTTCCAATTTTTCATCGAGCTTTGCCGCCGCAACGCCAAACATGTACCGGTACGCTAGCAGCGTTTTCTTCGCCTCCCGATACATCGTGCGCAACTCTTCTATTTCAACGCGGTTTTGTTCTTCACTGCCAATTAATTCATGTACTTCATGAATCATTAATTGCACTTCTTCTTCGATCTGACGCAACCATTGATCGACGTCACACAACAATGCTTTCGCCTTCGTATAGCGGTATCTATCAAGCAGTGTCTCCGCATCGAATAATTTCTCTTCCACATCCGGCAGTTGGACAGCGACAATATCATCCCATTTTTGCCGCCACTGTTCAAATAACCGCTCTGTTTCTCCTGTCATATTCAGCTGCTTCACTTTCGAAAGCTCATCGGTCACCGGCCGATTCATCAGCGCTATTTTCCATGCTTCCAAGCGGTCAATTTCGCGATACATTTTTTTTCGGTACATATGGTTATATATCATTGCTCCCGCAAGAAGGAGCAAAACGACAACTGCTATTTCCATCAACCAGTAGCCTCCTTGCACTCGAGTTACTCATAAACGAAAATGAGGTGAATCGAGAAGGCAAACATATTTACATAATGTTTTTTCAATGTTTTTATGATACCATGTTATCGACATTTTTTGACCAAAATTTTTATTTTTTTTACAGAAATCTTCATTTTTCTTTCTATCATCCAATTTAGGAGGGAACTGTTGTGCGCGACGGACACATTCATACCCCATTTTGCCCGCATGGAAGCAGCGATCCACTAGAACGCTATGTGGAAAGGGCCATTGCGCTTGGCTACAAGGAAATTTCCTTTACCGAACATGCACCGCTCCCAGAAGGATTTAGCGATCCGACGCCATATCAAGATAGCGCCATGCCCCGCGAACAGCTCGATCATTATTTAGCAGCACTTGCAGATGTAAAAGCGCGTTATCGAAATGACATTATCATCCATACCGGACTCGAAGTCGATTTTATTCCTGGTTTTGAAGAAAAAACAGCACGATTTCTAGAAGAAGTCGGTCCTTTCTTAGATGACAGCATTTTATCTGTCCATTTTCTCTACTGTAAAGGTCAGTATGTTTGCATCGATTACAGTCCGGAAATGTTTGGCGATATTGTTCAGTTATTTGGCACCATCGGCAACGTATATAAAACATATTACCATACGGTTCTACAATCCATCCGCGCCAATCTTGGCCCATATAAGCCGAAACGCATTGGCCATCTTACGCTCGTCCACAAGTTCCAAAGACAGTTTCCGTGCCCCGTTTCGATGGACGGACTCGTGCTGCAGATTCTCGATGAAATAAAAGGATGCGGCTATGAAATCGACTACAACGGAGCAGGAGTCACCAAGCCGCTCTGTTTGCAGCCTTATCCGCCAAATGAACTTATTCGCGAAGCGATGAAGCGAAACATCCGCATCATTTATGGTTCAGACGCGCACCGTGCGGATGATTTGCATCAGGGCGTGGACGAAATGATCAAAGAGGCGTTTTCGTTTGACAAGTTTTCATCATGACCATAAAATTAACTCCATATTAATAAGGGAGGCGGAATAACATTGTTTCACGTTACTGCTTACAATGGAACACGAGAAGAAAATTATGAGCTTGTTATTCAGCAACTGCGTTCATTAATCGACGGAGAAACAAACTTTATCGCCAATTTGGCCAACGCTGCGGCCTTATTAAATCATTTTTTGCAAGAAATTAATTGGGTCGGCTTTTATTTAACCGAAGGCGACGAGCTTGTGTTAGGACCGTTCCAAGGACTCCCCGCCTGCGTGCGCATTCCGTTCGGCAAAGGCGTATGCGGCACTGCTGCCAAAAGCAAAAAAACGATCATTGTTCCGGATGTTCACCTTTTTCCGGGGCATATCGCGTGCGACGCCGCATCGCAGTCAGAGATCGTCGTACCAATGATAAAGGATGGAAACGTCATCGGCGTTCTTGATATTGACAGCCCGATCAAAAACCGCTTTGACGAAATCGATCAACAATATTTAGAAAAGTTCGTTGAAGTGATTATTTCCACCCTATAAGTTAAGAAATAGCAGGCGAGAAGAAAGGAATCCGTCACTGCGGATTCCTTTCTACACTTTATATTGATGCACGTAATCCTTGACAAAAATGCAGTTTTTTCCTGTCCTTTTCGCCATATAAAGCGCCTCATCCGCTCGTTTAAATAAATCGTTTGCTTCTTCCAGACGATTTTTTTTCCAATAAGAAATACCGCACGAAATCGTTACGGGAGGATGGGTCTCCGTCCTTACCTTTTCAGCAAGACGATGGGCGACGGAAATGCCGGCAGCCAATGACACTTTCGGCAAATAAACGGCAAGCTCCTCCCCGCCCCAGCGGGCGCCGATGTCACTAACGCGAATATTAGCACGAATAATATTCGCCACTTGCACGAGCACCTTATCGCCTGCCTGATGCCCGTATGTGTCATTAATTTGTTTAAAATTGTCAATATCCACTAAAATAAACGTCCCAAATGCATCATGGCACATCGATTTTTGAAGTTGTTCATCCAAGTACCGCCGTGTATATAACTTCGTCAAATAATCGGTGACCACCAGCCTTTCTAGCTCTTCTCTTAAGATCGCATTGGTAAATGCAAGGGTAGAATGTTGGATAAGGGACTGCAACAATTTAAACATCTCAAATGTAAAATGGTACGGTTTATGATGCAACACAATACAAATCCCTTTCGTCTCCCCATTTTGCAACATCGGAACAGCCATTAAAGAGCGATAAACAGGAACAGCGGGAGAAGCTTGAATGTCCGCATCCCCAACAAAAACAATATCCCTTCCCGTTTTCAGTTTCTTATCGACAAATTCCACATACTTTTTCGCTTGCCGGGATTGGAAAAATGGAGTGCTTCCAGGCAGCAGTCTCCGCTTTTTTTCCTCAAATAAGAAAAAACCGACTTCATCGGCGCAAAAAGATTGCTTAATTTGCTTTACCATAAATTCAATTGCATCTTGCAGACGCAAATTGGTATTAAGCTGGCGCATCGATTCGTTAATCAGTTGCAAATCCGCAACAAGACGGCGTGACTGTTCATACAGCTTGGCATTTTCGAGAGCGCTCCCGGCTGTATTCGCCAACAACGAAATAAAATTAATTTCTCTTCTCGGAAATTTCATAATATAAGGAGCAATAATTTGAATTACACCGTAAACACCTTGCACCCCTTTAATTGGTGCATATAAAATGGAACGACGCAACGAAATAGAGTCTTCAAGCTGAATTCTCCCTGTCAAAAATGCTTGCAATGCCGCCATATTTTCCGCGCTTTCATCAAATACAAGCGTTTTGATCGGCAAATAACCGCAGTGCTGATTATCGTGCGACAAAAGCAAATGGTATGTAAATGATGGATATACTTGTTTAAGCGTATTAACAATTTCTTCTAATACGTCATCAATTTGCATCGAAGAATGAATTTTTGCCGCAAATCGATGCAGCTGTTCATAGCGCTTTTCATCACTAAGTCCTTGGGAGATGATGCGAAGTTTTTGGAACAGCACAGAAAAATCTTCCCTGATTTTCTTTAACAGTTGCTCACCTATCGTTAAGTGGCGAGGATACATAAATTGCAACATTCCGATTGTTTCTTCCGAAAGGTGAAGAAAAATGCGCGCGGTGGTATATTCTCCATCCCGACAAATTTGAATCGCTCGTTGTTCATCATCGGCGACCGCCGCTATATCAACCGGCAAGTCAGAGGGAACGAAAGGAGAGCGGTTTGTTTCCAGCTCTGTCATTGCTTCCGGATAAAATGTTTTGCTTAAAGGATCAAACATAAAAAAAGAGACTTGCTCCGCCATAAGCTCCCGTTTCAGCAACAACAGCAACTCTTTCATCACGTTGGAAAAATTATCATAACCCTCATACGATAAAAACCAATGAAAAAATTTTTGCTTAAAGGCCTCATATACTCTCTCTTCTTCCAGTTTCATAGCCCTTTTCACCTAGACTGACGTTCTCATTCCAGCTAGAATGGAGTGATAACAAAACTTTTCTAAAAATTACATCTTTTATTATAGCATATTATCTCGAAATAAGGGAAATAAAATGTTGACTTTGTCTTATAAAAATCATATAATACCCTTTGTGTAAAATATAGCAGCCTTAGTGCTCACCTTTATGGTTCCATTTTGTTCCTCGAATATCGAGGTGTATCGTGTAACTCTTAGCTGCTAGAGCGAGGATACATGAAAACAAAATGGCCATAATTGTTGACGCACGTCTGCTTTTATTTTACCTGAATAAAAGCAAAAGGAGGAGCAATAAATGGCTCGTTATACAGGTCCAACGTGGAAAATTTCCCGCCGTCTTGGAATCTCGTTAAGCGGCACAGGTAAAGAGTTGCAAAAACGTCCTTATCCGCCAGGTCAACATGGCCCAGGTCAACGCAGAAAGCTTTCTGAATATGGTCTGCAATTGCAAGAAAAGCAAAAACTTCGTCATATGTATGGCGTAAACGAACGCCAATTCCGTAAAACGTTTGAGGAAGCTGGCAAAATGCCTGGTAAACACGGGGAAAACTTTATGATTCTTTTAGAATCACGTTTAGACAACCTTGTTTACCGCTTAGGCTTTGCGCGTACTCGCCGCCAAGCTCGTCAGCTTGTAACGCACGGTCATATTTTAGTTGACGGAAACCGTGTAAACATTCCATCTTATCGCGTGAAACCTGGCCAAACGATTGCGGTCCGCGAAAAATCGCGCAACCTGCAAGTTATTAAAGAAGCATTAGAATTAAACAACTTCGTACCAGATTATTTAACATTGGATGCTGACAAACTAGAAGGCACATATTCTCGTTTACCTGAGCGTTCCGAATTGCCGGCGGAAATTAACGAAGCATTGATCGTTGAGTTCTACTCTCGTTAATGAACGATATCCCTTCAGAGAAATCTCTGAAGGGATATTTTTTCATAAAAAAATCCTGGCATTGCCAGGATTTAATTGTAGCGGATTAAATAATACTTTTTCTTTCCGCGGCGGATGATCGTAAAGCGCCCTTCGATGCGGTTTTCTTTGGTGATGACAGCGTTGATGTCTTGCACGCGTTCGCCATTGACATAAATCGCACCATTGGCAATGTCTTCCCGAGCCTGCCGTTTCGATGGCACGATTTTCGCCATGACAAGGAGTTCCACTAGCGGAACTTCCTCTCCTTCATATTCAAAAGAAGGGACGTCTTTAAACCCTTGTTCAATTTCCTCCGCGGTCAATTCAGACACACTGCCGCTAAAGAGCGCCTCCGAAATACGAATCGCTTGCTTCAAGGCGTCTTCGCCATGAACTAGTTTTGTCATTTCTTCCGCCAACGCTTTTTGCGCCGCCCGCTGTTCTGGAGCTTCCTGCAATTGTTTTTCTAACTCTTCAATTTCTTCTTTCGACAAGAACGTAAAGTATTTTAAGTATTTAATGACATCGCGGTCATCGGTGTTAATCCAAAATTGGTAAAACTCATACGGGGATGTTTTTTCTTTATCGAGCCAAATCGTTCCGCTCTCCGTTTTTCCAAATTTCGTCCCGTCGGCTTTCGTCACGAGCGGAATCGTCAATCCGAACGCTTTTGCTTCTCCTTCTGTTTTGCGAATCAATTCCAATCCCGCCGTAATATTTCCCCATTGGTCGCTGCCGCCGATTTGCAAGCGACAATTTTCCGTTTGGTATAATTTGAGAAAATCAAAAGCTTGTAAAATCATATAGCTAAATTCGGTGAACGAAATGCCTGTTTCGATGCGCGATTGCACCGATTCTTTCGCCAGCATGTAGTTTAGCCCGAAGTTCTTTCCAACATCGCGCAAAAAAGTAATCACATCGAGTGAGCCAATCCAGTCATAGTTGTTGGCGATTTTCGCCGGATTGTCTTGCGCTTCAAAATCTAAAAATCTTGACAATTGTTCTTTAATCCGATTGCTCCACTGTTGCACCGTTTCTTTTGGATTTAAAGTGCGTTCGCTTTTTTTTCCACTCGGATCGCCGATTAATCCCGTCGCTCCGCCTACTAGCGCGATCGGCCGATGCCCCGCCAGCTGGAAGCGACGCAGCGTCAAAATCGGTAATAAACTCCCGATGTGCAAACTGTCCGCCGTTGGATCAAATCCACAATATAAGGTTACTTTTTCCTCATTTAACAGCTGGCGCAGCCCTTCCTCATCGGTAACTTGGTTAATAAGTCCGCGCCACTCAAGCTCTTGCAGTAAATCCATCTTTACCCCACCTCTTTTTTAATAAAAATAAAAAACTCGCCCCAAAGCGAAGGGACGAGTGACAATCGCGGTACCACCCTACTTAGAAAGCTTCACGCTTTCTCACCTCATTTGGATAACGGCGCACGCCGTCTTTTGCTACTTGGCTGCTGCCGTTCGCAAAAGCTGCTCGAGGAGGTAATTCGCGTTTATCTATGTGCTAGTTCACACCAGCCACTAGCTCTCTGAAACAGGGAGATAAACACTACTTGTTCCTGTCATCGCTTTCTCCTATGCCATTTTGCTTATACATTTTTTTACCACAACTTTGTCTAGTTTGTCAAATCAAGTTTTTCTCGTATACAAAGGGCGAAAAAATGACAAAATGCCGCAATATCCAACAATAAATATGGTATACTTATTTATATTGATTGGTTGTATAGGGGGATGCTCATGGAGCATAAAAAGCAAACATTTTCCCTTGAGAAGGCATGGCGCTATTTTTTTATTACATATGAAGTCATTTGGAATATTTTCCTTATTTTTCTCATTCTTATTCTTTGCCTCATTTGCTTTGCCGTCGGTCTTGGCGCTGGGTATTTCGCTTCTTTAGTAAAGGACATGCCCATCCCTTCCTATGAGGAAATGAAAAAAGATATTTACGACTATGAAGAAACGACGCATATTTACTTCGCCAATAACGTTTATCTCGGCAATTTCCGCTCTGATCTAGAAAGGGAAGAAGTCAAATTACAAGATGTTTCACCGTATGTGATTAAAGCGGTTACAGCAACAGAAGACGAATACTTTTATGAACATCACGGGGTTGTTCCAAAAGCGATCATTCGCGCGCTGTTTCAGGAAGCGACGAACTCGTCAGTAAAAACAGGCGGAAGCACGCTGACGCAACAGCTTGTCAAAAATCAAATATTAACGAATGAAGTGTCATTTGAACGAAAGGCAAAAGAAATATTGCTCGCCCTTCGCCTTGAAAAGTTTTTTAGTAAAAATGAAATTTTAGAAGCTTATTTAAATGTCGTCCCATTCGGCCGAAACGCATCGGGGCGCAATATCGCCGGCATCCAGGCTGCGGCTCAAGGGGTATTTGGCGTAGACGCCAAAAATTTAAATCTAGCCCAGGCGGCATTTTTGGCCGGCCTCCCGCAAAGCCCGTTTGTGTATACGCCGTTTACAAGCGATGGCCAAGTGAAAAAAGACTTATCTCCAGCTCTGCACCGGATGAAGACGGTATTGAAACGAATGAAGCAGGCGGGATATATTTCCGAAAAACAATATGAAGAAGCGCTGCAATACAATGTTGCTAAACATTTTGCACCGCCAAAACCGTCGCCGTTTGAAAAATATCCATGGCTGACGATGGAAATCGAAAAACGTGCGAAAGAAGTAGTGGCTGAAGTATTGGCCAAACAAGACGGTTATACAAAAGAGCAGTTGTGGCAAAAGCCATCCCTTCACAAACAGTATGTGGCAAAAGCAGAAAAACAGCTGCGCCAAAACGGGTACAATATTTACACAACAATCGACAAAACGATTTACGACCGCATGCAAAAAGTAGTGGCTGATTACCGCTATTACGGCGATGACGTCATTCAATATGTAAGAGATAAACAGACAGGCAAAACGGTTGCAAAGCGGGAACCTGTCGAAGTCGGTGCAATGTTGATTGAAAATCAAACTGGAAAAATCATTAGCTTTGTCGGCGGCCGAGATTACAAGCGAGAGCAGCTCAATCACGCCACACAAGCATATCGATCGAACGGTTCGACGATGAAGCCACTGCTTGTATACGCGCCAGCAATGGAGATGGGCGTCGTCCAGCCTGGTTCTATTATTCCAGATACGCCGCTGCGTATAAAAGCAGGGAATCGTTATTATACACCAGAAAACGCAGATCGGAAAACGCACGGTCTCGTCTCGGCGCGGCGTGCCCTGCAGTATTCGTATAATATCCCTGCGATCCGCACCTATATGCAGATCATGAACCAACATCCAGTACAATATTTGCATAAAATGGGCATTACCAGCGTGGCAAAAAATGAAGAAAACAATGTCGCCTTAGCGATTGGAGGAACTTTCACAGGGGTAACCGTCGAGGAAAATGTCAACGCCTATGTCACCTTTGCTAATTACGGAACGTTTATCGACGCTTATTTAATCGAGAAAATCGTATCAAAAGATGGAAAAGTTATTTACGAACATAAAAGTAATCCTGTTCCTGTTTTTTCTCCGCAGACGTCCTATTTAATGATTGATATGATGAGAGATGTCATTCGCGGCGGTACAGCATCTTCTCTCCAGTCCTATTTAAAATTCCAAGCGGATTGGGCTGGAAAAACGGGAACAGGACAAGATAATAAAGACTCATGGTTTGTGGCGACAAACCCAAACGTGACATTTGGCATCTGGATGGGATACGATACGCCTGCACCGCTGCAGTCCACCTATAGAGGATTGTCTTATAGCAAGCGGACCCAGCTTTTATGGGCGCAATTAATGAATGCCGCTTACGATGTAAAGCCGCAGCTCATCGCGCCAAATAAGCGCTTCAACATGCCCGGTGGCATCGTCCGGCGCGCCTATTGTACTGTTTCAGGTTTCATCCCATCGGATTTATGCCAAAAAGCAGGGTTAGTAAAATATGATTTATACAACACAAAATTTACGCCAAAGCAAGGGAAAGAACAGTATTTGAGCGAAGGACGCTTCGTCGAAGTGAACGGCAAACGGTATGCCGCTCTTGATACAACTCCAAGTGAGTTTGTTTCGAGCGGAGTGATGCTAAACAAAAAAATACTGGAACAATGGGGAATGGATAGTTCAAGCGCTAGTGAATGGAATGGGGTGCTGTTGGTTAATGAGCTCAAAGAAAACGGAAAAATCCCGGCACCGCCGGCTATCCAACTAGTAAATGGAACCACCATCACTTGGCAGCCGCATCCGGAATACGATGTAATTGGCTATCGCGTATATCGCGCTGGACAAGACGGCACGCCGCCCCAAGTTGCCGCGATCGTCAAGGCTGGAAAACCGCTGTCCTTTGCCGCTCTGCAGCCTGGCGCCATCTATTACGTCACAGCCGTGGATATTAGCGGCAAAGAGTCGGCGCCATCAAATGCGGTTTCAACACCATTGACTGGTGGCTAAAGAAAAAGCAAAAACGGCTGAAGAACATGAAAAAAGAGGCTGACTCAAAAGGTCGCTGAATCGACCTTTTGAAGCCAGCCTCTTCTTTCTTTTTTCTCATTTTTGGTTATTATTGGATATTTGTCGAGAAAAATCGCTTCTGTTCCTGCTTTTTCTCACTGTTTTTTCCTTAGAGGGAAGTAAAAAGAGTGGGGCTCATTTTTTCCACTGCCATATCCACAATACGACAAAGATGGTGTTTGGGGATCAATACTTCAATATCCATTGGAAGAACGAGTTGATGTGGTGTATAATAAATGTATATAAGAAAATCGTTCCTTTCTTTTGCGGTGAGTTGTGGTGGCTCTATTATACCAAAAGAGGAACGGTTTTCTTATTTTTTTGCGAAAAAAGGAGGGTGTCCGAAAAGCGAACGCTTAGCAAACACTTTTGGGACACCCTCTTCCGAATTATTAACGCTTGTTGTCCTCTTTGAATTTTTTAATCACTTCTATAATATTCATTTCACCAAGGTTTCCTTCCTTACGCTTTCTTATGGCTAAGGACTCTTTTTCCACCTCTTTATCACCAATTATAATCATATAAGGAACTTTTTTTATTTCAGCCTCTCTAATCTTTAATCCAATTTTCTCAACTCTGTCATCGATTTCAACTCGAAATCCAGCAGATTCTAATTGTAATTTAACTTGGTTGGCGTAAGATAAATGAGAATCAGAAATAGGCAATATCTTTGCTTGTAATGGAGACAGCCAAAATGGGAAATCACCTGCAAAATGTTCAATTAAAATTGCCATAAACCGTTCGATAGAACCATAAATAGCTCTATGAATAATAATCGGGCGATGAGGTTTATTATCTTCGCCTATATAATTACAGTTAAACTTTTCAGGCATTTGGAAATCAAGCTGAACTGTCCCACACTGCCAACTTCGTCCGAGTGAATCTAGAATGTGAAAATCAATCTTGGGACCATAGAAAGCACCATCACCTTGATTTATTTGATAATGTAACCCTTTTTTCTTTAATACTGATTCCAGAGCTAATTCTGCCTTTTCCCATATTTCAACTGAACCCATAAAATTTTCTGGGCGAGTAGAAAGTTCAATCTTATAACTAAAACCAAATTCCGAATAGAACTCATCAATTAAATCCAAAACTTTATCAATTTCAGATTCAATTTGGTCTTCTCTAACAAACAAATGTGCATCGTCTTGAGTAAAAGAGCGAACCCGTAAAAGCCCATTTAAAGATCCTGAAAGTTCGTGGCGATGAACTAGGCCAAGTTCCGCAAAACGAATAGGAAGTTCTCGATAACTCCGTCTCTTACTATTAAAAATTAATACAGCACCTGGACAATTCATTGGTTTAATTGCGTAATTTTGTTCATCCACATTTGAAAAATACATATTTTCGTGATAATGTTGCCAATGACCTGATTGTTCCCACAGCTCTTGTTTCATCATAATGGGTGTTTTTATTTCTTGATAACCAGCTTTTTGATGCTTTTTTTTCCACAAATTTTCAAGTTCATTTCGAATGACCATTCCTTTTGGTAAGAAAAAAGGCATTCCAGGAGCTTCCTCCATTGACATAAACAACTCTAGTTGTTGACCTAATTTTCGGTGATTTCGTCTTTCTGCTTCCATTTCAATCGACATTTTTATTCCTCCTAACTTTTCAATTTAAAAATAAAAACCGCACCCATCCCAAAAATAAGGGACGATTGCGGTCGTGGTTCCACCCTAATTCCGTAACATACGAAAGTGTACATTACGCTCAAAAAGATAACGGTTTTCCCGATTATGGATACTCAGGTTTATCCTTTCCCCATAATAGCTCCAAGGTGGTAAATCAATCTCTTTTCTTCAGGGCTTTCAGCCGATGACCCTGTTCTCTGGTAAGAAAATAAAGATTGATTCGTGTCCTTTTCATAGCTTTTATAATATATAATATTTGGTATATTTGGTAAATATTTTTTATGAATTATAAGGTAGGAATTCTTAAAAGTCAAGTATCTAAATTAACATTAATTTCTTAATTTAACGGGTGCTTTAGTTCAACAACATAAAATTTCGTTGTTGTAGTAAATGGGGTCATTTGTAGTACAAAAAAGGATAGATAGAGCATATATTTTTTTCTTCTCACCTATCCTTCTTTTTTTACCCTTTATAATGTGTGACATTAAATAAATAGATATTGTTATAAAGGATTCTAACCAATCCTTTGACTTTTAATAAAAGAAACCGATCAGCTTTTTTCTTAGTCTTCCATTGTCGACAAATCGCCTGTCGGCAAATTAAGCTCCCACGCTTTTAAGACGCGGCGCATAATTTTCCCGCTTCGCGTTTTTGGCAGTTTGTCACGGAATTCAATTTCCCGCGGTGCTGCGTGTGCTGCCAATCCTTTTTTGACAAACTGGCGAATGTCTTCTTTCAATTCCTCTGATGGTTCATATCCTTCCCGAAGCGAAATAAACGCTTTAATAATTTCCCCGCGCACTGGATCCGGCTTGCCGATGACGCCTGCTTCCGCTACCGCTGGGTGTTCGACTAGCTTGCTTTCGACTTCAAACGGACCGACGCGTTCCCCCGACGTATTAATAACGTCATCGACACGACCTTGAAACCAGAAGTAACCGTCTTCGTCCATATAGGCGGAGTCGCCGGAAACATACCAGTCGCCGATGAAATACGATTCATATTTTTGCGGGTTGTTCCAAATCGTTTTCATCATCGACGGCCAGCCTTTTTTGATTGCCAAGTTCCCCATCCGGTATGGCGGCAGTTCATTTCCTTGATCATCGATAATAGCTGCTTTGACGCCAGGAATCGGTTTGCCCATCGAACCTGGCTTAATTTCCATGCACGGGTAGTTGCAAATAAGATGTGCGCCAGTTTCTGTCATCCACCACGTATCATGAATGCGGCGCTCGAATACTTTCATTCCCCAGCGAATCACCTCTGGGTTTAACGGCTCGCCAACGCTAAGAATGTGGCGGAGAGAGCTTAAATCATATTTTTTAACAATTTCATCCCCTGCACCCATCAACATGCGAAACGCCGTCGGTGCACTATACCATACTGTCACGCCGAAATCTTGAATTGTCTGATACCAAGCATCCGGGCTGAAACGGCCGCCGACAATCACGTTCGATGCTCCGCATAACCATGGACCGAAAATACCGTAAGAAGTGCCTGTCACCCAGCCTGGGTCCGCCGTGCACCAATAAATATCGTCTTCTTTTAAATCCAGCACCCATTTTGCCGTTTGATAGTGCTGAATCATCGCGTTATGAACGTGCAAAACTCCTTTTGGCTTTCCGGTAGAGCCGGAAGTATAATGCAAAATCAAACCGTCTTGGCGGTCTACCCACTCAATGTCAAAATGCTTGCTCGCCTCATTCATCCGCTTCTTCAAGTCGATATATGGACCTTCTTCAACAATGTTGTCCCCGACGAGGAAAACATATTTTAATTCTGGAAGATCGTTGACTGGAACGCGCGGCAACAGCTCCGGCGTCGTGACGATCGCCTTTGCCCCGCTATCTTCAAGGCGGTCGCGCACCGCTCCTTCCATAAATGCCTCAAACAGCGGGCCGACAATGGCGCCTGTCTTAATGATTCCTAGTACGGCAAAGTACAATTCCGGAGAACGCGGCATAAATACAAATACACGGTCTCCTTTTTCAATTTCCGCCACTTGCTTCAGCACGTTGGCCACTTTATTGGACATTTCCTTCATTTCTTTAAAGGTATATTTTTCGTTTCTCGATGCATCGCGGTAATAAAGCGCTACTTTATTTTTGCGGAACGACTCCGCATGGCGGTCAATCGCTTCATACGCCATATTGACTCTGCCGGTTTCAAACCAGGAAAACTCTTTCTCTACTTCTTTCCAATCAAAATGTTTATATGTGTCCTCGTAACTTTTTAAATTATAATCCCCTTGTACAACCGGTAGCACTTCTGTTTTCATTCTCCTATCCCCCTTATGTAAATGGTTGCAATTCTATTATAGTACACAATAAATAAATTCTCAATTTTTTAAATATTTTTGTGTTATTTTTCCTTGAAATTTTTTTGACATCGATTTATCCATTGCTTTTTTATGTATAATGGAAAAAGAAAGACCAAATCCAGGTGGTGACCGAATGGAACATAAAAAAACATATAATGCCAAAGAATTAAAAACGCCGAAAGGGACGCTGATTATTGAAGGTCCGATATCGGCTGAGAAACTAGCAAGTTATGAGTTCCATCATGATTTGACATCCTTCCGCCAGCCGCAGCAGCAACATAAAGCGCTTATTGAAATTGCGAAGCTTCCAGAAGGAAGAATCATTATCGCCCGTCATCATCACACGATTGTCGGCTATGTGACGTTTCTGTACCCCGATCCGCTCGAACGTTGGTCAGAGGGAAACATGGAAAATTTAATTGAGCTCGGCGCGATTGAAGTCATTCCGGAGTTCCGCGGTTATGGAGTAGGAAAAAATTTACTGATTGTAGCGATGATGGATGACGCTATGGAAGATTATATTATCATTACTACCGAATATTATTGGCATTGGGACTTAAAGGGGACAGGGCTAAACGTATGGGAATACCGGAAAGTAATGGAGAAAATGATGAACGCTGGCGGACTTGTTTGGTATGCTACCGATGACCCAGAAATTTGCTCCCACCCGGCCAACTGCTTGATGGTCCGCATCGGCAAACGAGTCGATCAAGAGTCGATCCAAAAATTCGATCGTCTTCGCTTTATGAACCGCCATATGTATTAAATCATGTTTTTGACAACAAAGGGGGAGAGGAAAAATGATTGTCGAGCAAATTATGAAAACGCCCGTCATCACTTTGCAACCGACTAATACGATTGCCGAAGCGATGCAGTTAGTACGGCAACGCCGTATTCGTCATATTCCAATTGTCGATGCCGAAAACCATGTTGTCGGCATTGTGACCGATCGCGACATCCGTGATGCAAGTCCTTCCATTTTTCATATCCATGAACACCTCGAAGATTTGCAAAAACCGATCAGTACGATTATGAAAACCGACGTTATCGTCGGACATCCGCTCGATTTTGTCGAGGAAGTGGCGGCGCTGTTTTACGAACATAAAATCAGCTGTCTGCCGATCGTCAAAGACCGCAAACTGGTCGGCATTGTAACGGAAACCGATTTATTATACACGCTCATCCAGCTCACGGGCGCGCATCAGCCGGGCTCGCAAATTGAAATTAAAGTGCCCAATGAAAGCGGGATGTTAAGCAAGGCAGCAGCGATTATTGCCAACCGGCATACCAATATCGCCAGCGTTCTTTTATATCCCGATCAAGATGAAAATTACAAAATCCTTGTGTTTCGCGTGCAAACAATGAACCCGATCGGAATCATCAACGATTTAAAAAATGCCGGCTACACCGTATTATGGCCGAACTTGCCGGGGGTTTCATCATGAAAAAAGACTGCGTGTTTGTTTACAGCGACGATTTTCTCCAATATAAATTTCATGACGAGCATCCGTTTAACCAGCTGCGGGTCAAGCTTACGTACGATTTGTTGCGCGCGATGAACGCTTTAGAAGATGAACAAATTGTGGCACCTAGAATCGCAACGGATGAAGAGCTTTCCTTAATCCACGACCGTTCCTATATCGAAGCGGTCAAAGCGGCGGGAAGAGGAGAGCTGCCTGAATCAATCGCCCTAAATTACGGGCTTGGAACAGAAGATACCCCCATTTTTCCGAATATGCATGAAGCAAGCGCTCTATTAGTCGGAAGCACCTTAACGGCGGTCGATTATGTGCTGACGGGAAAAGCAACGCATGCGCTAAGCCTTGGTGGCGGGCTTCACCACGGCTTTCGCGGCAAAGCATCGGGCTTTTGCATTTACAATGACAGCGCTGTCGCGATCAAATACATCCAAGAAAAATATGGGCTGCGCGTACTTTATGTTGACACCGATGCCCATCATGGAGACGGCGTACAATGGGCTTTTTATGACGATCCAAACGTATGTACATTTTCGATTCATGAAACGGGACGCTACTTATTCCCAGGAACAGGAAATGTAAATGAGCGTGGGCACGGAGCAGGATACGGATATTCGTTTAACATTCCTGTTGACGCATTTACCGAAGATGAATCTTGGATTGACGCCTATACGCAAGCATTGCGGGAAATTGCCGACTTTTTCCGTCCCGATGTCATTTTCACACAAAATGGCGCGGACGCCCATTATTACGATCCGCTTACTCATTTATCCGTAACAATGAAAACGTACCGCGTGATTCCAAAGCTCGCTCATCAAATCGCCCACGAATATTGCGACGGGCGCTGGATTGCTGTTGGCGGCGGCGGTTATGATATTTGGCGTGTCGTTCCGCGGGCATGGGCGCTTATTTGGCTGGAAATGACGGAACAATCAAACATTTCCGGCAGCTTACCAACATCATGGCTTGACAAATGGCAAACGCTTTCACCAGTTCCATTGCCACAAGCATGGGATGACCCGGAATCGCTATACCCACCAATTCCGCGCAAAGCGGAAATTACCGAAAAAAATGCACAAACGGTCGAAAAAGCGCTGTACCCGATTCGCAGTCAGCGGCAAAAAACGAATCAAGCCACATAAAGAAAGGGGCTTAACCAATTTGGTTGGGCCCCTTTTCGTTATTTCGTCGATTCACGATATTCGATGCGATGCGGCAAGACGACAATATGGTTTTCCACCTGTTCTTTATTCATATATTTGGTCAATAACCGCATCGCCACTGCACCGATATCATACATCGGCTGCACTACCGTCGTTAGACGCGGGCGCACCATCGTCGCCAGCCGCGTATTATCAAAACCAACTACCTCTAATTGATCCGGAACGCTCACACCATGGTCTTGCGCGCTATGGATAATGCCGAGCGCCATCTCATCGGTTCCGGCGAACACGGCGGTTGGCTTCTTTGCCAATTCGGCGATTTTTTCATACGCTTCAATGCCGGAATCATAGGAATTATCGCCTTCAATTACAAGCTCTTCTTCATAGGCTATTCCATGCGTTTCTAAAGCGCGGCGGTATCCTGCCAGTTTCTTTTGGTTAATCGGATCGTCCGTCGGTCCTGTCACATAAGCAACCCGCTTGTTTCCTTTTTCGACAAGATAAGCAACCGCTTCAAAGGCAGCTTGTTCATAATCGATGTTCACGGATGGAATCGTGTTGTTTGGTTCAATCGTAGCCGCAAGCACGATCGGCACCGGCGATTTTTGAAATTCGTTGACATGCTCTTCCGTAATCGTTCCGCCCATAAATAAAATGCCATCGACTTGTTTAGCCAGCATCGTATTAAGCAAATGCAGCTCTTTTTCCTTATTTTGATCGGAGTTGCTTAAAATGATGTTGTATTTGTACATCGTTGCAATGTCTTCGATGCCGCGCGCCAGCTCAGCAAAAAAGATGCTAGAAATATCAGGAATAATCACTCCGACCGTTGTCGTTTTTTTGCTAGCCAGTCCGCGTGCCACCGCATTCGGACGGTAGCCTAAACGTTCGATCGCTTCCAATACCTTTTTTCTTGTGGATGGCTTTACGTTCGGGTTTCCGTTTACGACACGGGAGACCGTCGCCATCGATACGTTTGCTTCCCGCGCCACATCGTAAATCGTTACGTTCATGGATTTCACTCCTCTTTTTATAGGTCAACATCAGCATCGATTGGTATTTTCCTCACCGGATGTAAAAATATCATAAAATACATTATGGCTGAAGCGCAACGAATTGGCAACTATTTTGCTATTGTGTTCACAAACAATTCATGAATTATCTTATGTATATTGTTACCCTTCTGCTTGTTTCCTATTTTCCCATGCAGCACATATTTTTCCTGAAAACAAAAAAATTCCCCCTCAAGCAGATTGCCAGAGGGGGACCGATATTACGCTCTTACCATTTGTTGCTGGAACGCTCTTACCTCTTCCATAAATTCGTTAAATTGGGCAATATCCATTTGCTGCGCCGAGTCGGACAGCGCCACCGCCGGGTCTGGATGCACTTCGGCCATTACCCCGTCGGCGCCGATCGCCAATGCGGCTTTGGCACAAGGGATGAGCAAGTCACGACGTCCCGTCGAATGGGTAACATCGACCAATACCGGCAAGTGTGTTTCTTTCTTTAAGATCGGCACCGCCGAGATGTCTAGCGTATTTCTTGTTGCCCGTTCGTACGTGCGAATGCCGCGCTCACATAAGATGATTTGTCCATTTCCTTGCGACATAATGTATTCCGCCGCATTAATAAACTCTTCGATTGTCGCCGCCAGCCCTCGTTTTAATAAAATCGGCTTATTCACTTGACCGGCCGCTTTTAACAGTTCAAAGTTTTGCATGTTACGCGCGCCAATTTGAATGACGTCAATATAGTCAAGCGCGATTTCGATATCGGCAGGGGTGACGATTTCACTGATTACTGCCAAATCAAACTCATCAGCGATTCGTTTCAAAATTTTTAATCCTTCTATACCGAGCCCTTGGAAGTCGTATGGCGATGTCCGCGGTTTGTATGCGCCGCCGCGGAGCAGTTTTAAACCTTGCTTTTTCACCGCTTCCGCAACCGCCGCGACTTGTTCATAACTTTCCACCGCGCACGGTCCCATAACGAAATATTGCTTGCCGTCGCCGATTTTTTCTCCTTTTACTTCGACAATCGTGTTTTCTGGATGTTTTTTGCGCGATACAAGCAATGCTTTGCGATGATCGTCTTTTTGCAGTTCTAGGCCGGCTTTAAAAATTTCTTTAAAAATATGCTGCAACGTTGATGTTTCAAACGGTCCGTCGTTATGTTCAGAAATTAAATCAAGCATTTTCCGCTCGCGCACCGGGTCGTAGCGATGCGTCCCTTGCGTTTCTTTAATTTTCCCGATTTCCTGAACGAGTTTCCCCCGCTCATTAATCAATTTTAAAATTTGCAAGTTAATCTCATCGACCTTCGCCCGCAGCTCATCTAATCTCTCATTGCTCATGCTTCCTCATCCTTTCGTCAAGTGTAATACAATTTTTGTAATTAGTCATTATTATAATGGATAGAGGAACGATTGTCACCAAAAATTCGCTTTATTTATTAAACGCTTTTAAGCGATAAAGCATTTTATGAAAAACAGCATAGGAAAATGGCCACAGGAAGAAAAAAGAAATTAGCTGCCACAAAGAGAGAAAAACTATGGCGCCTTCGGTTGAAGGCGCCATTTTACGCTTTGATCACTTCTTTTACTAACGAATCATATGTGATATTCCAGTGGGATGTGTGCCATACGACAGCTCCATTTTCAAACAGCAGCGCTTGCGGCGATTCGTGTTTGACGCCAAACGTTTCGGCAATATAGTTCGAAAGCGGGCGCGCTTCTTGCACATACAAATAATACGTATCCACTTCCGGATAATCGGAAACAAACTTCTCATATTCGCGAAACGCCGCTTGGCTGATCGGACATGTGAGGCTATGCTTGATGAATAGAAACCGTTTCCCTGCTTTCATCACTTCTTCAAATTGCTCAATCGTCTCCAGTTTCTCCATTCCCACGGCGATCACTCCTCATTTTGTTTTTGCAGCTTTTGTTCAGCGTCATTGAACGCTTCTTCTGCTTCTTTTAACAGTTTTTCGATATTTTCCTTATCCTTTTCGCTTGCAGACGACGGAATCGGAATGGTCATCGGCTCCGGTGTCGTTTCCACCGTTGCAGAAGTGGTTGGTTCATTCGTTTTTCCAAGCGGAATAAATTTTGCGACCTCCTTTGTTTTTTCTTTCGCTACTTCAAGCCACTCCGTCGCTGTCGTTTTCACCGGTTCCAATTTTCCTGTTTCATTCATTTCCGCAATCCACTGCTTCCCTTTTTCACTTGTCAAAAACACGGCTGCCGCCGCACCGGCAATCCCGCCAACAATGGCTCCAAGCCAAAATCCTCCATTATTTTTTGCCATCCGGTACAACCTCCTTTGTCTTTTTTTGTTTTCTTTCTCTCCATTTTTCCCATATTTCGATAAAAGCATTTCCCAATTGCATGACTTTTACCACTTTTTCACGATGGGTTTCTACTTTCGTCGTCACTGCGGACGAAAATTGCTGCAGGGAACGGTTGAACGACTGGACGGTGGCACCGACATCGCTGACAGCATGGACGAGCGAATTCAAGCCTTCCACTTTTTTCAGCACATCGTCTGCAAGCGCATTCGTTTTCTGCAAAAGCTGCGTTGTTTCCGCCGTAATGCCTTGCACTTCTTTGTCCAAGTGGTCAATGGTCGCCGTCAAGCGGCGGATGGTTTCCTGCAATACCGTCAATGTTCTGGCAATATAGATGACTAATATGAAAAAAGAAATGGCAATGAGCGCGATGCTGGCGTATAAAATAATTTTCACCAAAACTTCCTCCTTGCTGCTTCGCTTTACTTTTCCATTACCCATAATTTTCTTTTCAAACGTTCGACGCCGATGCGACAAATTCCTGCAAAATATTCAATATCAAGGCGGACAAAAAACGAGCCGGCCAAAAGAATGCCTAGCTCGCTTGTTCTTTTTCAAGTCATCTTGTATTAGGAATGAACAGTTCGCTCATACGCTTCCTGAAACTTTTGAATATCGCCCGCACCCATAAAAATGAGCACCGCGTTGTCATGCTGCTTTAATATCGATGTATTATCTTCTTGAATGAGGCGGGAGTTTGGAATTTGCGCCTGCAAATCGTGAATCGACAGTTTGCCGTGATGCTCGCGCGCCGAGCCAAATATATCGCATAAATACACGTGATCGGCCCGTTGCAAACTCTCGGCGAACTCCCTTAAAAACGTCTGCGTCCGCGTGTACGTATGCGGCTGGAAAATCGCCACGATTTCGCGACCGGGATATTTTTGTCTTGCCGCCTCAATCGTCGCAATAATTTCTCGCGGGTGATGGGCGTAGTCATCGATTAAAATTTGGTTGCCAAGCACTTTTTCACTAAAACGTCGCTTTACTCCTTGGAACGTTTTCAACCGTTCTTGAATGATGCGGACGTCTATCTCCTCATAATGGCAAAGCGCGATGACGGCAAGCGCGTTTAAGACGTTATGGTCACCGAAACGAGGAATGTCGAACGATGCAAAAAACGTATTGCGGACAAACACGTCAAACGATGTGCCTTCCGTTGTTTTAACGATATTGCGCGCTTGGAAATCATTATCATCACCGAATCCATAAAATAAAACGGGTACTTTTGCCTGAATTTTTTGCAAATATTCATCATCCCCGCAAGCGATAATCCCTTTTTTCACTTGCAATGCCATTTCTTGAAACGCAGAAAACACATCATCAATATTGGCAAAATAGTCGGGATGATCAAAATCAATGTTCGTCATTATTGCATAATCTGGAAAATAGGATAAGAAATGGCGGCGATATTCGCATGCCTCAAATACAAAATATTTGCTCCCTGCAATTCCTTTTCCTGTTCCATCGCCAATTAAATAGGATGTTGGATGCGCCCCTTGCATCACATGGGCGAGCAAACCGGTCGTCGTTGTTTTTCCGTGCGAACCGGTAACCGCAATGCTGGTAAACTTTTGAATAAACTCCCCTAAAAAGCGATGATACCGGATGACAGGCACCCCTAATTCATGTGCAGCTTGTATTTCCTCATGTGTATCCGGAAACGCGTTCCCTGCAATCACCGTATAGCCTGGCTGAATATTTTCCTTGCTAAAGGGCAAAATCGGAATTCCCCGCTCCTCTAATGCTTTTTGCGTAAAAAAGCGCTTCTCGACATCCGAACCTTGCACCGTATAGTTCATATCGTGAAGAATTTGCGCCAACGCGCTCATTCCCGTGCCTTTAATGCCAACAAAATGATAAACTGTCATCGCTAAGCCCTCCAACAATCGTCTATCTGTAAGACAGTATATGATATTCATCTAGTTTTGCCATATATTTCATTTTACGATATAGCACCACATTTCATCATTATAACACGGTCCAACCTTAAAAACTATCGGGCACCGGAAGCAGGGACTATCCTTCTTATTATTCGTCCATGATAGGATCCATACACTTACGGTCATATCATACTATTTTCTTGCCAATTCGCCAATTCCTCTTCCGTAATTAACACCTCTCGCGGCTTGCTGCCGCGCGCTTCGGAAATAATGCCTTGCTGCTCCATCATTTCGATTAAACGGGCGGCGCGGTTATAACCGATACGAAAATGTCGTTGCAAACTGGATGTGGAAGCTCCTCCTTGTTGAACGACAAATTGGCATGCTTCATAAAAAAGTTCGTCTTCTTCCTGTCCGATCGCTGTCTTTTTTACCAAATCGTCCTGTTGAAACAAATAGGAAGGCGCCATCTGCGCTTTCACATGAGCGACAACCCGTTCAATTTCTTCGTCTGATACAAAACTTCCTTGCAGCCGGACCGTTTTCGACGAACCGTTTCCCAAAAACAGCATGTCGCCGCGCCCAAGCAATTTTTCCGCGCCGTTTGCATCAATAATCGTACGCGAATCCACTTGGGAAGAAACCGAAAAAGCGATTCGCGTCGGAATGTTCGCTTTAATTAAACCAGTAATCACATCGACAGACGGACGCTGAGTGGCGACAATTAAATGAATGCCACACGCCCTTGCTTTTTGCGCGAGGCGGCAAATCGCTTCCTCGACATCGGCCGGAGCCACCATCATTAAATCGGCCAGCTCGTCGATAATAATGACGATATACGGAAGATGGTGCTCTAGGCTGCCCTTTTGTTTCACCAACTCATTATATTTTTGGATATCTCTAACACCTGCATGAGCAAACAGTTCATAGCGCCGCTCCATTTCCTCCACTGCCCATTTCAGCGCACCCGTCGCCGCTTTGACATCGGTAATGACCGGGCTGACAAGATGCGGGATGCCGTTATACGGGGCAAGCTCGACCATTTTTGGATCAATTAGCAGCAATTTCACTTCATGCGGGGCGGCTTTATACAGCAAACTGACAAGCATCGTATTAATACATACGCTTTTTCCCGAACCGGTCGCTCCGGCAATTAATCCGTGTGGCATCTTTTTTAAATCGGTGACTGCCGGCGCCCCCGATATATCGAGCCCAAGCGCGACCGTCAGCGGCGATGGACTGTGGCGGAACGCCTCGCTTTCTAAAATTTCGCGAATAAGCACAGGGCGGCTTTTTACGTTTGGAACTTCAATGCCGATCGTGCGCTTTCCCGGAATCGGCGCTTCGATGCGAATATCTTTTGCCGCCAAATTTAGTTTAATATCATCGGCTAAATTTGTAATTTTGCTCACTTTCACCCCTAAATCCGGCTGCACTTCAAAGCGCGTTACCGTCGGTCCTTGTGTCGTATTGACGACTTTCGCGCCAATGTGAAAACTGGCAAACGTCCGGTTCAGCCGCTCACATTGCTCGCGAATCCATTGCTCATCGCTTTCGTGCCGCTGTTGTGGACTCTCTAATAACGACAGGGGCGGAAATTGATATCCGCTGTTAGCAGATTTCCTTTTTTCTTCCCACTTTTTCCGGTCTTGCTTTAGCATGATAACATTGTAAGGAATGCGGGAACGCCGCGGAGAAGGACTCTGTTTTACTTCATAGCCGCGTTTGGAATCATTTTCTTCCTCTTCCTGTTCAGGCTGCTCTTCTTCTCGGATAAGCACCTCTTTTTCCTCGTCTGTCGTTTCTTGTTGTTCTTCGCCACTGTTTAGTAAATCCGTTTCTTCCTTCTCTTCTTGAACCGCTTCGACACCTATCTCTTTTTCGCTTGTATGTAAGCATTCCGGAGTCGCCAAACGTCCGCCTGTTTCCTCCTCTTCTGATACAGAGATGGATAACTTATCATCTTCGGTATAGGATGGCAACTCCCATTCGATCACCGCATCACTCTTTTTTGTTACTTTTCTATTATATCCATAAATAGGCGACGGCACATCGGAAGGACGAAATGCCTTTTTGTCATCGACCTGTCCGCTTTGGTCGTATTTTGGTACATAGCTGCGGGACGAGATGGACAACTTATCATCTTTCGAATAGGAAGGCAGCTCCCATTCAATTACAGGATCGTCTTTTTTCGTCATTTTTCTATTATATCCATAAATAGGCGACAGCACATCGGAAGGGCGGAATGTTTTTTTGTTATTGTCCTGCCTGCTTTCGTCGTGTTTCGGTACATTGCGGCGGAGCGAAACAGCTTGGCCGTTTTCCTCATATTCCTGCCCTAATGATGAGAAGCGTCGTTCCGCTGGCCGGTCATCCGGAATAAGCGGAAAACGAAAGTTCCCTTTTGGGTATTGATACAGTACTTTCACATCCAGTTGGGAAGCCGTCGGCCGGCCGCGGTGCTGCTGACCGGCGGAAGCAGTTGGTTCCTCGTCTGAATCCAGCCAGTAGCGGATCATCCGTTTAAGCCATTTCATCGCTAAATCACTCTTTCTGTTCCATTCGTTTTCGGAAAAAAAGTCACTAGAAACCAGTCTAGTGACTATCGTATTATTACCAAGTAAATGGCCGCCCTACTTCATACTCATCAGGTAATACTAAAATGCCTTTTTCTTGCGGAGCGTTTGGCAATTCCAATTCCCTTGCCGAACAAATCATTCCGTATGACGGGACTCCACGCAATTCCGTTTCCTGAATGACAAGCCCGCTCGGCATGACGGCGCCGATTTTAGCAACCACGACTTTTTGCCCTTCCGCCACATTTGGCGCCCCACATACAATTTGCAATACTTCTGTTCCGACATCGACTTGGCATACGCTCAGTTTATCGGCGTTCGGATGTTTCTTTTTCTCTTTCACATAACCAACGACAAACTTTGGCGAAAGATCGGCTTCGATCGTTTCGTTCCAACCATTTTTTTTCAATATCTCGTTAATGGCAGAAACAAGCTCTTCATTCAGCTCCAACAACCCATTTCCATTAAAAGGATGATAAGTGGAAGCCTGAAAAATGTTATAGCCTGCCGTTTCTCCTGTTTGTTCATCAAAGATGCGGACAACATCACCTTTTTTTTCGAATGCCCGCTGCTCCGACGGAATCGGTTTTACAGAAACAAGCAGTACATCGCCGACCCCTTCTTGATTGTAAAATACGTTCACGGTAAGCCCCCCTCTTTCTATTTTTTGCGATAATTTTTCCCTAAAATAAAAATCGGCTCTAATTTTCCGTCTTCATATAGAAATGATAATGCAGTAATCGGCACTCGTCCGTTGGCAAAAAAGCTCATTGTCATTTGCGCCAGCACATCATATCCGACTTCGTTTTGCAAATCGGCAATAATGAGCACATCTTGATGAGGCACGGCGAGCGCCATCGTTCCTGTAACTTTCTTTCTCATTTTCGCCAAAAAAGCATCATTTAAAATCCGGCTTGCGTCATAGCCGTCATTCGTATTCACAAAATAAAACGTGTTTCCGGCAACTTTGTCCTCTTTGACGCTCACATCGAGCGAGCGGACGTTAAAATGGGCGATTTGCTTTATTCGTTCTTTGTCCCATTGTTCCTGCTCCACCATCTTTTCGTCAATGAGACGATACGTATTTCCTAAATCGAGCGCATAATAAATGCGCGTTTCCGCCGTATGATCGTCATAAAGAAGGGGAATTCCTTCTTTCGTTTTCGTCGGAAACGAGGTGGAACGAATCACCGGATAAATCTCTTTTTCTTTGCCGGAAAGCGTATGCTCCTCATGCATCGTATGTAACGTTTGTTCCACGTAATATATCATTTCGTTAATCGCTTCCTCTTTTTGTTCGTGCCATTTCGCAATGACACCGGGAAGCGAAATGGTGACTCCTTTTTTCGTTTCTTTTGCTTCAATGCGGAGCGTATCGTTCTTCCGGTCCAATTGGAAAACCCAATCGTGATGATGGGCAAGCCGTTTTTTGATTTCCTCATACATTTGTTTGCTGTCCATCGCCGCGCCCCCTAGCTATGACAAGCCACGGATAAACTGCTCGACTTCCTCTTTCGTTTTGCGGTCTTTGCTGACAAATCTGCCGAGTTCTTTTCCATGGTCATAGGCAATAAAGCTTGGAATGCCAAACACATTTTCTTGCTGGCATACTTCAAGCAATTGGTCACGATCGACATAATAAAACTCATAATCGGAAAACGTTTTTTCGATTTCCGGCAGAAACGGCTGAATAAAGCGGCAGTCTGGGCACCAGTCTGCCGAAAACACAAAAATCGCTTTTTTTGTATTTTTCACATTTTCATATTGTGCCGCTGTTTCAATTGCTTTCATCCATGAAACTCCTTTCTATACCCTTTTATCATATCGTGAATCAACGATTTTGACAAAAAAATTGATATTGACCGGCAAGAAGCTGAACGATGTGGCGAAACATGCTGGCTCTATCAACATGGCCGTTCGTAAATACGCCGATGGCACCTTCTTGATGGCGAATGTTTCGTTTTCCTGTATATTCCACCATGACGTCACCAAGCTCTCTGCCGCTGCGAATTCCTTCTGCCACTTCAGCAGGGAGGGGGAGGCGCGCCCCGCTGGCGGTAATGACAGTGCCGTCCCTGTCGACAAGCGCTCCCCAATTGCACAGCCATAGCTCTCCATCGATCTCCATTACGCCGCCTTCCAAACCGATGCCGATATCGGCCTGCTCTTTTTCTAGCGCATGTTTGGCGCGATTGATTGCGCCTTGACGCGTTTCTTCATCGGAAAGCGGTTGGGCAGAAACGCCCGATGGCACATTCGTTGGGATAAGCGTATAACGATCTGGAGCAAAAACTCCCCGAACCGCTGCTACTTTCGCTTGATTGGTAGTGCCGATTGCAATGATTTCCAACTCATTTCACTCCTTTGTACGGAAAAAGAGAAGTCTTGTGGCGCAAGACTTCTCAGCTTGTTTAGCTATTTTTCTTAATCGCGTCCACCGTGGCCCGGTCACAGCGCTTGACAAGCTCAATAAGCAGTTTTTTTGCGGCTGCATAGTCATCGACATGAATAATGGACGCATGTGTATGAATATAGCGGGAACAAATGCCGATGACAGCTGATGGCACGCCGCTGTTTGCGATATGTACGCGCCCGGCGTCCGTTCCGCCTCCTGGCATAGCGAAAAATTGATATGGAATGCCATGCGTTTCTGCCGTATCTAGCACAAATTCGCGCATGCCGCGATGGGTGACCATCGAGCGGTCATAAATGCGGACAAGCGCCCCTTTACCAAGGTGGCCAAATTCCTTTTCATCTCCCGTCATATCGTTGGCCGCGCTTGCATCTAGCGCAAAAAAGATATCGGGCTGAATCATTGTCGCCGCCGTCTGCGCCCCGCGCAGTCCGACTTCTTCCTGAACCGTAGCCCCGGAGTATAATACGTTTGGCAGTTTCTCATCTTTCAGCTCTTTCAGCAATTCAATGGCAAGCCCGCATCCGTAGCGGTTGTCCCACGCTTTGGCCAAAATTTTTTTCGGATTGGCCATCGGGGTGAACGGACAAATCGGTACGATTTGCTGGCCTGGTTTAATGCCCATTTGTTTCGCGTCT
The DNA here is from genome assembly GCF_000632515.1 of Parageobacillus genomosp. 1. Taxonomy (GTDB): domain Bacteria; phylum Bacillota; class Bacilli; order Bacillales; family Anoxybacillaceae; genus Saccharococcus. The sequence goes on from NZ_CM002692.1 coordinate 2,857,487, forward strand.
TCTCGGTCATCGGCGCCGACGTCAATGAGCATGTTTTTGATCTCCATCGGTTTGTTGCGCTGTTCTTCGTTTAGCAAATGCGGCGGGACCGAGCTGACGACGCCGATGACCGGACCGCGGTCGGTGATAATTTGTACGCGCTGCGCCAATAATACTTGATTCCACCAGCCACCGAGCGGTTGAAAGCGGATCATGCCGTTGTCGGTAATGGCAGTGACCATAAATCCGACTTCATCCATATGTCCGGCCACCATCACGGTAGGGCCGTTTTCATCGCCGCGCTTGACGCCAAAAATGCTGCCAAGCCGGTCCTGCACCACTTCATCGGCGTATTTTTCCAGTTCCTTACGCATAAAATGGCGCACGGCATGTTCATTTCCTGGCGCTCCCGGCAATTCCGTCAGCGTTTGAAACAATTGAAGTGTCTCCACATTCATCTTCACTAACCCCTTTTTCTTCTTGACTTTATTGTAACGAACCTCGAAATAGTTTTCCACTTTTCTTATCTTTGCCGCCAAAATGCGATATACTAAACGGTATCAAATGCAAAGAGGAGGTTTTTATGTCATGAGTTGGAAAAAGTTTATCACCGGCGCCGCGCTTGGTTTTGCCGCTGCCTACGCCATCAAGACACAACTGGATCGGCAGATGATTTCTTCAGAAAAAGCGCTTTCTTTAGCAAAGGCGGCGTTTGGGCAATCCGGGCCGATCAGCGGCTCCTGGATTCAAACCACACCAGAAACGTATGAAAAAAACAACATCCGCTATACTGTTTATAAAGGCGGTATTTGCCGCGATGCTGCCCAATATGAATTTGTCATCGACGCCTACACGGGAACGATTATTGACACCAGGCCGATATAAGCGGGGGATGCTGCTTTCGAAAGCATCCATCCGCACTCGCGCTTACGAGTGACTCCGCTTTACGTGTGCGATGATGTTTCCATTTTCATCCCACTTTAGAGCGCGATAATACGCATCATGATAAAACGTAAACCACGCCTGTTTTTCAATGCCATATGGAATCCATTTTTGTTTCGCAAAAATAGACGTCATCGGATAATCGTCGTATGCCATCACCCATAGTACATTTTGGTGGGCGTGTGTCCCTAGCAGATCAGCCATATGAATCGCCATTTCCCCGTCCGACTCCATCACGATGATCGAGTGTCCGTCGCTATGCCCGCCTGTATGTATCATTTTAATGCCATTGGCGACTTCCTTTTCTTTTTCAAACGGAACGACTTGTTCGGCAATCGGCTCCCAGTTTTCCTTCCAATATGTATTGCGTGAGCGGATGTTTGGTTGTCTCATTTCATCCCATTCCACTTGCGACGTAATAATTTGCGCGCGTGGAAACGTCGAAACGAGCCGTTCGCCTTCCCATTTGGTTAAACCGCATGCGTGGTCAAAATGCATATGCGTTATCATCACGATATCAATATCATCGGTTGTTAAACCGAGCTGATGAAGTGATTGCTCGAGCGATGATTCTTCCGTAACACCGAAATTGCGCTTTTGCTTGTCCGACAATTTGCCGTTGCCAATGCCGGACTCAATCAACATATTTTTTCCATCAACCTGCACAAGAATAGGATCGGTGCGCAGTTCAATTTGATTATTGGCGTTGCATGGATACTTTTTCGACCAAAGCGGCTTTGGAACGACCCCGAACATCGCGCCGCCATCTAAATGTGTTACCCCTCCGTTTAACCATGTCAATGTGATTTTTCCTACTTTTAATTGTTCCATTTTCCCATCACCTCGTTATTTAGTGTAACACTTCCGCAAATATTTCGAAAACAAAAAAAAATAAAAGGCTTAGACAGCCTTTTACGCCAAATGTTTCGGCGGATATTTTGCTTCACATCGATAAATACGGTTCCCTTTTGCCGCAAATTTTTCCTCGTATTCGGTCATCACATTTCCAGCAAAATCGCTATGATGTAAATCTAAACTGACATGTGTCAGTACTAAGCCATATTGGGAAAAGCTTACAAGTGAATATTCAAAAAAGCCTTGATTATCCGTTTTTAAATGAATCTCTCCCTCGTCCACCAACACTTTTTCATACAGTTCCAAAAAAGCCCGATAAGTCAGGCGTCGTTTCTCATGCCGTTTTTTCGGCCACGGATCGGAAAAGTTTAAATAAATGCGCTCGATTTCCCCCTCGGCGAAAAAATTTGCCAAATCTTTCGCATTGACATTTAACAACCGTACATTCGGCAGTTCACTTTCGATGAGTTTATCAAGCGCGGAGACAAGCACGCTCGGATATAGTTCAATGCCAATGTAATTAATATGGGGATGCAATTTGGCCATTTCAGTGATAAACTTCCCTTTTCCAGTACCAATTTCAATATGGATGGGGTGATCATTGCCAAATACTTCTCTCCATCTCCCTTTATATTGTTCTGGATGAGGAATCACATAATTTGGGTAAGAAGCGATTTTTTCTTTAGCCCATGGTTTGTTACGTAGACGCATACTGACACCTCTATTTTTTGTTCATCGTTGTCAACGATACCACGAATGCATATTCCTATGCAAGCCAATAATCGGAAAGCATAAAAAAACACAGCCGCACATACGACTGCAAAAGGTGACAATCATAAACTCTGCTGTATAAGTACATATTATAAAATGCAGCGCATATTTTTTAGAAGGATGGTGGTAACCATTGCCACTAAATCATTATCATCAGATTACCATATTAAAAGACATTTTATCGGAACACCAGGCCGACTGCTGCGGCACCGTTTCCGAATGCGAACAAATTGAGCGGCTTGTCAAATCATTGCTGGGAAATGAACAAGTGCATCCGCAAGTCAAAAGTATCCTTCCTGATATTTACGCATATGGGCAAAACGGAAAATACAGCGCTGATTTAAACTCACACATTTTATCCCATCAGCAGCAATTATCGGACTGGGTCAACCAGCTTACGTAGGAAATGCAGCGATTGTTGCATTTCCTTTTCCGCATTTTTTTTCTTTTGCCATATAAGCGAATAAAGGGTTTGCACGATCGTATACCATTTCATGCGCAGACGTAGGCTGTCAGTTAGTTCAAGACCATAAAGTTCCAGCCATTCTTCCCATTTTTCTTCCGGAATATAGGAGTAAAGAAGCATGCCTATATCAATAGCGGGATCGGCGATCATCGCACCATCCCAATCAATTAAATACAATTTGCCGTCTTCGGCAAGCAGCCAATTGTTATGGTTAATATCGCAGTGACAGACAACATACTCATCACATTGCAAGGAAGATAAGTGCTGTTCGAGCCAGTGAAACGCTTGACCGATGAATGGATTGGCAAACGCATGACGAGCAAAGTATTCTTTTAGTGTTTCTAACATCATTTCTGGCCGCAACGGAGTTTTGCCGAGCCGCTTCAGCATGGTCACTAAGTCTTTGGAACGGTGAATTTTGCGCAGTAAGCTCGCTACTTGTTCACTTCCCATCTCATGCGGCTTTAATTCCCTGCCGTTCAGCCACTGTTGTGCGGTAAATACATCCCCATTTTCCAATCGTTTCGTCCAAACTAATTTCGGGACGATTCCCTCCGCTGACAAAACCGCAAGAAATGGGGAAGAATTACGTTTTAAAAACAACTTTTTCCCTTCATATTCCGCAAAATAGGCATCTCCCGTTGCGCCGCCAGCCGGAGTGATGTCCCACTCCTTCCCTAATAACTGTTCCAAAGCATGTTCACCTTCGACTTAAAAAATAAGAGACAGCGATCACCTGATTCCGTATTTTCAGACAATAGCTGTCCTACTAGATTTTATACATTTTTTGTAAATAAAAAGGACGGCTGAACCACGTCCTTATCCGTTCATTTTACTTGTATTATACTGAAATATAGTCACTTCTTGCAAATATTTTATGTGAGTTTCAAAAAACAGGAAAATTATATTTGTTTCACAAGCACCCATGTTCCAATTCCATCGACGCTTATTTTTTTCTGTACGGAAAACAGCGGAACCGTTCCACTGCGAACCCCGTCGCAAAGCACATGCCATTGATCTTCATCGGGAAGAAACACATCTTGCTTTTCTTCTTGGTTATGATGAATGACGATAATATCACGCCAAGGCCCATATTGCTCCACACAGCGAAGATGATAAGCGATTACAGATGGCGGCAGCGGTTCAAGAAAAAAAAGGTGATGGTTTACTTCCGTGTCAGTAGAAAATCGAAAAGCGCGATGGGATTTCCGCAGTTGAATCAGCCCTTGAATGTAGCGGATATCATCCTCATGCTCGCTCTTTCGGACCCAGTCGATTTGATTAATCGAATCAGGAGCGTTATAGCTGTTGTCTATTCCTTGTTTCGTTCGGTAAAACTCTTGTCCGCTATGCAAAAATGGAATTCCTTGCGAGAGCAGAACGATCGCGGTCGCTAATTTTTGCCGCTTCTTCCGCGTTTGTTCATTTTCATGGCTGTTTGCTGTTTCCATTTTATCCCATAGCGTGTGATTATCATGACATTCGACATAATTCACGGTTTGCAGCGGATGAAGAAACATTCCACCTTTTTTGCGAATGCTTCCGCTAATTGCCACTTTCACCTTTTCGCGATGATCGCAATTGCCAAGCGCGAATCCTCTGTCCGGCAGCTGAAACGTACTTCCTTTCACACTATCGCGAAAATAATCGTTAAAATAGGCAATGCGCGGCAGTTGTTCGGCATTATACATCGTTGCTTTTTGCTTGGACGGCAGCGGTGTCGGCAAATCCCAGCCTTCTCCAAATACGAGAATGAACGGGTCGAGCGCATCGAGCGTTTCGCGAACCGCTTTCATTGTTTCTACATCTAAAATTCCCATTAAATCAAAACGGAATCCATCAACATGGTACTCCTCAGCCCAAAAACGAACCGAGTCCACGATCCATTTTCGCACCATTTTCCGTTCGGAAGCAATATCATTTCCAACTCCGGTGCCATTAGTGGGATTACCGTACTTATCATAACGGAAATAATACCCGGGAACGATTTTCTCGAAGGAAGACTGTTCCCGTACATAAACGTGGTTGTAGACTACATCCATAATGACGCGGATGCCGTTTTCCTGTAGCGCGCAAATCGCGCGTTTTAACTCGCAGATGCGCGCATACGGGTCCGTTGGATCGGTCGCATAGCTTCCTTCCGGTGCATTATGATGAACTGGATTATAGCCCCAGTTATATTGCCGCAGCGGGTCGCGTTCATCCACCCCGGCGAAATCATTAAACGGCAGCAATTCGACATGCGTAACACCTAATTCCTTTAAATAGGAAAGCCCGGTTGTCGTCTGATTTGGCCCCTTTGTATCAAGTTCGGCCAATCCTAAATATTTTCCTTTATGGACTATACCGCTTTCGGGATGAATGGTAAAGTCGCGGATATGCATTTCGTAAATAATCGCGTCAGCCGGTGAAGAAAGCGGAGGGAGAGGCGGCTTTTCCGTTCGTGTTTTCGCCAAATCAACAATCACTCCATACTCCCCGTTGACAGAGACGGCCACCGCATACGGATCCACCGCTTCACGCCAAATTTTGTTTACACATACGACGTAAGTGTAATACATTCCTTCCAAATCGCCGAGTACGGTTGTCATCCATACTCCTTTTTCCAGCCGCTCCAGCTCTATATATTCGGCCGCGTTCGTTTGCGGTTGAACTAGCTTTACTTTCACCTCTGTCGCCGTCGGCGCCCAAACGCGGAAAGTCGTTTTCTCCTTCGTATACTCTACACCTAAATCGCCGTCATAAAAAAAATGGTCATCAAATGCCGCTGTCCGCACGACCGCGCCAATTTGCAAATCGGTCGCTTCTCCTTGATGATCATAAACAAGATATTCCCTTCCTATTTCAATCGGGATCGTACATAAACATTCGTATTTGACACTTTCCCCTAAATCCGTTTTGCGCTCTATGGCTAAAGGATGCCGCTTACCATATGGCGTTTCTAACGTAAAAGTTTGCATTTCTCCATTGCAATACGACTTCGGCACTAACACCGTCACCATATTCATTGCATCTAAATATGCGGCAAATTTCCGATTTATATCTAGCAAATCTGCTCACCTCCCTTTTGATACAGGCTGTGTTATTATCATACGTGAAAGAAAAAATGCGGTGCCAAGAAAGTGGGTGACAGCTGAAGCATTCTCGTATGTCGGAGAAATTTGTGTAAACAAAAAAAGGTGTAATTAGCTTTACACCTTTTCCTCATCCGTATTCCAAGCGGTTCGGATATCATAATGGCTGTAGCAATGACGGAGCAGTGAAGACGCCGCTTTTAATTGTACATGCTTTAGCGGAATCGCCAGCTGTCTTAACTCCGCAAACCAGCGAGCATAATTTCGTTTATCAATGCATTCGATACCGCTAAGAGAATGGTGGTCATCGATATAGCCGTAGCGATTAATTACCGCTTTTCTCACAGGGAAATCGATATGATACCGTTTATATATATCAGCAACAATTTTTTCCATGCGCTGCAGTGCAATAACCGGGTTGATTCGTCTTCTTTCTCCCCGCTTCGTCATCTCCGTCCAAAAGCGGTCGGAAGAAGCGATGATAATATTATCTTTTTCTCCTTCGACAATGGTGATGCACCATGTTGCTGTCGGGCTTAGCAAAAGGATATCGAGTTCGACTCGGGCGCTTTTTACTAAAAATACTGGCTTATATAAGCATAGGTACGTATCGGGAAAACGCTGCAAAAAATATTTTAATGTTTCGTCGTAGTAAAATTTTGATTCTACATTGGATTCAGACCAGGCGGTAGAACTTGCCCACTTTAGCTGCATATGAAATATTTCTTCTAAAAATAACAGTTTTAGTTCATCGATATTGTCGGCTTTCATTGCAATATCGTTCTTATCAGCGCTTGGAACGTCCGCATCATCTTCTGATATGGAAGAACGCCGAACCCATTTTTTCATCCGCTCCAACAACGACGGCTTTTCCAGCAGCCACTCCCATGTTTCCTCTTGGGCGGGAGCAGGATTGCTTCTTCGGGCAGTTTCCCATCGTTCTTTCGTTTGCTCCCATTGCTTTTTCTTCAGGCGAATAAATTCAGGAGCATAGTGATATACATCGGTTTCATATCGAGAAATATAATCTTGCAGCTTAATTAATTGACCCACACTTGCCACACTCCCCTTTTAACATGTCCACCGAGAAGTTTCCCACCTCTTAACGGAGTGTAGGTGGGAGAGGTTCATGGAGTTGCTTTTTCCGAAAACGGAAACGAAGCGATTGCCTCATACTTTGGCGTTCTCTCTAAATGGGTTTGATATAGCACGATTTCATGAACTGAAAAAGTCGCCGCTATCCTCGGTTTCTGTTTCAGCTCCTCGAGGCGAAACGCCTCGCTTCCTTGCCATTTGCGGGCAATGGTAATATGCGGGGTAAATGGCCGTTTGTCTAAAGAAAAGCCGATATCGGTGCAAGCTGTATGCACATCGCGCTGCAGCACCCACAGTTTCTCTTCTTTTTCCACTCCTTGCCATAAAATGCGCGGTGCGGTTCGGTCGCCAAACGTACCGATTTCCGATAACGATAAAGAAAACGGGGTATGGTGTACCACCACTTCAGCCATCTTTTCCCGCACTTCTTCTACTTTTACCGGTGGAACATGCCCTAAAAACGCTAATGTAATATGATAATCTTCTTCGTGCACCCATGTCCGGAACGGAAAAGCAGCGGCGATTTGCTCTTTCCATTGGGCAATTTGCTTTTTGACTTCCGCAGCAATCGGAACCGCGATAAAATAATGTGTTTGTTTCATCTTTCTTCACCTGCAGAATGATTTTTCTTATTTAGCCAATAAATCGCGATTAATGCCAATATGCCGATAAACGTACAAACGCTAAAAAATAAATATACAGCTCCAATATGGTAGCGTTCAAGAAGATATCCGCCGATAAAGGTGCAAAACCAGGCGCCCAATCCGTTCCCGGCAGCAGAGTAAAGGGATACGGCTGTCGCCTGCACATGCTTCGGAGCGATATCACGCACATATTGAAGCGCCACCGGGATCGACAAGCCGACGGAAAAACCTTGCACAATCGTTGTCATATATACGAGAACAAGCGGTGGTTCCCAAAAATACAGGAGCCAGCGCAAGCCCGATACTACCGTGGCAAAAATGAAGAGCGGAATCAGTCCGAAGCGGCGGATCAGTCCATCCGTCATTTTCATAAATGGCGCTTCACTTCCCGCAGCCAGTAAAAATGCAAGTCCAATTCCTGTCAATGTTCCGCCAAGCTGCTTAATCAAGATGCCAAAATAAGAATTATTGGCTAAAATCGGACCAAAAATGAGAAACGTAGAGAGCAGCAATAGCAAAAAGTGTGGAATGGCAAGCAACTGTTTGACACCGCGAAGCGTTCCCCCATTCATCGTTTGGCTCTGTTTTGGAAACCGCCAGGCAAGCAAAGCGGCTAATATTAGCATAAACGAAAACAAATAAAAAATGATAATAAAAGCAAAACGGTCAGACAACGAGCCGCCGGCTAATACGGCGACCGCAAAGCCGAGTGACCCCCATAAACGAATCGAGCCATAACTGCCGCCATCTTGTTGTACGTGATGAAGGGCAATGCTATCTGAAATCGGCACGATGGCGCTTTGCATCGCTGCGAGCAAAGCCGTGATCACAATAAGCCAGTGATATTCCTCAGCCAATGAATAAACGAATCCGATGATTGCAGTAACCCATAATGCAATGGTTAGCACGAAAACGGGTTTGCGTGTATAATCGGTAATCATTCCCCAAAGCGGCTGGGTCAGCATCATCACTACCGGGCTGATGGACATGATGGCCCCGATCTCCGTCCCGGAAAGTCCAACCTCTTCTTGCAAATAGACAGACAAAAGTGGAAATAGCGCCCCAAAGGCGAAAAACACAAAAAAATAAAAAAGCGGAAATACACTCTTGCTGGTCGATTCCCCACGTTTCAGCGTTGCTTCCATGCCGCTTCTCCCATCCTTTCGCAAAAAAGCACCGCTCCACAAAGAGCGGTTAACTTTATCGTAACATAAATTTGGTAATTTTTCATTTCGCTAATTCATAAATAGCTTGGGCATAAATAGCCGTAGCTTTTAGCAAATCATCAATGATGATGTATTCATCTTTTTGGTGTGCTACGTCCGGCCGTCCCGGGAACAGCGGCCCAAACGCGACTCCCGCTTTTAAGGAGCGGGCATAGGTACCGCCGCCGATGGAAAGCAGCGTAGCGTGCTCACCGGTTTGCTCTTCGTATACACGTTGCAGCGTCCGCACTAGTTCATGATTTTGGTCGACATAATGCGGTTTGGAGTCACTGAAACGCTCAACCGTAAAGCCATGTTGCGCCGCAACGGCTTCTAGTTTTTGTTTTGTTCGTTCTATTTCATTCGTAACCGGATAACGGATGTTTAAACCAATTTTTGCACCGCCTTGCCGGTCGTACGACAAGATGCCGACGTTCACCGTTAAATCGCCGGTAATCTCATCACGGTAGGCAATTCCTAACTGTTTTCCCCGTGAATCGGCAAAGAAATAGTCGGTTATAAAGCGAATAAACGACATTGCCGGCGCATCGAGCTCGATGTTAGAAAGCCACTTTGCCAACCATAAGCCGGCATTTTTTCCATTGTCCGGCTCCATCGCGTGCGCGGAAACCCCTTCTAGTTGAAAAGTGATCATTTCACCTTTGGCAACGGTATTTCCTTTCATGTTTGCCTCACGTAAAAACTGATGATACTGCTGCTCTATTTTTTCTTTTTGTTCACCATTGACAGCCAATACTGCTTCGGCAAAATCAGGCACCATATTGTAACGGCGGCCGGCGCGGAACGAATGCAGCCCAATTCCGCCTTGTCCGCTCATTTCGGTAAACGGCTGACGCAAATCGAGGTCGACAATTCCTTTTTCTGCATAAATAATCGGGAAATCCGCATCCGGAGCAAATCCCATTGTCGGCATTTCTTCATGCTTGAAATAATGGTCAACACAGCGCCAGTCGCTCTCTTCATCCGTTCCAATAATCATGCGCACCCGTTTTCGAAGCGGCAAACCGAGTTCTTTTACAATTTTCATCGCATAAAACGCCGCCATTGTCGGCCCTTTATCATCAATAGCGCCGCGGGCATATATTTTTCCATCGCGAATTTCCGCCGCAAACGGATCGCTCGACCAGCCGTCCCCAGGCGGTACGACATCGACATGGCATAATATACCGATAAGCTCATCACCTTGTCCCATTTCTAAATGTCCAGCCAGTCCAGCGAGATTTTTGGCTGTAAACCCCTCTTCCTGCCCCCGCTGCAGTAAAAATTGCATTGCTTCGTATATCCCGCGGCCAAACGGCGCTTCCGCTGTCGCATTTTCTTCATCAAGAACGCTCGGGATACGCAAAAGCGCCTGCGTATCTTGAATCAACGCTTCTTTCCGCTTTAATACTTCTTCCAGCCAATTGATGCCCACACCTACTCTTCCTTTCTTTTTCATTGCTCTTTGTTGTCAACGTAACACAAATAAATCGACAAAGTCAAAGTTTTCTTTTTGCAGCGATATTACAATTCCTTCACAAAATGTTTAAATATTTTGTTAATATCGGCAAATGGGTAGCATTTTTCATCTATTTTCGTGTAAAATGATAGTAAAAAGACAACAAGATATAATCTCTCATCTTGGAAACCGTGATGTTGTGCCATGCGAATGATGCAAAGATAGGGAGTGGTCTTTTGAAACCTTCAACACATCGTATGCTAACACGGATTAAATCGGTGTACATGTACATTAGCGAGAAAGGAACCGTAACGACACAGGAACTTGTTGATGAGTTTGGCACCACCCCAAGAACGATTCAGCGCGATTTAAATGTGTTAGCGTATAACGACCTAGTTCGCAGCCCTAGCAAGGGCAAATGGACGACAACCAATAAGAAGGTGAGAATATCTTCTTAATGGATGCGAAGAAGAGAGAAAGGTGAGAGGTTATAACAAGACAAGAATAAGCCTCAACATGCCAAAAAAGGATATGTATTTCGTTTGCATATAAAAAGGAACCTAACCGAGGTTCCTTTTTTTTGGCGCTTTTCACATTTTCCCGAGAAGTTTCTCTTCCTCTAAACGGAGTAAAGGGGGGAGAGGTTTATGGGCGAAACTGTTTTAACATTTCCACCTCTTCATCGGTTAATTCGCGATATTCACCAACATCTAGTGAAGGATCGAGAACAAGAGGCCCCATTTGAATCCGCTTTAAGTAAATGACCCGTTTGCCTACCGCCCGGAACATCCGCTTCACTTGGTGAAACTTTCCTTCTGTGATCGTTACCTCTACATCGGAACGAAGCCCGGATTTTAAAATAACGAGCTCCGCCGGCTTCGTTTCGTAACCGTCATCTAGCACCACGCCGCGGCGGAATGCCGCCACATCTTCCGCTGTCACCTCTCCGTCAATGACAGCAAAATACGTTTTTGGCACATGTTTTTTCGGCGAAAGTAATTGGTGGGCCAGCTGTCCGTCATTCGTCAACAATAAAAGCCCTTCCGTATCTTTATCTAGCCGCCCGACCGGGAATGGCGAAAACACGCGGTCTTCCTCTTCCAGCAGGTCAACGACCGTTTCTTCTATCATATCTTCCGTTGCCGAAATGACTCCCGGCGGCTTGTTCATCATTAGATAAATAAACTCTTTATACTCCACTTCTTCTCCCCGCACTGTCACGACCTGCTCTGTCGGGTTGACTTGTGTTTGCGGATCTTTGACCACAACTCCGTCAATTTTGACGACCCCTGATTTCAGCAATTTTTTTACTTCTTTTCTTGTCCCATACCCCATGTTGGCCAGCATTTTATCAATACGCAGCCCCAATATTTTCACCACCTTAAAAAAATTTGGGTCAAATTAGGCGTTTGTCTAGTCCGCATTCTTCCTATTTCCATACACTATGAAAGAAAAAGGAAGAAAGGAGATTGACCCATAATGAATTATTATTATTATCCTTCAATGACAGATGATTATCGTCAACAACCTACTCAACCTTTTGGTCCTGGCTTCCCAGGAGGTTTCCCAGGAGGTCTCGGAAACATTCAGCAACAACTGAATCGAATCGAACGGACGTTAGAGCGTCATGAAGATCGTCTCAATCGTCTTAACCGTCGCTTGCAACGAGTCGAACGCCGGCTTGGGCTTCCTTTTGAACAATTTTAATCTTTTAGAAAAGAAGGCGGCTAGGAGACCGCCTTCTTTTCCTTTTTACGGCGCAAAAATGCAAAGCGATCGCCAAACAGCGAAACAAACAGACCAGACCGGGCGCTGAAGAAGAAATACACTCCTGCGCCGACAAGCGCGCCAATTGCGACCATCACGATCGATTCCACTATTCCGCCATGATAATGCAGCATCGATTTCAAAAACAGCTGCACAATCGCAACCAATACGGACATAAGCGCCGTTAATATGCCAATAAAAATCGTGCGGCGTATGACAAACTGATATCGGTAGTTGGTGTATTTTTTAATAATCCATAAATTAAAGACAACCGAAGCAAAATAACCGATCGTCGTCGCCAAAATCGCGCCAACCGTCGCAAACTTGGTAATTAGGAACGTATTGAGGGACAGCTTTAAAATCAGCCCCATCGTTAAACTGATGACCGTAAAACGCTGCTGATTAATCCCCTGCAACACGGCCGCCGTCACGGAAAACAATGCGAACAAAATGGCAGTTGGCGCATACCAGCGCAACACTTGCTCCCCGAGCGGATCATGGCTATAAAACGCGGCATACACCGGCTCGGCGAGAACGGCCATTCCGACAACCGCCGGCAATGTTAAAAACATGATGACTTGAAACGTTTGATTTAAATATTTCCGCAGCGATTTTTGGTCTCTTTCTACATACGCCTTTGTGATGGTTGGAATGAGCGTTAAACTAAAGGAGGTTGCCAGCGTCACCGGAATCATCACCAATTTTTGCACCCACATATTAAAAACTGAGTAGGCGTGCTCCGATATCTTCCCGAGTCCGATACTGGCCATCGCATGGTTAAATGTAAACTGGTCGACTAACTGGTAAAGCGACATCGACAGTCCGACAAATACAAACGGAGCGGCATACAGCAATAATTCTTTATACATTTCTTTTACGGAAAGCGTCACCTCGCCGCGGTCCCTCGCTAATAACTTGTCCAAATATGGCTTGCGCTTCCACCAATACCAAAGAAGAACGATAAGTCCTCCAACCGCTCCGACAAAGGCGGCAAACGTCGCCACGCTGACAGCGGTAACGACAGAGCCGTTCAATACGCGCATCACCACATAGCAGCCCGCAAGCAGAAAAACGATGCGAACAATTTGTTCGACAACTTGGGATAAGGCTGTCGGTCCCATCGATTCATGACCTTGGAAAAAACCGCGAATCAAGCTCATCACAGGCACGACAAGAAGCGCAAAGCTTACGGCACGAATGACCGTGACGACATCGTCAATAGAATTGACATTTGCCCGTTCATCAATGACAAACGGGGCAAGCCACGGCGCAATCATATATAAAATCGCGCACGACAAGATGCCGGTTAGCATCATAAATCGCAGGCCTGAACGAAACAGCTCGTAACCAAGTCGGTATTCTTCCAACGCATTATACTTGGACACGAATTTGGAAACGGCCAGCGGCAGCCCTCCGGTAGCAAGGCTGAGGAAAATTTGGTACGGCACATACCCGTACCCGTAAAGCGCGCCGCCTCGTTCGCCAACAAGATGATAAAAAGGAATTACGTAAATTAAACCGAGAATCCGAGAAATCATGACACCAGCTGTCAGAATAAACGTCCCGCGCAATAATTTCGACGTAGACATACGATCCCTTCCCTAATTTGATCACATTGAAAATAATAACTATGTTATTTTATCATATTTTTGATCAGGTCGAGAAATTTTCCCCCGCTCCATTATAATCCAGAAGGAAAGGATCGTGAAAAACATGAGATATGAAGTGATCGTGATCGGGGGAGGCCCGTCGGGATTAATGGCAGCCATAGGCGCGGCAGAACAAGGGGCAAAAGTGCTGCTTCTCGAAAAAGGAAATAAGCTTGGACGAAAGCTCGCCATCTCCGGCGGCGGACGATGTAACGTAACAAACCGTCTTCCTGTCGAAGAAATTATTAAACATATTCCTGGAAACGGAAAATTTTTGTACAGCGCTTTTTCCGAATTTAATAATGAAGATATTATTCGCTTTTTTGAACGGTTAGGCGTGCAATTGAAAGAAGAAGACCACGGCCGTATGTTTCCGGTGACTGATAATGCACAATCCGTAGTGCAAGCGCTAGTAGACGAGCTAAAACGGCGCCAGGTTGAAGTGCGTCTGGAGACACCGGTGGCTGACGTCGAATATGAGCAAGGGAAAGTAACCGGCGTCACGCTAAAAACCGGTGAATTTATCGAAGCAAAGGCAGTCGTCGTCGCTGTGGGCGGCAAATCGGTTCCACAAACCGGCTCTACCGGTGACGGTTACGCCTGGGCAGAAAAAGCGGGACATACGATTACGGAGCTGTTTCCGACCGAAGTCCCGATTACATCGAAAGAACCGTTCATTCAGGAACGGATTTTGCAAGGCTTGTCGTTGCGCGATATCGCTTTAAGCGTTCTGAAACCAAACGGAAAACCGATCATTACCCATCGAATGGACATGCTTTTTACCCATTTCGGCATTTCCGGCCCCGCCGCCCTTCGCTGCAGCCAATTTGTCGTTAAAGCGCTGAAAAAGTATGGCAAAGATGCGGTGATGATGTGTATTGATGCGCTTCCTGACCAAAATAAGGAAGAGCTGTTTCAGCACATTGCCCATCTATGCAAGGAAGAGCCCAAAAAAGCGATCAAAAACGTGTTGAAAGGCTTGCTGCCGGAGAGATATGTCTTATTTTTGCTAGAACAAAGCGGCATCGACCCGCAGGCACCGGCTGCCACCGTATCGCACGAGGCGATTCGAACGTTTGTCCACCAGTGCAAACAGTTTACATTCCACGTTCACGGCACATTGCCGTTAGAAAAAGCGTTTGTCACCGGAGGAGGCGTTTCGGTGAAAGAAATCCAGCCGAAGACGATGGCTTCCAAATGTATGGAAGGTCTTTATTTTTGCGGGGAAATTTTAGATATTCACGGCTATACAGGCGGTTATAACATCACCGCAGCGCTGGTGACCGGCCGTCTCGCTGGCGTCAATGCTGCTGTATATGCCATTTCCCACCGGACCTAATAGGTAAACGTTAGGTCCGGTAAATAATCATTGCCGAAAAGCAATAAATTTGCTCTCCTTCCGACTCCATCGCCGCCACGCTGTATTTGACGTCGATTAACTGTCCATCTTTTAATCGCGATAAAAAATCGTTCACTGCTGTTTCTAAATCTTTCTCATGTTCCTTATCAAATATTTTGACTTTGTACATTTTGCTTCTCCTCTCCCGGCTTTTTTCTTCCATTTCATCATTTTCACCGGCTATTGTGTGAATTCCTTTATTTTTATAAAGCAACAAATAAAAGATATTTTTCTTATTTTCTTCAAACAAGCCCCATTTCCTTATGAGAAATATACTTATCTAAAATAAAAATCAGCTGGTGACATTTGTGCCAGCTGATTTTTATTATTATTCTACAATCACAGTTGGCGGTGGAAACTGATCTTTAGCAACTTCTTTCGGCTCTTGGTCATGGCCAATAAGAACAAGCGCCCCTAATACCACCACCGCCAATACACTAACAATCACTTTTTTCAACATAATCCCTCCTATATATGAATAATTTTTTTCAAAAACTCATAGCTCATTTTATAGTATTTGCTTGCTAACTTATACTTGCGACACCGTTCGTAGTAGTCCGCTAAATATTCAGCATATTGTGCCACGTCTTCATATTTTTTATGTTTTTGAAAATAAGGGAGAACCTCATTTTTCATAAACATTTCAAAGTCTCGCTCAGAAAAGTTATTCGACAATAAATATTGATAGACAGTAAAATGAAAGTAATATTCAGATGAAGTATAGTCGGAATGCTGTCTCAAAAGCTGTAAGCTTTCTTCCACAATTGCCAGTGCCTTGCGATAATTTTGCGAACTATAGTATTCTTTGATGAGGGAGAACAAGGTGATAAAACGATCGGCAAGCATAGCTTGTCTTTTATATACTAAACTATTTTCATAGTGTTGAATTGCTTCCCGATACTCCTTCATCATCGATTTTAAATATCCTAAATTATGCTCAATAATGCCCAGCAGTTCAATATCGTTGACCATTTGCGCCGCCTTTTGCGCAAGGGAGTAATATTCGAGCGCTTTGTCCACCTCGCCATACCTTCGATAGCAAATTCCTAGCAGCACATGACATTCCGCGCTTCGCTTTAAGTTATAATCTGCTTGGTAAATGGCTAGCGCGCGCTGCACATAGTTGATGCAGCTTAACATTTTCCATAACCGACTGTATGCAAGCGCTAATAAATAATACAGATCCGCTTCTTCCCACTTTGGAAACGATTGAAGCCGAAACAGCTCCTCTGCCTTTTTATAATATTCGAGCGCTTCTTCATATTTTTCTATGCAATAATATAAAAGCCCGACAAATTTGTAATAGTAGTATTTCATTTCATGGTCAAATGTATTGTACAATTCACGAATCTGCATCATCGCAGCTTCGGCGGCGGAAATATTTTTTATGAACAAATAATAGCGCATCTCCATTAGCAGAAAATAGGTATTTGCTTCCGCATCGTTAAAATACTCTATCATTTTCTTTAGGTTTTCATACATTTCCACTGCTTTCCATTCATTTTTATCCGTTATTGCCTTATACCATAACATCATTTGCTTCATCAGTTCATTCATCCGTTCGTTAAATAAGTTGTCAATCCCAAGCCGCTGATAAAGCAAGTGCAACACTTCTTCACTCGGCGTTACCTGGTTGTTTTCAATTTTCGACAAATACGATACGGAAATAATTCCTTCCGCCACTTCCTCTTGAGTCATTTCTTTTTTGAGACGGGTGAGTTTTAAGCGATCGCCAATCTTCAATAAATATCTACCCCTTTATCTATTAGTCTGAATAGTTTAAATTTAATGAAAATTATACAATATTTTTGTCAGATTAGGAAGTAGCTAATAGTGCTAAAGGGATAGAAAAAAAGACGGCATCGCTTTTATATCTTTTATTATACTAAATAATGCTCTTTCGTTTATTGAGAAAATCAACGGGTTACAAGTGCAATAATTCTATGTTTCCATATTTCATTTTGGAAAATATCGCCGTGTTGACGAAAAACGAGTTGCAAAAATGGCACCATCTTGAAAAAAAACGCTCGGTCATTTTTCGTCAAGAAACAACCGAACGTTAAAAAAGCACTAGGATGATTTTTTGATGTCAACCACCTAAAACAATAGGCTATTTTTTCGGCACCGTATCTCCTTCCCATTCGAGCATCCCGCCGACCATATTGCAGACGCGGTAGCCTAATTCTTGCAAATAATAGCAAACGTTTTCGCTGCGCCGGCCGGAACGGCAGACGAAAATATACTCTTCCTCTTTATTGAATTCATCGAGCCGGCTTGGAATTTCCCCCATTTTGATATGTTTGGCGCTAGGGATCATGCCGAGCGCGACTTCCTCATCTTCGCGAACGTCGACAATGTTCAGCTTTTCGCCGCGATCAAGTCTTTCTTTTACTTCCGCAGGGGTGATTTCTTTAATTTCGTCCATCACTTCGTCTCCTTTCTATTTTCTATACATATGCCCCTCGCAAAGGAGGGGCGCTAGATTAGTTCGCTACAATATTCACCAATTTTCCAGGAACGGCAATGACTTTACGCACCGTTTTGCCAACGATATGTTCTTTAATTTTTTCATCCTGCAATGCTATTTGTTCAAGTTCCTCTTTCGATAAATCCGCGCGCACATGCAGCTTCGCTCTCACTTTACCGTTCACTTGCACGACGATTTCAACTTCCTCTTCCACCAGTTTCGATTCATCGTACGTCGGCCATGGCTCGTACGCGATCGTATCGTGATGGCCGAGTTTTTGCCATAATTCTTCTCCGATATGCGGGCAAACCGGTGATAATAGTTTCACAAACCCTTCCATATATGCTTTTGGCAGCTGCGGCGCTTTATATGCTTCGTTAATAAACACCATCAATTGCGAAATCGCCGTATTAAAGCGAAGCGCTTCATAATCTTCGGTCACTTTTTTCACTGTTTGATGGTATACGCGCTCAAGCGTATCGATTTCCGGATTGTCGACGATTTTTGGGTTCAGCTCACCGTTTTCTTCGACAAACAAGCGCCAGACGCGATCTAAGAAGCGGCGCGCTCCGTCCAATCCTTTTGTCGACCAAGCGATCGACGCTTCGAGCGGTCCCATAAACATTTCGTATAACCGCAGCGTATCGGCGCCATGGCTCTCGACAATATCGTCCGGATTGACGACGTTCCCTCTTGATTTGCTCATTTTTTCATTGTTTTCGCCAAGAATCATGCCTTGGTTAAACAGTTTTTGGAACGGCTCTTTTGTCGGCACGACGCCGATGTCGTATAAAAACTTATGCCAGAAACGCGCGTACAATAAGTGAAGTACCGCGTGCTCCGCCCCGCCGATATAGACATCAACCGGCAGCCATTTTTTCAATTTTTCCGGATCGGCCAGTTGCTTGTCGTTGTGCGGATCGATATAGCGCAAATAATACCAGCAGCTTCCGGCCCATTGTGGCATCGTGTTCGTTTCGCGGCGCCCTTTTTTGCCTGTTTTCGGATCGACGACGTTCACCCATTCTTTGATGTTGGCAAGCGGCGACTCTCCCGTGCCGGACGGTTTAATTTGATCGGTTTTTGGCAGCTTTAATGGCAGTTCTTCTTCCGGTACCGGCGTCATCGTTCCATCTTCCCAGTGAATGATCGGGATCGGCTCGCCCCAGTAGCGCTGGCGGCTGAACAGCCAGTCGCGGAGGCGGTATGACACTTTCTTTTGTCCTTTTCCATTGGCTTCTAGCCATTCAATCATTTTTTTGATCGCTTCTTCTTTGTTTAGACCGTTTAAGAAATCGGAGTTAATATGTTCTCCGTCACCCGTATACGGTTCTTTTGCAATATCGCCGCCGGCGACAACTTCTTTGATTGGCAAATTAAATTTTTTCGCAAATTCATAGTCGCGTTCATCATGCGCTGGCACGGCCATAATCGCGCCCGTACCGTAGCTCATTAACACATAATCGGCAATCCAAATTGGCAGTTTCTCACCAGTGACAGGATGAATCGCATATGCGCCGGTGAATACTCCTGTTTTTTCTTTCGCCAAATCGGTGCGCTCAAGGTCGCTCTTGCTTTTAATCGCGTCTAAATACGCTTCCACTGCTGCTTTTTGCTCTGGAGTTGTGATTTTTTCAACGAGCGGATGCTCCGGCGCCAGCACCGTGTATGTCGCGCCAAACAATGTGTCTGGGCGCGTCGTAAAGACAGTGAACGTTTCCTCATGGCCGTCGATTGCAAAATGGATTTCCGCGCCTTCTGAGCGGCCAATCCAGTTGCGCTGCATTTCTTTAATGCTTTCCGGCCAATCTAACTCTTCTAAGTCTTCGAGCAAACGATCCGCGTAGGCGGTAATGCGAAGCATCCACTGTTTCATCGGCTTGCGGATCACCGGGTGGCCGCCGCGTTCGCTTCTGCCGTTAATAACTTCTTCATTGGCAAGCACCGTGCCTAACGCCGGGCACCAGTTGACCGGGACTTCATCTATATAAGCCAATCCTTTTTCATACAGCTTTAAGAAAATCCATTGCGTCCATTTATAGTAATTCGGATCGGTCGTGTTGATTTCCCGGTCCCAGTCGTACGAAAACCCTAGCGATTTAATTTGGCGGCGGAACGTATTAATGTTTTTCTCGGTAAATTCCGCCGGGTCGTTTCCGGTATCAAGCGCGTATTGCTCCGCCGGCAAGCCGAACGCGTCCCATCCCATCGGATGAAGCACGTTATAGCCTTGCATCCGCTTCATGCGCGCCAAAATATCGGTGGCGGTGTAGCCTTCCGGATGGCCGACATGCAGCCCTGCTCCCGACGGATACGGGAACATATCCAATACGTAAAATTTCGGCTTGTCATCGTCATCGACCGTTTTAAACGTTTTATTTTTTTCCCAATAATCCTGCCATTTTTTCTCTATTTCTCGATGGTTGAAGCTCATTTGCCTTTCCTCCTATCTTTTTTTCTAGTAAACATTGTTAACAAGAGCGCGAATAAAAAAACCTCTCATCCCAAAAGGGACGAGAGGTGCCATTCCCGCGGTACCACCCTTCTTAGCATGCAAAACCGCATGCTCACTCTCATCATTAACGCAGATTCACGGCGGACATTACGAGGCGAAAGCCGCTCATGCCCGCAACTCCGAGGCGAGTTCGTGAACAAACTTCGGTTGACTCGCACCGACCGTCAACTCTCTGCCGTCCGTTTGTCCACTACTACTCCTCTTCACCGTTATTGACCGATATTGTTGATGTATAATATTTTAAAAAATTTGTCGGTTTATTGCAAGTAGGGAAAAATGGAGCTTATATGCTATATATGCCGTTCATCTCTGCACATGACTGTGTTATTCATCTATTTTATGCCGCATTTTCCGCGGATTCCGCTCATAGATGCCGTTTTGATTCATGATCCATTCGCGGCGAATGGTTATCCTGTAACCGTTTGTTTCTCCTTGTTTTGCTTCTTTGACAAATTCCGATCATAGAAGAGCGTCGTGACAAACGCAAGCGCGGCAAAGAAAACAAGCGCGGCAAACAACGGTTTCATGCCGGTGTAATCGGCGATCACCCCACCAAGCACCGGGCCGACCATCCTCCCTGCGGTAGCCGTGCTGTTAACAAATCCTTGGTAAAACCCTTCTTTTCCTGCAGGAGCGAGCTCGCTTGCCACCGTCGGAATCGCTGGCCAGACGATCATCTCCGCCATCGTCAAGACGACCATCGCAACAGCAAATTCCACGAATGAATCCGCTCCTAACAATAAAGCAAACGAAACGACAAAAATCGCAAACCCAACCAGCATTTGCCGCTTGATATAAGGCATCCAGCGCCGGATCGCGACAGACAAGAACGGCTGCGCCAATACAATCAGCGCGCCGTTGATTGTCCAAAGGAGACTATATTGCCGCAGCGGAATATGAAGGGCCTGCGTATAAGCGGCAATCGTCGTCGGCCATTGTACATAGCTGATCCAGCATAAAAAATAACCGATACAAAGCGTCACGAGCGCGTACCAATTGGCGCGTGCCTCTCCTTTTACCGCTTCCGCCGCCTTTGATTTTGCCGCTTTGGCGACGCGGACATGACGCAATCCAAACACGATAAGCAAGCAAAAGACGGCGTATAGCAATAAATTGGCAAGGAAAATAAGCGTAAACGAATACGACGCCACTACGCCGCCAAGCGCCGAACCAACCGCCACGCCGATGTTTTGCGCGACATAAAGCCCGTTAAACGCTCGTCTTCCGCCCTCTGGCCAAATTGCGCCCGCATACGCAGCCGCTACTGGGAATACAATCCCGCTTCCCATCCCGATGATCGTTAAAAAGATGGCGTAATGCGGCCAGCCATGAAAGAAAACAAGGCCAACAAGCGCAGCCATCGTCGCGATAATTCCGATCATCATCGACTTAAAACCGCCAATTTTATCAAACAATAGCCCTCCGGCTAAGTTTCCAACCACGCTTGCCCCGGAATTGAGCATGAGCACCATTCCAGCGACAGAGAGTGATTTGCCAAGCTGCTCATGAACGTAAATCGTATTCATCGGCCATAAAAAAGAAGCCCCTGTCACATTCATGGCCATGCCGATCATTAATATCCAAAGCGCACGGGGCATATGTACATCCTCCTTCAATATTTCGAGTGACAAAATAATTGTATGGATTTTACAAAAAAAAGGCAATAAAAATGAGCTTGCCGACGATTCGACAAGCTTTTATTCTTCGACATGCTGCTTTGATTTTTGCGGCTGCCCGCCTGTTTGTTCATACGCTCTTTTTGCCTGCTTTACCGGATCAACATCTTTTCCTAGTTCGATATCATTATTGTTAATGCCATTTCTCGTTTTTTGTTCCGGATTGTTTTGTTTCGACCGTTTTTTCACGACATACACTCCCCTTAATGATCAAGTAAAATCATTTGATTTTGCAGCTGTTCAAGCTGCAGGCGCATCCGATGCAATTGTTCACGCTGCTGGTCGTTGCAGCTGCGCGCTAAATGCGCCAAATCGTTGACGGCGCTCTCTAGCATTTGCTGCGCCTCTGTATATTCCGTTATGTTATAATGCTCTTGCTTTTGTGCTTCCGTGTATTGCTCTTTCGCATAACGAATGACATCTTCGCAATGCTGCAAAAATTCTTCGACCGATTGCCGCGTTGCCATTTGTTTTCCCTCCAACCGTATAATCGTTTGTTTCATTTTTTAATGTGTGCATTTTATTTTCCACCTATCACGTTAATGATTGGTAATAGTCGATTTTTTCCGCCAATCGTGATACAATGCTGAAATGATATGATTTTACAAACAAGGAGGGAGCTGTGTTGGCACAGTTCAACCCATTTCCATATACAAACGACCATAAGCGTTACCATACGTGGAATTACCATCTGCGGCAGACGTTCGGGCATAAAGTGTTTAAAGTCGCGCTTGACGGCGGCTTTGACTGCCCGAACCGCGACGGGACGGTGGCGTATGGCGGCTGCACGTTTTGCAGTGCGGCAGGATCAGGAGATTTTGCCGGCAATCGTGCTGATGATTTGGTGACACAGTTTCATACCATTAAGGAAAAAATGCATCAAAAATGGAAAGACGGAAAATATTTGGCCTATTTTCAGGCATTTACGAACACGCACGCGCCGGTAGAAGTATTGCGGGAAAAATACGAAACCGTCTTAAACTTAGACGGGGTTGTCGGGTTGTCCATTGCTACGCGCCCGGACTGCCTTCCTGACGATGTTGTGGAATATTTGGCAGAGCTGAACGAGCGCACGTATTTATGGGTCGAGCTCGGTTTGCAGACGGTTCACGAGCGGACGGCCCTTTTGATTAACCGTGCTCATGATTTTCAATGTTTTGTCGACGGAGTCGAAAAACTGCGCAAGCACGGAATCCGCGTTTGTGCGCACATTATTAACGGGCTGCCGCTGGAAGATTACAACATGATGATGGAAACGGCGAAAACGGTGGCAAGCATGGATATACAAGGGATCAAAATCCATTTGCTTCATTTATTAAAAGGAACGCCGATGGTCAAACAATACGAAAAAGGGTTAGTGCAATTTCTATCCTTTGAAGAATACGTGAATCTTGTCTGCGACCAGTTGGAAGTATTGCCGCCGGAAATGGTCGTGCACCGCATCACCGGCGATGGTCCGATCGATCTCATGATCGGTCCGATGTGGAGCGTCAATAAATGGGAAGTGTTAAACGCCATTGACGCCGAACTCGAGCGCCGCGGCAGCTATCAAGGAAAGTATTATAAAAAAGAAGTGGTACGGCAATGAAATTGGTGAAAATTCTTCCGTTTACGCGGGTATTAATGGACATGGCGGTGAAGGAAGGCGACATCGCCGTCGATGCCACGGTCGGAAACGGACATGATACCCTTTATTTGGCAGAGCTTGTTGGGGAGAAAGGCCGCGTATTCGGTTTTGACATTCAGCAGGAAGCGATTGCGGCGGCATCCGCCCGTCTTCAAGAGCATCATTTGCTCGAGCGAGTGACGTTGTTTCAGGCAAGCCACGATCAATTGATCGAAAAAATCCCTGCTGTCTATCACGGACACATCGCCGGCGCGATGTTTAACCTCGGCTATCTCCCCGGCGGTGACAAACGGATTGTGACAAAACCGGAGTCAACGATACGCGCCATTGAACAATTGCTGCAAATCATGAAAAAAGAAGGAATCATTGTCCTCGTCGTCTATCACGGCCATCCGGAAGGCGCCATCGAACGGGATGCGCTTCTTCATTATGTAAAAGCAATGGATCAAAGGCACGCTCACGTATTAAAATATGAATTCATTAATCAAAAAAACAATCCCCCGTTTATTATTGCCATCGAAAAACGGTAAAAAGGCTGTCCCTTTAGGAAAGAGACAGCCTTTTTTGTTTAGAAGACAATGCAAGCTTGTTTTGCCATAAGCGATATACTTTTCCGTTCCAGTAAAAAAACCAAGAAACCGCTCCGCCTGCACGGACAAGCTTTCTGGCAAGGCGGCGAAGCTCCCGCTGTTTTTTCACTTTTTTATCCGATAAATATAGACCGAGAAGGCCACGGTGAATAAGGCGGTGAAACTCCCCATGCGGCAACTCATTCACATGGCGGTCGGCTTCTTCAATAAAATGGCATAACCGTTCCAATAAAACGGACTGGCTTGGATAATAAAAACAGAAATTCAAATCTCCGCCTAACCGATCTTCTTCCTGGTCAATCAAATAATCAAGCAAAATATGTAGCCCTTGTATATACGGAAAATAACCGTCTCGTATTTGCTTGGCCATTTCCGCTTGAAATGTTTCGTTAAAGGCGTAAGCAACTAAACAAAAAATGCCTAGCGTAGAGCCGGAGCAGGCGGAAAACTCATACCATTCCATCGGTGGAAGCTGATCTTTATATTGTTTAAACCATTTTTCCAGGCGCGGCACGCGCTCCTCGACATGCACATGTTTATGCACTTGCAAATCGCAATAATATCCCGCCAACTCATGCAAAAACGGAACAATTTTATCATAATGCGTTACTTTCTTTAAAACACCTTGACATGTTCGTACAAGGTCATGTAAATAGCCACCGTCATCTTGCTCTTGACGATGCCGGTAATAATTTGCCACGTCGGCATCAATCGATAAAGCATCCGGCATCGACTCATGAAGAGCGCGGAAATCCAGCGGATCCAGCGACGTGCTTCGGTCACATAAATTATCCAAGTAATCGCTGATCGTTTGATACGCGACAATAAAGCGAATGCACTCTTCCATGTCCTTCCCGGCAAGGAGCGATAAAATGGCGCCGCCTTCGCAATGAAATGTTTTTGTTGCAATGCTGGCCAACGCTTGTCTGCGCAGCTCCGGGTCGGGAATGCGCTCCGCTTTTTGTCTCCAATAAGCCAATTCGCGGTGTACAACGGGAAAAACATCACGATATACTTTTTTCATCAATGTAATCGGATGCGTCGGTATTTTCAATAGGCTCACCTCAGATGCAGGAATGACATTGTTTAACGATATAGCTGGCATTGCGTATCTAAAAATGATTTAGCATAAAAGAAAACATCTTCCCGCTCCGGTTCATTAAAAATTTCATGGTATAGTTGATTCCATTCTTTATACATTTTTTCCGAAATGGATAAACGATCAAACCATTCTCTTACTGCCTTTTTATCGACAATTTTATCGTCGCCGCCCTGCATGAGCAGCAACGGAATATCCGGAAATTTTGCAATGCGGTGGAACGCCAATTCCATCGCCTTCACCAGTTCGCGATACCAGCGGACCGATACTTTCGTCACATACAGCTCATCCTGTTGATCGGTCTTATGCACTTCTTTATTTCTTGTTGCTAGTTCAACAGACAAACCAGAGTCAAATAAAAGGGAAGGAGCGATATAATTCAATACTCTAGAGAGCATATCAAGCCCCTTGGACGGATACGACACAAGCCCCAAGCAAGGAGAAGATAAAACAACTCCACGGATCGGGAGACGTTTTTCCTGCAAGGCGCGGATGACTACAAGCCCTCCCATGCTGTGGCCAAGCAAAAATATTGGCACATGAAATTGTTGTGCTTCTTTAACCCACTCTGCCACTTCATTAATATATTCGTCAAACGATTGAATGTGTCCACGTTTTCGCCGCGTTGTCCGTCCCAAGCCCGGCAAGTCTCCGGCGACGACATGGTAGCCGCTTTTGACCAGCTGCCCGATCAGCCATTGATACCGTCCGTGATGCTCGGCCGCTCCGTGGACAATGACAACCGCTCCTTTTCCATCGTTTGCCTCCCATTTCCACATGACCAAATCTCCTCCGTTTACGAATCGTGCCAATACTTGTACAATAATAATACCGAACCATTTTAGGAAAGGAAAGAAGCGTATGATTTACCCGTACAAAGGAAAAATTCCAAAGATAGCCAAATCTGCCTTTATTGCCGATTATGTCACCATCACCGGCGACGTGGTGATCGGGGAAGAAACAAGCATTTGGTTCAATACCGTCATTCGCGGTGATGTCGCCCCAACGATTATCGGCAATCGTGTCAATATTCAAGATAACTCAATTTTGCATCAAAGTCCAAACAATCCGCTTATCATTGAAGATGATGTCACCGTCGGCCATCAAGTTATTTTACATAGCGCCATCGTCCGCAAAAACGCACTAATCGGCATGGGCTCGATTATCCTTGATGGGGCGGAAATTGGCGAAGGGGCGTTTATCGGCGCCGGCAGCCTCGTGCCGCAAGGAAAAAAAATTCCGCCGCACACCCTTGCATTCGGCCGCCCCGCTAAAATCATTCGCGAACTGACCGATGAAGATGTCCGTGAGATGGAACGAATCCGTCGCGAATATGTAGAAAAGGGGCAATACTATAAGGCGCTGCAGCAAAAACAGTGATCATCGTTCCTTATTTTCAGTAATTTTAAAATCATTCCGATCCAATAAGGAGTAATGCTATGTCTGTCGTCTTGCTTCTTTTCATCATTGCTATCGCATTGTTTATGATATTTTCCCTAACGAAAGCATTATGGAAATCGGCACTTGTTTCCCTTTTTATGCTTTGTCTTCTCATCGCACTGTTGCTCAACCAAAAAATAGAAACAACGATCGCGCGTTTAAAACAAACTTACTCAGCAGGAGAAGCGCCAATAGGGAATGTTATTTCTCCTTCTGTTGAAAAGAAAATCAAACCTTCTGTGCTGCTTGATGTGCCGGCCATTCGCCAACTTCCCGAGTTACCGCGCGGCTGCGAAGTAACGAGCTTGGCAATGCTTCTTGAAGATGCCGGTGTACAAGCCGACAAACTGACACTTGCTAAACAAATAAAAAAAGACCCAACTCCGTTTCAGCGAAAAAATGGCAAAGTGTATTTTGGCCATCCAAATGATGGATTTGTCGGGGATATGTACTCGCTTACCACACCAGGCTTAGGTGTGTACCATAAGCCGATTAAACAGCTTGCTGAAATGTATCTGCCCGATAGAATCATTGACCTAACAGGAAGTGACTTTTCCGTGTTGCAGCAATATCTTTCGAAAGGAGTACCGATTTGGATTATTACCAACAGTACGTATAAAAAACTTCCTGAATCTGCCTTCCGTGAATGGGAAACGCCAAGAGGGCCAATTAAAATTACATATTACGAGCATTCCGTCGTTATTACGGGATATGACCGAGATTATATTTATTTCAATGACCCGCTTACAGGCGAAAAAAATAAAAAAGCACCCAGGGCCGATTTTTTAGACGCCTGGGCGCAAATGGGAAGACAGGCAATCACCTATCAACCTGATTAGATGGATAGGGGCTGTCTGTCTTTTTCTTTTTTATATAGACGGGAAAAATCGTACTTTTTTTCGATATATACTTGGTGCCAAATCATAAAGACCAGCACAGTCCAGATTTTCCGGCTATGATCCGCTTTATTGGCGCAATGCTCCTCTAACAGGCGATATAGCACATCTTTATGGAACAAATGATCCGTTTCACTTTCTTTGATAACTGTTTTCGCCCAATCGTGCATTTCATTTTTCAGCCAATGGCGAATTGGCACAGGGAAACCAAGCTTCTTGCGGTGAAGGACATGGTCGGGAACAATGCCTTCTGCCGCTTTGCGTAAAATGTATTTTGTTGTATTATTAGCCGTTTTCATTTCTGGTGGAATTTTGGCCGCCACTTCAAAGACCGCTTTATCTAAAAACGGAACGCGTAATTCCAACGAATGGGCCATTGTCATTTTATCGGCTTTTAGCAAAATATCCCCACGCAGCCATGTATGAATATCGATATATTGCATACGGTTGACAGGCGAATAATGAGTGGTTTCCTCATAAAACGGACGGGTAATGGTTGTATATTCCAGTCCGTGCTTGTATGCTTTTAGCAATCCCTCTTTTTCTTCTTCGCTATACATTTTCGCATTTCCTATATAGCGTTCTTCCATCGGCGTTACCCCGCGCTCGATAAAGCTTTTCCCTTTTACCCCTTCTGGGAGAATGCGAGCAATGATGCGCAATGCCGATTTTACCCCGTCAGGCATCCGCTCAAAAATTTTTAGTGACTGTGGTTCACGATAAATGTTGTACCCTCCGAACAGCTCATCCGCTCCTTCTCCAGAAAGAACAACCGTTACATGCTTTCTTGCTTCGCGGGCGACGAAATAAAGCGGAACAGCCGCTGGATCGGCAAGCGGATCATCCAGATGCCAAACGATTTTCGGCAGCTCTTCCATATATTCTTCTGGCGGGATAACGTAGCTGATGTTTTCCACCCCTAATTTTTCAGCTGTTTCTTTCGCCACCTCAATTTCACTAAACCCTTCTCTTTCAAAACCGACCGAAAAAGTTTTAAAGTTCGGATGAAATTGTTTGGCAATCGAAGCAATGAGCGAAGAATCGATTCCACCGGATAAAAAAGAGCCAACCGGCACATCGCTGCGCATATGTACCCGCACGGAATCAAATAAAACATCGCGAATCTCTTTGACGAATTCATCTTCCGATTTCCATACTGGCTGAAACCATGCTTTCCAATAACGGTGTACCGTTAATTGTTCACCGACTTTCTTTTTGATGTAATGACCCGGCTCTAATTTTTTAATGCCAACGGAAATCGTCATTGGCTCAGGCACGTATTGAAATGTTAAATAGTGCTGAAGCGCATCATAATCGAGAACATTATTTTCCATCGCATGCAAAATGCTTTTCTTTTCCGATGCAAAAAACGTCCGTCCTTCTTCTTCAAGATAGAAAAATGGTTTGATGCCAAATGGATCACGTGCGGCAAAAATCGTTTTTTCTTCTTTATCCCAAATGACAAACGCAAACATGCCACGGAGCTTCTCTACCGCTTTTTCCTTTTCATGACTATATAGCGCAATAATCACTTCCGTATCAGAGTATGTGGCAAATTCGTATCCCTTCGCACACAACTCTTCGCGCAGCTCAATATAGTTATAAATTTCTCCATTAAAAATAATCCAATATCGCTCATTTTCGTACGATAATGGTTGATGACCCCCTTCTAAGTCAATGATGCTCAACCGACGAAAGCCAAAATGGACATAGTCATCGAAAAAATACCCCTCGTCGTCTGGACCACGATGCGTGATCATATTATTCATTTCTTCAAACGTTTTCTTCCATTGCTCGTCTAGCATTTTTGGCTGATCATAAACACAACCAATAAACCCGCACATGTGTATTTCACCTACTTCTTTATATTCAGCATGCTTGATTATATCATAGATTTGAAGCAATAAAACTATAAAATTTTCCTTTTTTTTTTAAATAAAACGT
This sequence comes from Parageobacillus genomosp. 1, assembly GCF_000632515.1. Taxonomy (GTDB): domain Bacteria; phylum Bacillota; class Bacilli; order Bacillales; family Anoxybacillaceae; genus Saccharococcus. Next base: position 2,887,046 of record NZ_CM002692.1, read on the forward strand.
TAACATATCGATTAAAAAAAGAGAGCTACAGTTGCTGTAACTCTCTTTTCCATATTCATTCATTTATTGTTGCTTCGCCAAGGAAAAAGCTTGCTCTTTCAATGCTTCTGCTTTATCTGTACGCTCCCACGGCAGGTCGATATCGGTGCGTCCAAAATGGCCGTAAGCAGCTGTTTGTTTGTAAATCGGACGGCGCAAATCTAACATTTTAATAATGCCTGCCGGGCGTAGGTCGAAGTTGTTGCGCACGACTTCGATTAAAATGTCTTCCGATACTTTTCCTGTGCCAAATGTGTCAATGGAAATCGAGACCGGTCTTGCCACCCCGATCGCATAGGCGAGTTGCACTTCGCACTTATCGGCAAGTCCTGCCGCCACGATATTTTTCGCGACATAGCGGGCTGCATATGCTGCAGAACGGTCTACTTTTGTCGGATCTTTTCCAGAGAATGCGCCGCCGCCGTGACGCGCGTAACCGCCGTACGTGTCTACAATAATTTTCCGTCCCGTTAAACCAGCGTCCCCTTGTGGTCCGCCGATGACAAAACGGCCTGTCGGGTTAATAAAGTATTTCGTATTTTCATCGATCAGTTCGGCTGGCACCACCGGCTTGATGACATGTTCTTTAATATCACGTTCAATTTGCTCTTGCGTAATTTCCGGATGATGCTGTGCGGATACGACAATCGTATCAACGCGAACCGGTTTGCCGTTTTCGTCATATTCTACCGTTACTTGTGTTTTACCATCTGGACGTAAATATGGCAAAATATCGTTTTTCCGAACTTCAGCTAAACGGCGTGCTAAACGATGCGCCAGCGAAATCGGAAGCGGCATTAATTCTTTCGTTTCATTGCAGGCAAATCCAAACATTAGCCCTTGGTCTCCAGCACCGATCGCTTCGATTTCCTCGTCAGTCATCTGACCTTCACGAGCTTCTAACGCCCGGTCGACCCCCATCGCGATATCTGGCGACTGTTCGTCAATCGATGTCAACACGGCGCATGTATCCGCGTCAAAACCGAATTTGGCGCGCGTATAGCCGATTTCGCGAACCGTATCGCGAACGATTCTTGGAATATCCACATATGTCGATGTCGTAATTTCTCCGCTTACGAGCACGAGCCCTGTTGTCACGCTCGTTTCGCAGGCGACGCGTGCGTTCGGGTCTTTTTCCAAAATCGCATCTAAAATCGCATCGGAAATTTGGTCGCAAATTTTATCCGGATGACCTTCTGTTACAGACTCTGAAGTAAATAAACGTCTTTTTGCTGACATTCGTCATTTTCCTCCTCTTTCCGTAATCAAACATCAAAAAATGATGGTGCCGCAAACGGCGAGCGATACGGTACTCATTTCCCTTGTTCATTTTCTCATATAAAAAAACCTTTCCTGTAACGGTGAGGAAAGGTCATTGCAATCGTATTGCTCCTTTCACTCTTATCGTTCAAGGACATCGCCTTGCCACAGGTTAGCACCATTTCACATGTTTCCAGTTGTGACGGTTGCTGGGTTTCATCGGGCCTGTCCCTCCACCAACTCGGGATAAGAGTATCCGTTCAATGACTTATCATATCGTAATAAAGCCGAAAAAGTCAACAAAATGTGGCGAATTTTTTTTGAAAAAAACAGGAAAAATAAATAAAAGAAATCGTCACAAATAGTATGGACTAATAATAAAAATGTGTTATACTATTTAAAGAGGTTATTAAATATAAAAAGGCAGGTTTTGAACAATGGGGATCGCAAAAATGACCAATAAACTTTCTTTATTATTGCAAAAACCAAACGTACTTCATAATTTATCGGTAGCGCAGCTGGTGGAAAAAGTGTTGCAGCGAAAAGAAGGCCGGTTAACAGCTACTGGGGCAGTAGCGGTAACAACAGGCAAATATACAGGCCGCTCACCGAAAGATAAATACATTGTCGAAGAGGCGTCAACAAAAGCAAAAATTGATTGGGGAACAGTCAATCAGCCGATCTCGGAGGAAGTTTTCGAACGATTATATAATAAAGTACTCGATTATTTAATGGCCAAAGACGAAGTGTTTGTCTTTAAAGGCTTTGCCGGCGCTGACCCTAAATATCGTTTGCCGATTCAAGTCATTAACGAATTTGCTTGGCACAATTTATTTGCCCATCAATTATTTATTCGCCCAAGCGCAGAGGAATTACAAACACATGAAGCGCAATTTACGGTGATCTCCGCTCCAAATTTCAAAGCAGATCCTGCGGTGGACGGAACAAGATCAGAAACGTTTATTATCATTTCTTTTGAACGCCGCATCGTGCTAATCGGCGGAACGGAATATGCCGGCGAAATGAAAAAATCCATTTTCTCGGTGATGAACTATTTGCTTCCGGAGCAAGGGATTCTTTCGATGCATTGCTCCGCCAATGTCGGCAAAGAAGGAGACGTGGCATTATTTTTCGGACTGTCGGGAACGGGAAAAACGACGCTTTCCGCTGATCCAAACCGCCGCTTAATTGGTGATGACGAACACGGCTGGTCAAACCGCGGCATCTTTAATATCGAAGGCGGATGCTATGCGAAATGCATCAACCTATCTCGTGAAAAAGAACCGCAAATTTTTGACGCCATTGGGTTCGGAGCGGTGCTGGAAAACGTGGTGCTTGATGAACAGACAAGAATACCAGATTACGATGATGCAACATTAACGGAAAATACGCGCGCCGCTTACCCGATTCAGGCAATTGCCAACATCGTGGACCCAAGCATCGCTGGCCACCCATCGACGATTATTTTCCTAACTGCAGACGCGTTTGGCGTATTGCCGCCAATCAGCAAACTGACGCGTGAACAAGCAATGTACCATTTCTTAAGCGGCTATACGAGCAAGCTCGCCGGCACCGAACGGGGAATCACTTCTCCGCAGGCGACGTTCTCTACTTGCTTCGGCGCTCCATTTTTGCCGCTCCCGGCTGTGCGCTATGCAGAAATGCTCGGCAAAAAAATCGTTGAACATAACGTGCGGGTATTCCTTGTCAACACTGGTTGGACCGGCGGGGAGTACGGAGTTGGCAGCCGCATGAAGCTAGCTTACACGCGTGCGATGGTGCAAGCAGCAGTCGAAGGAGAACTAGACAATGTCGAAACAGTGAAAGATCCTATTTTCGGCTTGGCCATTCCGCTTCATATTCCAGGAGTTCCAGATGAAGTGCTGCAGCCACAAAATACATGGGCTGATAAAAATGCATATGAACAAAAAGCAAAAGAACTGGCATCAAAATTCCGCGCAAACTTCCAAAAATTCAAGCATATCGCGCCGGAAATTGAAGCGCTTGGCGGTCCGCTTGTATAATCGAAAAGGAGGGAACGATTCCCTCCTTTTTTAATTCGTTGAATGCAAGGAGACAAGCTCATACGTGACAATCGTTCGATTATCGGCAAGTTCCAGTTTTTTTACCACCGCTTGACCACTCGCTTCGCTTTGCAGCGTTCTTCTAACCTCTAGCGGAATATCAAGAGGATAAAGGCGATATCCGTCTTTTTCTAAAATAAACAAATTATCTTTTACTCGCTTTTCTTTCCCTTTTGTGACAATCAGCGTTTGCAGCTCCAGCGGCATGCCCATTGCAACACACCCCTTTTCTTTTTATCGTATCATACATTCGGCTGTCTTTTCATCCATTCTGTCAACCGCCGGACGGTTTCACGATTTTCTTTTGGTGGAAAATAATGCGTAAAATGTGGAAAATACCATGTTGTCACTTGCTTATTTAATTCTTTCAGTCTTTTCTCAAGACGATACGCATGCTCAATCGAAACATTGCGGTCTTTTTCCCCATGAATGATTAAGACAGGAGCATGAATTTTCTCGATTTCGTATAATGGTGTCCGCCAGCGGTATCGCTCCGGATATTTTGCCGGCGTCCCACCGATGACCCGCTTCATCATTTTCCGCAAATCTTCCCGCTCCCAATAGGTAAGCGCTACATCGGAAACTCCGCCCCACACCGCAACAGAGCAAACGCCCGGCTCTAAAATCGCCGTATGCAGCGCCATCGCTCCCCCACGGGAAAAACCAAAAACATGAATCCGCTTTTCATTCACTTTTGGATGCTGCTGCAGCAGCCGAAACGCGGCAAGCGCATCATAGCGGTCTTCTCCGGCAAAATCCTCATTTCCTTCCCCTCCTTGGTTGCCGCGGTAAAACGGCGCCATCACAACAAATCCGTACGAGGCAAACTGAGTAATGCGCGCCAGGCGCACTTTCCCGACATTTTTAATACCGCCGCGCAAATATAAAAAACCGTCATACACTCCAGGCGCTTTCGGTATAGCCAAAAAGCCTTTCATTTTTAGCCCTTGGCATAAATACGTGACAAGAAATACATCAATGTGCGGATTGGGGGAAGGAAAGCGATATTGCTCGACAATATATCCATCCATGACCATTTCCTCCTTTTCATTAGGCATTCACACATTTTTTTTGTCTGCATACGATAAGGTGAAGTAAGTTACTTGTTAAGGAGGCCACCTTCATGAAAAAAATCGCCATAATGTCGCTTTTTCTCTTTCTCCTTATTATCCCTCTAGCTGCTTGCAGCCAACAAAAAGAGGAGGAAGTAAAAAAGATACGACTTGCGGAAGTAACTCGCTCTATATTCTATGCGCCGCAATATGTCGCCCTAGAAAAAGGGTTTTTTAAAGAGGAAGGGTTAGACGTGGAACTCACCACCACATGGGGCGGCGATAAAACGATGACTACCCTTCTTTCCGGCGGAGCCGATATTGCCCTTGTCGGCTCGGAAACATCGATTTATGTCTACAGCCAAGGCACGAACGATCCAGTCATTAACTTCGCGCAACTTACACAGACAGACGGGACGTTCCTCGTCTCCCGCCATAAAATTGAGAACTTTACTTGGGATCAGTTGAAAGGCAGCACTTTTCTCGGCCAGCGCAAAGGCGGCATGCCACAAATGGTTGGCGAATTTGTACTGAAAAAACACGGCATTGATCCGCATAAAGATTTAAACCTTATTCAAAATGTTGATTTTGCTAATATCGCCAATGCGTTTGCCAGCGGCACAGGCGATTTCGTCCAGCTTTTTGAACCAACGGCAAGCATTTTTGAAAAGGAAGGAAAAGGGTACATTATCGCCTCATTTGGCACAGAGTCGGGCCACGTGCCATATACCACTTATATGGCAAAACAAAGCTTTATCAATAAAAATAAAGATGCAATTGAAAAATTTACACGCGCTATCTATAAAGCGCAGCAATGGGTAGAGTCGCATAGCGCGGCGGAAGTAGCAAAAGTGATTCAGCCTTACTTTAAAGATACGGATCTTTCCATCATTGAAAAAGTCGTTGACCGCTATAAAAGCCAAGGCACCTATGCCACTAATCCAGTGCTCGATGAAAAAGAATGGAACAACTTGCAAAATATTATGGAAGAAGCGGGCGAACTGCCGAAACATATTGATCACAAAACGCTTGTCGATAATTCATTTGCCAAAAAAGTGATGGCTAAATAACGAAAGCGGGTGAAAAGATGAGCTTTTTAGTCGTCGACCGCGTTTCCCACACTTATTTTACCGAAAAAACTGCCGTGACGGCTCTTGAAAATATATCATTGACCGTAGAGAAAGGAGAATTTGTCTCCTTTCTCGGCCCTAGCGGCTGCGGCAAAACGACGTTGCTTTCCATTATCGCCGCCTTAATTGAACCTACGGAAGGAGCGGTGTTTATCGAAGGGAAAGAATTAGACCGCGCCCGCCCAGCCGCAGGGTATATGCTGCAGCAAGATTATTTGTTTCCTTGGAAAACAATCGAAGAAAATATTTTGCTCGGTTTAAAAATCATGGGAACATTAACGGAAGAAACGAAAAGACGAGCTCTTGATTTGCTTGCCTACATCGGGCTAAAAGGAATCGAATCGTATTATCCTAACCAACTGTCTGGCGGCATGCGCCAGCGGGTCGCACTCGTGCGCACGTTGGCGACAGATCCAAAAATGCTCCTGTTAGATGAGCCGTTTTCTGCCCTTGACCAGCAAACGAAATTAAAACTGGAAGAGTTGGTATGGAAAACATTAAAAGAGTATGGAAAGACAGCGGTGCTTGTCACTCATGACATCGGGGAAGCGATTGCGATGAGCGACCGTATTTTTCTGTTTTCGGCAAAACCGGGACGCATTATGCATACGTTTATGGTTCCCGATGAATTGCGGCGCTTATCGCCATTTGCCGCCCGTCAGCATCCTGCCTTTTCCGTGCTGTTCCAATCCATTTGGAAGGAGCTGGATGAAATTGAAGCAAACCAATGAGCGTATCCAGTCTCTTCATCAGCAATACATCGCTTTACTGAAAAAAGAAAAACGAGTCATTCGCCTGTTTCAGATCGTGATCTTTATCGCCTTTTTCCTCTTATGGGAGGCAGCCAGCCGCTTTCATTGGGTCGATCCGCTATTGTTTAGCTCCCCATCGGCGATTGGGAGTCTATTTGTTGAAAAGCTCGGCGACAACTCGCTTTTGACCCATACGTTCGTTACCATGTTCGAAACCATATTAGGATTTATTATCGGCACGGTGGCCGGTGCATTGTTAGGCGCACTGCTCTGGTGGTTCCCACGCCTATCGAAAACGCTCGATCCGTATTTAGTCGTCTTTAATGCAATGCCAAAAGTGGCGCTCGCTCCTATTCTCATCGTCGCACTCGGTCCCGGATTCACTTCGATCATTGCGATGGGGGTGATTATCTCTGTCATCATCACCACGATTGTTGTTTACTCTTCCTTCCAGGAAGTCGATGCGAACTATTTGAAGGTATTGCAAACATTCGGCGCCACCCGCTACCAATGCTTCAAAGAAGCGGTGCTGCCATCCTCGTTCCCGACGATTATTTCGACGTTAAAAGTCAACGTCGGCTTGTCCTGGGTCGGCGTCATTACCGGCGAATTTCTCGTTTCTAAACAGGGGCTCGGCTATTTGATTATTTATGGATTCCAAGTGTTCAACTTTACATTAGTGTTAATGAGCCTGCTTGTCATTGCCCTGCTGTCAACCGTGATGTATCAGGTCGTCACCATCATCGAAAAGAAATTGATGAAACATCGCTAGAGACGTTCCCGGCACGATAAAGAACGTCTCTTTATTTCTTCTAATGTCCGCGGAAGCACCTCATCTTTCATAATAAAACTAAACCGTTCATCTGTACGGATGTTTTTCGGCAATGTCGGAAGCAGTACCGGGCCGTTTGTTTCTAAATAGGAAGGCTGCTTCGCTATCGATGCGATTTCCGCAAAATAGATGTTTTTTACTATATCCGGTTCAACTTGATATTGGCCGATATAAGTGAGCAAACGAACCAGCCCCCCTGTTTCTTCCTTCACTTCCCGAATCGCCGCTTGCTCCGGCGTTTCTCCCTTTTCTACTTTCCCGCCTGGGAATTCTAATCCGCGTCTCGGATGGTCCGTTAAAAGCCATTGTCCATGATAGCGGCAAATAATCCATACGTGGCCCGGATGCACAGAAAAGGGATGATCGGCAAACGACAACCGCACTCGATTGCCATAATAGTCGCAAAACGTATACATGATTTCCAACCCCGTTTTTGTTTGTCTCTCTTTTCATTATACGACAAAATATTCATCAAAAAAGCCGCCAACAAAAATGGCGACTTTTATGAATCGAGCTCCTCTTCCGGAATGATGCCAAGCGAACGGATATGCGCTTTTGCTTCTTCATTCCCAAGCTTGTAAATCAGCTGATAAATTTTCATTAATGTTCTGTCATAGGCATCATTTTCACGGTCATAATGGTATTGCACATATGGAACGTGGGCGCGAAAAAACGCTTGCAAGTCTGTAGAATAGTTTTGGTCAAAATACTCCCGCAATTGAATAATTTCATCATCTGTCGCTTCAATTTGAAAATCCCATGGGGAAGCGGTTTTTACTTGTGAAATTTCTCCCGATTCCATCGACACATAATACGTTTTTTTTTGCTGCTCCGCCACAGTCGTCATCTCCTTATGATCTTTCGTTTATTGTTTAGTGTGGATGAAGGCAAAAAAAATTATGCTCAAAAAATCACTTTACTTCATCTTTGAACAATTCAATCGCCTTTCGCAAAACCGAGGGAATCGGGACACCCACACGTCCCGTGTTTTCCACAATGGAAATAAATTCATTCGCAATATAGAAAAAAATGATCGTATCGCGAATAAAATGGTTATTCCAGCCAATGGCGATATCTAATAAGTGCGAAACAGCGACTAAAACAAAAATAAGCAGCTTGCGGACAATGCCTCGGAAACCAACTTGACTGGATAGCTTTCCTTCCATCGCACTTGCAATGATTCCGGTGACATAATCGACAGCGACAAAACAAAGCAAAATAATTACTAATGAGTCCATTCCTCCAATGAGAAATGAAACAACGGAGCCTGCTAACGAAAGTCCCAGCATCGATGTGTATTTGTGCATGCTCCCACCTCCTTACAGAAATCTAGCCGAGAAAACCCATCGGCTTTAGCTATGGGATGAATCGGCTTCGAGTAAGGACTGCCTATGGGCAGTTCCATTGCTCGACATAGTATCGCTTTGGTATAATGAAAACAAGTGGATGTTTCTAACCGCATCGGTATGGGGTTGCTTGAACGGAAAGGTAGACTTTTCAAGCGTAAAACCGATGGAGTCCGTCAAGAAAAAGACGTAAAAACATGTAAGAGAGCCACCTGTGGCAGATGGTGTAGCGTAAGCGATAGTCTGCCAGCCTACGGAGCTATAGGCTCTGCCGTAGGACGGGCTGATGGCACAGCCCTGAACTTGGGCGTTGTCCAAACCAGAAATGGATACGGACGTTAACGACCTAAGAATCCCACGACTTGAGTCGTATGGAGTGTCAAGAATAAGCACTACTATCGTATGCGTAAAGAGGAAAAGCGGTATAGACAACCCCCTAAAAAAAATCACTCCTTCATCAGCGAAGGAGTGATCGGTCATTGTCTAATTTTTACCGTCCGAGAAACGATTTTAACATCCATACATGTTTTTCTAAACTTTGATGAATGCCAAGCAGCATATCTCCAGTTGTTTCATCACCAACTTGATCGGCAACTTTCATTCCTTCTTTTAATTCCCCAATCATTGTTTCAAAATCGCTCACAATGGTCGCCACCATTTGTTCCGCTGATTCTTGTCCAGTCACCTCTTTGACAGAAGCTTGTTCGAGACATTCCTTCATCGTCGCCACCGGCGCTCCGCCAAGGGCAAGAAGACGTTCGGCGAGTTCATCAATATAATGTGCCGCTTCATTATACAGCTGCTCAAATTTTTCATGGAGCGTAAAAAATTGCGAACCTGTCACATACCAATGATAATTATGCAGTTTAATGTAAAGAACGCTCCAGTTGGCAATTTGTTTGTTTACAATGTCCGTTAATTGCTTAGACATCTCCCATTCCTCCCTAATATGCATTTAGATAACGACGAAACATATTTATAATCAAACTGTATTATTTCCTATTGCCTAATGTACATTACCGACCAATTCTTTCCTCATACCGTATTTACAAGGAAAGGAACGCCATCACAAAACCGTTTCGTTCTCACATTCGAAACATTTACTCATCCATTCGTGCAAAGCATCATCTCACCAATGTGGTGACAATATGTTACAATGAAAAGAAAAAAGGTGAATTAGCAATGTATGTTACTTTAGCAGTATCATTGATCATTGCTGGGCTCATTCTTGCTTTGGCAGTGATTACTACATCAAAAGCATACGAATACAAACATACGATCGACCCTCCTCCTGAAGAGGATGATTCGCAAAATAAGTAAGGCTATCATCAACATGATGATAGCCTTACCAATTTATCCAAATACTTTCTTTAACTCTTCCTTATCTTGCTCCAACCAGAAACGCATGAGCCGCTTTGCCCCTTCGAGGTCATGCAGCTTCGCTTGCCCGCATTGCCGCTCTGTCGCTGCTGGGACTTCAGTCGCGTTTAGTGCTTCTTTCATCGTTTCCTCAAGCAAATCAATGATTTCATCCACTGTCGGCGATCCGCTCACAACAAGATAAAATCCTGTTTGGCAGCCCATCGGCGAAATATCAATGATATCAAAGTGATCGTACTTTTCTGCATGTTTGCGCATCGTATAAGCGAGCAAATGCTCGAGCGTATGAATCGCAGCTGGATCCATCGCCTGCTTATTTGGCTGGCAAAAGCGAATATCGAATTTATTGACGACACCATCGCTTCCAATTTTATGAATGCCGCAATGTCTCACATATGGCGCTTTTACCGCACAGTGATCCAACTCAAAGCTTTCTACTGAAGGCATGTATATCACTCCTACTTCATTTTCTTTTTTCATCATACACTGAAATCCGATTTTTTTCATCCATTTTGTATTGATTCCTTATAAAAGGCAAACGGACGGTTTGCAACACATTATATATGTATTTCTTCCACATTTATGATACATTATGAATGGAACAGTTTGCAGGTTTAGGGGTAAAACAAATGGCAAAAAAATTAGTGATTGCTCTCATTCGTTTTTATCAGATTTTTATCTCGCCGCTTAAGCCGCCGACATGCCGGTTTTATCCGACCTGCTCGCAATACGGGCTAGAGGCGGTGAAACGGTTTGGCGCCATCAAAGGCGGCTGGCTGACGATCAAGCGGATTTTAAAGTGTCATCCATTCCACCCTGGCGGATTTGATCCTGTTCCAGAAAAACAGGAAAACAGCAGGAAGCCGTAGCGGTAATTTATGATATGACATAGTATGAGCTCTTTGCCTTTCATAGCCCCCCTTTCACCACCATACGCAAACAGAAAAACAGCACGTGTTATTACGGCTAGCCCATTTTTGGTTTGCTTTCGGCAAAAAAGAACTTCAGAGTTTTATCCGTTTAAACTCCCTAATTGCTTCCTCCGTTCCAAAGCAAGAGCCTTATGGATGAAAAAATTTTAAACGTAGGAAACATAACCGTTGCAGTTTGGTTTATTTTCTTGTATGATTAACCGTATTAAATCGTAATGATTACGATTGTCTATTAAGGAGGAGAAAAGAACAATGAGAAAAATACCGGTTACTGTATTAAGTGGCTATCTTGGTTCGGGGAAAACGACGCTTCTCAATCAGATTTTGCATAACCGAGAAGGAAAGAAAATTGCCGTTATTGTGAATGATATGAGTGAAATCAACATTGATGCCGAGCTCATTCGGCAAGGCGGTTTTTCCCGCACGGAAGAAAAGCTCGTGCAAATTCAAAATGGCTGCATCTGTTGTACCTTGCGCGAAGACTTAATCAAAGAGGTCGAAAAACTAGTAGACGCTGGAAACATCGATTATATCGTCATCGAATCGTCGGGAATTAGCGAACCGATTCCTGTAGCCCAAACATTTACATATGTGGACGAACAATTAGGCATTGACCTCACCAAAAAATGCCGTCTCGACACAATGGTGACAGTAGTGGACGCCAACCGGTTTTGGACTGATTTTTCCTCGGGAGAAAGCTTGCTTGATCGAAGACAAGGCATAGACGAAAACGATACGCGTGATGTCGTTCATTTACTTATCGATCAAATTGAATTTGCAGACGTTATTATTATTAATAAAGTCGACCTTGTAAAGTCGGAAACGGTGCAAGAATTAGAAGCGGTGGTGCGAAAGCTGAACCCCGAAGCAAAAATTATTCCAACCGCCCACGGAAAAGTGGCCTTGCATGAAATTTTAGATACAGGTCTGTTTGATTTTGAAAAAGTAAGCCAATCTGCCGGATGGATCAAAGAATTAAACGAAGAGCATACCCCAGAAACCGAAGAATATGGCATTGCTTCTTTTGTTTACCGAAGAAGACGCCCGTTTCATCCAGAACGCTGGATGCAGTGGCTGGAAGATTGGCCTGTGGAAATCGTGCGAGCGAAAGGGTTTTTCTGGCTTGCTTCGTGGAATAATACGTGTTGCCTCTTATCTCAGGCGGGAACTTCGATTATGATGCAAGAAGTCGGAACATGGATTGCTGCTTATCCGGAAGAGGGACGCCAACAAATCTTCCAAGAGGAACCTGAACTTCTTGAAAGATGGGACGATACTTACGGGGATCGCATGACAGAGATTGTTTTCATCGGCATGGACATGAATCGTCAGGAAATCGAAGCGTCTTTGGATGCGTGCTTATTAACAGATGAAGAAATGAGCCGAGATTGGACGATGTTTGTCGATCCATTCCCTACATCTAATTCTTTGGCATAATGATCATTTTTAGTTCCCAAATCGTAATGATTACGATATAATAACAATGGCCTTGTTGTGACGCCTATATTTTATAGTGAGGAAGGGAATTGCTATGAAAATAAAATCACTTCTTTTGTCGCTGCTGCTTGTTATCTCTGGCCTTTTATATGGTTGTAGCGGAGAAACGAAGGAGCAGCAAGGCAAAAAAGAAAAAGACGTTTTAACAATTTATACGACTGTTTATCCGCTTCAAGACTTTACAGAAAAAATTGGCGGAAAATATGTACATGTACAAAGCATTTATCCTCCAGGTGTCGAAGCGCATACATTCGAACCCTCAACAAAAACGATGAAGCAATTAGCTGATGCTGACGCGTTTATTTATATAGGACAAGGGATGGAAGGCTTCGCCGATAAAGTAAAAGAAACATTAAAAAACGAACGGGTTCATTTTCTCGCTGCCACTGAAGGGATCGGCTTGCTAGACTCCACCCATGAAGAGCACGAAGATGAACATGAGCATCACGGCGATAAAGACCCGCACGTCTGGCTTGACCCGATTCGTTCCATCACCATGGCGGAAAATATCCGTGATTTGCTCATTGAGCTAAAACCGGAAGAGAAAGAAACATTCATGAAAAACTTTGAAATCCTGAAAGCCAAACTAGAAAATCTTGACCGGCAATTCCAAATGGTCGTTGATCAATCTCCAAAAAAAGAAATTCTCGTAGCACATGCAGCTTACGGATATTGGGAAGACCGTTATGGCATTAAACAATTGAGTGTTTCCGGGCTTTCACCGACAAACGAGCCATCACAAAAAGAACTGGCCGAAATTATTAACAAAGCAAAACAGCATCATATCAAGTATGTTATTTTTGAGCAAAATATTACCCAAAAAATCGCTAATATCGTCCAAAAGGAAATCGGTGCTGACTCTCTTCGTCTGCACAACTTAGAATCACGAACTTCCAAAGACGTAAAAGAAAATAAAGACTATTTCGCCCTCATGGAAGACAATATTCGTGTCCTACAAAAAGCACTGCAATGAAAACAATAGTCTGCCTCAACGAACGAGGCGGACTATTTTTATTGTAGCCCGTCCTTCCTCTTACTTTTTCATATTCCACGAATTAATAATTGGTTCATGGATTAAATGTAACTCTATCCCAATTTTTCCGTCTCTAATTGTTGAATAACGGAATGAATCGAGCTCCACGAACGTTTGACAAAATAAATCGGTTTTTCCTTGCTTTTCGCCTTTTGCTTTATCTTCTTGGCTAAATTATGATTGATGTAATCCGTCATAACAAACACGATATCGACATGTTCGGGAATATCCCTTTTTACCATATTCACTTTTCGACCATCAACATGGATGATCTCTTGAAATCCGGAATCCATCAGTTTATCGGCAATGTTTCCTAAATGGTCTGCGCCTACCACTAATAACGATGCCATTGGGATCCCCCCTATTTCCTTTTCTTGCTTTCATTTTAATTGAGAATGATTTTCTATGTCAATGATAATGATAAATATTTTCAATAAAACTGTTGAATGTTTCCTTCATAACATTTTCGCAAACGTCCAAACTAAAGGTGTAGTTTATTTTCTTACTAACGGGGAGGAATAAAGATGGCAAAAGATGTTCTTTGCGAAGTAAAAAACTGCCAATATTGGGCCCAAGGAAACCGGTGCAGTGCGGAATCGATTTATGTCGTGAGCCATATGGGGAAAATAGCATCCGATTCGAAGGAAACGGACTGCAAAACATTTACCCCTGCAGACAATGCATAACTATCTTAATTTGATGCGCTGTCTTTTTGGCTTACTGAGCGGCCAAAAAGATAGCGCTTACATAGTTTATTTAAAGAGAGGCGACGTATTGTGGCGAAAAGAGACAGCTTAATTAAAGCATTTAAAGAAGAAGTAAAACGGACAAATCCAATGACATTTCCGATCTGCGTCGACTCATTTACAAATTTATGGCAATATGAATTTGGCTCTTTGGACAATCTGCCGCCGGAAGTGGAAAAACTGATCGCCTATCGCGCGCTCGAATTAGGCTTAATGGACGAAGACGGATTTTAACAACGGGGCTTGTCATCAAGCCCCGTTGTTATCATTAGGTATGAGCGATTTTAACTGGCGGCGCAACAATTTTTGCGATGCGTTGCGCGGAAGCTGGTCGACAAAATAAATTTGTTTTGGAACTTTATATTTGGCTAAACGTTCCTGGCAAAACTGTTTTAGCTGTTCGGCGGTGATGGAATAGCCGCTTTTTTGTTTGACAAACGCACATGGCACTTGCCCCCATGTTTCATCTTCGATTCCGGTTACTCCTGCTTCTTCCACCGCCTCATGAGAAAGAAGCACCGCTTCGACTTCCGCGGGATACACATTCTCCCCGCCAGAAATAATTAAATCAGAGCGGCGGTCTAATACGTATAAAAATCCATCTTCATCGACATACCCGATATCTCCGGTATAAAACCAGCCATCCCGAATTGCTTCTTTTGTCGCTTCTTCCCGGTGCAAATACCCTTTCGTCACATTTGGCCCTTTTACGACAATTTCCCCCGCTTCATACGGACGGGCCGGTTGCCCATCTTTTTCAATACGAAGCTGCGCAGGAAAAAGAGGTTTTCCTGCGGAACCGAGCTTTGTTAAACTATATTCTGGCGCCAATGTGACAATTTGCGATGCTGTTTCCGTCATGCCGTACGTCTGATAAACAGGTATTGCCTTTTCTTTGCATGCCTCTAGCAGCGGCTTGGGTGCAGGCCCGCCGCCAAGCAGCATGCAGCGAAACGTTTCTGGATACCGCTTTTCGCCAAGATCGGCAAGCATTTTTTGCAGCATCGCTGTGACGACGGACATGATCGTCACTTTCCCGTCCATGATTAAATTATTTGCTTTTTGCGCATCAAAGGAAGGCATCACATACATGCCCATCCCGTATATGACGCTTCTCATCATAATCGACAAACCGCTGATATGAAACAGTGGAACAGCGGCAAGCCAGCAATCATTTTCATGCAACCCTAAATTTAACGCCGAGCCGATGGCGCTCCACCAATGATTGCCGTACGTTTGCAGTACTCCTTTTGGCTTTCCCGTCGTTCCTGACGTATACATAATGGTGGCGACATCATCGAAATGATAATGCGATTGAAACTCCACGTCTATCTCCGGCAATGCCGACAATTCGTTTATTGTCATCACGCGGATGTCTGCCTCAACAAGGCCTGCCAGCTCCTCATCGGCAATCACGCATGCGGCGCCGCTATCATTTAATTGCCACGCAAGCTCATGGGAAGTTAAACGTATATTTTGCAATAGCGCGATGGCTCCGATATAATGGAGCGCATGGATCATTTCCACCATCGCAATGCTGTTTTTCATCAACACCGCGATGATATCCCCTTGGCGCACCCCTATGCTTGCCAACTGCCGCGCCCGTTTTACTGCAGACTCGTGAAGTTCGGCAAACGTCTTTTTCTGCCGCCCATCATCGACAGCAAGGCGTTGTGGCGTTAAAAAAGCACGTTGCATCAACCAGTTTGGTATGGCTGTTTGCATGATGGCACTCTCCTTCTTTCCATAAAGAAACAGCTTGATGAAATACATCAAGCTGCTTTGGCAAAACTTGCCTTCCGCTTTTCTTATTGTCTAGCTCCAGGCGCCATCGGCTCGCGACGCTTCGGCCCCGCTGTGGCGGCAACGGCCTCCTCGCGGGTCCTCCAGCGCGTGTCGCCGATATGCAGGCGCCTTCCGCTTTTCTTACGGAAAACGCGGAAATTGTTGAAAGTTTGGTTTGCGTTTTTCTTTAAACGCATCTCGTCCTTCTTTAGCTTCCTCGGTCGTGTAGAACAATAATGTCGCGTCACCGGCCAGCTGCTGAATGCCGGCTAACCCATCAGAATCGGCGTTAAACGCTGCTTTTAAGAAGCGGATCGCCGTCGGGCTTTTTTCTAAAATTTCCTGCGCCCACTTGACGGTCTCTTCTTCCAGTTGCTCGAGCGGCACTACTTTATTGACAAGACCCATTTCCAGCGCTTCCTGTGCCGTATATTGGCGGCATAAATACCAAATTTCACGCGCTTTTTTATGGCCGACAATCCGCGCTAAATAGCCAGCACCATATCCACCGTCAAAGCTTCCTACTTTTGGACCAGTTTGTCCAAAAATCGCGTTGTCTGCCGCAATCGTTAAATCACATACAACATGCAATACATGACCGCCGCCGATTGCATACCCCGCCACCATCGCGATAACTGGTTTTGGGATCACGCGAATCAACCGTTGCAAATCCAATACATTTAAGCGTGGAACTTGGTCGTCGCCGACATAGCCGCCGTGGCCGCGAACCTTTTGGTCTCCGCCAGAACAGAACGCTTTTCCGCCTGCTCCCGTTAAAATGATCACACCGATTTTGGAGTCATCACGCGCATACGAAAAGGCGTCGATCATTTCAGCAACCGTTTTTGGACGGAACGCGTTATGTACTTCTGGACGATTAATGGTGATTTTGGCAATACCGTTATACGTTTCATATATAATATCTTCGTACTCGCGTTCCTTCACCCATTCAATAGCCATTTTACTCTCCTCCTCTAATGAACTCACTTACTATTTTAGCAAAAATCTCTCGTTGTTCCACATGAATTGCATGTCCCGCTTGGGAAACAGTGACCATTTTGCAATCTGGCAAGTGCTCTTTCATTTCTTCCGCGATCCGGCAAAACTTTTCATCCCACTCTCCGCATATCAATAACGTCGGCGTGTTCACTTCCGGCAACCGATCCCACCATGAAGGCTGTCTTCCGGTCCCCATTCCGCGCAGGCTATTGGCTAGCCCGGTTTTATTATTTTTCAACCTTTCCTTACGTATTTCCTCCTGAACGCTAAACGGCAGACGCTTTTGCGACGCAAACAACGGCAGCTTTTCCCATGTTTCCACAAATGCCGCCACTCCGTATTGTTCTATTTCCTTTGCCAACGCCTCATCATTTTCACGCCGCTTCCATCTTTCCTGCTCCGTCTTTAAACCAGGGGAACTGCTCTCAAGCACCAACTTGCGAACACGGTGAGGGTAAAGGATCGCAAATGTTAACGCGAGCCGTCCTCCCATCGAATATCCTAACACATGGACGTCCTCTACATGAAGATGGTGCAACAGTTCATCAAGATCCGCGGCTGCTTGCTCGATTTCATACCGCGCTGGGTCATGCGGAGAATCGGTAAGACCATGGCCGATGATATCGACCAGAATCAAACGAAATTCCCGCCAATACGGGAAAAACGGTTTCCACGTTTCCAGGCTTCCAGTAAATCCATGCAAGAGCAAAAGCGGCTCGCCATTCCCATATTGTTCGACATGATAGGAAACGCCATTCACCAAAATGTTCATGCCATTCTCCTTTTTTCGAGAAATTCCGCTATTTCCTGGGAAACCCTTTCCCACAAAAGACGATGGTTTTTTACATTCGTCTCCCTGGATGTACATACCTCAATCACATGAAGGCCATCGGTTGTCAGCGATCGGGAAACATGATCGCGAAATTCGTCCCATGTTTTGCTGTTTTGGTAATTCCCTTCGTACATGCGAACAGTGTGCACAAATTGTAAATCGGTCGGCGTGCCAAACAGCATTTCGAAATGTTTTTTATAGTTTGCTTGCGGCAGGAACGAGAAAATCCCGCCGCCATTATTATTAAGAACGATAACCGTCGCGTTCAATCCATGCATTTTCGCCGCCAACAGTCCGTTTAAGTCATGATAAAAGGAAAGATCGCCGATGACAAGCACGAGCGGTTCGGCAACGGCGCTGACCCCTAGCGCGCTCGACACGACGCCGTCAATTCCGTTGGCGCCACGATTCGCCAGCATGCGGATTTGCTTGTCTGTCGTAAAGAAAAAGGTATCGGCATCACGAATCGGCATACTATTGCCGACAAATAAAGTAGCACCGCTTGGCAGCAGTTGTAAAAGTTCGGTAAACACTTTTCCTTCAAATAATTCACTGTCCGCCGGTTCCTCTAGGAGAACGGATTTCGCAATATCGTTGACCGCTTTCCAAGTTGCGCACCATTCGCTTTTTGTCGATTTTCGCTCCGCCATTTCGATGAGTTGGCGGCAAAATTCCACTTCATCACAGTGTATCATATAGGATGCCATCAATGTCGGTTCCCGCCATCCTCCGCCGCCATCTACTACAATTTGCCGGATGGATGGATATCGTTTCAGCAGCAGAAATAACGGTTTGGAAACCGGCATGGCGCCAAAACGAATCACGACATCCGGCACGAATGCGGCAGCCGTTGTTTCATCTTTTAATATCGCATCATAGCAATCAATAATATACTGTTTGGAATGAGGACCGCTGCGCAGCTGGGAAAGCGGGTCCGCTAAAATCGGATAATCGAGCATTTCCGCTAACTCGGTAACCACCTCGGCAAATTCCGGGTAGTCCATTGGTCCGCAGATAATTAATCCTTTTTCGATGGAAGCGAGCTGGTGATATAATTCTTCAAGCTGTTTCCTATCGACGGTTACTTTTCCGACAATAACCTTTGTATAAGACGGCTCTTTCGCTTCGATTTGTTGCCATGTTTCTTCCTCGATATTCGGCACAAGCGGTTCACGAAGTGGAAAGTTCAGATGAACAGGCCCCGCCGGAGCACTCATCGCGATGCCTGCTGCCCTTGCTGCCACCGTCCGTGCATAGCGAAGCATCTCTGGTGTTCTTTCCGGAAGAGCCATTTCAACAAACCATTTTGCATACTTTCCATATATATTTAACTGATCGATGGCCTGTGGCGCGCCAACGTCGCGCAATTCGTGCGGACGATCCGCCGTAACGACGACAAGAGGAATTCGTGAGTAATACGCTTCCACTAGCGCCGGAAAATAGTTGGCAACCGCCGTTCCTGACGTACAAAGAAGGGCGACCGGTTGCCGTTTTGCTTTTGCCATACCAAGGGCAAAAAAGGCGGCAGAACGTTCATCTAAGTTCATATGTATGCGCATTTCCGGATGCTCCGCCATCAAGATCGCTAGCGGGGTCGAGCGCGATCCTGGACTGACAACAACATCTCGTACCCCCGTTTTTGCTAATTCATCCACAAACGCGGCAATATATAAGGTTAGTGACTCATTCATCTTGTCCCACTCCTAACGCCGATAACATTGGGGTAAATTTCACTTTCGTCTCCTCATACTCGCTGATAGGGTCGGAATCGCCGACGATACCGCATCCAGCAAAAATCGATACGTCTTGTCCTTGCAGCAGACCTGAACGGATGGCCACGGCAAATTCCCCGTTCCCTTCCGCATCCATCCAGCCGATTGGACCGGCATACCATCCTCTGTCTAACGGCTCCACCTCGCGGATTTCTTTGACTGCTGCTTCCCGCGGTGTCCCACCTAACGCAGGGGTTGGATGCATCTTCGCAATCATCGATAAAATAGAGGAAGCGCGGCAATGCTCCCCAACAACCGGCGTATATAAATGTTGAATGTTCGGCAATTTTAACAGCTGTGGAGAAGGTGGCATGTGGACGCGTTCGCAAACCGCTTCCATCGCTTCTTTAATCATTTGGACAACAAAGTGATGTTCATGAAGATTTTTTTCGTCATTCAGCAGCCACTCGCCAAGCTGTTCGTCTTCTTGAACGGTTTTTCCCCGACGGATCGATCCCGCTAAACAAGTGGAGTAACATACATCGCCTTCCTTTTTTACCAACTGCTCCGGAGAAGCGCCAATAAAGCATTGCCCTTCCTGTTCAAACGCAAACAGATAGCTAAACGGCTGTTGCTCACGTAGCTGCTGGAGCACTGCGCTTGCCTCCACCCGATTCGCAAACGATAAACGCGCCTCCCGCGCTAGCACTACTTTATCGAACTTCCCGCTGTGAATCTTGGCGATCATTTGTTTCACTGTATCAAGCCATTGTTCCGTTTGTATTTCTTCATATTTTATCAAAGAAGGCAAAGAATGGATTGACGCCTGTCCTTCATGCAACAAATGAAGCAACGTCTCTATTTTTTCTACAGTTTCTGCACTTTGTCCGGAACGCACCGTCACGGTTAACGTCGCTTTTCCACCTTTGCTCGCTAAAAGAACGGCTGGCACCACCATTTTCGCATGCGGAAAGGCACGCCATTTTTCCGTGCGCGGTTTGTACGGATCAAACGAAAAGCCTCCGAATAGGATAGGAACTGTTTTTGTCCCATTGGAATAAAAAGCTGATTGTTCAATCCATTGTTTCCATTTTGTTTCAACCGTATGAAACCGCTCTTCTTTTTCTGCTGTTTCAATCACATACGTGCAGCCAAGCCCAACATAAATGGTTTCACTGGTGCGATCCATCCAAAAAAAACGCTCACGGAAAGAGCACTTTGGTCCTAATGAAAAAAAATAAACCGGGTCTACATCGTTCAATTCCTCCGTCCAACTAATAAACAGCCGCTTTGCTTTTTTTTCGATGAGATGCAGTTGTTCGCGAATTTTATGCTGATGTAAAATTGCCACTGTAATCCCGCTTTCTTCATTAAGTTTATTGCCTATTTCCTATTTTCCATTATATATAATAGGAAACAATTTATCTATTCGAAAAGGGTTGACACACTATAAACGTTTTCCTACACTTATTGTGAACGTTTATGAATACTATTTTATCCGAATATGAGGGGTATGATTATGCAACCATCATTGCAAACAGATCGCTGTTCATCGGTCCACCGCCGCCGCGATTGGCGTGTTTGGTGGAGGCTTACCCGTCCACATACATTGACTGCTGCATTTGTGCCTGTTTGTATCGGCACTGTATTAGCACTTCATGAAACAACCATTCGCATCTCTTTATTTATCGCCATGCTTGTGGCTTCTTTATTGATTCAGGCAGCCACCAATATGTTCAATGAATATTACGACTACAAGCGCGGGCTCGACTCCCCGGAATCGGTAGGAATTGGCGGGGCGATTGTCCGTGAAGGAATGCACCCAAAAACCGTTTTATGTTTAGCCATTGCATTATTTGCTGTCTCGACACTAATCGGTGTCTATATCTGCATGAATAGCAGCTGGTGGCTTGCATTGATCGGCACCATCTGTATGGCAGCGGGATATTTCTATACAGGCGGCCCGGTACCGATTGCGTATACCCCGTTTGGCGAACTTGCAGCTGGATTTTTCATGGGACTGTTAATTATTCTCATTTCCTTTTTCATTCAAACCGGCGAAGTAACAAAAACGGCGATTCTCATCGCAACGCCGATTGCCATTTTAGTTGGGGCGATTTTACTCGCCAATAATATCCGCGACCTTGATGGAGATAAAGAAAAAGGAAGAAAAACACTGGCGATTTTAGTCGGCCGTAATAATGCAATCCGCATTCTTGCCGGTATGTTTGCCGTTTCGTTTATTTGGATGGCGGTGCTGGCTTTCTCCCATATCGTTTCTTTTTGGACGCTGCTTGTCTTTTTCAGCATCCCAAAAGCAGCTGCTGCGGCAAAAGGGTTTATCGGCAAGACGAAACCAATTGAAATGATGCCCGCAATGAAAGCAACGGCACAAACGAATACACAATTCGGGTTTCTATTGACCATTGGTCTGCTGATCAGCCATTGGCTGTAACACGGTTGGAAATAAGCCGTGTTTTTTTTTATTTTTGGTTCATACTACAATGTAAACGGTTTATTTTTAGGAAGGAGTTAATCATGATGTTAACGAATGAACAACTAGCCGCCTTCCGCAAACAACTTCTTCAAGCAAAACAGGAAATTCAAGAACGACTGCAAAATAACGATCATTTTGGCAAACTGCGAAGCCATGCCCACGATGCGGTCGGCGAACTTGCAAGCTATGACAACCACCCTGCGGACGAGGCAACCGAGCTATATGAGCGGGAAAAAGATATCGCACTGAATGAACATACGGAACGGGAACTAAAAGAGATTGAACATGCACTTCAAGCGATGGACAACGGCACATACGGTATCTGTGAAGTTTGCGGCAGACCGATCCCTTATGAGCGTCTACAGGCGCTCCCAACGACCACCTTTTGTAAAGAGCACAGCCCTGATCAAACCGTTTCGCAAAAGCGGCCGCTAGAAGAAGGCGTGTTGATGCCTCCGTTTGGAAAGTTTGATTTGGATGACCGCGATGAATCGGTGGCATATGACGCAGAAGATGCCTGGCAGGAAGTCGCGCGTTACGGTTCCTCCGATACGCCTTCCGATTTAGGAAAAAATGTTGATTATTATGGCGAAGTGTACGCCGAATCCGAGGAAAATGTCGGATATGTCGAAGACTTGGAAAATTTCGCGGCAGTCGACTTATACGGAAAAAATGTAAAAGTATATCCAACCAAAGAACATGAGCAACTCGAAAATATTTTAGATGATGAAGGAATAATGTCCAATATTGGTGATTTGCCCGCCTATGAAAAAGATCCTTATACAGAAAAAGAAGACCATCACCGTTGATGGTCTTTTTTTGAAACAAAAAGTAATCCTGGCCCGTATAAAGAATATAGCGTAGAAATGATAAGATGGAGGAGAAAAACATGAACGCACATGAAATTGACTACAAATTATATGGCGATGACATGCAATTTGTGGAAATTGAACTAGACCCGCAGGAAAGCGTCATCGCCGAAGCAGGCGGAATGATGATGATGGAAGACGGAATCACGATGGAAACCGTATTTGGAGACGGTTCCCATTCCGGAAAAGGGTTTTTGAACAAATTGGTTGGAGCGGGGAAACGATTATTAACAGGAGAAAGTTTATTTATGACGGTGTTTACGAACAACGGCACTGGAAAGCGCCGCGTTTCGTTTGCCGCCCCATACCCTGGAAAAATTATTCCGATGGACTTAAGCGAGCTTGGCGGCAAAGTGATTTGCCAAAAAGATGCCTTTCTTTGTGCAGCCAAAGGCGTTTCGGTCGGCATCGATTTTCAGCGCAAACTTGGAACCGGCTTTTTCGGCGGCGAAGGATTTATTATGCAAAAACTCGAAGGGGATGGGCTCGCCTTTTTGCATGCAGGCGGAACCATTTACAAGCGTGAGCTGCAACCTGGTGAGAAATTGCGCATTGACACCGGCTGCCTAGTGGCGATGACAAAAGAAGTTGATTACGATATCGAATATGTCGGCAAAATTAAAACCGCCTTTTTTGGCGGCGAAGGCTTGTTTTTTGCAACATTAACCGGGCCGGGAACCGTCTGGGTGCAGTCGCTTCCGTTCAGCCGGCTTGCTGACCGAATTATCGCCGCCGCGCCAAGCACGGGGAGCCGTTCTGTTGGAGAAGGCAGCATCCTCGGAAGCATCGGCGACTGGTTGGATGGTGATGATTAAGAGAGAGGACAAAACCTCTCTCTTTATATATGCTAAATAAAGGTATCTTGTAAAAAAATAGGAGGTGTTTGTTATAATGATAGAAGCTTTAGGCTACTTCTTTAGCGCAATCGCAACGGCTCTATTAGGTAAAAAACGTAAGAAAAAATAAGGATGGCTTTTTTTTAAATACTCGGACGCCTTCTAAACCGCCTTTTTTATTTAACCGGATGAATGTCCCATATTTCATTCGCATACTCCCGAATTGTCCGGTCGCTTGCAAAATAACCGGAATGGGCGATATTGGTCACGCTCATTTTCAACCACCGCTCCCGCTCTTGATACACTTGTTCTACTTTTTCCTGTGCCTCGACATAAGCGGCGAAATCGCGCAAAACAAAATATTCATCGTTCTGTGCTAAAAGCGAATCGTAAATCGGCTCGAAATGGTCGTGGGCATCTGGGAAAAACCCGTTGATGAGCTGATCGACGACTTGTTTAATCCGCTTGTCATGGTGGTAATATTCATGGGAGCGATACCCCCCATGTTCATAGTAGCTTAGCACTTCATCGGCCGTAAGCCCGAACAGAAACATATTTTCTGCGCCAACCGCTTCCAAAATCTCGACGTTGGCGCCGTCTAGCGTACCAAGCGTAATCGCTCCATTCATCATAAACTTCATATTGCCAGTGCCGGACGCTTCTTTGCTGGCGGTGGAAATTTGCTCGCTTACATCCGCGGCAGGAAAAATTTCTTCTGCTAGCGAAACGCGATAGTTTTCCAAAAAAATAACTTTCAGCTGTTCGTTTGTCTGTTTGTCCTTATTGACTTTTTCGGCGACGGAATGGATCAGCTTAATAATGCGCTTTGCATAATAATATCCCGGCGAAGCTTTGGCGCCGAAAATAAAAGTGCGCGGGTAAATGGAAAAGCTCTCATCTTCTTTCAGCCGGTTATACAAATACATGATGTGGAGGACATTTAATAACTGCCGTTTATAAGCATGGAGACGCTTCACTTGCACATCAAAAATCGATGATTCATTCACGACGATCCCCGTCTTTTCATAAATGCGCTTCGCTAATTTTGCTTTGCGCTGCCGTTTAACTTTTTCAATCGCCTGCTGAAACGAGGGATCGGAAGCGTACGGTTTCAACCCGATCAGCGCCTGCGGATCTTTCATCCATCGGTCTCCAATGACATCGGTAATCAATGCAGAAAGCTCAGGATTTGCCTTTAACAGCCAGCGGCGGTGGGTCACTCCGTTTGTCTTGTTATTAAATTTTTGCGGCTCGAATTCGTAAAACAGCCTCATTTCCCGTTTCTTTAAAATCTCGGTATGCAGTTTGGCAACGCCGTTGACACTATGGCTGCCGACAATCGCCAGGTGAGCCATTTTGACAAGCCCATGGGCGACAATCGCCATTTCTTCAATTCGTTTCCAGTCACCTGGATAATGATTCCAAAGCTCGCGGCAAAACCGTTCGTTAATCTCCTCGACAATCATGTAAATGCGCGGCAACAGCGGCTGAAAAATGCGAATCGGCCATTTCTCCAGCGCCTCGGATAACGTCGTATGGTTTGTATACGAAATCGTGTTCGTTGTAATATGCCAAGCGTCTTCCCAGCTCATTCCTTCCTCATCCAGCAAAATCCTCATCAATTCCGGAATCGCCAAAACCGGATGCGTATCGTTAACATGAATGGCAACATATTTATGAAGTTCATACAGATGCCCATGCTGGCGGCGATGAGCGCGAACGATGCTGCCAATGCTGGCGGCGACGAGAAAATATTGTTGTTTTAGCCGCAAAATCTTCCCTTCATCATGGGTATCATCGGGATACAAAAACTCGGAAATCGCCTCCGTTTCCCGTTTATATTGCATTACATCCTTATGGACAGGAAATGTTTTTGCCGGCTCTGCGCTCCAAAGCCGCAATGTATTGACCGTTTTCGTATGGTAGCCGATGACCGGCATGTCATAAGGAACAGCCATGACCTTTTCGCTGTCGACATGGCGAAACGTGAGCCTGCCGTTTTGCTGCGATATTTCCACTTTCCCCCAAAAGTTCACTTCTACTGCTAATTCCTCTTTACGAATTTCCCATACGTTGCCATGGCGCAGCCATTGTTCCGGGAGTTCCACTTGATATCCATCAACAATTTTTTGGTCAAACAATCCATGTTTATACCGAATCCCGCAGCCATGTCCGGGCAAATCGAGCGAAGCAAGCGAATCTAAAAAACAGGCGGCAAGGCGGCCGAGACCGCCATTGCCTAAACCCGCGTCCGCCTCGCTTTCTTCGATATCCTCAAGACGAATACCTAAATCGCGCAATCCTTCTTCGACGACATCGCGAACGCCAAGGTTCAGCAAATTGCTGCCGAGAAGCCGTCCTAATAAAAATTCAATCGACAAATAATAAACTTGTTTCTGCTTGCGCGCGCGATTTCGCTCGTTCGTCTGAATCCAGTTTTGGCTGATATATTCGCGGACCATGTTCCCTAGCGTGTTGTATTGATCGCGCAATGTCGACTCTTCAAACCGTTTGCCACACAACGTCTCCAGCCGTTTTAAAAACGCTTTTTTAAACTCGTCTTTATTCGAGAACATGGCGCTACCTCCTGTTTACTAAATCCTCATATACTTCGTTGTACTTAGCCGCCGATTGAGCCCAGCTATAATCGCGGCTCATCGCCTCCTTCATCAGTTTTTCCCATATCGGCTTATCGTTATAAAAAGAAAGTGCTCGGCGAATCGTATATAACATATCGTGGGCGTTAAAGTTGGTAAAACTAAATCCGTTTCCTTCTCCCGTCACCTCATTGTACGATTGCACCGTATCGTTTAATCCTCCTGTTTCCCGTACGATCGGGATCGTGCCGTAGCGGAGCGCTATCATCTGGCTCAGGCCGCACGGTTCGAACAGGGAAGGCATTAAAAACAGATCCGCCCCCGCGTAAATTTGATGAGCCAATGGTTCGTTAAACCCAATATATACTTTTACTTTATCGGGATACGCTGCTGCCATCTGGGAGAAAAACTGTTCAAAATGCCAATCCCCTGTCCCAAGCAAAATGAATTGAACGTTCTCGGCCATTATTTCATGAAAAACGCATTTTACTAAATCGAGCCCTTTTTGCGCTGTCAGCCTAGTAACCATGGCAATGACCGGAATGTCTTCCTGCGCAGGTAAGCCAAAATATTGCTGCAGCGCATGTTTGTTGCATCGTTTTTTCGCAATGGTCTGTGCGTCATATTTCATTGCAATAAAAGGGTCGGTTTTCGGGTTATATATTTCCTCATCAATGCCATTTAAAATCCCGATGAAATCACGCTGCCGCTCCCGCAACAGCCCATCAAGCCTCTCCCCGTAATATTCGGTCTGAATTTCTTCCTTATATGTAGGACTGACCGTAGTAATGACGTCGGCGGAAACAAGCGCTCCTTTCATAAAGCTGACATTCCCGTAAAATTCTAAGTGTTCGATTGTAAAATAACGGTCGCTTAAATTTAAAAGATCTCCTAAAATTTCACGCGGAAAAATGCCTTGAAACTGCAAATTATGAATGGTAAATACCGTGCGGATTGGCGCATAAAAGGAATCCTGCCGATATTCTTCCCGCAATAAAAACGGGATCATCCCTGTATGCCAGTCATGGCAATGAATAATGTCGGGACGGAACGGAATGACAGGGAGGGCGTCCAAAACCGCGCGGCAAAAGTAGGAAAACCGCTCCCCATCATCATACTGGCCGTATAACTGATGACGCTTAAAGTAGTATTCATTATCGATAAAATAGTAAACAACCCCTTGATGCTCGAGCATTTCGATTCCGCAATACTGCCGGCGCCACCCGACTCTGACGACCATCTCAGCGATTTTTTTCATCGCGTTTTTGAATTCTAGCGGAATGGTTTCATATTTAGGCATGATGACACGAATATCGATCCCTAATTTGCGCAATTGTTTCGGCAGCGCTCCCGCGACATCCGCCAGCCCCCCCGATTTGGCAAATGGGACACATTCCGATACAACAAATAACACCTTCACCGATTCATCAGCTCTCCTTGTACCGTTCCTTTGCGAATCACAAACGGATGCCGCTCTGTTCCTCGTAAAGAAACTCCGTTTTCAATTTTTGCATCTTTATCCACAATGACTGAATCAAGATAGCATTGCTCGCCAATTTGACTTTTTTGCATAATAATGCTGTTTTTGATCACTGCACCCTTCCCGATTTTGACTGAACGGAAAATAATGCTGTTTTCTACATGTCCTTCAATAATGCAGCCGTTGGCAATCATCGAATTTTTCACCACCGCTTTTTCCGTATATTTCGTCGGTGGCTCATCTTTTACTTTCGTATAAATTGGGCGCTCGGGAAGAAATAACTGCCGCCAAATATCCCTATTTAGCAATTCCATACTATGTCGAAAATAGCTCTCCACCGAATCGATGACAGCCGCATATCCGTTATGTTCATAAGTGCAAATTTTGTAAGAATGACGATAATCACGTACAACATCAACAATGCTACAATATCCCGTCTGCTTATAATTAGCAATTAAATCAAGCAGCAATGACGTTTCTAACACGTACATCTCCAGTGAACGCCCTTGATAGCGGATTTCGGTAATATCGCATCCGTTCGCGATATGCCGCTCAAGCACCGCTTCATAATCGATATTGCAAACGGTATGACTATGGCAAATAATCGTGTATTCTTGTCTGCTGCGCAAAAAATAATCGATATGTTGTTCAAAATGGGCGAACGCCCCGACATGATGGGCTGAAATGGACAAATCCGGAGATGGAAAGAAAAATAATCCATCGCGTTTGCGGTTTAAATCCCAGTTTTTTCCCGAACCTAGATGATCCATTAACGAGCGGTATTGATATTTTGGAAAAATGGCCACACTCTCAATTCCGGAGTTCACCATGCTCGACAATACAAAGTCAATCAATCGGTACCTTCCCGCGAACGGCACCGCTGCTACAGAGCGATGCAGCACCAGCGGCTGAAGCGGCTCCATATACGCCGTTGCATCAATAACTCCTAACATCCATTTATTACTCATTGCTGCTCATCCTTTCCAACTATCTTCTCTGCTCTGTTCCTGCAGCCATTCCTTTGTAACAAGAAGAACATCATTGGAGCGAATAATCGCATATGGCGGAATTTCGACGTTCGGCGGCACGATCGCCCTTTCGATATATACCCCTTCGCCAATCACCGCGTCCGGCATGATGACGCAATCTTTCACTATCGCTCCCTTCCCGATATGCACCCCTTGAAACAATACGGAGTGTTCGACATTCCCTTCCACCATGCATCCCTCGTTCACAAGCGAATGCATGACGACGGCTTCATCGGAAATGTATTGTGGCGGCTGATTCGGATTGACAGAATAAATCCGCCATGAATGATCAAATAAATTCAACTCGTTTTCTTCGTCTAATAAATCCATGTTCGCCTCCCATAAACTTTTCACCGTGCCGACATCTTTCCAGTAGCCTTTAAACGGATACGCAACGAGCCGCTTTTTCTCACGAAGCAATAACGGAATTACATCTTTACCGAAATCATGGCTCGAATGCGGATCGGCGTTATCAATTTGCAAATATTTCTTTAAAAGCGGCCAATTAAAAATATAAATTCCCATCGAAGCGAGGTTGCTTTTTGGATTCGCCGGCTTTTCCTCAAATTCGATAATTTCCATTTGTGCGTTTGTGTTCATAATGCCAAACCGACTTGCTTCTGACCACGGTACTTCGATGACGGAAATGGTTATATCCGCTTGTTTCGCAATATGGTAATCTAGCATTTTGCGATAATCCATTTTATAAATATGGTCGCCTGATAACACTAGCACGTAATCAGGGTCATATTGTTCAATATAATTGATATTTTGATAAATCGCATTTGCCGTTCCCTCATACCACTTCACACCGGATGATACCGAGTACGGCGGAAGAACGGTAACACCGCCATTTTTGCGGTCCAAATCCCAGGCGCTGCCGATGCCGATATAAGAGTGGAGAAGAAGCGGCTGATACTGCGTTAACACTCCGACCGTATCAATGCCTGAATTGGTGCAGTTGCTCAAGGTAAAATCAATAATCCGATATTTCCCACCAAACGGAACGGCCGGTTTCGCAATGTTTTTCGTCAAAGAACATAAACGACTACCTTGCCCTCCGGCCAATAACATGGCGATGCATTTTTTCTTCCGCATCCTTCTTTCGCTCCCCTCGTTTTTTCACTGGGCATAAAATAGAAATGCCAAACGGCGGAATCGTCATCTGAATATGGTATGGTTTTCCATGAAACGGTTCGTTAATTGCCGCCATTCGTTTTGTATTGACATTTCCCCATCCTCCGAACTCGACGGCATCGCTATTAAGGATTTCTCGATATGTCGTAAACAGCGGGACACCGACTTTATAATCGTGATACGTTTTGTTTGTGAAATTGCAAACAATAACAAGCAATTCGTTCTCTTTTTTTCCGCGGCGAATGAAGGAAAAAATGCTCTGCTCGGCATTATGCACATCAATCCACTCAAATCCGTCCGGAGAATGATCTAGTTCATAAAGAGGCCTATAACGCTTATAGCATTTTAATAATTGCTTCATATAATGATTCATATTGCGGTGCATATCAAAATCAAAAAGCATCCAATCAAGCTGCTCTAAATATTTCCATTCGTCAAATTGCGCGAATTCCCCGCCCATAAACAACAGCTTCTTGCCAGGATGCGTCAACAAATACCCATACAATAACCGCAGTTGTGCAAACTTTTCCTCATAGGATCCCGGCATTTTATTTAAGAGCGACTTCTTGCCGTACACCACTTCATCGTGAGAAAAAGGCAAAATGAAATTTTCCGAATATGCATACAAAAGAGAAAATGTTACTTTATTGTGCACATATTTGCGCTGTTCCGGCGAAGTTTCCATATACGTCAAAATGTCGTTCATCCAGCCCATGTTCCATTTATAGTTGAACCCTAATCCACCGTCATACGTCGGCGCCGTCACACGCGGCCAGTCTGTTGAATCTTCGGCAATCATTAATATGTTCGGATCATAGGCAAATACCGTTTCATTTAATTTTTGCAAAAACTCGACTGCATACGTATTTTTATATAGCACGTCACTGTTTGGCCAATATAACATATTGGCAACAGCATCTACGCGAAATCCGTCTATATGGAAATATTCCATCCAAAATAACGCATTGGAAATCAAAAAGCTGCGGACTTCCGGTCTGCCAAGGTCAAAGTTTGCCGTTCCCCATACGTGATTTTCCCGGTCCTGCATGTTGGCATATTCATAGGTAGGAGCGCCATCAAACATATATAGCCCATGGGCATCTTTGCAAAAATGACCTGGAACCCAATCGAGAATGACACCGATCCCCGCTTGATGACAGCGGTCGATAAAGTGCATCAAATCGTGTGGTGTCCCGTAGCGGCTCGTTGCGGAGTAATATCCTGTTCCTTGGTATCCCCAAGAGCGGTCGAGCGGATGCTCGACAAGCGGGAGCAACTCAATATGAGTAAATCCGTGTTCCAACACATACGGAATTAACTCATCTGCCATCTCTTGATATGTATAAAAACTCCCATCCGCTTTCTTTTTCCACGAACCAAAATGGAGCTCATAAATGAACAAGGGATTTTCATAAATCCGCTTCCGCTGCTTCTTCCGCTGCCAGGAGTGGTCTTTCCATTGATATCCTTTTATGTTGTAGACAATGGAGGCAGTATGAGGACGCAACTCGGAGTAAAATGCATAAGGGTCGGATTTTAACAAAACATTCCCATCCTTCGTAACGATCTCATATTTATATAAATGCCCTTCTAAATTTTCCGGAATAAAAATCGTCCATACACCTTGATCGCTGACTTTGATAAGATGAAAATTAGTTCCGTTCCATTCGTTAAAACTGCCGACTAATCGAACTTCGCGGGCGTGTGGAGCCCATACACAAAAACGCGTTCCAACCATTCCATCCTGTTTAATGACATGAGCGCCAAACAGTTCATAACTTTTATACAAGCTGCCTTCATGAAACAAGTAAATTTCTAAATCAGTAGGGCTGACGGCAATCAATTAGTATCGCATCCTTTCCTAAAGGTTCTTACAGTATGTTACTTATATTCTACAAACGGGGATAAATTCCTTGATAAAGAAATTTATATTTTTTGACAATATTCAACATTCACTATTTTTATCAGACAAAAAATTTTTTTGCACCAATACTAATGTTTATATTATAATATA